>CAWJZX010000002.1:0-256694 GCA_963847495.1 uncultured Gammaproteobacteria bacterium | reverse complement strand
AGTCCTACTTTTAAATCTTTCGCTGAATAGATTTCTTTGCCATCAACTTCCATCACCGCATTGGCAACACCCATCACAAGTTTACGTTGAATGACGCGAGTCATCTCAATCTTGTACGTAACTTTTTTTGCAGACGGTAAAACTTGCCCAAAGAACTTCACTTCTCCAGAACCTAAGGCGCGTCCACGACCAGGGCTACCTGACCAACAGAGGAAGAAACCAACTAATTGCCACATCGCATCAAGACCTAAACAGCCAGGCATTACTGGGTCGCCTTCAAAATGACAACCAAAAAACCATAAATCAGGGTTGATATCCAACTCAGCGATTATTTGGCCTTTGCCAAATTCACCACCATCAGAATTGATTTCAATAATTCGATCTGCCATCAACATAGGTGGTGCGGGTAGGCGGGCGTTGTCTTTGCCAAATAATTTGCCTTTGCCGCTTTTTATAAGTTCTTCGTAGCTATAGGAGCTTTGTCTTTCTGTTGTCATGCGCAATCCTGAGTCTTTAAAGTGGGGGCGATATTACTTGATATTGACAAAATCAACCAGTCAAAATAATACATTGTAAGATTAGATGCTTGGATTAAGAGCAAAATCAAGTGCAATACCGATGAAGATTGTCAGTCCAAACCAGTTGTTATTTAAAAACGCCTGCAGGCATTTTTCGGGGGTTCTGTTTTTGGTCAGCCGTTGTTGGTGTATAACGAAAGCAGATGCAATAAGTACGCTTAAATAAAAGAAAACATCTCGCCCCGCTAATATCCCAACAATAGTTATCAGGATTAAAGCGAGTAATTGCAGTACGCCAATAATGACGTTGTCATATTGGCCAAATAAAATAGCAGTCGATTTAACGCCGATTTTAAGATCATCTTCGATATCTACCATGCCGTATTGGGTGTCATAGGCCGTTGTCCAGAGTAATGCAGCGACAAATAACAGCCAGGCTTCTATAGGAGGGATATTTCCTGATATTGCGGTATAAGACATTGGAATTGCCCAGGCAAAAGCGGCACCTAAATGTACTTGGGGAAAATAATGGTGGCGCTTCATGAAAGGGTAACTGGCAGCGAGTAGCACGGCGACAATTGACAATAATATAGTGTTTATATTGAGTTGTAATACCAAAACAAAAGCCACCAGTACTAACACGGTAAATACACCAAGGGCTTCTTTCGTACTGATTTTACCGCTGGTTAGTGGACGGTTTTTGGTGCGTGCAACATGCAAATCAAAATCGCGGTCGGCATAGTCATTTATTGCACAACCCGCAGAGCGCATTAGAAATACGCCCAGACTGAAAATAGTCAGTATTTTTAAATCTGGAAGACCTTCTGCGGCAAACCATAATGCCCACAAGGTTGGCCATAGCAAAAGATAAATGCCAATAGGGCGGTTTAAACGTATTAACTCAGCATAGAGTTTAAGTTTTTCGTAAAGCATTATTATAGGCAAGTTTATTTAGCAAGGAGAGTTGGAATCGATAAGTAAACGCTCTACCTTATTTCCTTTAATTAAATGCTCTTCGATTATCTCGTCAATATCATCTTTGTCCAGAAAGGTATACCAGGTCTCATCAGGATATATGACCATCACCGGGCCTTGTTTGCAGCGGTTTAGGCAGCCTGCGGAATTAACCCGCACCTCGCCACAACTGACTAGCCCTAACTCTTTACTACGTTTTTTCATATAATCGCGCATTTCCTGAGCATTGTATTGCGCACAACATTGGCTGCCATCTTCGCGATGGTTGGTACAAACAAAAACATGGTTTTTATAATAAGACATAGTTTGAATTAGAAATCATAGTTGAAGCTTCCTTATAAGATGTGCGATTATGCCCGATTTTTCCCATCCTGAGAAATGCTAAAAAACAATGCAAAAAACAACACAAAAGTTTGACAGCATCAGTCATTTTCTACAAACAGAAGAGTTTCAGTATCGCGTTTTTGATATGGGACGTAAGGTTTGTGAAATACCGAGTGACTTGTTTAAGCAGATTGAATCTCAGCAGGAGTTTTATCCTTATCCTTTTCAACAAAAAGCCTGGTTAGCTTTATTGTTTTGGCCTGAGAACAGGGAAGACGAAGCAGTTATCTGGTTTTTACAATTTCCTATTGATGAATTGGGCTATTTAAAGCAGTCTTCTCGTGATGCTTTTTTGATCGATCTATTGGAACAAACGGGTAAGAACATTCAGGCCCAACAATCAGGGGTCTCATCCCAGGATGATCTTGCAGAATCGCCTTTTGCATTTAAACCGCGTGAAAATCACCTAGCGATATTTCATGCGCTGGCAACGGTGATGCTAAATCAGCAGCCTTCGCAACATTATCATTATGCGCATGAATATTTATTGGCAAAAGGTGATGGTGGTCCTGGTCTTGAGCAGTGGCAATTTTTAGGTTTGCAGGGGGTCGCAGATGTTGTTGCACGTTTGCATAATGAAAATAACGGAGCTTTGTTGGCAGGTGCTGTTGGAGCGATGCCAACTACGCCATTGCAGAGCTATTCCCAGGCTTTGGAGAATGTCGTGTTTGGTGAAGCTTTGTTTGATGCTTTGCTGGCACGCTTACAGATAGAAATAAATGCTAATAATAATGTTGCGTTGATTTCTGCTTTAATACGTGCAATCTCATCATCTCCTTTGAGTGAATTAAAAACGGCGACTTTATTGCAGGTTTTAGAGTCTCCATTAGGATTTGAAATTGAGGTTCTCGCGGCAATTTCGGGTCGTTCATGGAGTGACTTAAAAGATAAAACACTATTACCAGTTTTTGTAGAAAAACTAGCACAACAGGATGACGTAGCATTCAATGCGATATTGGCTGATTTGATTATGATTCCTGGAATGCGGGACCTTATTCTGGATGTGATGCGGAGCGAGCTGCGATCTCCAGAACTGGCGCAGAAGTTTGGTGACTTCATGCAAGCGATTTCTGGCTGATGTTTATTATAAATAAATCGAAAACAGGTCAAAAAGTGTGGGGGTGTCTTTTATTATTAGATTTTAGTCACTTAATCATAATATAAAGAAATGAGGCGAATGTGACTGATAAATTTATGCGCCCAGTGCGAAGTTTTGTATTAAGGCAAGGACGACTCACAAAAGGGCAGGATGATGCACTTGAGCGCTTGTGGCCAATTTATGGAATCGAACGCGCAAATACAGTGCTGGAAATTGATGCCTTATTTAGGCAGAAATCACCCTTAACACTAGAGATTGGTTTTGGTGATGGTGTCTCACTGGCAACCATGGCTGAAGCGGCACCTGAGAAAAACTTTATTGGCATTGAGGTTCATCGCCCCGGTGTCGGGCGTCTTTTGCATTTAATTGAAGAAAAAAACCTCACTAATCTAAGAGTCATGGACGATGATGCGGTTGAGATCATCAAAAATAGAATTCCTGAAAAATCATTGAATACAGTGCAATTGTTCTTTCCTGATCCATGGCATAAAAAGCGTCACAATAAACGCCGTATTGTTCAAAATGATTTTGTGAGCCTTATTGCCTCGCGATTAAAAGTTGGGGGAGTTTTTCATTTGGCAACAGATTGGGAAGACTATGCAATACATATGGTAGAAGTTATGGATGCGTCGGACGACTTTAAATCATTGGCGCCAGCATCAACAGCTCCGTACTCTCTAAAACCCGATACACGCCCAACCACAAAATTTGAAACGCGGGGCTTGAAGCTGGGGCATGGTGTTTGGGATTTATTATATGAGAAGCAAGAATAATATAACGTTTGAAAATGAATGAATAAACAATCGCCAACAATTCACTAAGCCCTGGCATCGCCTTTTAGGCGAGAAGTGCTTAAATTATCTTGTAAATTGTAATGTGAGATTAATTAAGTGTTTGTATCATGTTCATGTCAGAAAAAACTTAAACGGTTTGTGTTCAGTGTGCTTGAACTGTCAAATCAGTCAATTTCATATAGCCATTTTGCCGCTATTTGGAAATATCAGGATAGTAGTAGGTAATCCTTAAATAATCGAGTTAAAGCTGTTAAATTTATATGTTTTGATGGTTGACACTACCTTGGCTATGCCTCAGAATTGCCCGCTTAATTTTGGAGGGGTTCCCGAGCGGCCAAAGGGATCAGATTGTAAATCTGACGCGTAAGCTTCGATGGTTCGAATCCGTCCCCCTCCACCATTTTAAGTTACGATTTTAGATGTCAATTTTTCTAGTGTCATCTAAAGTTTATTATAGCGACGCGGATGTCGTATAGTGGTAATACCTCAGCCTTCCAAGCTGAAGCTGCGGGTTCGATTCCCGCCATCCGCTCCATTTTTGGGTTGCGTGGGTGCATTGATCGCTTATGTGCTCATATAGCTCAGTTGGTAGAGCGCGTCCTTGGTAAGGACGAGGTCACCGGTTCAACTCCGGTTATGAGCTCCAATAATTTAGCTGTTGTGTTTATACAGGCTTATTGAAATTGTATATAGATGGCAGTATTTTTTTTAACATTTTTGTATATTGATAAAGGGTACTCATCATGTCCAAGGAAAAATTTGAGCGTAATAAGCCCCATGTAAACGTGGGCACAATCGGTCACGTAGACCATGGTAAAACCACGCTGACTGCAGCATTGACGAAGGTCATGGCAGAAAAGATGGGTGGTGAAGTAAAAGCATTTGACGAAATTGATAATGCGCCAGAAGAAAAAGCGCGTGGTATAACCATTTCGACCTCACACGTTGAGTATGAATCAGAAGCACGTCATTACGCACACGTAGACTGTCCAGGTCACGCTGACTATGTAAAGAACATGATCACGGGTGCGGCACAAATGGACGGCGCTATCCTGGTGGTATCGGCGGCAGACGGTCCGATGCCACAAACACGTGAGCATATCTTATTATCTCGTCAGGTTGGTGTACCTTATATTGTAGTATTCCTGAATAAAGCTGACATGGTAGATGATGAAGAACTGCTGGAGTTGGTTGAGATGGAAGTGCGTGAGTTATTAGACATGTACGAATTCCCGGGTGACGATACGCCAATCATCACAGGCTCTGCACTTAAGGCGTTAGAGGGTGATCCGGCATACGTAGAGAAGATCGTAGAACTTGTTGCGGCATTGGACACCTATATTCCCGAGCCAGAGCGTGCAATTGATGGTGACTACTTAATGCCAGTAGAAGATGTATTCTCTATATCTGGTCGTGGAACAGTAGTAACAGGCAGAATTGAGCGCGGTGTAGTAAATGTTGGCGACAACATCGAAATCGTTGGTATCAGACCAACGACAACCACAACCTGTACCGGTGTTGAGATGTTTCGCAAGTTACTTGACCGAGGTCAGGCAGGTGATAACGTTGGTGTGCTTCTTCGTGGAACCAAGCGTGAAGATGTGGAACGTGGCCAGGTTTTATGTAAGCCGGGTTCAATAACGCCGCATACAAAATTTGAAGCAGAAGTGTATGTTTTATCAAAAGATGAGGGTGGTCGTCATACACCATTCTTCGACGGTTACCGTCCACAGTTCTACTTTAGAACCACTGATGTAACAGGTGCCTGTGATCTTCCGGAAGGAACAGAAATGGTTATGCCAGGTGATAACGTCAAGATGACGGTAACACTGATTAACCCGATAGCAATGAGTGATGGTTTGCGTTTCGCGATTCGTGAAGGTGGCCGAACTGTTGGTGCCGGTGTTGTTGCTAAAATTATCGAATAAATTAGATTGCGGATTAGATTGAGTAATCAAATCTTTCTGTTATACTTCCGCGTCCTTTTAGAGAGCGAAGGGTGATTACTGAGTAATTGTTCTTCGTTCTTTTGTTGTTTCAGAAACCTGGTTTTTAATATTATTTGTGAACTAGGCCAGTAGCTCAATTGGCAGAGCGACGGTCTCCAAAACCGTAGGTTGGGGGTTCGATTCCCTCCTGGCCTGCCATTTCTGAAATATAAATATAAAAAGGATAAGTGAAAAGTACTCTAGACATGGATAGGCTGAGATATGCCGAATAAATCAAAGTATGGCAACTAACTCAGAAGCGCAAGGTTCAGTATTTGATACCATAAAGCTATTGTTGGCTTTGTTGGTCCTATTTGCCGGAATTGTGGGGTTTTATTATTTTTCACAAGAGCCTTTGCTTTATCGTGTGCTCGGTATATTGGCTGCGGTAGGTGTTGCGGTAGGAATATCTGCTACTACCTATAAGGGTAAGAGTTTGATAGCATTTTTGGGGTTATCTCGTTCTGAGGTTCGCAAAATGGTTTGGCCGACTCGAGCTGAAACTATGCAGACTACTTTGATGGTATTTATCTTGGTTGTTATTTTGGCAATATTTTTATGGTTTGTTGATATGTTGCTGGGAGCAGGTGTGAAAACATTATTGTCGGTGGGTGGTTAGTATGTCCAAGCAATGGTTCGTGGTTCATGCTTATTCAAATTACGAGATGCGAGTTAAAGAGGCGCTTAAGGAGCGTATTGCGCGTTTCGGCTTAGAAGATCTTTTTGGCGAGATTCTAATTCCGACCGAAGAAGTAGTAGAAATGCGTGAGGGTCAGAAAAAGAAAAGTACTCGAAAATTTTTCCCTGGCTATGTCCTGGTTGAGATGGAACTCAATGATGATAGCTGGCACTTGGTAAAAGATACGCCACGTGTTTTAGGTTTTATTGGTGGTACTAGTGAGAGGCCGGCGCCAATAACAGAAAAAGAGGCTAATGCGATCATGAATCGCATGGAAGAGGGAGTTGCCGCACCTAGGCCAAGAGTATTATTTGAAGTTGGTGAGGTGGTTCGAGTTAATGATGGGCCGTTTAATGATTTTAATGGTGTTGTGGAAGACGTTAATTACGAGAAAAGCACAATGCGCGTAGCAGTACAGATTTTTGGACGCTCAACACCAGTTGAGCTTGAATTCTTTCAGGTCGAAAAGACTTGATAAATTTTAATTGAGGAGTTTGCGGGGGTCGTTGTCTTTATAGTGGCTTGCTAAAAACGCTTGAACTCATGGAGTATTGATTTATGGCAAAGAAAGTTGATAGGTATCTCAAGTTGCAGGTGCCTGCCGGTCAGGCAAATCCGAGTCCTCCCGTTGGTCCCGCTCTGGGTCAGGCTGGACTAAATATAATGGAATTTTGTAAGGCGTTTAACGCGGCTACGCAGAATTCTGAGCAAGGTATGCCAATACCGGTTGTAATTACGGTGTATAGCGACAAAAGTTTTACTTTTGTTACTAAAACCCCTCCAGCATCAATTCTATTAAAAAAATTAGTAGGAATTAAAAGTGGTAGTGCGGTTCCTAATACCAAAAAAGTTGGCAAAGTGACTCGTGCTCAGTTGGAAGAAATTGCAAAAATAAAAGAGCCTGATTTAACTGCTGCTGATATGGATGCGGCAGTTCGTACTATAGCAGGAAGTGCGCGTAGTATGGGTATAGAGACAGAGGGTGTTGCGTAATGGCAAAGTTAACAAAACGTCAGAAATTAATTGCTGAAAAAGTGAATTTCGATCATATGTATTCAGTGGTTGAGGCATTTGATTTATTGAAAGACTTGCCTCCTGTTAAATTTACTCAAAGTGTTGATGTAAGTATTAACTTGGGTGTTGATCCTAAAAAATCTGATCAAGCTGTTCGTGGTTCTACTGTCTTGCCAAATGGTACCGGTAAGACAGTTCGAGTCGCTGTTTTTACGCAGGGTGATAACGTTGAAGCAGCGAAGGCTGCGGGTGCTGATATCGTGGGTATGGATGATTTAGCTGAAGAAGTTAAAAAGGGTAATATGGACTTTGATGTAGTAATAGCTAGTCCTGATGCAATGCGTGTTGTGGGTCAGTTGGGTCAGGTTTTGGGCCCGCGCGGACTTATGCCTAATCCTAAAGTTGGTACGGTAAGTGCTGATGTGGCTACTGCAGTCAAAAATGCTAAAGGTGGACAGGTACGTTACCGTACAGATAAAGCTGGAATCATTCATTGTCGTATAGGCACGCTGGAATTTGATAGTAATGCATTATTAGAAAATCTCAATGCATTAGTTTCTGATCTTGTTAAAGCTAAGCCAACTTCTGCGAAGGGTGTTTATTTAAAGAAAATACACGTTTCTAGTACCATGGGTGCTGGTGTGTGTGTGGATACTGCGTCAGTATCTTATTGAGTGAGATAAAGTAAAAAGAATTTGCATGTAGTTTGAGTGCATATACTTTTTGTTGATGTGAAAGACTCAAATAGAGTTTAGAGTCATGTGACAGAAAGTAATTGATAGATATACCTGGTTGTATGTCGTCAAAGACCGTAGGCGTGTCGATGCTGAGAGAATTTTCTAAGTATTGATTCTTAATTTCCTGCGTAGATGGCGTAACCTGGATCAGTTGGTTCGGGGCACGTCGTTTTAGGATGTCTGGTTTCATTTTAAACTAGATGTTTTGATTAAACGGTGGTTTAAGCTGCCGAACAAAAAGAGGTAGATGTTGTGGCATTAACTTTTACAGAGAAGAAGAAAATTGTCTCTGAGGTTGCTTCAGTGGCTACACAGGCTCATTCCGCGGTCGCTGCAGAGTACCACGGATTAAGTGTAGGTGAAATGACTGAATTGCGTGTGAAAGCGCGAGAAGGTGGTGTTTATCTGCGAGTAGTAAAAAACAATCTGGCGAAACTTGCCCTTGCTGATACTGAGTTTTCTTGTATGAGTGATGGTTTTGTTGGTCCGATAGTATTGGCATTTTCGCAAGAAGATCCAGGTGCTGCGGCTCGTGTCATGAAGGATTTTGCTAAAGAGCATAACAAGTTGGAAGTGAAGATGCTTTCTGTTGGTGGGCAGCTCTTAGCTGCTTCTGAAATTGATCGTTTGGCTAAGTTGCCTACACGTGATCAAGCGCTGGCTATTTTGGCTGGTATCTTGAGAGCCCCGGTAGAAAAACTTGCTCGTACAATCAACGAAGTGCCAGGAAAACTTGTTCGTACTGTGGCTGCTGTCCGTGATTCAAAAGTCGCCTAAATTTAGGCGTGTTTTGTGTTAGACAATTTTATTTTTTATTTTTTATTTACTAGTCGCTTTTTGCGACGACTGATTTAGGTTTAGGAGAAATACAATGGCTGTTTCTAAAGATGATATTCTTGAAGCAATATCAAATATGAGTGTAATGGAGGTCGTGGAATTGATCTCTGATATGGAAGAAAAGTTTGGCGTTTCTGCGGCAGCTGCTGTTGCTGCCGCGCCTGCGGCTGGTGGAGATGTTGGCGGTGCTGCGGCTGAAGAGCAGTCTGAGTTTAATGTTGTAATGACAAGCTTTGGTGATAACAAAATTTCAGCTATTAAGGCCGTTCGTGGTATCACTGGTCTTGGCTTGAAGGAAGCAAAAGAAATGGTAGAAGGCGTTCCTGCTACTGTTAAAGAGGGTGCTTCTAAGACTGAAGCTGAAGATATTAAAAAGCAGCTTGAAGAGGCTGGTGCTTCAGTAGAGTTGAAATAGTTATTTCTTCGCGTGAAAGAGTCTTTGGCTCGTTCATGATTCAAGAGGCTGACAGTGAATAATCACTGTCGGCCTTTTGTCGCTAAATTCATCGCAAGATAATTGTATGTATTAGTGATATGACCAAATGATTATCCTGGTCTTTAAATATTAATAGAAAATTTTGATATGACTTTTTTTGATGGTCATATTTGTAGGTTTGTAGCAATAGCGACTCAATGTGCATTGCTTTTAGAAACTGAACTGGTTTCAGAAGAGGAAATAAGATGGCTCTGACTTTCACTGAGAAAAAACGCATCCGCAAGGATTTTGGTAAACGTCCGCAGGTACTAGATATACCTTATCTTTTAGCAATTCAACTTGAGTCATATCGTCAGTATCTACAGACAGATGTTGCTATTGCTGATAGAAAGGATGCTGGTTTACATGGTGCATTTACATCTGTTTTTCCTATAGTTAGTTATTCGGGCTTCGTTTTACTTGAATATGTAGACTACAAGCTTGCTGAGCCTGTATTCGATGTTCGTGAGTGTCAGCAACGTGGTTTAACCTATGCAACTTCCTTGCGTGCTACTTTGCGTTTAGTTATTTACGATAAAGATGCCCCTAAAAAGACGAAAGTTGTAAAAGATATAAAAGAACAAGATGTCTACTTGGGTGAAATGCCATTAATGACTGAGAAAGGTACTTTTGTAATCAATGGTACTGAGCGTGTAATTGTTTCACAGTTGCATCGATCTCCGGGTGTTTTCTTCGATCATGATAAAGGAAAAACAAATACCGCAAGAAAATTACTGCATAACGCTAGAGTAATCCCTTATCGCGGTTCATGGCTTGATTTTGAGTTTGATCCAAAAGATTCAGTTTTTGTGCGTATAGATCGCCGACGTAAGCTTCCCGCTACAGTTCTTCTTCGTGCATTAGGCATGGAAACAGAAGGGATACTTGATTGTTTCTATGAGAAACTAGGTGTAACTCTACAAAAAACGAAAATTCATTTATCTATTGATCCAATAAGATTAAGGGGTGAGTTAGCTTCTTTTGATATTATCATAGGTGGTAAAAAGGTAGTTGAATCTGGGCGTCGAATTACAGCTAAGCATATTAAAGAGCTGGAAAAAGCTAATATCAAAAAGCTTGAGGTTCCTGATGATTATATGTATGGGAAGAGAGTTGCTCACAATATCATCGATGAGTCTACTGGTGAGTTTATTGCTGAGGCAAATAGCGAATTAACTGAAGAGCTTATCGAAAGCTTGCGTGGAAATGATATCAAGAAATTTGATGTTATTTACACCAATGAATTAGATCGCGGTCCATTTATCTCAAATACATTAAATGTTGATGCAACTCAGACCCAGCTCGAAGCGATGATTGAAATTTATCGCATGATGAGACCCGGTGAGCCACCAACAAAAGAAGCTGCTGAGAACCTTTTCCACAATCTCTTCTTCTCTGAAGATCGATATGATCTCTCTGGTGTTGGACGTATGAAGTTTAATCGTAGGCTTGAGTATGCGATTGAGACTGGCCCAGCAATTTTATTTGATCTTGGTTATCTTTCAAATAGATCAGATGCTGCATCAAAGGCATTAGTCGAAGAGTTTGGCTCCCAATACAAAGAACTTAAGGAATCAGGGAAAACTGATTCAGATATAGTGAATGTACTGAAAACACTAATAGATATTAGGGATGGCTTTGGGGTAATTGATGATATAGATCATTTAGGTAATCGTCGTATCAGAAGTGTTGGAGAAATGGCTGAAAATGCCTTCCGTATTGGCTTGGTGCGCGTTGAGCGTGCAGTTAAAGAACGCCTCACAGTTGCAGAAAGCGAAGGTTTGATGCCTCAAGATATGGTCAATGCAAAACCGGTTTCAGCTGCGGTTAAAGAGTTTTTTGGTTCGAGTCAGTTGTCACAGTTTATGGATCAAAATAACCCGTTATCAGAAATTACACATAAACGCCGTATTTCTGCGCTTGGCCCTGGTGGTTTGACGCGCGAACGTGCTGGCTTTGAAGTGCGAGACGTGCATCCAACCCACTACGGTCGTGTATGTCCGATCGAGACACCTGAGGGTCCAAACATTGGATTAATTAACTCATTGGCTGTATTCGCTAAAACCAATGACTACGGTTTTCTGGAAACTCCATATAGAAAAGTTGTTAAGGGCAAAGTCCTGGATGAGATTGATTATTTATCTGCAATTGAAGAGTCACGTTTTGTTATTGCTCAGGCAAATGCCATACTAGATAAAAATAATAAATTCACCAATGATATGATTTCTTGTCGTTATCAAAATGAATTCGCGATGTCGGTTCCAGAAGATATCCAATATATGGATGTTTCGCCAAAACAAATTGTATCTGTGGCGGCTTCTTTGATTCCTTTTCTTGAGCATGATGATGCTAACCGTGCATTGATGGGTTCAAACATGCAACGACAAGCTGTTCCATGCTTGAGAGCAGAAACTCCCGTTAGTGGAACCGGAATGGAGCGTGTGGTTGCGGTTGACTCTGGGACTACTGTTGTGGCTAAGCGCGGTGGTGAAATTATTGCTGTGGATGCGGCGCGAATTGTTATCCGAGTAAATGATGACGAAGCTCATGATGGCGGTGTTGATATTTACAATTTAATTAAGTATACGCGCTCAAATCAAAATACCTGCGTCAACCAAAAACCAATTGTAAAAATTGGTGACCAAGTAGCTCGTGGTGATGTATTGGCTGATGGTTCTTCTACAGATCTTGGTGAATTGGCATTGGGGCAAAATATTAAAGTCGCATTTATGCCTTGGAATGGTTATAACTTCGAGGATTCTATTTTAGTCTCTGAGCGAGTTATCGAAGAGGATCGCTTTACCTCAATACATATTGAAGAAGTAACTTGTCTCGCTCGTGATACTAAGCTTGGAGCAGAAGAAATTACGGCAGATATTCCTAACGTAAGTGAGCATTTACTCTCAAAATTGGATGAGTCTGGAATTGTACATGTTGGTGCAGAAGTTAAGCCGGGAGATATCCTGGTCGGTAAGGTTACACCTAAGGGCGAAACTCAGTTGACCCCAGAGGAAAAGCTACTACGTGCGATTTTTGGTGAGAAGGCATCTGATGTTAAAGATACTTCTTCTCGAGTTAAATCTAGCATGTTTGGCACAGTCATTGATGTTCGTGTGTTTACCCGTGATGGTGTGGAAAAGGATGCTCGTGCAATTTCACTTGAAGAAGAGGCTTTATCTAAAGTCCGAAATGATCTTCGTGATGAGTTATTAGTTTTCGAAGAAGACGTGTATGCACGTGTTGAGAAATTAGTCTTAAATAAAGTTGTTGATGGTGGGCCTGCTGGTATTTCTGCTGGTGCTAAAGCAACTAGAGCTTATTTGACAGATCTAGATAAAAAAGATTGGTTTTCATTGCGAATGCGCAATGATGACACTAATACTCAACTGGAGAAACTGGCCGTTCTATTGGAAGAGCAGAAGAAGTACTATGAAGAGCGACTTCAAAAGCAAAAAGATAAAATAACGGCAGGCGATGATCTTGCTCCGGGTGTTTTAAAGGTTGTAAAAGTATATGTTGCTGTTAGACGCCGGATGCAGCCTGGTGACAAGATGGCGGGTCGTCATGGAAACAAGGGTGTAGTTTCTCGTATTGTTCCAGTAGAAGATATGCCTTACGATGAAAATGGAGATCCTGTAGATATTGCACTTAATCCGCTTGGTGTTCCTTCTCGAATGAATGTTGGTCAGGTACTTGAGATGCATCTTGGTTGGGCTGCTAAAGGACTTGGTGCAAAGATAGGTAAGATGATTGATGCACAGGCTAAAATCGAAGAGATCAGAAAGTTTTTAACTGAGATTTACAGCACAGATGGTAATCCTGAGCAAGGTAATATCAGTGAGATGACTAATGAAGAGGTGCTTGAGATGGCGGGTAACCTCCGTCGCGGTGTACCAATGGCGACACAGGTATTTGATGGTGCTGCGGAAAGCGAAATTAAAAACATGCTCAAGTTGGCTGATTTGCCAGAAAGTGGCCAAACAACTTTATATGATGGGCGCACTGGTAAAGCTTTCGAGAGAAAGATTACGGTCGGTTATATGCATATGTTGAAGCTGAACCATTTGGTGGACGATAAAATGCATGCGCGTTCAACTGGCCCATATAGTCTTGTGACTCAACAGCCGTTAGGTGGTAAAGCGATGTTTGGTGGTCAGCGATTTGGTGAGATGGAAGTTTGGGCGCTTGAAGCTTATGGTGCGGCTTATACTCTGCAGGAAGTGCTAACAGTTAAGTCTGACGATGTGCAAGGCAGAAACAAAATGTATAAAAACATTGTTGATGGGAATCTTCATATGGAAGCTGGTATGCCAGAATCCTTTAATGTGTTGATGAAAGAGATTCGCTCTTTGGCTCTCAATATTGAACTTGAAAAAGATAGTAAATAGGTGACGTTATGATGAATAAAGGTATGGGAGATTTGCTGAATATATTTAAGCAGCAAGCAGATACAGAAGAGTTCGATGCGATTCGAATCGGTTTAGCATCACCTGAAGTTATACGTTCCTGGTCATACGGTGAAGTAAAGAAACCAGAAACAATAAACTATCGTACATTTAAACCAGAAAGAGATGGTTTATTTTGTGCCAAGATTTTTGGCCCTGTCAAAGATTATGAGTGTCTTTGTGGTAAGTATAAACGCTTAAAACACCGCGGTGTTGTTTGTGAAAAGTGTGGTGTAGAAGTTACCAATACAAAAGTGCGCCGGGATCGCATGGGGCATATTGATTTAGCTTGTCCTGTAGCTCACATTTGGTTTTTAAAGTCATTGCCATCAAGAATAGGGTTGTTCCTGGATATGACTTTGCGGGATATTGAGCGCGTTTTGTATTTTGAAGCTTTCGTTGTTGTAGAGCCTGGTATGACGACATTAGAGCGTGGTCAATTGCTTAGTGATGAAGCCTATTTAGAAGCAGTAGAAGAGTTTGGCGATGAGTTCGATGCAGGCATGGGTGCAGAGGCCGTACTTAAGATGTTAAGAACGGTTAATATCCCGGAAGCAATAGAAGACTTAAACGAACAGGCTGATTCAACCAAATCTGAGACTAAATTAAAGCGTATCAGTAAGCGTATGAAGCTGATGGAATCATTCCTTGGATCTGGAAATAAACCAGACTGGATGATAATGACAATTTTGCCGGTATTGCCGCCTGATTTACGGCCATTAGTACCATTAGAAGGTGGCCGTTTTGCAACTTCCGATCTTAATGATTTATATCGCCGTGTAATCAATCGTAATAATCGTTTACGGCGTCTATTGGATTTAAATGCCCCAGATATTATTGTACGAAATGAAAAGCGTATGCTTCAAGAGTCTGTCGATGCGCTGCTTGATAATGGTCGTAGAGGCCGCGCTATAACAGGATCAAATCGAAGACAATTAAAGTCTTTGGCAGACATGATTAAAGGTAAGCAGGGTCGTTTCCGTCAGAATCTTTTGGGTAAGCGAGTTGACTATTCTGGTCGTTCAGTAATTGTAGTTGGTCCGTCTTTAAGACTGCATCAATGTGGTTTGCCCAAGAAAATGGCACTTGAATTATTTAAGCCATTTATATTTGGTAAATTGCAGCGACGTGGTTTAGCTACAACAATTAAAGCGGCTAAAAAACTTGTTGAAAGGGAGACTCCAGAGGTTTGGGATATCCTGGCAGAGATTATTCGTCAGCATCCAATTCTACTAAATCGTGCGCCAACACTTCATAGATTAGGTATTCAAGCATTTGAGCCTGTTCTAATAGAAGGCAAGGCGATTCAACTTCACCCGTTAGTATGTTCTGCGTTTAATGCTGACTTTGATGGTGATCAAATGGCTGTTCATGTGCCTTTGTCAATCGAGGCACAAACTGAAGCTCGTGTGTTGATGATGGCAACTAATAATGTCCTGTCTCCTGCGAATGGTGAACCAATTATCGTACCTTCTCAGGATATTGTTTTGGGTCTTTATTATATGACTCGTGAAAGTACCAATGCTAAAGGCGAAGGAATGATCTTCGCTGATGCAAAAGAAGCTAAACGCGCCTATGAGATGGATATGGTTTCCTTGCACGCTAAAGTTCAAGTACGCATTACCGATAGTGAGTATGATGATAATGGTGAGTTAGTAGTAACTACTCGTCGTGAAGAGACTACAGTCGGACGTGCGATTTTATCGGAAGTGTTACCCGCAGGTATTCCTTTTTCAAAAATCAACTGTGTTATGAAGAAAAAGAATATCTCTAACTTAATCAATGAGGGCTATAGAAGAGTAGGCCTTAAAGATACGGTTATCCTAGCTGACCAGTTGATGTATACAGGTTATAAATATGCAACATTATCTGGTGTATCATTCTGCGCGGATGACATGGTAATACCTAAGGAGAAGGCAGATATAATTGGTCGCTCTGAAGATGATGTGAAAGAAATTGAAGATCAATATTCATCTGGTTTGGTAACGCAAGGTGAGCGTTATAACAAAGTGGTTGATATCTGGGCTCGGACCAATGAGCAAGTTGCTAAGGCGATGATGGATGGTATGGGGAAAGAAGAAGTGGTTGATGCGGAGGGCAAAACTGTTTGGCAGGATTCCTTTAACTCTATTTATATGATGGCTGATTCTGGTGCTCGTGGATCTGCTGCGCAAATACGTCAGTTGGCTGGTATGCGAGGCTTGATGGCTAAGCCAGATGGCTCAATCATCGAGACTCCGATTACATCAAACTTCCGTGAAGGTTTGAACGTATTGCAATACTTTATCTCCACTCACGGTGCACGTAAAGGTTTAGCTGATACGGCATTAAAGACAGCTAACTCGGGTTATTTAACGCGACGTCTAGTTGATGTATCTCAGGATATGGTTGTTACGTTGGATGATTGTGGTACCGAAGACGGTCTTACTATGAGGCCAATCATTGAAGGCGGTGATGTTGTTGAGCCATTAGGTGAACGTGTATTAGGTCGTGTTGCTGCAGTAGATGTTCTTAATCATAAAGGTGAGTTGGTTATACCTGCGAAAACTTTATTGGATGAAGAGTGGATTTCGAAACTAGATGAATTGGGCGTTGATGAAATTAAGGTACGTTCAGCAATTACTTGTGCACTTAAGAAGGGCGTATGTGCGCAATGTTATGGACGTGACTTGGGTCGTGGTCATCTGGTTAATATGGGTGAGGCGGTAGGCGTTATTGCTGCTCAATCTATTGGCGAGCCTGGTACACAGTTAACAATGCGTACTTTCCACATTGGTGGGGCTGCGAGTAGAGCGGCTGCAGACAATAATATATTGGTAAAATCAGTAGGTATTGCTCGCTTATCTAATGTTAAAACAGTTGTAAACAAGGATGGAAACCTCGTAACGGTATCACGTTCTGGTGTGATTAGTGTAATAGATGACCAGGGACGTGAGAAAGAACGCTATAAGCTCCCTTATGGTGCCATCGTCACTATTAAAGACAATGACTCAGTGATTATGGGGCAAGAAGTTGCAACGTGGGATCCGCATACACATCCTATTGTTACAGAAGTGGCAGGTACGGTTGACTTTGTTGATTTTGTTGATGGTTCTACGATCAATACTCATATAGATGAGATAACTGGACTTAGTTCTACCATAATCACAGATCCAGCATCTCGTGGTGCTGGTTCAAAAGACTTGAATCCAATGATTCGCTTGCTTGATGATAAGGGTAATTCATTATTCTTTGAGAATACTGAAATTCCTGTTCAATATCCACTTGCTGGTGGTGCAGTCGTTGGTTTGACCAATGGTGTAAAAGTAGAAGTTGGTGATGTATTGGCACGTTTGACTCAAGAATCATCCAAGACTCGTGATATTACAGGTGGTCTGCCTCGAGTTGCTGATATGTTCGAGGCTAGAAAGCCAAAACAACCGGCAATTCTGGCAGAGATTTCAGGAACGTTCTCATGGGGCAAGGAGACTAAAGGTAAAAAGCGTTTAGTAATAACTCCTGATAAAGGTGAGCATTATGAATTGCTTATTCCTAAATGGCGTAATCTGGATGTGTTTGAAGGAGAAAAGGTAGCTAAAGGTGAAATGATCGCTGATGGTGAGCCTAGCTCACACGATATTTTGCGCTTATTAGGTCCTGTTGCTCTCGCTGAGCATTTGGTGAAAGAGGTTCAGGAGGTATATCGTCTGCAAGGTGTTAGAATTAACGATAAGCATGTTGAGATCATTTCACATCAAATGATGAGAAAAGCTGTTATCACTCATTCAGGTGACACTCGTATGCTTAAAGGCGAGCAGCTTGATTATTGGGAAATTGACAAACAGAATGAGAAGTTTGTTGCCGAAGGTAAGCTTCCGGCAATATATGATCGAGTTTTGTTAGGTATTACCAAGGCATCTTTGGTGACAGATTCATTCATTTCTGCGGCATCATTCCAGGAAACTACGCGTGTATTAACGGAGGCTTCTGTCAAAGGAGCTCGAGATGATTTGCGTGGCTTGAAAGAGAATGTCATTGTGGGTCGCTTGATTCCTGCAGGTACTGGTCTCACGCATCATTTAGCGCGCCGTAAAAAGCAAGAAGCGTTACAGCAGCAGCTTTCATCTTTAATGGCAGAACTGCCGATTGAAGATGCCAAGGAAGCTGACTCGACAGAAACAGTTGTTACTGGAGAGTAAGCATTGAAAATAGATACTTAAAAAAGACACCCTCTACTTTTTGGCATGTTTTTAGCAATTAAGTAGGTTGCGGCTGTGATATATCTGAAGAAAATGATCACTTGTGTGGTTGCTCTTTTTAAAAAATAGAATCCTGTCTTGACATGGCCGCATTGCAGTAATAGAATTCGCCGCCTTTATCGTTGAGACGGTAATTTACCTTTCTGAGATTTGGGCCTTTGGGTTTGAGCTTTAGAAAATATAAAAGTTGGAGAAATAGATTTAATGTCTACTGTTAATCAGTTGGTGCGCAAACCTCGAAAGCGCAAGATGGAAAAGAGTAATGTTCCAGCTTTGGAAGCATGTCCTCAACGCCGTGGTGTATGTACCAGGGTATATACGACCACGCCAAAAAAACCGAATTCAGCGATGCGTAAAGTTGCACGTGTGCGTTTAACTAATGGTTTTGAAGTGAGTAGCTACATTGGTGGTGAAGGCCATAACTTACAAGAACACTCGGTGGTACTGATCCGTGGTGGTCGTGTTAAAGATTTGCCTGGTGTCCGCTATCACGTTGTGCGTGGCTCACTGGATACCCAGGGCGTTCAGGCACGTAGACAAGGGCGTTCGAAATATGGAGCCAAGCGTCCTAAGTCATAGAGTATTGAATTTTGTATCTGCTGACTAAATGTCAGTGGATTGTTGAATAATAGTAAACACATTAAAGTAGCGAGTTTTTTATGCCCAGAAGAAGAGAAGTCCCCAAGCGCATTATATTGCCTGACCCTAAATTTGGTAGTCAGCTTTTGGCCAAGTTTATTAACACCATTATGAAAGATGGCAAAAAGTCTATTGCTGAAAAAGTTGTATATGTTGCATTGGATCAGATTGCCTCTAAAAAGGGCAATGATGGCATGGAGGTTCTGGATGCTGCGTTGGAGAATGTTCGCCCTTCTGTTGAAGTTAAATCTCGTCGTGTTGGTGGTGCAACTTACCAGGTGCCAGTAGAAGTTCGTGCTTCTCGTCAGAATGCACTGGCCATGAGATGGCTGGTTGATGCTGCACGTAAACGTGGTGAAAAATCAATGGCTTTAAAGTTGGCTGGTGAATTGATGGATGCTGCAGAGAAAAGAGGTTCTGCTGTGAAGAAACGTGAAGATACGCATAGAATGGCTGATGCAAATAAAGCATTTGCACATTTCCGTTGGTAGTATCTGAATTAGTAACTCATTGTTGGTTTTCCGACAGGGTGTTTTTATAAGGTAAATAAAGTGGCTCGTTCAACACCTCTTGATCAATATCGCAATGTCGGCATTATGGCGCATATTGATGCAGGTAAAACGACCACGACAGAGAGAGTTTTGTTCTATACCGGGGTATCTCATAAAATTGGTGAGGTGCATGACGGCGCTGCGACCATGGATTGGATGGAGCAAGAGCAAGAAAGAGGGATCACTATTACCTCTGCTGCTACAACCTGTTTTTGGTCGGGTATGGAAAAGCAGTTTAGTGATCACAGAATAAATATCATCGACACTCCTGGGCATGTTGACTTTACAATTGAAGTAGAGCGCTCACTAAGGGTTTTGGATGGAGCTGTTGCAGTTTTTTGTGCGGTCGGCGGTGTTGAACCGCAGTCAGAAACAGTATGGCGACAAGCCAATAAATATAAAGTACCACGTATTGCCTTTGTTAATAAAATGGATCGCGTTGGTGCTGATTTTTTGCGAGTTGTTGATCAGTTAAGAGATCGACTGGGAGCTAATCCCGTACCTTTGCAGTTGCCGATTGGTGCTGAAGAGGGTTTTAAGGGTGTTGTTGATCTTGTTCGGATGAAGTCGATCAACTGGAATGAAGAAGATATGGGGCTGACTTACAGCCTCGAAGATATCCCAGAAAATTTGATGGTTGGGGCGGAAAAGTGGCGCGAATTATTGGTTGAGGCTGCTGCTGAAGCTAATGAAGAATTAATGGATATTTATCTTGGTGAGGGTAGTCTTAGTGAAGATCAAATTCATCAAGGTTTGCGTATCCGGACACTTGCAGGTGAAATTATACCTACGATGTGTGGCTCAGCCTTTAAGAATAAAGGTGTACAGGCGATGCTGGATGCTATCGTACGCTATATGCCATCCCCAAAAGATGTGCCGGCTATTAAAGGTATTGTTGATGATGGATCCGAAGAAGGCAAGGAAGCGGAGCGTAAAGCTTCAGATGATGAGCCCTTTGCATCTTTAGCATTTAAAATTGCTACAGATCCTTTTGTTGGTACTTTGACCTTCTTTCGTGTTTATTCGGGTGTATTAAAGACGGGAGATATGGTACTTAACCCGCTTAAAGGTACACGTGAGAGAATTGGACGTATTTTGCAAATGCACTCCAATTCGCGAGAAGAAATAAAAGAGGTTCATGCTGGCGATATTGCTGCTGCGGTTGGCCTTAAAGATGTAACCACAGGAGATACACTGTGTGAGAAAGCTCATCCGATAACTTTAGAACGGATGGATTTTCCGGAGCCAGTTATTTCGGTGGCAGTTGAGCCAAAAACAACAGCAGATCAAGAAAAGATGTCTGTTGCATTGGCTAAACTCGCTCAGGAAGATCCGTCGTTTAGAGTGCATACTGAAGAAGAAACGGGTCAAACGATAATATCAGGCATGGGCGAATTGCATCTTGATATTATTGTTGATCGAATGAAACGTGAATTTAATGTGGATGCTAATGTGGGCGCTCCACAGGTTTCTTATCGAGAGTGTATTGCTAAAGAGGTTGATGCAGAGGGTAAGTTTGTGCGTCAGTCTGGAGGTAAAGGCCATTATGGCCATGTAAAGATTAAGCTAGAACCGATGCAAGAAGGTTCTGGTTATGTGTTTGAAGATGCAATTGTGGGCGGTTCCATTCCTAAGGAGTTTATTCCTGCAGTTAATAAGGGAATTCAAGAGCAATTGCAAAATGGTGTTTTGGCAGGTTGTCCTGTTGTAGATATTAAAGTTACTTTGTACGATGGTTCGTTTCACGATGTTGACTCGAGCGAGATGTCATTTAAGGTTGCAGGTTCCATGGCGGTTAGAGAAGGTGTTATTAACGCTGAGCCGATGCTGTTAGAGCCTGTAATGAAAGTTGAAGTAGTATCGCCAGAAGAGAATATGGGTGATGTTATGGGTGATTTGAATCGCCGTCGTGGCATTGTTCAGGGTATGGATGAGGCTCCTGTGGGAAAAATCATTCGTGCGGAAGTTCCATTGGCTGAAATGTTCGGTTATGCAACTGCATTGCGATCTGCATCGCAGGGACGAGCTAGTTATTCGATGGAGTTTGCGAAATATGCAGAAGTACCAAAGTCGGTAGCTGATGTAATGATAATTAAAGGTGAGTAATCATGTCCAAGGAAAAATTTGAGCGTAATAAGCCCCATGTAAACGTGGGCACAATCGGTCACGTAGACCATGGTAAAACCACGCTGACTGCAGCATTGACGAAGGTCATGGCAGAAAAGATGGGTGGTGAAGTAAAAGCATTTGACGAAATTGATAATGCGCCAGAAGAAAAAGCGCGTGGTATAACCATTTCGACCTCACACGTTGAGTATGAATCAGAAGCACGTCATTACGCACACGTAGACTGTCCAGGTCACGCTGACTATGTAAAGAACATGATCACGGGTGCGGCACAAATGGACGGCGCTATCCTGGTGGTATCGGCGGCAGACGGTCCGATGCCACAAACACGTGAGCATATTTTATTATCTCGTCAGGTTGGTGTACCTTATATTGTAGTATTCCTGAATAAAGCTGACATGGTAGATGATGAAGAACTGCTGGAGTTGGTTGAGATGGAAGTGCGTGAGTTATTAGACATGTACGAATTCCCGGGTGACGATACGCCAATCATCACAGGCTCTGCACTTAAGGCGTTAGAGGGTGATCCGGCATACGTAGAGAAGATCGTAGAACTTGTTGCGGCATTGGACACCTATATTCCCGAGCCAGAGCGTGCAATTGATGGTGACTACTTAATGCCAGTAGAAGATGTATTCTCTATATCTGGTCGTGGAACAGTAGTAACAGGCAGAATTGAGCGCGGTGTAGTAAATGTTGGCGACAACATCGAAATCGTTGGTATCAGACCAACGACAACCACAACCTGTACCGGTGTTGAGATGTTTCGCAAGTTACTTGACCGAGGTCAGGCAGGTGATAACGTTGGTGTGCTTCTTCGTGGAACCAAGCGTGAAGATGTGGAACGTGGCCAGGTTTTATGTAAGCCGGGTTCAATAACGCCGCATACAAAATTTGAAGCAGAAGTGTATGTTTTATCAAAAGATGAGGGTGGTCGTCATACACCATTCTTCGACGGTTACCGTCCACAGTTCTACTTTAGAACCACTGATGTAACAGGTGCCTGTGATCTTCCGGAAGGAACAGAAATGGTTATGCCAGGTGATAACGTCAAGATGACGGTAACACTGATTAACCCGATAGCAATGAGTGATGGTTTGCGTTTCGCGATTCGTGAAGGTGGCCGAACTGTTGGTGCCGGTGTTGTTGCTAAAATTATCGAATAATACTTAATAGAGTATAAATATATGTCAGGTCAAAAAATCCGAATCCGCCTAAAGTCATTTGATCATAAGTTGATTGATCGTTCTGCTGGTGAAATCGTAGAAACAGCAAAGCGAACTGGTGCTCGAGTAAAGGGTCCAATACCATTGCCAACTCGAAAAGAGCGTTTCACAATTCTTGTGTCTCCTCATGTTAATAAAGATGCGCGTGATCAATATGAGATTCGTACACATAAGCGTTTAATGGATATTGTTGAGCCCACTGATCGCACGGTTGATGCGCTAATGAAGCTTGACTTGGCAACAGGTGTTGATGTTCAAATTAAGCTTTTGTAGTGTGCATTAGAGTTAGGTTTCTCTAAATTTGTATTTTATTTTTTTTGTTTTAAAATTATAAATAAAAGATAAATATTAGAGTTCCCTAACGCCAAATTATCTGGCATAATGCGCGCCTTTCTTCGGCTCGATGCTTCTAGTATCGGGCCGATTTTTTCCAAAGAATTAAATATTCTAGTGTTATAGACAGCTTATAAGGCTAGGTTATAGATTTTAAATGAGGTGGCCAAATGGCAATCAGTCTGCTGGGTTCGAAAGTAGGAATGACCCGGATATACAATGAAGATGGTAGTGCAACGCCGGTAACTGTTTTGCAAATGCTGCCTAATCGTATTTCTCAGCTTAAGACTGTGGAAACTGATGGCTATAACGCTATTCAGTTAACCGCTGCTGCTAGGAAAGCGTCAAAGGTAAATAAACCCGAGTCGGGCCATTATGCAAAAGCTTCTGTCGAGTCTGGTAATTTTACTCGTGAGTCACGAGTTGATTCTGTAGAAAAATATGAAGTTGGTTCTGAGTTAACTGTTGAGCTATTTGAAGCGGGCCAGAAAGTAGATGTAACTGGCGTCACAATTGGTAAAGGTTTTGCTGGTGTTTTGAAGCGATATAATTTTGCTGGAAAGGATGCGACTCACGGTAACTCAATCAATCATAGAACCCCTGGTTCTATTGGACAGAATCAGACTCCTGGGCGTGTTTTTAAAGGAAAGAAAATGTCAGGTCATATGGGTGCTGTGCAGCAGACAACTCAAAACCTTACGGTGTTGAGTGTCGATTTAGATAAGCATTTGATGTTGATTAAGGGTGCTGTTCCTGGTTCTCGTGGTGGTAATGTTCTTGTAAAGACCGCGGTTAAGGGTTAGAAGTTATGAAATTAAAAAACACAGAAGGCAAGGTTGTGGTATTGGATGATGCGATTTTTGCGCATGATTATAATGAAGCACTAGTGCATCAGGCGGTTGTTAGATATATGGCAACTGGTCGAGCTGGTACTAAGGCTCAAAAAACAAGATCAGATGTAAGTGGTGGTGGTGCTAAGCCGTGGCGTCAAAAAGGCACAGGTCGTGCTAGAGCGGGTACTTCCCGTGGCCCAATTTGGCGTAGTGGCGGTGTAACGTTTGCAGCAAGACCTCGTGATTATTCAAAAAAGTTAAACAAGAAGATGTATAGAGCAGCGATGCGTTCTATTTTTTCGGAATTGGTTCGATCGGATTCGTTAATCATAATTGAAGACTTTGATATTAAAGAACCAAAAACAAAAGCAATGATTTCTCAATTAGAGAGCTTGAAGATAGATAATAATGTGTTGTTGGTTAGTGCGGAAGAAGATAAGAATGTGCTTATGTCTTCGCGCAATATACCAAATTGTGAATGTTTGTCTGTAGCAGGCTTGAATCCCGTTAGTCTGGTTTCGCATGATAAGGTTGTAATTACGTCCTCAGCAATCGCAAAGGTACAGGAGTGGTTATCATGATAAGTAAGAACGAAGAAAGATTATACCATGTGCTGTATGGCCCTCACGTGACTGAGAAAGCAGTTTCCGGAAATGATTCTAATACGCATGTTTTTAAAGTTGCGACCAGTTCTTCAAAAGCAGAAATAAAGAATGCAGTTGAGAAACTGTTTGAAGTAAAGGTTGCAGACGTAAGATCAGTCAATGTAAAGGGTAAAAGTAAGAATTTTGGCAAGAGAAAAGGCGTCCGTAAGGATTGGAAAAAAGCCTATGTTAGATTGGCTGATGGGCATACTTTAAATGTTGGGGCGGAGGTATAAGTCATGGCAGTCGTAAAAATGAAACCAACTTCTCCTGGGCGTCGCCATCAGGTAAGAGTTGTTAATGAAGACTTGCATACAGGCAAGCCCCACAAAGCCTTGTTGGAAAAGAAAAGCAAATCCGGCGGGCGTAATAATAATGGCCGAATTACTACACGTCATATTGGTGGTGGTCATAAACAACATTACCGTGTGATAGATTTTAAACGAAATAAAGACGGTATTTCTGCAGAAGTAGAAACCATCGAATATGATCCTAATCGTACCGCGAACATAGCATTACTCAAGTATGCGGATGGTGAGAGGCGTTACATTATAGCTCCAAAAGGTTTGGCAGCTGGTGATTCTCTTATGTCGGGGCCAGAGGCGTCTATTTCCGTTGGCAATACACTGCCATTGATTGATATGCCTGTAGGTACGGTCATTCATTGTGTAGAAATGAAACCTGGTAAAGGTGCTCAAATTGCTAGAAGTGCAGGTACATCATCGCAGTTAATTGCGCGAGATAGTCGATATTCAACTTTACGTCTACGATCTGGTGAAATGAGAAAAGTGTTGTCTGTATGTCGTGCGACAGTGGGTGAAGTGAGTAACTCTGAACATAGTTTGGTTAAGCTTGGAAAAGCTGGAGCTAGTAGACATAGAGGTATTCGACCTACAGTTCGTGGTGTGGTTATGAACCCTGTTGATCATCCGCATGGTGGTGGTGAGGGAAAGACATCTGGTGGACGTCATCCCGTTTCTCCTTGGGGTACGCCTACAAAAGGATTTAAGACAAGAAAAAATAAACGTACTGACAATTTGATCGTACGTA
The DNA here is from genome assembly GCA_963847495.1 of uncultured Gammaproteobacteria bacterium. Lineage (GTDB taxonomy): Bacteria > Pseudomonadota > Gammaproteobacteria > Thiotrichales > Thiotrichaceae > Cocleimonas. The sequence goes on along the minus strand of CAWJZX010000002.1, from coordinate 231,108 downwards.
GAAGAAATAAGAGGTAATTAGAGTGCCACGTTCATTAAAAAAAGGCCCGTTTATAGATCATCATTTGATGACAAAAGTATTTAAGGCTGTAGCAGCTGGTGATCGCAAGCCGATCAAGACTTGGTCTAGACGTTCAATGGTTGTGCCAGAAATGGTGGGTCTAACTATAGCGGTGCATAATGGCAGACAGCATGTTCCTGTTTTGGTTAATGAGCATATGGTAGGTCATAAGTTGGGTGAGTTTTCACCAACACGTATGTTCCGTGGTCATGTGGCTGATAAGTCGTCTAAGTGATATCGGTAGGATTTTAAAATGGAAGTAAAAGCGAAGTTAAAGTATGCCCGTATCTCGCCTCAAAAAGCCAGGTTAGTTGCTGATCAGGTGCGCGGTATGCCTGTAGAGAAGGCTCTCGAAGTTTTGGTGTTTAGTCAGAAAAAAGCTGCGGGAATAGTTAAAAAGATACTAGATTCAGCTATAGCTAATGCTGAACACAATGAAGGTGCTGATATAGATGAACTTTCCGTAACTCAGGTTATGGTAGATCAGGCTCCAACAATGAAGCGCATACGTCCACGTGCTAAAGGGCGTGCTAACAGAATTCTTAAACGTACAAGTCATATTACTTTGTTTGTCGGCGATGGTGAGGTTGAATAATGGGACAGAAGATACATCCAATTGGTTTTCGTCTTGGAATCGCTACAGATTGGCGTTCTAAATGGTATGCGGAAGGAAGAGAGTACGCGGAATTTTTGCATAAGGATCTTGCTGTAAGGGCTTCAATTGAAGAGAGGTTAAAGCATGCTTCTGTTAGTCGTATTCAAATCGAGCGTCCTGCTAAGTCAGCTTTCGTTACTATTCATACGGCGCGACCAGGTATTGTTATAGGTAAGAAAGGCGAAGATATTGAGCGACTTAGGACAGATACAGCTAAAATGATGGGCCTTCATCCTAACAACGTAAAAGTCAATATTGAAGAAATTCGTAAGCCTGAACTTGATGCAAAATTAGTAGCGGAAAGTATTGCAAATCAGCTTGAAAGACGTATTATGTTCCGCCGCGCCATGAAGCGATCTGTAGGTAATGCGATGCGACTGGGTGCGCTGGGTATAAAAATTAGTTGTGGTGGCCGTTTGAATGGTGCTGATATAGCTCGCACAGAATGGTATAGAGAAGGGCGTGTACCATTACATACTATGCGAGCTGATATTGATTATTCAACAGCTAAAGCCCATACCACTTATGGTGTAATTGGAATTAAGGTCTGGATCTATAAAGGTGATGTTTTCGATCTAGAGCAAAAACAATCAAATTCTAAAAGCCAAAACGGCAAACAGAAGAGATAGAGGTCTGAGATGTTACAGCCTAAAAGAACAAAATTTCGTAAACAGTTTAAAGGTAGAAATCGTGGCCTTGCGACTGTTGGAAGTAAAGTTAGCTTTGGTGAGTATGGCTTGAAAGCAGTTGGTCGTGGTCGATTAACGGCCAGACAAATAGAAGCGGCTCGTCGAGCAATGACTCGTCATATTAAACGTGGTGGTAAGATTTGGATTCGCGTTTTTCCTGATAAGCCTATTACTAGTAAACCATTGGAGGTTCGTATGGGTAAAGGTAAAGGTAATGTCGAATATTGGGTATGTCTTATTCAACCAGGAAGGGTGCTTTACGAAATGGAAGGTGTTTCTGAAGAATTGGCGAGAGAGGCCTTTGCTTTAGCTGCAGCTAAGTTACCAATTAAGACAGTATTTGTCACAAGGACGGTGATGTGATGAAAGCCAATGAAATTCGTCAGAAGAGTTCGGATGAGCTATCTAGTGAGTTATTTGAAAGCTTAAAAGAACAGTTTGTTTTGCGCATGCAGCGAGCAAGCGGGCAATTAAACCGGCCATCAGACATGAGAAAAGTACGTCGTAAAATTGCGCGTATTAAAACAATTATTAACGAGATGCAATCAACAGGTGCAGGTAAGTAGTATGTCAGAAACAGCAAAGGTTGAGCACAGCGTAACTGGTAAAGTAGTTAGTAATAAGATGGATAAAAGCATCGTTGTTATGGGTGAAAGAAGAGTTAAACATCCTCTTTACGGTAAGTTTATGCGTCGCTCTACTAAATACCATGCGCATGATGCTAACAATGAATGCAATATTGGTGACACTGTTGTAATTAAAGAGTGTCGTCCTCTTTCTAAAACAAAGAGCTGGACATTGATTAAAGTATTGGAAAAGACAGCGTCGTAAAGACGTGTCAATAACTTAGTTGCTCATATCGGTACAATAAAATGATTCAGATGCAAACAAATTTAGACATAGCAGATAATAGTGGAGCTCGTCGAGTACAATGTATTAAGGTACTTGGTGGTTCTCATAGACGTTATGCTGGTATTGGTGACATTATAAAAGTCAGCATTAAGGAAGCAATACCACGCGGTAAAGTTAAAAAAGGTGATGTATATACAGCGGTTGTAGTTAGAACTGCAAAGGGTGTGCGTCGCAAGGATGGTTCAACTATACGCTTTGATAATAACTCTGCCGTTTTGTTGAATGCCAAACTTGAGCCAATCGGTACTCGTATATTTGGCCCAGTAACTCGTGAACTTCGTGATAAAAATTTCATGAAAATCATTTCACTGGCTCCAGAAGTTTTATAAGGTTTAGTCATGAATAAGATAGTAAAAAATGATCAAATTGTTATCGTTGCAGGAAAAGATAAGGGTCGACGCGGTAGTGTTACGCAGCTCTTGGGTAAGGATAAGTTGTTAGTTCAGGGAATGAATCTTGCGAAGAAGCATCAAAAAGGTAATCCGCAAGCTGGAATTCCTGGTGGCATAATGCAAAAAGAAATGCCGATAGATGTTTCAAACGTTATGTTGGTAAATCCTGCGACAGATAAAGGCGACCGTGTTGGTTTTAAAGTTCTTGAGGATGGAAAAAAAGTACGTTACTTCAAATCTAATGGTGAGGTCGTCAGTTAATTTAGCTATCAGGCTACATTAATAAGATTAATTTAAAGGTATTATGATGTCTAGATTACAGAGTTATTATCAGGAAACAGTGGTTAAAGAGTTAACTGAAAAGTTTTCATATAATAACATTATGGAAGTCCCAAAAATCACAATGATCTCACTTAACATGGGTTTGGGTGATGCAGTTGGCGACAAAAAAATAATTGAACATGCTGTTTCAGACATGACTAAAATTTCGGGTCAGAAGCCCGTTGTTACTATGTCTCGTAAATCAATTGCTGGTTTTAAGATTCGTGATAACTGGCCTATCGGTTGCAAAGTGAATTTACGTCGACACCACATGTATGAGTTTCTAGATCGTTTGATCAATATCTCGATTCCACGAGTCCGTGATTTTCGAGGGTTAAATCCTCGTTCGTTTGATGGTCTGGGCAATTATAGTTTGGGCTTTAACGAGCAGATAATTTTTCCTGAAATTGATTATGACAAGATAGATAAACTACGTGGTTTAGATATTGCAATAACCACCAGCGCAAAAAATGATGAAGAAGGCAGAGCATTATTAGAAGCCTTTAATTTTCCGTTTAAGAAAAAGTAATAGGATAGTTTAAACCATGGCTAAGAAATCTATGATTGCACGTGAGGCGAAGCGCACTATGCTCGTTGCCAAATATGCTAAAAAGAGAGCTGATTTGAAGGAGATTATTCGTTCTCCTAAAAGTAGTTTTGAAGAAGTGATGGCGGCTACTGATTCTTTACAAAAGCTACCTAGAAACAGTTCAAAAGCACGTCAGCGTAACCGTTGCGTAATAACAGGTAGACCACATGGTGTATACAGTAAGTTTGGTCTATGTAGAAATAAATTAAGAGAGTCTGCTATGGAAGGTGATCTTCCTGGTTTGACTAAGGCTAGTTGGTAAGGAGTACATATCATGAGTATGAGTGATCCTATAGCGGATATGTTGACGCGTATAAGAAACGGCCAACGAGCTAATAAAGCAAATGTTTCATTTTCAGCATCAAGCAAGAAATCGGCAATACTCGATGTTCTTCAGGCAGAAGGTTATATTGCAGCATATGAAACGAACGACGAAAATGGAAAACCCATTACGTCTGTAGTACTTAAATATTTTCAAGGTAAGCCTGTAATCAATACCTTAAAACGCATTAGTCGTCCTGGTCTGCGAATCTTTCGCGGTAAAGATGAGTTACCTAACGTTATGTCCGGTCTTGGTGTGGCTATCGTCTCAACTTCTAAAGGAGTTATGAGTGGTCGTCTAGCGCAAGCAGAAGGTCATGGCGGCGAAGTACTTTGTATAGTCGAATAACTGGTATCTAAAATGTCAAGAATTTCAAAAATGCCTATTGAATTGCCTGCTGGAGTAGAGGCAAACATCAATGGACAAAAAATTAACATCAAAGGCAGTAAAGGTGCTTTCGATTACACTATCAATGACCAAGTTACAATCTCACAAGATGGTAATGAGTTGTTTGTTAAGCCAAAAAATGAAAGTAATAAAAAGCATTGGGCCATGGCGGGAACTATGCGGGCTATAACTGGTAATATGGTCACTGGTGTCAGCGATGGTTTTGAAAAGAAACTAGAGTTGGTTGGTGTAGGATACCGTGCTCAAGCGCAGGGTAACCAGTTAAACCTTACGCTTGGCTTTTCACATCCCATAGTGCACCAAATACCACAAGGTGTAACGGTTGAAACACCAAGTCAGACTGAAATTATACTTCGTGGAATTGATAAGCAGGTTATTGGACAAACAGCAGCCGAAATACGTTCGTATAGACCACCTGAGCCTTATAAGGGTAAAGGTGTTAAATATGCAGGTGAACGTATTATTCGCAAAGAAGCTAAGAAAACATAAGGTAATTTAAGATGAATAAAAGGGTAGCAAGAATTCGTCGTGGTAAGCGTTCTCGCATGAAAATGCGTGAGGTAGGTGCAACGCGCCTTTCTATATATCGAAGTTCTCGTCATATTTATGCGCAGATTATTTCTGGAGAAGCTAACTTGGTAATTGCATCAGCTTCAACAGTTGAAAAATCAATGCGTGATAGTTTAAGTTATACAGGCAACGCAGATGCAGCTGCTGCAGTTGGAAAGCTGGTTGCAGAGCGGGCAAAAGAAAAAGGAATTGAGTCTGTAGCGTTCGATCGTTCAGGTTTTAAATATCATGGTCGTGTAAAGGCGTTAGCGGAAGCGGCGCGTGAAGCGGGATTACAGTTCTAAAGGTTATTAGTAATGGCTAGATCAGACAATACAGAAAAGGCAACAGACGGCCTTCAAGAAAAATTAGTTCATGTTAATCGTGTCGCTAAGGTTGTTAAGGGTGGACGTGTTTTCGGTTTCACTGCTTTGGCAGTAGTGGGAGACGGTAACGGCCGAATTGGTTTTGGATACGGTAAAGCTCGTGAGGTTCCAGTAGCTATTCAAAAAGCAATGGAGAAGGCGCGTAAGAATATTGTTAACGTAGCGCTAACAGATGACACGCTTCAATATGAAATCAATGCTAGACACGGTGCTGCACATGTTTTTATGAAACCAGCATCAGAGGGTACTGGTATTATAGCTGGTGGAGCCATGCGAGCAGTTTTTGAAGTAGTTGGTGTCAAGAATGTATTGGCAAAATGTGTAGGATCTCGTAATCCTATTAATGTTGTTCGCGCAACAATAAAAGGCCTTGCTAATATGAGTTCGCCTGAAGTCGTTGCTGCTAAACGTGGTAAGACTGTAGAAGAAATTAGAGGTTAATCATGGCTACTACTAAACAACTTAAGTTGACTATGTATCGCAGTATGCATGGTCGATTAAAAGCACATAAATCATGCGTTAGAGGACTTGGTATTCATAAAATACACAATAGTGTAGTTGTTTCTGATACACCTGAAAATCGCGGCATGATTAATAAAATTTCTTACATGCTTCATGTTGAGGAAGTCTGAAAATGAAACTAAATAATTTAAAACCTGCTGAAGGAAGTACTAGTGATCGTAAGCGTGTTGGTCGTGGTATTGGTTGTGGCTGGGGTAAAACGTGTGCTCGCGGGCACAAGGGACAGAAAGCTCGTTCGGGTGGCTTTAATAAGGTGGGTTTTGAAGGTGGTCAAATGCCTCTCCAGCGCCGTTTACCTAAAGTTGGCTTTAGTTCAAGGGTAGGACGTGCTTCTGCAGAGGTTCGTTTACACGAACTTGCATCTGTAGATGCTGAAATTATTGATATTGAAGCTCTAAAAGCTGCAAACATTGTTACCAAAAACACTCTACATGTAAAAGTAATGCTATCCGGCAGTATAGACAAAGCAGTAAATTTAAAAGGCATTAGAGTAAGTGATGGTGCCAGACAAGCAATTGAATCTGCTGGTGGAAAAGTCGAAGACTAATAGGGGTTTATTAAAGTGGCAGCAAATAACGCTACAGGTATGCTCTCGGGCATAGGCAATATAGCAGAAATAAAACAAAGGCTTGCCTTTGTTTTTTTCGCTTTGATTGTATACAGAATTGGAACATTTATTCCAATTCCTGGGGTTAACCCTGCTGCTCTTCAACAGTTTTTTGACCAAAATACTGGTACTATTTTGGGCGTGTTTAATATGTTCTCAGGTGGTGCATTGCAACGACTGAGTGTGTTTGCACTTGGTATAATGCCATATATTTCAGCATCAATTATTGTACAGTTGATGACACATGTAATTCCTTCCTTACAGCAGCTTAAAAAAGAAGGAGAGTCGGGTAAGCGTAAAATTACTCAATATACGCGTTACGGTACAGTTGGATTAGCATTGTTCCAGAGTATTGGTATATCGATGGCTTTAGGTGGGCAAGATCTAGGTGGTGGTCAAACAATAGCTTTAAATCCAGGATTAGGGTTTACAATAACAACTGTAGTCTCATTGGTAACAGGTACATTGTTTCTTATGTGGTTAGGCGAACAGATAACAGAGCGTGGTATTGGAAACGGAATCTCTCTGATTATTTTTGCTGGTATTGTGGCAGGACTACCAGCAGCTATAAGTGGTACCCTAGAGTTGGCAAGAAATGGAGAATTGTCACCTGCATTTGTCATAATTTTACTGGCTATGGCAGTTCTCGTTACTGCCTTTATAGTTTTTATTGAGCGAGGGCAGCGACGTATTACTGTTAATTACGCTAATCGTCAACAGGGTAGAAAAATGGCTATGGGTCAGTCTAGTCATTTGCCATTGAAGCTTAATATGGCGGGTGTAATACCGCCGATTTTTGCATCAAGTATAATTCTTTTTCCATCAAGCTTGGGCCGTTGGGTTTCTGATGCTAATGATACGGAATGGTTACAAGATTTTGTGACAATGTTACAGCCTGGTCAGCCTTTGTATGTGTTGTTCTATGCATTAGCGATCATATTTTTTACATTTTTCTATACGGCTTTAGTTTTTAATTCTAGAGAAACGGCAGATAATTTGAAAAAAGCGGGCGCTTTTATTCCTGGAATTAGACCAGGTAGAGAAACTGCCAAATATATTGATGGTGTGATGACACGTTTAACGACGGTCGGAGCTATCTACATTACACTAGTTTGTTTACTGCCAGAATTTTTAATACTTGGGTGGAATGTACCTTTCTACTTTGGTGGTACATCGTTATTGATTATTGTTGTGGTTGTAATGGACTTCATTGCTCAGGTTCAATCACATATGATGTCTCACCAGTATGAGGGTTTGATGAAAAAAGCAAACTTTAAAGCTGGTGGAAAAAAGCCCAAGAAAACTTAGTTTTTTCTTGGTATAGGTTTAATTTAGAGGTTTAACTCATGAAGGTTCGTGCATCTGTTAAAAAAATGTGTCGTAATTGCAGCGTCGTAAAACGTAAAGGGGTAGTACGTGTAATATGTACTGATCCACGTCATAAGCAGCGTCAGGGTTAATATGTTTTTTTTATTGATTAACGCTGCATTATCGGGTATTGTTGCCCGCTTTTCCAAGCAGTCAGGAGAGTTTTAATGGCTCGTATCGCGGGTATAAATATCCCTGTAAATAAACATACTGTAATAGCATTAACATCTATTTATGGTATTGGAAGCACGCGTGCTAAACAAATTTGTGCAGAGGCTAAAGTCTCCCCTGCAGCAAAAATTAGCTCGTTATCTGAAGATGAAGTAGAGCGTATTAGAAAAGAAGTCGCAAAATATTCTGTTGAAGGTGATTTGCGTCGTGAAGTTTCTATGAATGTAAAAAGCTTAATGGATCTTGGTTGTTTTCGTGGGATTCGTCATCGTCGTGGTTTGCCACTTCGCGGACAGCGCACTAAAACAAATGCGCGAACACGAAAAGGGCCACGAAAGCCAATTCGTAAATAATTCAAAATGCATATATCTGATATATGTATAAATATTTAATTTGTGGGTAATTAGAGATGGCAACTGCCACTAAATCACGTAAGAAAGTTAAAAAGACGGTAAGCGATGGAATAGCGCATGTACACGCGTCATTCAATAACACTATTATTACAATAACTGATCGTCAGGGAAATACCTTATCATGGGCAACTGCTGGAGGTTCTGGTTTTCGCGGTTCCCGAAAAAGCACACCATTTGCAGCTCAGGTAGCAGCAGAAACTGCGGGTGAGTCTGCAAAACAGTTTGGATTAAAAAATCTAGATGTTCATGTTAAAGGTCCTGGGCCTGGCCGTGAATCTGCAGTTCGCGCATTGAATAATATCGGTTATAAAATCACTAATATTATTGATGTGACACCTATTCCTCATAACGGTTGTCGTCCACCTAAAAAGCGTCGAGTATAGCGGAGATAAATAATGGCCAGATATATTGGACCAAAGTGTAAGTTAATGCGTCGTGAAGGCACTGACCTTTATTTAAAAGGACGTGGTCGCGCACTTGAAAATAAATGTAATCTAGAAAAAATACCTGGTGTTCATGGTGAACGACGTACTCGTTTATCTGATTATGGTATTCAGTTACGTGAAAAGCAGAAGGTACGTCGCATCTATGGCGTGCTTGAAAAACAATTTAGAAACTACTTTAAAGAAGCAGTTCGCCAAAAAGGTTCAACAGGTGAAAATCTTCTGCAGTTATTGGAATGTAGATTGGATAATGTAACTTATCGAATGGGCTATGCATCAACGCGTGCAGAAGCTCGTCAGTTAGTTAGTCATAAGGCTATTACGGTAAATGGTAATATTGTCAACATTCCTTCATACCAGGTAAAAGCCGGTGACGAAGTTTCTGTTCGTGAAAAAGCAAAAAAGCAAATAAGAATACAGGACTCTGTATCAGTTGCTGATCAAGTCGGTATTCCAGAGTGGCTAGAAGTTGATGTTAAAAAACTAGAAGGCACATTTAAGGCAGCACCAGAGCGTGAAGAGTTGCCAGCTGAGATCAATGAATCTCTAATAGTGGAACTTTACTCTAAGTAAGCTTCTAAAGTTTGACTCAGGATTATTGAGGTTTATATTTTGTCTAAATCTACAGATTTATTAAAGCCGCGTAATATTCAGGTTAAAGACCTGGGTAATCACACGTCTAAAATTGTTTTGGAGCCTCTAGAAAGGGGCTTTGGTCATACGCTAGGTAATGCACTGCGCAGGATATTATTATCATCTGTTCCGGGTTGTGCTGTTACTGAAGTTAAGATTACAGGTGTCGATCACGAGTACACTGCTCTTGATGGTGTTCAGGAAGATGTTGTTGATATTCTATTGAATATGAAGAAGCTAGCATTTCGCCTAAATACTAAAGAAGAAGTGTCGCTTGATCTTCGCAAAAAAGGACCCGGTGTTATTACTGCTGGTGATATTCAACTTGACCATGATGTTGAAATAGTTAATCCTGATGCGGTCATTGCTACACTAACTACTGATGTTGAATTAGAAATGACAATTAAGGTAGAGAAAGGCAGAGGCTATCAGCCAGCGCCTACGCGCCGTGGTCCTGACTCTCCAGATTTGTCTCTTGGTACTTTGGTTCTTGATGCCTCATTCAGTCCTGTTATTCGCGTATCTTATGATGTTGATAGCGCACGTGTTGAAAATAGAACTGACTTGGATAAGTTGATTATTGAACTTCAGTCCGATGGGTCTATAGACCCTGAAGAAACTATTAGTGAAGCTGCTACAATTTTACATGAACAGTTAGCGGTATTCTTTGATCTAACAATCATAGAGCCAGAGCCTGCAGTTGAACCAGAGCCAGAAATTGATCCTGTGTTATTACGCCCAGTTGATGATCTTGAGTTAACAGTACGGTCTGCAAATTGTCTTAAAGCTGAGCAAGTTTACTATATAGGTGATTTGGTACAGAAGACCGAAGTGGAATTACTAAAAACACCAAATCTAGGTAAGAAATCTTTAACTGAAATTAAAGATATCTTAGCATCTCATGGTTTAACATTGGGTGCACGTTTGGAAAACTGGCCTCCTGCTTCAATCGAAACTAAAGACGTTAGAGTTGGTTAATTTCACAAATAGTGACATAGATTAAATTAAAACAAATATTTAAGGTTTAAAAAATGCGCCATCATAAAATAGGTCGACAACTAAGTCGTAACAGTAGTCACCGTAAAGCAACACTTCAAAGCTTATCTACTGCTTTAATTAAGCACGGAGCTATTAAGACAACTGTTGCTAAAGCAAAAGAACTGCGTAGAGTAGCTGAGCCTTTAGTAACTCGTGCTAAGATTGACTCTGTACACAATCGTCGTAGTGCTTTCTCACGTTTACGTGATGACGAGTGTGTGGGCATTTTGTTCAATGAACTCGGTCCTCGTTACAAAGAGCGTCCTGGTGGATATACCCGTATCATTAAGTGTGGTTATCGTGCTGGTGATAATGCACCAATGGCTTATATTGAGTTCGTAGATCGTCCAGAAGCTCTAGCTGAATAAATAATTATTATTCTGAATTAGAAAGCCGAGAATATTCTCGGCTTTTTTATGTGTATTTTCACTTGGCTTCATTCGGCTTTAATGGGAAGAATCCTTTCACCATCTTGCTTAATTCGATTAATGTGCTTTTTTTCACTAAGATTATTAAATAGCTGAAATTTCATACCACACCATGCTTCTAAATCAGATAAACATTGCTTAAAATTTTGGTCTTCGATGTCACTTAAGACATCAACATAGTCATAACCAGTATCAACTAGAATATGGCATTCTGTTCCACCTTGAAGAATACAAATACGTCTTATGGTTTCCTTGCTAGGTGTTGTATTTGCCATATTATTTATTTATATCGGAATCTGTATAGTTATACATCATTGACTACTCATAGGTAATGGCTAAACTAAGCTTTCTTCTTTCGTCAAGTATATCTGATAATGTCACTTAAGCGCTCAAAATTAATCACCGCAGAAACCTCGAAAAATAACGCCAGGGTGTTCAATTACGGTAATATTGTCTCAGTACTAATACCTTTTCCTTTTTTTATTTTTTGGTTTGGTGCCTCAATGTTTGTCTATGCAATGTATCGTCACCACCCAAATCCAAGGGTTGGTTACTATACTCAAATTGCCGCTTATTACTTCTATGCTTTAGCTGGTTTTTTGGTCGTAATACTTACATTTGCACCTAAAATACTTTTTGAAAATGTATATTATGCATTACTTTTGTGGCTAGTTTGTGCATTAGTTTTGATTCCTCTATCCATAAGGGAGATAATGAAAATCAACCGGGAAGACTGGCAAGATACGGAATATAAGGGATAAATTTATGGTAGTGCTACGGAATAATTGGAAAACAGAAGAAATTGAGGCTTTATTTGATATGCCATTCAATGATCTCATTTATAAATCGCACAGTATCCATCGTGAGTTTTTTAACCCAAATGAAGTCCAGATTAGCACCTTACTAAGTATTAAGACTGGTGCATGTCCTGAAGACTGTTCCTATTGTTCACAGAGTTCTAAAAACGATACCGGTCTGGAACGTGAGCGCCTTTTACCACTAAATGAAGTCATTGAAGCTGCGAGTGAAGCAAAAAATAACGGTGCGACACGTTTTTGTATGGGTGCTGCTTGGCGTAACCCTACTGATAAAAGTTTAGATCAAGTTATCGAGATGATAAAAGCAGTTAAATCCATGGATATGGAAACTTGCGTTACGCTTGGCATGTTAGAACAAAAACAAGCGCAAAAGTTAAAAGAAGTTGGTCTTGATTATTATAATCACAATCTTGATACATCACCTGAGTTTTATGGGACTGTGATTTCTACCAGGACTTATCAGGATCGTCTGGATACATTGGCCCATGTGCGCAATGCTGGTATTAACGTATGCTCCGGTGGAATTTTGGGGATGGGGGAGACGCGTAAAGATCGCGCTCGCTTATTACAGGAATTAGCAAATTTGCCGCAACAACCAGAATCTGTACCTATTAATGATTTGGTACAGGTTAAAGGTACGCCGCTTGATGGTATTGATAAGCTAGATCCATTTGAGTTTATACGTACTATTGCCGTAGCACGTGTTCTCATGCCTAAATCTTATGTGCGTTTATCTGCTGGACGAACTGAGATGAATGATGAGATGCAGGCATTGTGCTTTTTTGCTGGTGCAAACTCGATGTTTTACGGTGATCGCTTGCTAACAACGGATAATCCTGATGAAAATCAGGATCAGCAACTATTTGCGCGTCTAAATATCCAGCCTGAGAAATCTGGTCAATCAGTGTCAGAAAAAACTGTCGAAGAACAAACTGTATAAAATATCGAATTATTTTGTAAAATAAGCGGTAAAGATTGTTGATGTCGGCAATAAAAAGCGGCATAATTCGCACCTTATTTTTAAATGCCCCTGTGGGAGAAGTACTTTGCCAAATATTACATCAGCTAAGAAGCGCGCTCGTCAATCAGAAGCGCAGCGTCAACATAATAAACATATCCGTTCAGGTATGCGCACTAAAGTTAAAAGTGTAATATATGCTATTGAAACTGGTGATAAAGAAGCAGCTTCTGCTGCTTATAAAGTAGCTGTACCTACAATTGATTCAAGTGTATCTAAAGGTATTATTCATAAGAATAAAGCTGCACGACAGAAGAGCCGTTTAAATTCTAGAATTCAAGCAATGTAATCATATGGTTATGTCGTTTAAAAGCCAGCACTCTGCTGGCTTTTTTGTGCCTGTTTATAATTGATATACTCAAAAAGTGCATAAAAGTAGCGGGGTGTCTTAAAAACTATTTAATAAAACACCCCCCTACTATTAGGCTTTTTTTCAGGGTTTGTAGCAAGTAATTCAATCCATAGAGTTACAGAATTTGTTGCAGTTTACATTTGTCAGCTTGCTTGGACCTTTAGTATGAATTTTGAATTTGTTAATAACTTGTTGTGAGACATTCGTGAGCTTGTAATCATAGTCTAATGATATGTCCAGCTCCTTCACTAATAAACTTATTACTAACCTTAGCGACTGGATATTTGCTTTATTCGGTGCAAGTCTGTTGATATGGTTTGCAGTAACACAACCTGTTTATTCAACAAATAAAGTAGTTAATCCCCTGAATGTTGATTTAAAAAAATTACAAATGCATGTGAAGTTGCTCATTGATGGCTATGGGCCACGAACCATTGAATATGGTAATTTAAACAATACTGCCGCGTATATCTATAATGAATTTGAAAGATTGGGGAATGTTGAGTATCAGAATGTAACAACATTAGTGGGACAATATAAAAATGTTGTGCTTCGACTGGGAAGAAATACTAATGAAGTTTATATTATTGGTGCTCACTATGATGCTGAAAATGACTTCTTGGATACAGAAGGAAATGCCAGCGGTGTTGCTACCTTAATAGAATTGGCGCGACAATTATCACTTAGTAGCGATAAACTCTCAATTCAAGTGATTCTGGTTGCTTATCCATTGTCTAATAGTCAAGTTAATAGAAATGAGAATACTGGCAGTTATTATCATGCTGCAGAATTAAAAGCGTCAGGAAAAAAAGTGCGTTTAATGGTTTCACTAGACAGTGTAGGGCATTTTAATGAAAGCCTGGGAAGCCAAAAGCATCCTTATAAATTTATGCAGCTTTTTTACCCTGATAAGGGGAACTATATTAATTTGAATGGACGCTTGCAGGATTTTAGAGAGATCAGACATTTAAAAAAGAGTTTTAGTGAGGCATCTGCATTACCAATTTACTCACAGAATCTACCGGAGAGTTTTAGTAATGCTCAATCAATAGATCATAGAAATTACTGGCGCCAGGGATTCCCCGCAGTACTAATTAGCGACACTCATAAGTATCGAAACACGGGTTCTAATCTGAAAATAAAAGAGCGCCTCGATTACGAAAAAATGGCAATGTTAGTTCAGGGTTTATATCAAGTAGTGATGGAAACTGTGAGTAAAACTCATAATACCCAAGTTGCGCAGCAAAAATTGCACAAGCATGGAGGTTTAGGATTGCATTGATTTTTTCGCTTCAAGCAAGGCATTCATTGGCCCACCTCTAAAGGGTGCGAATCCGGTACCGAATATCACTCCTGCATCGAGTAAATCTGAATCCAGCACAAGGCCTTCATCCAGACATTTTTTTGATTCTACCAGAAGTTTTTCTATTAGGCGTTCTTGTAGCTCTGCTACATCTCCATTCCACGATTGGCTTGAAGGTTTGACTTTTTCCCCTTTTACCCACTGATAGAAACCTTGACCAGACTTTTTCCCTAAGCGCCCTGCATCAACTTCGCTATCAAGTGTATTGGGAAGCACCACACCTACAGTGTCGGCGAGTATCTTACCAACATGCAAACAGATATCTAAACCAACAGTGTCCGCGAGCTCCAATGGTCCCATTGGCATTCCATAGTCAACAGTTGCTTTATCAACGATAGCGGCAGGTACACCTTCCTGATGCAATGTTACTCCTTCGAGTATATATGGCATCAAAATACGGTTAATTAAAAAACCAGGTGAACTTTTGACGGGTAATGGTAATTTATTGATATGCGAAGCGAATGACTGAGCGCACTTGATGACTTCTTTACTTGTTTTATCTGGGTTATAAATGATTTCCAACAAGGGCATTTTAAATACCGGATTAAAAAAATGCAGACCCACTAAACGCTCTGGCTGTTGCATAATTTCAGCGATTTTATCGAGCGGTATACTGGAGGTGTTGGTAGCTATAATCGCTGTCGGTTTGGCTTTTTCTTCGACTTTTTTAAAAATCTTTTGTTTGGCTTCGAGATTTTCAAAGATGGCTTCAATAATGACGTCTGCTTTACGAATACCATGTCCATGTAAATCTGGAAGCAAATTATCCTGCGCCTGCATGATGCGTAATTTGTCTTTTCTATAGCGCCGATTAAAGCCCGTATATGCGCGTCCAACGACGCGACCAAGAGCCTCGCTACTAAGATCCTGTATGGTGACGGTTAAACCCTGCATGGCACACCAGGCAGCAATATCACCACCCATTACACCGCCCCCAATGACATGCACATGTTTCGGTGTAAATAGTGATTTGTCACCCATTGCTTTTAACCGGTTTTGTAAAAAGAAAACCCGAACCAGATTTTGTGCAGTGTCAGTCATGGCCAATTGTGCAACAGATTCCGCCTCTGCAGCATACATGTCGTTACTTTTACTGCCATGCATTTCCCAGATGTTAATCAAGGCATAAGGAGCAGGGTAGTGTTCCTGTTTGGCTCGCGTAGCCACCTGTTTACGCATTTGCATTGCGACTAGTTTACGCAAAGGCGCGGCTTCTAATAGCTGGGCTGATTTTGGAGCATGTTTCTTTGCTGGTTGTCGCAAGATTGTTTGAATCGAAGTGCTCTCTAACTGCCTTAGAGGTACACACATATCAGTCAATCCGATTTTTGCAGCTTGGCGTGGTAATAAGTTGCGTCCGGTCAGCATTAATGGCATTGCCTGTAATATGCCAACTTTTCTTATAGAGCGAACCGTTCCACCAAATCCGGGGTGTATACCAAGATTAATTTCAGGCAATGATAATTTTGTGGAAGGCGCATCATCTGTAACAATGTAGTCACAGGCAAGTGCAATTTCCAGGCCGCCACCCATACAAAAGCCTTTTACCATTGCAAGAGTTGGTATAGATATATCTTCTATTTTTTGGCAAACAGTTTGTCCTGCGTGGATAAACTGTAGTGCCAGTTTTATATCTTTGACACCCTGGAATTTTTTGACATCAGCGCCAGCTATAAAGCCATTGGATTTTCCTGAGTGGATAATCAGACCTTTTACATCCATCAAAGCGACTTCATCGATTGCAGCAGATAATTCCTGAATGAGATCAGGATTTATCACATTGGCTGCTTCATTTTTCACATCTATACAGAGCCACGCGATGTCCTTATCAATGTTTAAGGATAGGTTATTGTAATTATTGCTCATTGTGCCTCCACCAACATTGCCCCACCTTGTCCGCCACCTATACATAATGTAGCAATCCCTTTTTTAGCATTTTCACGTTTAAGAACCTGGGCCATATGAAGCACAATACGGGCTCCACTTGAACCTACTGGATGACCCAATGCAATTGCGCCACCATCTACATTGAGACGATCTTCTGGTATTTCTCCAGCTGCTTTGAGCAAACCCAATTCGTCGTGGCAATAATCTTCATCCTTTAAAGCCAGTACACACGCTTGTACCTGTGCTGCGAAAGCCTCATTTATTTCCCAATAATCAATATTTTCCATAATTAAATGATGTGATTTGAACGTTTCAACAATTGCATGAGCTGGACCTAAGCCCATTTGCGCGGGATCTAAACCTGCCCACTGAGCAGGATTGAGTTTAGCCAGAGGAATTAGATGATGTTTTTTAATCACGTCTTCACTGGCAAGAATCAAACTGCTGGCTCCATCTGTGATTTGTGAACTATTCGCCGGGGTTACTTTGCCATAGGGTTTATCAAAAAAAGGTTTTAGTTTAGCCAGTTTTTCCATCGAACTATCTGGTCTGACGCCATCATCATCACTGTAAACATTGCCTGATTTATCATAGATAGTCTCAATTTCATCAAGATAACCTGCCTTCATGGCAGCACTCAAACGTAAGTGGCTTTGCATGGCATAGGCATCCATTTGCTCACGGTTAATACCAAATCGCCATGCAAGATTCTCTGCCGTTTGCCCCATATTCAAACCAACTACAGGGTCGGTAAGGCCCCTTAAAAGTGCGATGACTGGTGAGAAATGTCTCCCTTTTAACTGGCTCAAGGTTTTTAACTTTGTTCCAATGGATCTGCTCTGACTCCATTTGGCGAGCCAATGCACCATATCTTCTTGTAGAAGCAATGGTGCACGACTCATCGAATCAACTCCACCTGCAAGAATAAGGTCAGCATAACCCTGAGAAATATTGCGCACTGCGTTGTCTATAGCTTGTAAACCAGAGGCACAATTTCGTTGAACTGTATAAGCAGTGAGTTTATCTCCACCACCAATTCTTAAGGCGATGATTCGGGCAATATTTGCCTCATCAGCACTAGGCATCATGCAGCCGTATATGACTTCATCAAGTTCAGTTGCATCGAATGGTTGCCTTAACATCAATGGTTTTGTTGCACCCAAGGCAAGATCAATAGCGCTGAAGACCCCGGGTTTTCCGCGTGCTTTTAAAAAAGGAGTACGTGCACCGTCAACAAGGTAAACAGCTCTACCAGTGTGATTATTCGATGATTTAGCCACGTGTTAACTCCCTTGCAGTAAAGTGATCGACTCGAATAGCTTCTCTTGTCGCCAGCCAAAGTCCGTGCATTTGAGCTCCTTCCTGTTTACTAATTAGTTTTTTATCTACCGCTTCCTGAATTCGTTCTTCATGAGTGTGAGCTTGTAGCTCACCATGTTTATTCAGTTGCTTGAATTTATTCTCAATGGCTTCTGCCTTAATAGCGAGATTAAAGGCATGTTCAATTCTACCTTGAGGTTGGAGTGGGTCATCGGTGATGTAACATCCATCAGTTAAACGATCCCGGGTAGCTGAAGGAGATAGCGCCAGTTTGGCAACTTCGTGGATCAGTTTATCCGAAGGTGGTGAGTAAGGCTTGCCAAATGGGAACATTAGGGCCCTTAAAGTTTTAGCAAAAAATGTAAAGGGTAGATTGTAAAAGACCGCTAACATTGCTTGCTGGGCATCGTGCATGGTTGACTGACAGGCATAGTGGAGCAGAGGCAGATCTGCTTCAGGTTCACCCTGATCTTCAAAGTGCTTTAAGGTTGCCGAACAAAGATACATATTGGCCAATATATCTGCAAATCTACCAGAGAGCCTTTCTTTGCGCTTTAAGTTTCCACCGAGTGTCAACAAAGCATAATCGGATAATAATGCGAAACCGGCACTCAGTCTTGTTAGTCGCCTATAGTATTTTCTGGTCAGTGGTGTTCCCGGTGCTTCAAAGATGGCATTGGTTAAACCGAACCATACACTTCGCGAGAGATTACTGATTACAAAGCCAAAATGTGAAAATAGCGATTTATCAAGCTGTTCCAGATTGCCTTCTTTTGATGCTTTCATGATATCCAGCAGATAAGGGTGGCAACGGATTGCGCCTTGGCCATAGACAATAAGGGTACGCGTTAAAATATTGGCGCCTTCAACCGTAATTGCGATAGGTATTGCCTGATAGCCCCTGGCGATATAATTTGAAGGGCCAAGGCAGATTCCCGAACCGCCCTGGATATCCATGGCATCATTCAGAATCTTGCGCATACGCTCTGTGAGTTGATATTTCAGCAGAGCAGTCACAACTGCAGGTCTTTGCCCCTGATCTAGTGCTGTTACGGTTAATATACGTGCTGCATCCATCAGGTAGGTATTGCCCAATGTGTTTGCGAGTGGCTCTTCAATCCCTTCAAACTGTCCGATAGGAACTCCAAATTGGCGCCTGACTCTGGCATAGGCTCCAGTATACCGGCTGGCTACTTTAGCCGCGCCTGTCGCAAGTGCAGGTAATGAAATCCCGCGTCCTTCTCCCAGGCATTCCACCAGCATTCGCCAGCCTTTACCGGCATTCTCAACACCGCCGATAAGCCATTCCATTGGTATAAAGACATCTTTTCCCCAATTCGGCCCATTCATGAATGGATTGTTCAATGGAAAGTGACGTTTGCCAATATCAATTCCAGGAGTGTTTGTCGGTATCAAAGCAACTGTAATACCAATATGATCGCCTTCGCGCTCGATATCAGAACTTAGAAGATTGTCAGGGTCATAAAGCTGAAAGGCTAATCCAAGCAGACTTGCTACAGGAGATAGTGTTATGTAGCGCTTTTCCCAATTTAAACGTATTCCGAGTACATCTTTTTCACCATTAAAATCGGACTTACAGACGATGCCAACATCAGGGATTGATCCGGCATCACTTCCTGCTTCAGGCCCCGTCAATGCAAAGCAGGGAATATCCTTGCCGACTGCTAGACGAGGTAAATAGTAATCTTTTTGTTCTTGCGTTCCATATTTAATCAATAGTTCGCCGGGGCCGAGCGAGTTAGGCACCATTACAGTCACCGCAGCAGTAAGGCTGCGACTTGATAATTTCATTACTACTTGTGAGTGTGCATAGGCAGAAAAGCCATGTCCTCCATATTCTTTGGGAATAATCATGCCAAAGAAGCGTTCTTCTTTAATGTAATCCCAGACTGATGTTGGCAGATCCAGTAATTCGTGGGTGATTCTCCAGTCATCTAACATGGCACAGAGTGTTTCTACGGGGCCATCAATAAACTCCTGCTCTTCCTGACTTAAGCGGCTTGAAGGTAAGTCGCGTAATCGAGTCCAGTCAGGCTTACCAGAGAATAATTCAGCATCCCACCAGACATTTCCTCCGTCTAAAGCTTCCTGCTCAGTCCTTGAAATTTGTGGCAAACTCGCCTTGAGTAGGCTCATTGCGGGTTTGCTGATTAGTTTTTGCCTTAGTTGAGTGAGATTAATCAGCGATATAATAAGCAGGACAGGAATCCAGATCAGCCATATCCAGCCATGCAAGGCATTGGCAAATGCGCTGATCACAAGCCAGGCTCCAATAAGCCAAGTTGCGTGGTTTAAAGACAATCGTAAGTAGCCTATGATACCTATTGTTACGATGAGTAGTAGCAACCAGAGCATGTTCTTCTCCTAAGTGGATAATTTGTTAATTTGTTTGGATTTTTTTCTTTTTTTACCCAGTGACTTGAGAAAATTTTTCGTAGTATTTGCACTTAAATTATTCTCTGAAATAGCATCGTTAACGAGCACTTTAGTATCATCATCTTCTTCATGCCATGGTAAATCACGGTAGCTTTCTTTCATGGATAATGGCCAGGCAGGGAATTTTAGAATCTTGAAGTAGGGTGAGTAATCAAAATCAGAAGGTACGAATAATCTGAAATTTCGCTTACGAAATTTCAAGCGTTCCATATGATCACTTTCAATCACAGGCAGCGTGGGGTAATTAACACTCTGAAAGCAACGGACGATCATGCTTGAGCAAACAATATTGGTGGGTCTACCTGCATTGTGTTGAAATAAGGAAGAGCGCCACTGTCTCGGTAAAATCGCATACGGGAACATAAATCTGGCCAGATCGAGTAACTGTCTGACATCATAGTTTATTCCGAGGTGCTCTGCGGCGAAACTAACCACCCGGTTTTGATCATCAAAACTAAGTCCATCAGGTCGACAAACCCGAAGGTTGTCATTAACATAATCCGAGAGCGGGTTCACTACAGTACCAAAGCCCAGTAATGACTCAATCACCAAAGGTTCGGTAATATTTCCATCATAGTGCTGGTTAACCAGTGCCAATGTTTCAGGGTCTGTAATTTCACTGGCTCGGCCGATATAAAGCGCAGCATGAGTCCATGTAGATAACGTAATAATCTTGATGACTTCGCTTACCCGGGCTTTACCCTCGAAAAGAATCACATCAGCTGGCCGAAGATCACGCAGCATATGATCATAATTATTAATTGCTTGCATGTTTCGATTGCTTTTAGGTATATCGTTGAGCCAATCAACAATGATTTGCCAAAGCCAGTCTCGAGCGCCTTTAAACACTATGTTTCCTATGATTGATTTATTATTACTTTTTACAGTCTAGTTTTAAAAATGGATCATTCTCAGTAGTTTAGTATAGTAACGTTAGAAAATAGTCATTAGATACATGATATTTTAGATGTAAATTTATTCGAGATTAATAGTCAAGAATTCTTGCCATATATCATCAGGATTCTAACTACCAATCATAGTAACAATTTCTGTATCTGGTAATTTTTGTATTGATTTTTGGTAGCCAGTATCGGCTATGAACTGAAATTGATCGGGTAATGGCTGACCTGAAGTGGCAATATTTTCTGTAACCAGGATGGTATTCAGGATTTTGTTGAAAGGCATGTTTTCTCCGAAAAAAGCCCTAAAAGTGGGGGGGTTGTGAATTCAACTACTAATAAGACTTATTAGATATTTTTAATCAAATCTTTCATTAAAACCTTAGAGTTTCTTTGAAAGTTATAAAATGCTTTCTTCTTTTCCGGTAAGTCTTCCACTGCGCCGGATTTAAATCCACGCTCTTTAAACCAGTCGATAGATTGAGTCGTTAAAACGAGCAAATGGTTAAGTTTTTGCTGAATTGCCGCCTGACTAATCCATTTTAGTAACCTATCGCCTCTCTCACCACCTTTGTAATCCGGGTGCACAGCAAGACAGGCGAGTTCACCTGTTTGGGTATCGGGGATAATATAAAGCGCGGCACAGGCAATGATTTTTCCATCACGCTCAATCACACTGAATTTTTCAATTTCCAGTTCCAGCTGTTCACGAGAACGTTTGATTAGCGCACCTTTGGCTTCCAGTGGCTCGATCAAATCAATAATGCCGCTAACATCCTCTATTTTTGCCTGGCGAATATTTTCGTAGCGACTGGCATTGAACATGGTGCCGATACCGTCGCGCGTATAGAGTTCTAATAATAAGCCATCCCTGTTTTCGGTGCTAATTAGGTGAACGCGCTCAACGCCATTATACATAGCTGCTTTGATATGATTTAACAAGTGTGCTTGGTCTGGATGGGTTTGAATAAAACTATCTAATTGCTGTAAATCAACATCTATTGTCGGAGTTGCCGCATCAGCGTGAATAAAAATTAGTTTGTCTGCATGTAACGATTTTGCAGCAAAACTGGCGATATCTTCATAATGTAAGTTGAACGCTTCACCCGAAGGTGAGAAACCCAGCGATGAGAGCAACACAATGCTACCCGCTTCTGTGAGTTGTTTAATTAGTTTGGCATTGATTTTACGTACCGTGCCAGTGTGTTGATAATCAGTACCATTATGGATCCCGAGCGGTTGCGCAGTAATGAAATTACCCGAGAGCACACCAAGGCTCTCATTTACAACCGGCGGTGTACTGAGAGCATGGCTTAGGTGGTTTTCAATTTCGACGCGCAACGCACCCACAGTTTCTTTAGCGATTTGCAAGGTTACATCATCAGTGACACGCATATCA
Source organism: uncultured Gammaproteobacteria bacterium (assembly GCA_963847495.1). Classification (GTDB taxonomy): domain Bacteria; phylum Pseudomonadota; class Gammaproteobacteria; order Thiotrichales; family Thiotrichaceae; genus Cocleimonas. The sequence goes on along the minus strand of CAWJZX010000002.1, from coordinate 208,689 downwards.
TTTACGATTTGAATATCATGACTGAGGGCTTGCAGGTGTTTATCAACTTGCGGGCGAGCGCCATGCACCAAAACGATTTTCGTGCCGAGTGCCGATAAAATGGCAATATCCTGAATTAGTTGAGAGAATTCAGTGCACTCAATCACTTCTCCCGCAAATGCTATGACGAAAATTTTGCCACGATGTTTGTGGATGTAAGGTGCTGCTTCTCTAAAGAAGTCAATGCGTGAATTGTTCATTAAAACCGTCTATTTTGAATGTGGTTAATATGAATTTAAAAGCCACTAAAGGCGTTCTTAATCCAATCAATTTTCATATTATCACCTTCTATCGCAACAACGTCAAAACGCATAGACGACTGGGGTGCGTTTTGTTGCTGATAGGCTAGTGCAGCTTTGATGATCCTTTGCTGTTTTTTAGCTGTAACACTGGAAGCAGCTCCACCATAATCTTTATTTTTACGGTATCGAACTTCGATAAAAACCAGTGTTTCGGTGTCATTCTTATCACGCATGATTAGATCAACTTCACCGGCGCGCGTGCCGTAATTCTTTTCTAATAAGCTTAGGTTTCTAGATTGTAAATAATCGCAGGCAAGTATTTCGGCTTTATCACCTTGTTGCCTTTTAGCAGTGAGATTCTTTAAAACAGGCTTCAGATTTTTAAATTTTGTAAACAGTGAAAGTTGATTGTCTTTCACTAATTAACCGCCATGTGGAATGGCCAGGCCTTTACTAAAGCGCGCCCAGGAAGAAGTACGATGAAAGCTACCATCATTACTAAGGCGAATCGTACCGGTTTTGCCGTCGATACTATTCCCATAGCTTTTAAGTGAATCAATGCTTGATGAGAGGGTATAGGCATCCATGCCCATAGCATGTAAACGCGGGAAATTAGTGTTGGGTTTTGTCTGTCTTTTTTGCAACTCCAGCACCCAGGGTGTCTCCGTGAAGATTAGTCCTTCAAGCACGGCATCTCTATCACGATCAGTCAATCCATTGAAAACATGTGAAGTGGCATAGATGGGTAGTGATTTAACCTGCTGGCGTAAATCAGGGTATAGGCGCCGAGCCTGGGTAGGTGAAGCAGCAATCATAATGGCATCAAGTTCATCGGCGCGTGCAGCAATGCTTTCAGCTGGCTTGGCATAGCTGATGGCATTGTCCCTGTAACTCTCCATTAAAATCACTTTTCCGAGACGTTCGATAACCGCTTTGCGCATAGCTTCCTGCAAGCGTCTTCCCCAGGCAGAATCAGGGGTTAAAATGGCGATCCGTTTCTGGTTTTGGTTAGTTGCGTATTGTGCCACCTGAATAGCTTCATCGTCTGGTGATAGCCCGAATTGGTAGAGGTTTCCTGATGGGTTTTGAATGCCATCCACATAGTTTAATCCCAGTGTGGGAATCGTCACTGCTGTCGTGGATAAACGACTGATATTAGACTTATTGAACGGCCCAATGACAAAGCTAGTGCCATTGCTGACAGCTTCTTGATAGACATCGCTGACAGAACTATTCAGGGTATTGTAAACTTTAAGTTCGTTATTGTTCGGGCTTTGTCTGTGAGCTTCCTGAATCCCGTCTAGTAGAGTTTTTCCTATGCCTGACAGGTTTCCCGTTAATGGTAATAGTACCGCGATTCGATTCTTGCCATTTGTTGGAGATGTTTTGGCGGGTTTTGCATCACTGACATAGGGTGTGACAACAGTATCTGGTGCGGCGTTTAATAACGAAACTGCTTTAGCATTACCCGGATGGTTTGGGTTTCTCTGAAGCCAGTTAGCTATATCGCCACGAAGCGACTCTCTTTGGACGGCAGAACCATTTTTAGAAATCCTTGCGAGTTGTGCTAAATCCAGCCAGTTTTTTAGCACTGGATGATTGATGCGGTTTTTAGCATCATTTAACTGAAATGTGGGTATTTGCTTTGCATGATTCCAGATCCGGTCATGATTAAGAGATATTTGATAATCTTCTTTTAAGTTAGGCTCTTGCAGTACTAATTCCTGAACCAGGGCGAGTTTATCGCCACTGGACTTGGCAGCACTCATGCGTGCATTCAGAATTTTTTCACCTAATTCATGTGGCAGATCATTCACGCGCTGCGGTAAAATTCTTAGTGTTTCACGATAATTTTCATCATTTAAAGCCAGTTGTGCCTGAGTAAAACGATAACGAGCCTGATTTTCAGGATTTAACGCCGAAAAGGTAATGGGTGCTAAATATTTCTGAGTAAGGTCAGTGTCTTTGATAATTGCAGCAAGTTCTGCAGCTTGTAAAATCAGGCGTTCGCGTTCAGGAGGGCGATAATTGCCGGATGCAGAAAAATAAGCACTGGCAGCTTCGCGTTTTTTGCCAGCAGCTAAAAGCGCATTCGCCTGTGCAATATCCTGCCCCACAGGCAAGGAATAATTATCGGCTTTGGGTAATTGCGGTACAATATCGGAAAGTGTTGAACAACCCCCAATAATGAATAGCACAAACAAAAGTGAGCAGAGTTGAGTCAGTCTACATTTCATGATACATCCAATTTCAGTGCGTAATAATTAACCAAAAAGAATATACCATCAATGACTACAAAAAACACAGCCACAAACCAGGGGATTTTATATATTGTTGCCACGCCGATCGGGAATCTCGGTGACATTACGCAGCGTGCCATCGATACCTTAAAGCTTGTCAATATAATATGTGCCGAAGATACCCGCAACACGCGTAAACTATTAACGCATTTTGGTATTCAGGGTGATTTACAGGCACTTCATGACCACAATGAGCAACAGAGAGTAGGGCAGATTCAAGGCTGGCTGGATGCTGGTGAAAACATTGCCTTGGTTAGTGATGCAGGAACGCCTTTAATCAGTGACCCTGGCTATCATTTGGTACACGAATTGGGAGAACAGGGTTATAAAATTGAACCAATACCGGGTGCTAGCGCTATCATTGCGGCATTGTCAGTTGCTGGCTTGCCTACAGATCGCTTTACGTTTGAAGGTTTTTTGCCAGCAAAGTCTGTGGGGCGCAATAAAGCACTGCAAGCCAATGCAAAGGAAACGCGAACTCAGGTTTACTATGAATCTAGCCATCGTGTAGTGGCAACCATAGATGCGATGCTCAATATCTTTGGTGCTGATAGAAAAGTCGTACTAGCACGTGAATTAACGAAAATGTACGAGCAAGTTTTTCGTGGAGACTTGGCAGCATTGGTCGACTGGATTAATGCAGATCCGATGCATCAAAAAGGAGAGTTCGTTTTAATGGTAGATGGTCACGAAGAAGAAACCGAAAGCGAAGCGATTAATAGCTCAAGCGAAGAATTACTAACAATATTGCTGGATGAGTTACCGGTTAAACAGGCTTCAGCCATTGCAGCGAAAATTACGGGCAGAAAGAAGAATGAATTATATCGTTTGGCTATGGAGTTGAAAGGTAAGAAATAAATTGTAAAAAACAGCCTAAAAGCCGGGGGTGTCTTAAATAATCATGATAGAACATATTGATGAAACGACACCCCCCGACTTTTAGGCACTTTTTGGATAAGACAAAAAATAAATCACACAAACTATTAGTCTGGCATAATAAGTAAAACTTATTCGGTTAATGCAATCAGCGTACAATAATCGAATAAGAAACAGGGACGGAATCCCTACTTTTCAGTATCAAAACACTGATAGAACGTTATTTCACTATTATTTTTATAGACTTACAAGGGATTCATAAAAAATGGAAAAAGAGTTATCGGGAATCCCTATAATATTATTAAGAGGGACGCAGTCCTTCTTAATAGACTGTTAAAACGCCCAATCGGCCCTCAATTATTATAAATAAATGATATGACTACGTTGCATGTTCCAATGCGCAGGATAATTTCCTTCGGCATGATATTTCTCTTGTTTTCTATCCCAATAAGCTTAGCGCAGAGTTATTTCGAAGTAGAAAGACAGTGTGACCAACGAGTGGAAGAACTAGGTCGGGAGGCGGCTATTCGCCATTGGACTTTGCCAGCCAATGCTGGTGATGCGAAAGCACAATTTTGTCTTGGCCTAACAATTCGACCCCTCGGTGTTTGGGTTGACACAAGTGAGCAATTCTTAGAAGAGAGGAAAGAGGATGCACGGATTGCAGTGGAATGGATACGTCGTGCAGCAGAGCAAGGCTTGGCGCCTGCTCAAGAGGCCCTTTCCCTGGCTTATGCCCGTGGCGGTGACTACATTGATGGGGTAGCTAAAAGCCCAGAGAAGGCTAGGGCCTGGATGGAAAAAGCGGCAAATCAAGGTAGCCCGTCTGCTAACGTTTTTCTTGCGCAATGGTATCGAGATGGAGATGGAGCGCTTCCTGTAGATAAGCAATGGGCATATCGACACTTTCGTCTCGGTACGAAGCTATTTGAGGTTCAAATGGATCCTTCTGAATTCCTAATGATGATGGAGTACTTCGGACTTCAAGAAGAGGTCAAAAGGTTGGGACGCGAACTGACGGATGAAGATCGCGTCGAAGCGGACTCTTGGGTAGAATCCCGACTTCAGAAGATTAAAACGCCCTGATTCATTGCAAAAAGGGTTTCTGTACTCTTTTTTTAATAGGCTGCAAGACGAGGGTTTTAACAAGCGGGTCAAACGCGACGCGCATAAAGCGCGCACCTTACCTTTAACGTTAGAAAGAGCTTTAAATCTAAAAACCATCTAAAAGTGGGGGGTGTCCAACTGTCTAAAATGATATTGGTAGTACTCGAACATTGTACATCGACGTTTCCTACGGAATCTACGATGGACTTTCTTGACTCTTGGTGAGTCTAAGAAAGCCACTTTTAAGCCTTTTTTCACGATTTAACGAATTGTTTCGCTAAGGCATCCATCATCTGTACCCGCGCCGTTTAGTGACCAGCCACCATCAACAGGTAAAACAACACCACTTATGTAGCTTGCCATGGGTGATGATAAAAACATCGCGGCATTGGCAATATCGTCTGCAGTGCCTAATTCTTGTAAAGGTACTGAATTTTTAACCGCGGATATCATCTCTTCAGAAGGGGCGAGTCGAGCCATGCCTTCGGTGTCTTGAATTGGGCCTGGTACGATTGAATTTACCCTGACTTTTTCTGCACCCCATTCCATCGCGAGTACGCGCGTTAGCATATCAACGCCTGCTTTTGCGGCACACACATGGGATTGTAATTGCATCGGTACAAAAGCTTGCGGGGCTGAAATATTAATCACAGATGCGCCCGGTTTTTGCAGATGTGGCAATGCTGCACGAAGTACGTGGTAGCTACCCAGCAAATCAATATCGACTACCGACTTAAATGCATTGGCAGACATATCACTCGCGCGAGCAGGGAAGTTGCCTGCGGCACCTGAAATCAGTACATCGATTTTGCCAAAGTGTTTCTCTGTTTCAGCAAGTGCATTTTCGACCGCTTCGTAATCACGCACATCGGCAGAAAAACCAAGTGATTTGACGCCATGAGTTAGCAGTTTTTCGACTGCAGAATTTACCTTGTCCTGTGAGCGGCTCATCACCACAACATTTGCGCCGCATGCAGCGAAGTTTTCAGCAATTCCAAAATTAATGCCACTGGTGCCGCCAGCGACAAAGACTGTTTTACCGGTAAAATTAAATGGTTTGTTCATATTTTCCATTTTGTTTGATACTTAAAAGTCAGTGAGTGAAAATGAAACAGGGAAGTGCCATGTTAAAGACACCCCCCCACTTTTGAGCTGTTTTTGTAGTATCTATAATAATATCAGCTCGCTTTTTTCAAACGCCTTTTAGGTTTCTCTGAGTAAGGCACACGAATCAGTTCGGATTCATCGAAGTCATCTACGTTAATGATATTCATAAGACGCTCATCAAACTCGGATAACTCTTTTGCTTCTTTTTTACTGATGACTTCAGCTTTTTGGGCTGCATCTATGAGCGCTGCTCCACCAGCTTTTGCTAATATGCCATCTTTGATCGCCTGACGTATTTTTTCCTCTAGTGGTACAAGTTTAAGACTATCCAGAAAAACCTGATTGACGTTTGCCAGTGGGTTGTTTTCTGTTTGATCCATAAATATGCCACTTGTGAGGCGCTGTCTAGCACCTGTATCTTGACTGACGGCAAGACTCACTTGTGTTTCAAGAGCATCAGTTGGTGCTTTGAATCTGCGACCGATTGGGAAGGCGGCAGTTTTTAATACTGTAGCAACGAGTCGATTCGGGAAGTTCGCCATGAGTTCATCAAAAGCGATTTGATATTCATGCAATAAATGATCTAAAGCCCATTGCACGATTGGCCATTCGTCTTCGGCATAGTCATTATCCTTGTGACTTTTTAATACCATACTCGCGAGGAAGAGTGTGCTGAGTAAATCGCCCAGACGTGCGGATAGCATTTCCTTGAATTTTAGTTTGGCGCCTAAGGTCAACATCGAGGCATCAGCGGTTAAGGCAAAAACACTGCTTAAACGATTAAGGTGCTGAAAGTACTTGTCAATTTTAGGGTTGTTGACTGTTCCTGAAGCTGCGGGAATGCCTAAACCTAAAACAAGGGAACGCGCAAAGTTTTGCACACTATAACCAAGGTGTGATGTTAAGGTCTGATCAAATTCATTCTGCGTTTGTTGGTTATCTTCAGCTGAGGCCAGCTCCATTTCCTTTAAACTATAAGGGTGTGAACGTACCGCGCCTTGACCAAAGATCATTAAATTACGGGTTAATATATTTGCGCCCTCAACGGTTATCGCTACAGGTACAGACTCATATAATGAGGAGATGTAATTACCAGGGCCTTTCATTACTGCCTTGCCTCCATGAATATCCATTGCATCCAGGGCACATTGTCTTCCCATTTCGGTACAGTGATATTTGAGAATGGCGGAGGCTACACTAGGTTTTAGACCATCGTCGATAGACTGGATGGTTTGTATGCGGGCAGCATCAATTATATAACTCAGGCCAGCCATACGCGCGAGCGGTTTTTGTACGCCTTCAAACTGGGTTAGAGCAACACCAAACTGCTTGCGTAAATTGGCATAGGCGCTTGTGCCTAATACAGTTCTTTTACTGATTGCGACCGAATTGGTTGGCAGGGTTATAGCTCTTCCAACAGATAGACAGTTAACCAGCATTCTCCAGCCTTTGCCCGCCATTTCCTGTCCACCAATAATTGTATCTAATGGCACAAAAATTTCATTACCCTGGATCGGACCATTGATAAACATATCACCAATTGGTAAATGGCGGCGACCGATCTCCAGACCGGGAGTAGATCTTGGAATCAGGGCACAAGTGATTCCATAATCTTCAATATCACCGATTAAGCCATCGGGATCTTGTAGGCGAAATGCCAGTCCAATAAGCGTCGCAATGGGTGCAAGCGTGATGTAGCGTTTAGAGAAGGTAAGCTTGATTCCCAAAACTTCCTCACCTTGCCATTCTCCTTTTGCAACAACGCCCACGTCAGGAATAGAAGTCGCATCAGAACCAGCAGTTGGGCCGGTTAAGGCGAAACAGGGGATTTCCTTACCGCTTGCTAATCTTGGCAGGTAATAATTCTTTTGTTCTTCTGTGCCGTATTTAATTAAAAGCTCACCTGGCCCTAAAGAGTTGGGAACACCCACCAGGTAACTTATGCCTCCACCCGTATTGGTGATTTTTAACAGGACTTGAGATTGCGCCACAGCTGAAAATTCAAGGCCACCATATTTTTTCGGGATAATCATTCCAAGGAAACCATTATCGCAAACAAATTTTATGATGTGTTCGGGAATGATGTTCCAGTCATGGTTGTTTTTCCATGAATCAGACATCTGGCAGAGTTCATGTAATGGTCCATCCATAAAAGCTTGTTCTTCATCTGATACAGTAGGTACAGACGCTGACAGCAGCTTGTCCCATTGTGGCTTTCCGCTAAATATTTCACCATCCCACCAGACTGTTCCCGCGTCGATTGCTTCTTGCTCAGTCTCCGAGATCGGCGGTAGAATTTTTCGCACCATTGCAAGAGCAGGAGTGGATACTAATTTTTTTCGTACTTCAGGAATTGCAAATATCAATGTGGCGAGTGTTACAATCACAAACAGGAAAGTCAGGATTCCATGCGCCGGGCTCAAAAAGGAGAGTAAAGTAATTGCGCCGATAAATACGCTTGCAACTTTTATATCATTGCCACGGTAGGCGATTGCTGTAAGACCAGCAAGTGCCACTAGAATCAGAAACAGGTTAATCATGGTCATTGCCCTAAGAGTTAGATTTTACTGAAAGCTCAAAAAAAGAGCGAACGTTCGCTTTTAATTAAAGACCGTAGTATGCTAGTTGTCAAGAAAATTATAATTCAGAAGGTTTTTTTAAATATGCCATCCACTTCTACAAATCACTTACATCAATCTACTTATGCCTATTATGAAGAATTTAAAAGCAATTTTGATTATCAGGGCGAAAGTCTGTATGCACTTATCTTCGAAAGAAACAGAGATAAGATAAAAGTAAGTAAAGAAAAATTTGCAGTGAGAAATTTACACAAGATTTTTGATGCTGTTTTTCGCATAACACCACGAATTGGTTTTCAGGCGATGTCATTACGAGATTTATCTGCCGAGACAGGGCTTAGCATGGGCGGGCTTTATTCCAGTATCTCTAGCAAAGAAGCAATAGCGAGCATTGTTAAAGATGTGGTGTCGGTGATTTGTACTGAAATTGTTGAAGAATCGCAAAAACAGGATGATTCACTAAGAGCATTGCAAAACCTGATGCGTGGTTATTTATATGCTTCCACTTTAATGCAACCGTGGTTTTATTTTTTGTATTTTGAAACTAAAAGTTTGCCGCAAGCAGAACAAGAGGAGTCGAAAAATATTGAGAGAACTCAGGTAAAGGCTATAAAGGAACTGATTAATCAGCTACTACCCGAGTCCGCAGCCTGCCATCAATCCGAATTTGTGGCGACAATGGCCTTATCCTTAATTCAGGAGCGATATTTAAAACCCTGGAAGTATCATAATGCTACATCAACAATTGATGAGTATGCTGATCATTGTTTGCAGCTAATCTATCGAGCGATCTGCCTGGAAGAAAAGCAGCCCTACCAGGCGTAGAAGCAAGCAAACTGATTACGTACTTCAGTGGTGTCTTTTAATCCGGTAACTGTTAACAGATAGCTATACAGTATTAGCTTTGTTAAACTTAAGTAGTGAGTTGACCGAGCAATCGCGGTTTTACCTTAGGGTTGAATCGAGGAAAGTCCGGGCTCCGCAGGGTAGGACGCCAGATAACGTCTGGGCAGCGCGAGCTGACGGCTAGTGCAGCAGAGAGTAGACCGCCTTGTTATCTTCGGGTAACGAGGTAAGGGTGAAAGGGTGCGGTAAGAGCGCACCGCACAGCTGGTAACAGTTTGTGGCAAGGTAAACCCCGTCCGGAGCAAGATCAAATAGGGATGCAATAGGTGTGTACCCGCACTGCATCCGGGTAGATCGCTTGAGATATACGGCGACGTATCATCCAGATGAATGATTGTTCTCGACAGAACCCGGCTTATAGGTCAACTCACACTTTTAGCATTTTCTAAAATGCAAGTAATAAAAAACAATTCAAATAATTTGTCATAATAAATTCTAATCTAAGCATAAAACGAACAAAAATAATACAAACCTAATGTCTTTTATTAGGTTTAAATTCTATCCGATTCATTTGGAAAACTAACTTTATGGATCCTTCTCCTAAATCTTCCTGGATACTGTAACTACTTGTCTTATAAAGAGGTTTTTATGTAAATCAGTGCTTGTTTTGTGGTAAATAAGTGGTAATATGAGCTAGAAGGTGGAGTTTTGTGGATATAAGTGGTTTTTTTGATACATGACATTCGAATTATTATAAAAAGGGCTAAAACAATAAGTGTTCAGGGGCATCTCAAATCTAAATATCGATACAAAGGGGCGGATAGCCATGCCTACCAAGTATCGGGACGAGATAAAATCTGACTATGATGGAGAGATGATTCTGACGGTAGATCATGCTGTCCGTTGTTTGGTGTTGTACCCGATGGCTAAATGGGTCGATACAGAACAAAACCTGATGGGCCTTCCAAACTTGTCTGAAGCTGTAAGGGATATGAAACGTTTGATCCTGGGTCATGCTTCGGATGTAGGGATGGACTCTCAAGGCAGAATTATGTTGGCTTCGCCGCTACGCGATTATGCGCAACTAGATAAGAAAGTTGTGATGATAGGGCAGGGCGACAAGTTTGAATTGTGGGATGAGGAGTCATGGAATTTAGGGCGTGACAGCATGAGAGAGGCGGCGCCAATAAATATCCAGAATGATGAGTCATTAAAAGGGCTTTCAATCTAGTGATTGAAAATCTATGTCAAATAAATACAAACATGAAACGGTACTGCTTGAAGAGGCAGTTGCTGCATTAAATATTAAGGATAACGGTGTCTATATAGATGCCACATTTGGTCGAGGTGGACATTCGGCTGAAATAATTAAGCAACTAGGTCCTGATGGGCGATTGTTGTTAATAGATAAAGATCCGCTTGCCATCGCCTATGCGAAGGAAATTTATAAAGATGATGAGCGGGTTTTTGTTTGGCAAGGGTCTTTTAAAGACTTTCCCGATGCTTTGCAAAGCATAGGTATTGAGAAAGCCGATGGACTATTGCTGGATTTAGGTGTGTCTTCACCGCAGTTAGATGACGCGTCGCGTGGTTTTAGTTTTATGCGTGATGGTGAGCTCGATATGCGAATGAACCCAGATATGGGTGAAAGTGCAGCCGAGTGGCTTGGCAAAGCTCCCGCAGAAGCGATCGCCAATGTCCTTTATCAGTATGGTGATGAAAGATTCTCTCGCAGAATCGCAGGCACAATAGTGGAGAAGAGAGCAGTTACCCCGATCAGTACAACCCTTCAGTTGGCTGAAATCATTGCTTCTTGTATTCCCAAAAAAGTGCAGAGAAAAGAACTGGGAAAACACCCGGCAACTCGCAGCTTTCAAGCTATTCGAATATTTATTAATCGTGAGCTTGATGACTTGTATGAATGTTTAGATAACTCAATAGAGTATTTGGCAGCCAAAGGACGGTTAGTTGTGATTAGTTTTCATTCTTTAGAAGATCGAATTGTGAAGCGCTTTTTGCGTACGCAATCTAACGCGCCTAAAATTCCGCGTGGCATGCCGATTAAAGATGATCAATTATTTATCCCTGCTTTTAAATTAGTTGGCAAGCCTGTCAAGCCCTCGGCCGAAGAAGTGAAAGTAAATATACGCTCTCGTAGCGCCATCATGCGGATCGGAGAAAGAAACAATGAGTGTTGAAAAATCCCCAGTTAGTAAAGTTAAAGCTGCCAAGCAGCTCACGGTCGATTCGGTAACAAACTGGCAGTTGCCGGTATTGGCGATTCTTTTTGTGTCGGTTGTGTTTGTGGCAATTAAAACAGTGGTGCATCGGCATGAAAGTAGAACCTCTTATATGAAGTTACAGAAACTAGAAAAAGAGCGCGATAAGTTGGCTGCACAGTGGAGTCGTTTGAAATTGGAACAAGGCACTGCACTTAATCAGGTTCGAGTAGAGCAATATGCTCGTTGGGATTTGAATATGGAAATGCCAAAAGCTTCCGAAATAAAAACTATCAGAGAGTCGTTGAGGTTAAAGGCTGAACTTGAACTGACGCCTGATGAAGTGGTTAAAGATTCTAAACTATCTTCAGTTTTGGGTGGCAAAGAGCAGTCAACGGTAGTCCTGGGCAACTGAAATGATGAATGCGCGATCAACAAAACGTAACGCTGCGAAAATATCGCCAGTTTATCGTGGTCGACGTTTAATGTTGATGTTATTGCTGTTGGCGGGGATTAGTGTGCTGTTAATTCGTGCTGCTTATCTTGATCTATTTCAGCAGTCCTGGTTGAAAAAACAGGCTGGTAAACGTCAGTTACGAACCCTTACTGTGCCTCCTTATCGCGGCATGATTGTTGATCGAAACGGTGAGGCGCTAGCGATTAGTTCACCTGTTTCCTCAATTTCAATTGATCCTCGAAAGTTATTTGAAGCTAAAAGTGAATTGCAGAAAATTTCATTGCAAGGTGATGATGATGCGCGTTTAGCCAAGCAAGATATTCAAGAGTTACAGGTTAAAATCAATCAAGTCGAGTCTATATTGGATATGCCAAAAGATTCATTGCAATCAAAACTTAAGTCAATCGCTACCAAGCGACACCATTATCTTGGACGACAAATAGAGCCTGAAAAAGCACAGAAAATCGCTGAATTAAATATTCCTGCGTTGAATGTTAAACGTGAATATCGCCGTTTCTATCCAATGGCTGAAACCACTTCGCATGTAGTAGGTTTTACGGATATTGATGATCAGGGTATAGAAGGGGTCGAACGTTCAATGAATGAACGTCTGTCAGGTCTCACAGGAAGGAATAGAGTGGTCAGGGATGGTAGAGGTCGTCTAGTAGAAAGTATTGAAGAGATAGAAACTATGGTGCCAGGAGAAAAGGTGCAACTTAGTCTTGATCATCGAATACAGTATGCGGCTTATAAATTACTGAAGGGCGAAGTTTATAAGCTTAGTGCTAAATCGGGCTCGGTAGTGGTTTTAGATGCCAGATCCGGTGAAGTATTGGCGATGGCGAATATGCCTGGATTCAATCCTAATGATCGTAGCTCGCTGAAACCTTATCAGGTCCGTAACCGTGCTGTAGTGGATGCTTTTGAGCCAGGTTCAACTTTGAAGCCTATAACAATAGCAGCCGCACTTGAGGCGCGTGCAATTGGTGAAGATGTATCTATCGAAACTTCACCAGGTCAGATGAAGGTTGGGAAAATAATTGTAAAAGATCCTAAGAACTATGGCACGATTACTTTGTCTAATTTATTAGCAAAATCCAGTAATGTTGGCGCGAGTAAAGTTGCTCTTCTAATGAAGTCGAGCGAGCATTGGAAGTTTTTGAATAGAGTTGGCTTTGGGCGCAAGCCTGATGCGGGCTTTTTCAGTGAAACCGAAGGTAAGTTGCCTTATTACGACAAATGGGGTCGTGTAGATCGAGTCTCCCATGGTTATGGTTATGGTGTTTCGGCAAGCCTTTTGCAGATGGCGCATGCCTATACTGTTTTCGCAGCTGAGGGTGTTTTGAATCCTGTAACTATCTTCAAGCAAGAAGCGCAGCCTTTAGGTCAACGCGTAATGTCGGCCGCAAATGCAAATGCTGTATTAAAAATGATGCGTGCGGTTGTTCAGGAAGATGCTACAGGCAAAAATGCGGCTGTAGATGGTTATCACGTAGCAGGTAAAACAGGCACTGCTTATAAATTGATTAATCGTCGCTATAGCAAAGATCATTTGGTGGTGAGTTTTATTGGAATGGCGCCTGCAACCAATCCACGATTAGTTGTGGCAGTAATGATAGATGAGCCAAAGGTAGAAAAAGCTAGCGGAGGGCGCTTGGCAGCGCCTCTGTTCTCAAAAATTATGGCGAACGCTTTACGTATTATGGATATCTCTCCTGATGATCTGCCAGATATCAGGCAAGTTAAACTAACTCGTCATCAACAACCTGATTCTAAAAAATCATTGGACCCTGCGGTAGCTGTTTTGGGTGAAGACGAATGAATTATCAAACAAAGATAATGCTTTCAAGTCTACTCAAAGGTATTGCTGTCGTGCCAAAAGAGTACGACTGTGAAATCACATCGATGACAATAGATAGTCGAGAGGTGATTGAAGGTACACTTTTTGTGGCTTTGAAAGGTACTCAACAGCACGGTTTGAATTATGCTGAAGTTGCCAGGCAACTGGGTGCGACTGCAATCATTTGGGAGTCAGATAGCGAAATTACTCCTAAAATGTTCAATATTAAACAAATTGAAGTCCCTCATTTACGTGAACATTTAGGTTTAATAGCTGATCGATTTTATGGTTCTCCTAGCCAGTCATTAGATATTATCGGGATAACAGGCACCGATGGTAAGACAAGTGTGAGTCATTTCCTGGCTCAGGCAATTGAAAAAAGTGCTGTTATCGGTACATTGGGGATAGGTCCGCTGGCTAATTTACAAACAGCAACACATACCACCCCGGACGTGATTAATGTTCATAAAAATCTGGCGATGATGAAAGCACGGGAAATTAAAACCGTTGCGATGGAAGTTTCATCTCATGCGCTGGATCAAGGACGAGTAGACAACGTGGCATTCGATGTTGCTGTTCTAACAAACCTAAGCCGCGACCATCTTGATTATCATAAAACTGTTGAGGCTTATGCCGAGGCGAAGGGAAAGTTATTTAGCTGGCCAAATTTAAAAGGTTTGGTAATAAACCTGGATGATGAATTTGGCTTAAAAGTGGCCCAAAAGTGGGGGAGTGTCATGGGATATGGTGTTGGACAAGTTCAAGACTATCCTAATGGCTCATTAGTTGCTGAAAATGCAAAATTTAGCAGCAATGGTATATCCGCTGAGATTAACTTTGGAGGCTATAAAGGTAAATTAAATGCTGCTGTATTGGGGCGATTTAATCTGAGTAATTTGCTCGCTGCAATAGGTGTGATGTTGGCATTAGACTTCTCCCTTGATGATGCATTGGGTCAGTTGAATAAAGTAAATACTGTAGCGGGTCGTATGGAAAAAGTATCTGATGCAGATGTATTAGTGGTCGTAGACTATGCGCATACCCCAAATGCACTAGAAACGGTATTGAAAGCTTTGCGTGAGCACACGCAAAATAAACTTATCTGTGTATTTGGTTGTGGCGGTGATAGAGATACAGGTAAGCGCCCATTGATGGCAGAAATAGCAGAAAAATATGCCGACATCGTGATAGTCACTGATGATAATCCGCGCACTGAAAGACCAGAAAAGATAATCAAAGATATTGTCACTGGTTTTTCTCAGCCACAGACAATATCGATTCAACATGACCGTTCTTTAGCAATCCGCCAGGCTTTAACTCAGGCCGAAAAAGGCGATACGGTGTTAATTGCGGGTAAAGGCCATGAAAACATACAAATTTTAGCAACGGGGAGCATCCCATTTAGTGATCGAGAGCAAGCTAATAAAGTCTTGCGGGAGTTGGCGGCCTAATGTCACTTTCTAACTTGAATAAATTCTTAAGTTTGTCAGAAATCGCCGAAATGACCGGTGGTGTGCTTTATGGTGCTGACTTAGCTGTTGATTCAGTGGCTACTGATTCTCGCCGTGTTAAAAGCAATCAACTATTTATCGCCCTTAAAGGCGAACGTTTTGATGCGCATAACTTTGTAGCTGATTTGGTGGGTAAAGCTGGTGCCGCATTGGTGCATAAGAAAATCGATTGTGATTTGCCACAGGTTGTAGTGAAAGATACTTTGCAAGGTTTGGCTGACCTTGCGGCCGCGTGGCGTAAACAATTCACCAAGCCATTAATCGCATTAACCGGTAGTAACGGTAAAACTACTCTAAAAGAAATGATCGCTGCGATCTTGTCGCAAAGAGGCAAGGTGCTGGCTACACACGGAAATTTGAATAATAACATCGGTATGCCTTTGACGCTGCTACGTCTACGCGAAGAGCATGACTTTGCCGTGATTGAAATGGGTGCGAACCATTTTGGAGAAATAGATTTTTTGACCAGGACTGCACAACCTGACGTAGCTGTTGTGAATAATGCAGGTGCAGCACATCTAGAGGGGTTTAAAAACCTTGAGGGTGTGGCGCAAGCAAAAGGAGAGATTTTTAATGGGTTGGGGACTCACGGAGTTGCCGTAATCAATGCAGATGATACATTTGCCGATTACTGGAAGGACTCCAACAAAGACCGTGAGGTCATAGCGTTTGGCATTAATAATGAAGCAAAAATAAGCGGCCGTTTATTATCGGATGGGGGTCTGATGATAAGTGATGGTAGCAAAGAGATTAGGGCTAATCTCAAGCTATTGGGTCGTCATAATGCAATGAATGCACTTGCGGCAACGGCGGCAACTGCCGCCTTGGGGATTGAGCTTGAGACAATAGTCAAGGGTTTGGAAACCATGTTGCCAGTGAAGGGGCGTTTAGCTCCCGTATCTGGCATTAATAACTTGCAAATTCTGGATGATACGTATAACGCTAATCCAGACTCTGCTGTGGCGGCACTCGATGTGCTTGCGCAAAGAAAAAACACTGTATTTGTCCTAGGTGATATGGGTGAGTTGGGTGATAAAACCGAGCAATTGCACGCAAGCATAGGTGAAAAAGCTAAAGCTGTAGGTATTAATCGTATGTACTGTTTAGGTGCTTACAGCGCCAAAGCTTGCGATAAGTTTGGTGATAATGGCAAGAGCTTTGTGGATATGAATGTCTTGCTGAATGAACTGAAAAATGATGTCAGTGAAAATTTTCCAGAAAATGTGACAATACTGATTAAAGGCTCGCGTGCGATGAAAATGGAACGCGCAGTTGAAGCATTATCATCTCAATATGGAGAGACTGTCTGATGCTTTTACCTTTATTCGAATGGCTTTCAGGTTTTCATTCGGGCTTTAATGTATTTCAGTATTCAACATTCCGAACGATTTTGGCTGTACTAACCGCATTGGGTGTTTCGATGTTTATGGGGCCGTGGATGATCAGGTCTTTAACGAGTTTAAAAATGGGTCAGCCAATACGTGATGATGGTCCTCAATCACATTTAATCAAAGCAGGAACACCAACTATGGGTGGCGCACTGATCTTGCTGGGTATCACTTTGGCAACGCTTATGTGGTCAAAGTTGAATAACCATTATGTTTGGGTGGCTTTATTGGTCACTGTCGGCTCTGGATTAATCGGGGGTTATGATGATTATCTGAAATTGAAAGAGAAAAGTAGTAAAGGATTGTCCTCACGCTGGAAATATCTAGGTTTGTCATTGATAGCATTTTTAGCAGTAGCTTATTTGTATTTTGTAGCCAAAAGTCCAGTTGAAACAACGCTTTATTTTCCTGTAGTTAAAGATTGGTTTTGGGATATGGGTTGGATGTTTATTCCATGGAGTTATTTGGTAATAGTAGGTACCAGTAACGCGGTCAACCTTACGGATGGACTGGATGGTTTGGCGATTATGCCAACGATATTAGTTGCAGCTGCTTTAGGTGTATTTGTTTTGGCAGGCGGAAATATTAAATTTTCGGATTATTTGGGTATTCCTTACGTTGCAGGCGTTGGTGAAATACTAATCTTCTGCGGGGCTATTTTTGGTGCGGGTTTGGGGTTTCTCTGGTTTAACACCTATCCTGCACAGGTATTTATGGGTGATGTAGGGGCGTTGTCGTTGGGTGCGGCACTGGGAATAATTGCTGTAATGGTTCGACAGGAATTGGTGCTGTTTATTATGGGTGGTGTGTTTGTCATGGAGGCTGTGTCAGTTATTTTGCAGGTTGCTTCATTTAAGCTGACTGGAAGAAGGATCTTCCGCATGGCCCCGATCCATCATCATTTTGAATTAAAAGGCTGGGCAGAGCCTAAGGTTATTGTTCGTTTTTGGATAATCACGATTATGTTGGTGCTGGTTGGCTTGGCCACATTAAAAGTTAGATAGGTTAAAGATAAAAACCACTCAAAAGGTGGGGGGTGTCTTTTCAAACAATATTTTACAAGGGTTTAAATAAAAAAATATGAACGCACAACAACATACAGTAGATAGAGTAATTGTGGGGCTAGGAACCACAGGGCTATCTGTTGCGCGTTATTTGATTAATCAGGATCAAGAGTTTGCAGTTGTAGATAGTCGTGATAATCCTCCCTGCCTCAAAGACTTACTTGAGCTTGAGCGTTCAAGAAGTTTTCAAATACCTCATCATTTTGGTGATTTTAATACACCGCTTATATTGTCCGCGAAACAGTTGATAGTTAACCCAGGTATTGCAATATCAACAGCAGAAATTTCCAGAGCGAAAGATGCTGGTGCGGAAATTGTTGGTGATGTTGAATTGTTTGCTCGTGAAATCAAAAGGACAAAACCTGTTGTGGCAATTACTGGTTCTAATGGCAAAACCACCGTTACCAGCCTGCTCGATTTAATGGCTAAGAAATCTGGTGTGCAAGTAGCTACAGGTGGAAATATCGGCACTCCCGCACTTGATTTAATTGGAGATGTTACAACCGAGTTATTTGTTCTTGAGCTTTCCAGCTATCAACTCGAAACATCACCTTCATTACACACAGCGGCGGCAGTCATATTAAATATCAGCGAAGATCATCTTGATCGTTATGATAATCGGCTGGAGAAGTACGCACTTGCTAAGGCAGCTATCTATGCCAATTGTGAACACATCATTTACAACCGAGAAGACCGATACTCATCGCGTTTTGCAAAAGAGGCAATCGGCAATAACACTTTGACCAGTTTTGGTTTAGATAAGCCACAATCAGAAGACTTCGGCTTGCAACTAATAAATAGTGTCGAATGGCTTGCAAAAGGTGAGGAGCTATTAATGCTAGTCAGTGAAGTTAAACAAGCCGGACGTCATAATCTGGCGAATTCATTGGCGGCACTAGCTTTAGGCGAAGCAGTTGGTCTAGATATGTCTTCGATGCTGGAAGTTTTAAAAGAGTACCCCGGGATGATTCATCGCACTCAATGGGTTACAAAATTAAACGGTGTGAATTGGTATAACGATTCAAAAGGAACAAATGTAGGGGCGACGCTTTCCGCACTCTCTGGTTTGCCGGGTAAAACTGTTTTGATAGCAGGCGGGCAAGGCAAGGGTGCGGACTTTTTATCACTAAGAGCTGTGATTAAAGAGAAAGCGAGAGCGGTTGTATTGATGGGTGAAGACGCAACGAAAATTTCTCAAATCATTGATGAGTCCATCCCTCAAGTATTTATAGATGATATGCAGCAAGCAGTAGAGCAAGCCTATTCCTTGGCAGATGCTGACGAGCACGATAATGTGCTGTTATCCCCAGCATGTGCCAGTTTTGATATGTTTGATAATTACGCGGCTCGCGGCCTTGTTTTTATTGAAGAAGTTAAAAAATTAGAGCGAAAAGTAAAAAATGGTGAAGAACATGTTTGAGAACTATTGTTCAAACTTCCAACCTTCATGGCAGCACTATATCGATCGTGGTCTGCTATTGAGCGTGACGTTACTGATGGGCCTAGGCTTAGTAATAATGATGTCTGCATCGATTGCTGTTGCAGAGAAAAGCTTTGGCAATATTTATTTTTTCTTTAATCGTCAATTGGTGTTTCTATGTATAGGTTTGGTTGTTGCATATTTCGTCTATCGAATTAAGACGTCATTCTGGCAACGTATGGGGGCTAAATTGCTTCCTGTAGTTATGTTGTTGTTGGTTGCTGTATTACTACCGGTAATAGGCAAAGAAGTAAACGGCAGTCATCGTTGGTTAAATTTAGGTCCATTCTCTTTGCAGGTGTCTGAAATGGCAAAGCTGATTATGATTATGTATATGGCGGGTTATTTAGTACGTCATGGTAAAGAGTTGGCACATTCATCTTCTTATAGACCTTTGTTTATTCCGCTATTTGTTTTGGGAGTGACTGATGCGTTATTGATGTTGGAGCCTGATTTTGGTTCAGTTGTGGTACTAACGGCAACAGGCATTGCTTTATTGTACTTAGGTGGCTTGAAATTAACACGTCTGGCGTTTTTATTCTTTGGTGCTATAGCAGTGATGATTCCGCTGGTAATGATGGGATATCGTGGCGCGCGCGTTACAGCATTTTTGGATCCATGGTCACATGCATCAGGTAAAGCCTATCAAACCGTACACGCCTTAATGGCGGTTGGCGATGGCGGTTGGTTTGGTGCAGGCCTTGGTGCAAGTGTACAAAAACTGTTTTATCTTCCAGAGGCACACAACGATTTTATTTTTGCGGTACTCGCGGAAGAAACAGGGTTTATCGGTATCATGGTCACGCTGTTCTTATATGCCTGGTTAGTACAGCGAGCCTTTGTAATAGGATTTCGCGCCGATAGAGCAAAATTGAATTTTGCTGCTTATTTAGCTTATGGCATCGGATTCTGGATTGGTTTTCAAGTGCTGTTTCACATTGGAGTAAATTTGGCACTACTTCCCCCAAAAGGCTTAACTTTGCCCTTTATTAGCTATGGTGGTAGTAGTTTGCTGGTTACCATAATAGCTATCGCCTTATTGATGCGAGTTCACCGAGATACACAAATAGCCTTATTTGGCTTAAGTGATAAAGAAGCACAAAAGTTAAAGAATAAAATGTTCAAGAAAGCGGCAACTCGCAAGAAAGTGAATAGTGGGGCGAGTTATGCGCGCTAAGCAATTAAATACTGCAAAAAAAGGTCCAATCTTGATTACTGCAGGTGGAACGGGTGGGCATGTTTATCCAGGACTTGCGGTTGCCAGGGCTCTACAGGCACAAAACATACCAGTGATCTGGATGGGCACCCCAAAGGGTTTAGAGGCTAGAGTAATTCCTGAGGCAGGAATTGAGATGGTTTATTTATCAGTGAGTGGTTTGCGCGGAAAGGGAGTAATGACCTTGTTGGCTGCACCTTTCCAATTGGTAAAAGCTTTATTCCAGTCATTGAATATTATGCTCAAAGTCCGCCCGGCAGCAGTCCTTGGGATGGGAGGCTTCGTTGCTGGTCCAGGCGGACTGGTAGCTGCATTATTAGGTAAACCCGTCATCATTCATGAGCAGAATGCAATCCCTGGTCTGACTAATAAGTTATTGAGTAAATTCAGCAAGAAAGTTCTGGAAGGTTTTCCTGGCACTTTTTCTAATTTGAATAATGCGGTTGGTGTGGGGAATCCTGTGCGACTAGATATTACAAAAATAGAAGCTCCAGCCAAGAGAATGGGTGATCGTTGGGGCCATATGCATGTTTTGGTTTTTGGAGGCAGTCTCGGTGCACAGGTACTTAATGAGATCGTGCCAATGGCGTTGGGTGAAATGCCTCTGGATAAACGCCCAATTGTACGCCATCAAGCAGGCAAGAATAAAGATGATGCAACACAAAAACTCTATGAAAAAATGGACGTTAAAGCGGAAATAATGCCATTTATTGAAGATATGGCAGAAGCATATGATTGGGCCGATATAGTGATTTGCCGTTCTGGAGCTTTGACGGTAGCCGAGTTAGCGGCAGCGGGAATGGCTTCGATTATGGTTCCATATTTATATGCAGTTGATGATCATCAAACGGCTAACGCTAAATATTTGAGTGACGCAGGCGCTGCAATACTAATGCCTCAAAATGATTTAACTAAAGAGTCCTTGTCCTCGTTATTAAGCGAACTTTGTGCTGATCGTAACAAGCTTATTGAAATGAGTATAAAAGCAAGAAAACTTGCTAAACCTCAAGCAACAGAAGAAGTTGCGGCGATCTGCGCAGAGTATGCTGGGTATGAATTTAATAAAAGTGGTTCTGACGATTTTAATTCAGATAATGAATCAGGCAATTCTCAGGACTCACTTAATAACATAAGAATGGGTAAAAATATTGATGATGGTTGGGATACATTTATTGAAACTATTCATAATGATGGAAGTATTGAAGAAATTAAAACCAATAATGATGCATCAGACAAAGGGCTAAAATATGAAGCAGCCTAATGATTTAGCCCGTCGTCGCATCAAACAAGTCCATTTTGTTGGAATTGGTGGCTCAGGTATGGGTGGTATTGCAGAAGTACTTGCGAATATCGGCTATAAGGTAACAGGTTCTGATTTGGCACAAAATGCAATGACTGAACGTCTTGCATCACTGGGTGCAAAAATTTACATAGGACATGCTTCTTCAAATATAGAAGGTGCCAATGTTGTAGTTGTGTCCTCAGCAGTTAATCACGAAAACCCAGAAGTCATGGCCGCTAAAGAGCAAAATATTCCGGTTGTGCCGCGTGCGGAAATGTTGGCAGAAATTATGCGTTTTAGTAATGGTATAGCCGTTGCCGGAACACATGGAAAAACAACGACAACCAGTTTGGTAACGAGTTTATTGGCTGAAGGTGGCCTCGATCCAACGTTTGTAATTGGCGGAAGACTTAATAGTACTGCTAGCAACTCGCGTCTGGGTACAGGAGAATACCTGGTTGCAGAAGCCGATGAGAGTGATGCCTCATTTTTATTGTTGCAACCAATGATTTCGGTGGTTACCAACATAGATGCAGACCATTTAACAACCTATGATAATGACTTTGAAAAACTCAAAGCAACCTTCGTAGAGTTTCTGCATCATTTACCATTTTATGGCTTGGCAGTTCTTTGCATAGATGATGACAATGTTTGCGATATCTTACCTGAAATCACTCGAACTATCGTCAGTTACGGGATTCACTATGAAGCTGATGTGCGCGCTAAAAATGTGCATTATGCTGGAACGCAAAGCTTCTTTACTGTAGAACGTAAAGGTAAGCCGACCTTAGATGTAACCTTAAACATGCCAGGTGAGCATAATATTCAAAATGCATTGGCAGCGATTGCGATTGCGACTGAATTAGAAATAAGCGATGAAGCTATCTTGAATGCCTTAAATAAATTCCAGGGTGTTGGACGACGTTTTCAATGTTATGGTGATATTAAGATCAATCAAGGAACTGTCATGTTGGTTGATGATTATGGCCATCATCCTACTGAAATGGCAGCGACCATGAAAGCGGTGCGTAACGCATGGCCAGAGCGCCGTATGGTAGTGTTATTTCAACCGCATCGATACACTCGCACACGTGATTTATTTGAAGATTTTTCTCAAGTTTTATCCGACCCAGACGTATTAGTATTAATGGATGTTTATGCTGCAAGCGAAGAACCTATTGCAGGCGCAGATGGACGTTCGTTGGCAAGGTCAATTCGCAATCGTGGTCAGGTAGATCCACTATTTGTGTCGGACCAGGAAGACCTTATCGAAATATTGCAAACTCAATTATGCGATGGTGATGTTTTGCTGACATTGGGAGCCGGAAGTGTAGGGACAATTTCTGCAGGTCTTCCTGCGAAATTATCACAAGGAACGCTGCTCTAATGGTTGAATCAATGCACAGGCAGTTTGGAAAAGTGGCTGTGCTTATGGGTGGTTGGGCTGCGGAGAGAGAAGTTTCACTTAAAAGTGGAAAGGCAGTGCTTGAAGGATTACTCGAGGCTGGCATCAATGCGCATGCGGTTGATGTTGGCAGAGATGTGTTGAGTGTTTTGAATAATGGAAAGTTTGATTGTGTATTTAATATCTTGCACGGGCGTGGCGGTGAAGATGGTGATATACAAGGCGCGCTAGAAATATTGCAAATTCCTTATACAGGCAGTGGCGTGATGGCATCTGCAATCAGTATGGATAAACTTATGACTAAGCGTATCTGGACTGGCTCTGGTTTGCCAACCCCGGCTTTTGAAATTTTAACCGCAGAATCTAACTTTGGAGGAATTGTTGAAAAACTAGGATTGCCGGTGATTGTAAAGCCTGCTCAGGAAGGTTCGAGTATTGGGATGAGTAAAGTTTGTGAAGCAGGCCAATTAAAAGCGGCTTATGAAAAAGCCGCAGAATTTGACAATATTGTATTTGCTGAACAATGGGTAACGGGTCAGGAATACACCATTGCTATTTTAGGTGACAAAGTTTTGCCACCTATCCATATAGAAACAAATACTGGTTTTTATGATTTCGATGCGAAATACGAGTCAAATGAAACGCAATATCATTGTCCTTGTGGACTTGATGCTGCAGCGGAAAATTCTTTGAAAGCATTATCTAAAACCGCTTTCGATATCGTTGGTGCTGAAGGTTGGGGTCGGGTAGATGTAATGCGAGATAACATCGGTACTTTTTGGTTGATTGAAGTGAATAGTTCTCCTGGTATGACAGATCATTCTCTAGTACCAATGGCAGCTAAACAACAGGGAATGAGCTTTTCCGAATTGACTGTAGAAATATTAAAGACGGCGGGTTTGCGATGAAAAACAAAATTCAAAAACATAAAGCTAGGCGTCCACAAGCTTCTAGAAAAGTAAGCAAAAGGGATTCAATAAAAAGGAATTTTTCAATTTCCTGGAAGCCAGTTGTATGGTCATTGCTCATAACGGTGCCACTTATCGCCGTTGTAGGAACCTATAAATGGATACAAAACCCTGAAAATTTGACGATTAAAACAGTTGAAGTAACAGGAGAGTTAAAGATACTGGATAAGCAACAGTTGCAACCGTTAATTGAGTCATTCGCCAAAACTAATTTGTATTTATTAGATGATAAAGGCTTGGAGAAAGAAATTGAAAATATTCCATGGGTACATTCGGCTTCAATGACGCATGTTTGGCCAGACAAATTGATCGTCAAAATATTCGAACAGCAACCAGTAGCCTTTTGGGGCGATGATGCGATGTTAGCCGAGAACGGAGAAATAATTAAAGCGGTTCTTGCTGATAAGAAAAGCAACCTACCTCTACTTTATAGTCCTGATGGTAAGGGCAGAAATATGGCAACGGGTTTTTTGAAAATTCGTGAAATGATGAAAGGTTTTCCGCTAAAGCTGGTTGAATTTAAGGAAGATGCGCGAGGTTCATGGCAAATTAAATTAGAAAATGATATGAGCTTGAAAATAGGTCGCGAGCATCAAGAAAAACGCTTGAAGCGGTTTATGATAGCTTACAAAGAAAGTTTAAAAGGAGTTATTAGCAAAGTCAGTGTGGTTGATCTTCGCTACACCAATGGATTTGCAATTAAATGGAAAAAGGGACTGTCAGCAAGCAGTATTTTCGAGGGATAAGAGTAGCTTTGTTTTAAATAAAGCTTGTTTAATGCTTAAAGCACACAAAGGGTTAAGGAGTATTGTTATGGGGAAACCAATAAAAGAACTAACAATGTCTGTAAGTAATGAAGGCAACATGGTCGTTGCTTTGGATATTGGAACATCAAAGATTGTCGCCTTGATTGGCGAGGTTAATGTTGATGGGGGTGTAGAAATAATCGGAATAGGTAAACATCCATCTCGTGGTATGAAGAAAGGTGTGGTAGTGAATATCGATTCAACGATTGAAGCTATACAGAGGGCTGTTGAAGAAGCCGAATTAATGGCTGGGGTGAATATCAACTCAGCCTATGCAGGCATTGCTGGTAGTCATATTCATAGCCTCAATTCACACGGCATTGTTGCAATCAAAGATAAAGAAGTTACCGAAAGCGATCTTGACCGTGTCATGGATGCGGCCAGAGCAGTCGCGATTCCTGCTGATCAACGTATTTTGCATGTATTACCTCAAGATTATGTGATTGACCAACAAGAAGGTATTCGTGAGCCAGTAGGAATGTCTGGTGTCCGACTTGAAGCACGCGTACACCTGATTACAGGGGCACAAAGTGCGGCACAGAATATCATCAAATGTGTCGATCGCTGCGGACTGGATGTTGATGACATCATTCTTGAACAAGTTGCATCGAGTTATGCTGTGTTAGAAAACGACGAGAAAGAACTGGGTGTTTGTATGGTAGACATCGGTGGTGGCACTAGCGATATAGCAATCTTTTTGGATGGCGCTATACAACATACAGCTGTGATTCCTGTTGCTGGTGATCAGGTAACCAACGACATAGCAGTTGCGGTACGTACTACTTCTCAGTTTGCCGAAAAGCTTAAAATTGAACATGGCTATGCTTTACGTCAATTGGTAATCGATGATGAAGTTATTGAGGTTCCTGGAATAGGTGAGCGTGAATCACGAGGCCTATCCACTCAGACATTAGCATCTGTGATTGAACCGCGTTATGAAGAATTGTTTTTGATGATTCAGGCCGAGTTACGTCGTAGCGGATTTGAAGAACGCATTGGTGCTGGTATTGTGCTTACTGGAGGTTCATCGAAGATTCGAGGGGCAGTTGAACTCGCTGAAGAAATTTTTCACATGCCGGTTCGAATTGGTACACCAATAAATATAGGTGGATTAAGTGGCGAAGTTCAAAATCCTATTCATTCGACAGGTGTAGGTTTGTTACTATATGGAGCAGCTCAGAATACACTAAGTGGGGGTACAGGTTTTTCACATGTATCACAGGAAAACGTGTGGGACAAAATGAAAAATTGGTTTGGTAGTAATTTATAAATCATTTGTAAATGTTAGAAAGTTAGTTACATGGCTTTTAATTAGGCCACAAAAAGAAATAGAAAATGTTTTAGAAGGAAGCATTTTAATTTAATCACATCGAAATAAATGGAGTTAGGGCTATGTTTGAATTAATGGATACAGAAGCAGTAAATGCAAATATCAAAGTTATAGGGGTAGGCGGTGGCGGTGGAAACGCAGTGCAAAATATGGTGGATGCTGGAGTAGAAGGTGTTGAATTTATATGTGCCAATACCGATGCACAGGCCTTGGAGGGCTCACCAGTAAAGAATCTAATTCAATTAGGAAATGCACTCACTAAAGGATTGGGCGCAGGCGCAAACCCTGAAGTAGGAAGAGAAGCAGCACTTGAAGACCGTGAGCGCATCAAAGAATTAGTAGCTGGAACTGATATGCTATTTATCACTGCGGGAATGGGTGGCGGAACAGGAACTGGTGCGGCACCTGTGGTGGCAGAAATGGCAAGAGAGCTTGGTGTGTTAACAGTTGCAGTAGTAACCAAGCCATTCCCGTTTGAAGGGCCGAAGCGCATGAAAGCGGCTGAAGAAGGAATTGCTGAGCTGGGTAAATATGTTGATTCAATAATCACTATTCCTAATGCTAAGTTATTGACTTCTCTTGGTAAAAATACAACTTTACTGGATGCCTTTAAAGCAGCAAATGACGTGTTACTCGGTGCGGTGCAAGGTATTGCGGATCTTATTACTCGTCCTGGTTTGATCAATGTTGACTTTGCTGACGTGCGTACCGTAATGAGCGAAATGGGTATGTCGATGATGGGAACCGGTGTCGCCAGAGGTGATGAGCGTGCAACTAAAGCGGCGGAAGCTGCAATATCAAGCCCGTTACTGGATGATATAAATCTGAATGGTGCAAGAGGTATTCTGGTGAATATCACTGCAGGTCTGGATATGGGTATTCATGAGTTTGAAGAGGTTGGTGCTGCAGTTAGAAAATTTGCACATGATGACGCCACAGTTGTTGTTGGAACAGTTATTGACCCTGATATGAGCGATGAAATACGTGTTACTCTAGTCGCAACCGGACTTGAAAAACAAGGTGCTGAGCTTAAAGCGGTTCCAACACAGGCGCGACAAAACAGTAACTTGCGTCAAATCGAGATCGAACAACCTCGTATGGTAGCAGGTGGCGGACATAAAACACCGGTCTATGATAGTACTCCGCAACCAAGTGTTACGGATTCAAATTATCTGGATATTCCAGCGTTTTTACGTAATCAGGCAGACTAAGGAAAACTCTAAGCAAGTCCAATTATTTTAGGCTAGTTAAAACTGGCCGTAACTTCCTCGAAGTTCGCCGAAATAGAATAACTATTCCGGCTCACTTCATGAAACTTACGAACAGTTTTTTCTACACTTAAATATAATCGACATAATCAGAGTTTCTCTGGTAACTCATTAATAAATGCCTGAAAAGTAGGGGGTCTTTTATAGAATATAAAAAGACACCCCCCTACTTTTTTATTGTTTTTTCAGTACAGTACTTACGTACTCTTCAACCACGACGCCAAATTGTTTCAGACCCTTTATCTTCCAGCGCAATTCCGTGCTCAACTAATTCATCACGAATTTTATCCGCCATTCCCCAGTCTTTTGTGGCTTTAGCGTCAAGTCGTTGCTGGATTAAGGCTTCAATTGCATCATCAGTTAAACCGTCTGCAAGACCGTCACCTTTGAACCATTCTTCAATATCGCCCTCCAGAAGTCCAAGTGGTGCAACCAGCTTAAGTAATATATTTCCTAAGATAATTGCCTGTGTTTCCTCATTTGCCTGACGCGCACGATTTATTTCTTTGCTTAAATCAAATAATACGGCGATCGCTTCAGGGGTATTAAAATCATCATCCATTGCTTCATAAAAACGGGTTTGGTACTTTGATTTTACAATTGCATCATTAGCATTAATTGTTAGACCACGAATTGCCGTATAGAGTCTATCAAGCGAAGCTTTAGCAGCATCAAGCTGTTCAGTACCATAATTTAATGGGCTACGATAATGGCTGGTAAGCATGAAATAACGAACCACCTCGGCTTTATAATCTTTTAATACTTCGCGAATGGTGAAGAAATTGTCTAATGATTTGGACATTTTATCTTCATCGACACGAATAAAACCATTATGCATCCAATAGTTGGCGAAATGCTCACCGGTGCAGGCTTCTGACTGTGCGATTTCATTTTCATGATGCGGAAATTGAAGGTCGTGTCCACCACCATGAATATCAAAATGATTACCCAGAATTTGCGTTGCCATTGCGGAGCATTCAATGTGCCAACCCGGTCGACCATTACCCCACGGTGAATCCCAGGCAGGTTCATCGGGTTTTGCGGTTTTCCATAAGACAAAATCTAGCGGATCATCTTTGTCGGTATTTACCGCAATGCGCTCACCCGCTCTGAGATCATCGGGGTTGCGACCTGATAATTTACCGTAACCATCAAATTTTGAAACATCATAATAAACATCACTCGCACCATCAACTATCGCACCTTGATAAGCGTAGCCCTTTTCGATCAGGGTAGTAATCATGGCTATGATGGCTTCAAGATTATCGGTAGCTTTAGGTTCGACAGTCGGTGGCTGGATGCCCAGTGCTTTCTCATCCTCATGCATAGCGTCGATAAAGCGCTCTGTTAGTTGGCTGAAATTTTCACTATTTTCATTTGCACGTTGAATGATTTTGTCGTCGATATCGGTGATATTGCGCACATAGGTAACGTCATAACCTTTTGCTTTGAGGTAACGAAACACTACATCAAACGCCACCATCACGCGCGCGTGTCCTAGATGGCAATAATCATAAACTGTCATGCCGCACACATACATGCGAACCTTATTGGTCTGGATAGGGGTAAAAACTTCTTTTTGATTACTTAAACTATTATAGATTGTTAACATTATATTGAGTTCTTATGGCATAGAGATAAACGCGGGCAATGGTAGCAGAAGTACTTTAATTCCGCTATTATTCGCCTTTTGAAAATGTATGAAGGGCAGTGTAAAAATGACAAGTATTATCAGACCTAATCAATTCTTAATCGTATTATTCTCGTTCTTTTTTTTAATAACAGGTTGTAATGCTACTGAGCCTAAAGCCCCTGAAAAATCAGAAAAATCAGAAAAAGCAACTGAAAGCCAACCTATTGAAGCAATAAAATCTGGAGAAAAAATGTCTGCAAACCCAATGATCAAATTAGAAACAAGCAAAGGTACCATGATGATAGAACTGGATGCTGAAAAAGCACCACTTTCATCTGCTAACTTTGTGAAATATGTCACCGAAGGCTTCTACGATGGCTTGATTTTTCACCGTGTAATTCCTAACTTCATGGTTCAGGGCGGCGGGATGAATCCGGACATGAGTGAAAAAGGTAATAAAACACCGATTAAAAATGAAGCAAATAATGGCCTGAAAAATGACCGTGGTACCTTGGCAATGGCGCGTACCAACGACCCACATTCAGCAACTTCACAGTTCTTCATCAACTTAAAAAACAATGATTTCCTGAACCACACCAGCGAGACTCCAGCAGGCTGGGGCTACGCCGTATTCGGTAAGGTCTCTGATGGACTAGATGTCATCGATGAAATCGCAAAAGTTAAAACCGGCAATCACGGTGGTCACGGCGATGTTCCTTTAGAGCCAGTGCTTATCATTAAAGCGACTGTAGAGAAATAATCCCTCTTTTTACCGCCTCTCCCTCAGGGAGAGGGTCGAGGGTGTTAAGTTAAGTTTTATGAAAAAAAGCTACTTCATCTCTGACCTCCATCTCGACCCATCACGCCCACATCTTTTTAAACTCTTTCATGAACTTATAGAACAAATCCGAGATCAAGCCGAAGCACTTTATATACTCGGCGATTTATTTGAATTCTGGCTTGGCGACGACATCATCGACCTGCCGATAGGTAAACCCTATTTACCTGTTATTGAGCAGTTAAAGTCACTCTCAGATTCGGGGACTAAGATCTATTTTATCCAGGGAAATCGTGACTTTTTAATCGGTGAAGTATTTCATGCAACGAATTGGTGGTGAATTGCTTACCCGACCAAAAAGTCATAGATTTGTATGGAACACCGACCTTGATAATGCATGGTGATACACTTTGCACTGACGATAAATCCTATCAGCTTATGCGCAAAATTTTACGCTTAAAGATTTGTGCAAAGACTGTACCTGTCAATGAGCCCGGAAAAGCGCAATCAAAAAACCAACCAGATACGCGAAAGAACCCAGAAAAGCACAAAACAAAAAGACTACTCGATACTAGATGTAAACCAGCAATCAGTTGAAAAAGTGCTTAAAAGTAGGGGGGTGTCTTTATTAATTCATGGACATACACATCGACCTGCAGAACATGAGTTTGAACTTGATGGGAAACAGGTAAAGCGTATTGTGTTGGGGGATTGGGGAGATAAATTTAGCTATATCGAAGCTAGTACAACGCAAGTCTAAACTGGACTAGTTGTTAATGCAATCTAGCTGCGACAAGGCCAGTATCAATTATTCCTATAGGTTTTGTAGTTATTTCGATTAAACACCCAAATCATGTCTTTTTTATTATTTCCCTGAAGAGGTAGATAAACATAATCTTCACCTACACCACCATTTTTGCTATGAACTGGGATAGTTTTTTACTAGTATTCTTGGTTTAAATTTAATTTATCGACACTAATACTTTTGTTAAATATAGAACTTATATTCTGGTCTAAAGCTTTTGTAATATTTGGGGCGGTGATCGATATTAGGAGCACCTTTTATAACGATGTCAAAAAGAATTTTATTGTGTTCTTCAATATCATTTGGTTCTTTTAAATAAACAAGCTTTGGAGATGAAAAGAATGAAGTTTTTACTTGCTTTGACCAGTGCTGTTGAGGATAAATCTGGCTGGGATTCACTACGGTAAACTTTTCACCAATAAAAACAGCATAAGCTGGATGTTTTAAATAAAGTGAATAAGCGCCAAAAAAAAAGCTCCTAATTGAATTGCTAACAGTATATTAATATCAAAAGTAAGATACTTTTTACCTTCTCTATAAATAATAAAAATAAGTAGTGGTCCTAAAACAAGATCCACAAAAATCAACATAAATGCAGTTTCATGGAAGCCTCCTAGTTGTGTAAAAGAATGAGGAAACCAAACAAAATAAGCAAACACCAAAAATAGAATGATAATCGCTTGGCTGATTAACAGATTGCGGATTGCAATTTTATATCGCATTTGAAAATGTCTCGGTACACAGGAATTTATCGAGACTAGATTCTCTGCTTTATACTCGTAATAAAAAGAAGATTAAGGGTAGGGACAGGCCGAGAAGAAGCAGAATATCTTAATCTAGCAAGAATACATATTTTACAGACTGTATTAATGATGGTAAAAATGAATTGACTAAAAACTACTTTTTTGCATATTTCCAAGGGTCTGTTTGAATTGTTGTCACAGCTTTGCCTGTTTTTTTGTTAAGTACAATAATCGCATTACTAGAAGATCCTAACAAAGGCAAAAAAGCAAAACTGTCAATGTTTTGATTCTTTTTTAAGAAGGATTTACTTTCTTCATTCATATTACTTTTAGAAAATATCTTATCAGCATCTAAACTATTTGCTAAAATAGTATCAAGATGATTTTTATAAGGTTTGTAGTATTCAGTACGAGCTTCAATATCTGCATCACCATCTACCATATCTTTAAAAAGCTGATCTTTTGTAGCATCATCTGTTATGTCTAAATAAGCAAATATGGGAGATGATAGTTTAGATATCTTTAAATCAGTATGATTGGCTTTTTCAGGGTTTGCTTGTTTAGCTGTTACTATATTAAAACTATTTTCATAGTAAGTTATATACAAAGGATGTGATAAATAAAGCATGTAAAGCCCATAGCTTAATGCAATGAATTGAATTGAAACAATGACACTGAGATCGAATTTTAAGCTTTTTTTATTTGGGTTAAATACAATGAATGTTAGTAATGGTCCCAGTACGAGATCAATCAGGATCAAGATTAGAGCGATATCTTTAAAGTTTGTAACTCCTAGAAAAGGACTCGGGAACCAATAAATAATAATTAAGGAAACTAGTGCACTAATAATAACTGCACTTAGAACTAAATGAATTAATGAGGCTTTGAATTTATTCTTTATCATCATGTTTTCCCCGTTTCTTTTTTTATGAAGAAGTATAAATTTCTTAATTATTTTAAAATATTAATCCTTAATAGATTATTAATGAGATTTATTGATAGCTAAATTTTGACGTCAATATGTTACTTAACATACTTTGTTGGAACAGTTCCGCCTTTAGTCCATGTGAGTCTAGATTTGCTTATGTCAAATCTGCTAGAGAGCGTTAATGTGTCTCCAGCTGGGTTCGCAGAAATATTAGAATTTCCTATTACATTAATTGTAATAACTGCTTCCATAGCAGCACCTGTTAATGTTACCGCTGCTTGTGAATTGGTTGGTTGTGGTAGTACGGATATATCATACTCTTCTAGTTCAGCAACTGTGTCGCAACGTGTACCAATATTATTATTATCCGCAAAACAATGCGCCAGTGATGTTTTTAACGGGGAAAGCTCGGCCAGTATCCCTGACCATTTTGCTTTACTTACATAGTCTTGATAAGCTGGTAGTGCAATAGCAGCCAAGATGCCAATTATTGCTACTACGACCATTAGTTCAATTAGCGTAAAGCCACTTTGTGATGTTATTTTCATTTTAGTATTCAAAGTGTGATTTCTAAATAAAAGCCCAGTTTAACTGGGCTTTTATTATTAAGAAATTATTAATATTAACGGTTCTTAATGATTTTAGCTGGAACAGTATCAGCAGCCTCTGCTACCCATTTTAATCTTGTGCCACTTGCATCAAGTGCAGAAGCAACGGAGTAAACATAACCACCTACATTTGCATTTCCAGTAAATGTTACTGAAACTAGGCCGAGAGTGCCTGCTGCAACCACTGCAGCACCAGCCGCATCTGTTGGTGTAGGAGCTGCAGTAATACCATAGTCAGCTAGCTCGCCAACGGTATCACAGGGGCCTACTGTATTTGCATTTTCTTGTAAACATTGGCCAACAGCTAACTTTAATGGTGCTATTTCTGCAACCATACCTGACCACTTAGATTTTGTTATGTAATCCTGATATGCAGGCAATGCGATTGAAGCTAGGATACCGATAATCGCTACAACGATCATCAATTCGATAAGTGTAAAACCTTTTTGTACTTGCTTTTTCATTTTAAATCTCCAAAGATTATTTTTATGATTTACTTATAGTAAGTATTTAATTGTTACTGCTTTGCTTTTAGTTAGCACCTGTATTGTATAAAATATGTGATTAACAAAAACTTAACAGCAAAGAACTTTATGTTCGCTGGTAGTAATGCAGTTGCCGTGCCAAAAAGAGTAAATATATCTTAAGTAACTGAATTAATTAAATTAAAAATATTTTCGATAGAGTTGTTTTTCATAATATCTTGTCTTATTGTCAGCTTTTTATGTCACTTTATGACGTGTAACACCTGAAACTGACAGCTGATGACAATTTTAACGCCGTTTATCCGTAACTCGATATGGTTAACAGATGCAGTGCTCTGCTATATTAGTGCGAATTGTTTCAACGCTGGGATGAGATTTGATGGAAATTACTATAACGATATTAATCTGGGCCTTTGGCCTGGCGATGATTTTAGGGATAGTCGCGACTAAAACCAATTTTTGTACCATGGGAGCTGTATCTGATTGGATTAATATAGGTGATAAAGGACGAATGCATTCTTGGATGTTTGCGATGGGTGTTGCGATCCTAGGTGTGATGGGGCTAACTGTTACTGGTTTGGCAGATTTTTCATTAGTCGCTAACAACAATACAGCGAATCCTCCTTATTTAACCTCTATATTTGCCTGGCCTCGTAATCTAATAGGTGGATTGATATTTGGTATCGGCATGACTTTAGGGTCTGGTTGTGGCAATAAAACTCTAATCAGAATGGGTGGTGGAAACATTAAATCGATCTTTGTATTTTTGGCGATGGGCGTAACAACTTATCTGATGATATTCACGAACTTTAGTTTTGCAGCATTTTTATCCTGGATGGAGCCAGCTTTTATTGATTTATCCCAAAGTGATATTGAAAATCAGGGCATTGGAACGGTTTTTTCACATTTTGCGGGAACAGATGCGCAAACCACAACGACTGTTACTGCAGCCATCATCGGTGGATTCTTAGCCCTATGGGCATTTTTATCGTCCGATTTTCGTAATAGCTTTGATAATATTCTCGGTGGGCTTGTTGTTGGGCTGGCGGTTGTTGCAGCTTGGTGGGTGACCACAGGTGAGTTAGGACAGACCATGCTAGAAGAAGCAGAAATGATGGATAGCAGGCCCTATGCACTGGGCGCACAATCGATTACATTCGTTCAACCATCAGCGCATTTCCTGCGGTAGATTGAAACAGGATTCTCGAATACGCTTTTAACTTTTGCGTTAATGGCGGGCTTAGGGGTGATTGCTGGCGCGTTCTTATATTCTATATTAACGCGTAAATTTAGAATCGAATGGTTCGCCAACTGGAAAGATTTCGCGTTTCACATCATTGGTGGTTTGTTGATGGGAATAGGTGGCGTACTGGCTATGGGTTGTACTATCGGTCAAGGCGTTACCGGCGTATCAACGCTTGCGATGGGTTCTTTTATCACATTTTTCGCGATTGTGATTGGCAGTGCTTTAACCATGAAGATTCAATACTACCAAATGGTTTATGAAGAAGAAGCCGGTTTTGTAAAAGCACTGGTAGCAAGTTTGGCTGATATGAAACTATTACCTAATGGTCTGCGCAAACTGGATAAAGTTTAGGCTGGTATTTTATTCAATTGATGGACGAAAACCGCTTGAATGCGAAAAAGGGTAGTGTATACTACCGCCCTTCTTGCTTCGGCGTGTTCTGAAGTGAAACTTTTCTATTGAAGAAAAGGGCCGTTAGCTCAGTCGGTAGAGCAGTTGACTTTTAATCAATTGGTCGAGCGTTCGAATCGCTCACGGCCCACCAATATACTTAAAGCCCGCAGTTTTCTGCGGGCTTTTTTGAATCTGCATTTTGAATCTGCAGTAAGTTTAAACTTGAATAATCGCTTCACGGTTTCACTCTAATAATTGAGTTTAACGATTTATTAAACAAATCGTGAAAGCTCACTAAAAGTGGGGGGGTGTCAGGGCAAACGCATTAAAAATTGTTAAATTCAAATAGCTTATGAGATATTTCTAATTTTCATATCAGGAGTATCTCATGGGCCCCTGTATTTCTAGTTATTTTTCAAAAATAAATGATCCGCGTATAGATCGCAAAAAACTTCATTCACTTTCCGACATTCTTATCTTGACCATTTGTGCCATGCTAAGCGGAGCTGACGGGTATGAAGCAATTGAAGAGTTTGGTCGGAATAAAAAGCAGTGGTTAAAAAACTTTTTGCCTTTAAAAAATGGCATTCCATCGCACGATTGTATTCGCTATGTCCTGATCAGATTACCACCCGAACAACTACAATCAGCCTTCATTGACTGGGTGAATGTGATTAAAGAAAATATCCCTGAAGTGGTTGCTGTGGATGGAAAAACCTCTAAAGGTAGCCAGAAAAAGGGGCTTGCAGGACTTCATATGGTCAGTGCTTGGGGAGCCTCAAACAAACTGGTATTAGGACAAGAAGTTACTCAAGAAAAATCTAATGAAATAACAGCGATACCTACACTGCTAAAGCTTCTAGAGCTGAAAGGTTGCATTGTGACTATTGATGCCATGGGTTGTCAGATTAATATAGCAAAACAAATTATTAAGCAAAAAGCAGACTATGTTTTAGGATTAAAAGGAAATCAGGGATTACTCCACAAAGGTGTCAAAGATTACTTCCACATGGCTCTTAAATCAGGCTTTAAGGGATTTACTTATGACTCCTACAAAGAAATCGAGAAAAAGCATGGTCGGTACGATGTGCGTAAGTATTGGACACTTGATACGCCTGACACCTTGCATAGAGTAGAAAAGTGGAAAGGATTACTGACTATTGGCATGGTACAACGTGAAAGCACAATAGGAGAAAAAACAACCATCGAAACCCGCTATTTTATAAGCTCTCTTGAAGCAGATGCTAAGGTGCTTGCAAAGGCTGTACGTAGTCATTGGGGTGTTGAGAACAACCTTCACTGGTGCTTAGACGTGACTTTTAGGGAGGATGATAGTCGTATTCGTACAGGTCATGCTCCTGCTTGCATGAGTACTTTTAGACACGTCTGTTTAAACTTATTGCAGAAAGAGACATCCACACTCAGTATTAAAAAGAAAAGGCTTAAAGCAGCATGGAATGATAAATTCCGGTTTAAAGTATTGTTTGGTTTATGATTTTAATGCGTTTGCCCTGGGGGGGTGTCTTTTTATTCTATTTTCTGTCTATCCTGGAATAATTATATCGCATACACTTCTCGTTTACATGTGAGTAAGATATGCGATACGCAAATTTAAAAATATATTCGAATGATTGATCTCGCCATTTTAATGCTAACTGGCGGCATTGCAGGTGTCCTGGCAGGTCTATTAGGGATCGGTGGCGGCGTGATTATCGTACCGGTACTGGTTTTTGTGTTTCAGTATCAAGGGGTTGATCCTTCGATTATTATGCATGCTGCGATTGGCACCTCTTTGGCGACGATTACATTTACCTCTATTTCATCAATCAGAACGCATCAGGCGCATGGCGCAATACTCTGGTCTGTTTTTAAACAAATGGTAACTGGTATATTAATTGGTGCTTTAATTGGTGCCGCGCTTGCGGATGCCTTGCCCAGCGAAACCTTAAAACTATTGTTTGCACCTTTTATGATTGCTGTTGCGATTCAGTTTGCTTTAGATCGACCACCAAAACCGCATCGACAATTGCCCGGAAAAGTCGGAATGCTCGCAGCTGGCGGAATTGTTGGCACGCTTTCATCATTGCTGGGAATCGGCGGTGGCGCACTGAATGTTCCTTTTATGGCCTGGTGTAATGTACCGGTGCGGAAAGCCGTTGCAACCTCAGCAGCTATTGGGTTCCCCATCGCATTGTCAGGGAGTATTGGTTTTATCATTTCTGGCTGGAATAATGCTGCATTACCAGACTGGTCTTTAGGTTATATCAGTGTTCCTACAATGTTAGGCATTGTTGTGGCGAGCGCATTGGCGGCGCCTTTTGGGGCAAGACTTACCCATAAAATTTCTTCGACGGCATTGAAGCGGGTCTTCGCGGTATTGCTAATAATTCTGGCGATTAAACTTTTATTAGATTAGCTTAATTAACATACGAAAAAGAGCCAAGCCGAGGCGAAGCCTACACAAAGTTGAAGAGCAGCGACGACACGAAAAGTGAGATAAAATCGAGTAAAAGTGTGGGGGTGTCCTTAAAACTCACCTAAAAGCCTAACAAATCACATTTAACTCTCCTTTCAGCACAGGTACAATGCGGTACTTTTCCAGATTAGAACCTTTATGAATCAAAAAGTGATGACGCGACACGAAATACTCGGCCAGTTAAGTGGTCTGCAGGGCATGGTTGTAGAGTTGATGCAGTCAACCCCGGAAGAAGATTGTTATCGTGCGTTCCATGCTGATATTCCACCCATGGCGTGGTTACTGGGGCGTTGTGTTTATCTCGAAAGCTATTGGTTGCGGGAAGTGTTGCTGGAAGATAATGACAAGACAAGACGCGTTGCACACCTGTTCTCATCAGAGGTGAAAAATATTGATGATGACTTGATCAAGCAACTTCCACCAAAAGAACATTTACTCAATTGGGCGCTGGAATTGCAGGAAGACAATCTGATTTTATTGGCGAATCCGAATAAAATCCCACAACACCCGTTATTGGATAATGAGCATATTCCACTACGTATTTTACAGGAATATGCATTGCGCTATGAGCAAATGATTGCGCAGTTAAATCAACGTAGTATGGAAGAAAAGTTAACCCCTTTTCAGGTAAAAAAGGCGTTACAAGCGGTTACACCATCGACTGAATTTGTCGAAATGCATGCTGGACATTATCGAATTGGGGCAAAAACCAACCCAGAAGCTTTGGATAACGAATTACCGACACAGGTGGTTGATCTGAGCAGTTACCGAATTCAAAAACACCCGGTGAGTAATGCTGAGTGGCTGGGATTCATGCAGGCAGGTGGATATCACAATCAGGAGTTTTGGAACGAAGCGGGTTGGCAATGGTTGCAACAAGTTGGAGTCGAAAGCCCTATCTACTGGAAGCGTGATATTCAGCGTCGCTGGTTTTCAGTAGCCCTGAATGGTGCTAGCGATATTATTCCACACGATGCCGTGAGTGGAATCTCGCAGCATGAGTCGATCGCCTATGCCAATTGGGTTTCAGCACACGGTGACCTGCATATGGGCGCGGTAGTGCAGCATGAATATCAGTGGGAGTCATGTATTCGTACCAATACAATTTCGCGCAACCAGCAAGTTCGCGAATGGTGCAGTAATGAATTTCATCCTTACACGGGTTATATTCAGCCTCAGAATAAAGAAGCGCAATCCAATTTTGAGGGCGAGTTATTTGTAATCAAAGGTTCGAGCATGCATTCGTCACGGGTGTTTTTGCGTGCCAGTTATCGCTATGCTGCAGAAGCAGGGCAT
Source organism: uncultured Gammaproteobacteria bacterium (assembly GCA_963847495.1). GTDB lineage: Bacteria > Pseudomonadota > Gammaproteobacteria > Thiotrichales > Thiotrichaceae > Cocleimonas. Next base: position 169,968 of record CAWJZX010000002.1, on the reverse strand, counting down.
CGATCATTATTTACCGGTACGCGATTGGTGTTTCCGCCATCAGATATGCCTTGGCACTAATAACCTTCAGCCGAACGCAGTGAGACAACAGCTTTATTGTTTGAAGCTACCCCGTATGGGTGAGTGTTTTAAAAATGAGTCAAAAGTGGTGGGGCGTCATTTAAACACCTGTCTGAATAGATGAATAAGAAATAACAGGATATTGTTATGCCAAAAGCAAATGAATTAAAACGCGGAATGATCATTGAGTTTGATGGCGTGCCGCATGCTGTTAAAACAGTCGACTGTAAAAGCCCCTCGTCACGTGGTGCCTCGACCTATTACAAAATCCGTTATAACAATCTGCAGACAGGGATGAAGCGTGATGAGTCACATAAAGCTGACGACATGCTCAAGGAAGCTGATTGCCAGCGTATCAAGGTAAGTTTCTCCTATATAGATGGTGATAATTATGTGTTTATGGATAACGAAGATTATTCTCAACATAGTTTGAGCAAAGAGGATCTTGGTGATCAGGTCGGTTATATCACTGATGGTATGGATGAAATAAGCGCCTTGTTGTATGAGGGCACTATTATTGGCGTGGTGTTGCCTGCCACTGTTTCCCTGGTTGTAACAGAAACTGCGCCAAGATTAAAAGGTGCGAGTGCTACAAATCGAAATAAACCAGCTGTGCTGAGTACCGGTATTGAAGTCCAGGTGCCTGAATATCTGGAAGAGGGCGAGATCATTAAAGTGAATACCAGTACCGGTAATTTCATGTCCCGCGATTAAGTCATTCCTAAACCTGCCATGTCATACAGTTACACAAGAAGTTTGAATAAAGAACAATGGGCGTGGGAGTTTTTACGACGTAACCCTGAATACCGGCGCGACTATACAGCGTTTATTAGTCGCTGGCGTGCACTCGAACAAGATTATGGTATAGCCCCGAATCGTGATTATCAACAATGGAAAATTGATCATCGTGCTCTTGCTTGCGAGTCACTGAATGAACTGGTTGATGTAAATTCGCATACCTGTGAGCAGGAATTGATTCAGATTGAATGCTGGATGGGGGCAAAATGGGGCTTTTATAAATTTCCGCTTGATCCTCAATGTTCTGCCCCCAAGGTGCCCGATGAATTACTTTGGCGCGAGCAGTTACTGGATCTGGATGATAATCTACTTGAGTATGAAAACACGTTATTTATCAAAAATATAGGATTCGATCTTCGATTGTCACTTAAAGATCAATTGGCAGCTGCGCGCGTTGATTTGATTGCCCAGTCCCGTCAACTGCAACGAGAATATAAATTAAAACTCAGTATTGCCGACCATGTTGAGAAATGGAAAAGTCTGATTGTTGCTCTTGATGATTTAGATGCTGGGGAAATTAAAATAAGTGATCAACTACTAAAAATAGCCCAGGTAATGTGCGAGTCAGGCTATAAAAAAATACTGTTGATGCGCGACTAGCTAGAATTAAATACTTTTAAAAATGCCCTAAAAGACGGGGGTGTCTTTTTATCTGTTTAAATAGTTATCAGAGACAAAAAAGCCACCCTGTTAAGAGTGGCTTTTCATTTACAAAGGTTTTTCTATCGCCCGAAAAGCTTACCAGCCAGATTTATTGCTCCACCGATCCCACCGATGGAATCTAGTAATGAACCACCACTGCTGGCATTATCTACCATCTGTGGTAGAGCATCGCGTAATCCGCCGACTGCTTCTTCCTGACTCATGCCAAGACGTGATGCGAATTCAGAGATTTTGTCAGCACCGAATAAATCCGTGACCTGATTTTCTTCCATTACTTCATTTTCGCCATCACCTAACCATGACTGTGCAACGTTTGCTAGGTCGCTATCCTGCATTTTGCCAATGATTGAACCAATGTCGAGTCCACCTTCGTCGCTGCCACCGGTTAAACCAGATAGTGCTGATGTTAATGAACCGAGATCAAGGCCGCTACCTACGTCTTCACTTCGATTACTGTTCATAAACGCCGAAGCACCCAATTTTAAAAGATCACCCATGTCCATAATTGATTTCCTTGTGTTTGGAGATCTTCAGTAGATATTTAGAGATAAAAGGTTTAAAAAATTTAAAAATTAATCTTTTGGAATTCGAATTATTTGACCGGGGAAAATAAGATCTGGGTCTTTGATGACTTCTTTATTCGCTTCAAAGATTTTTGGATAGTCATTACCATTACCGTAGACATTTTTGGCAATTTTCCAAAGACTGTCTCCTTTTTTGATTTCATAATACTCAACTTCAACGGTCTGCGCAGGTGCAATAACTTCATCTGCACGAACTTCTTCGATTCCTAAAGCGTTGCCCGCCATTAATATGACTTTTTCAAGGGCGCTGGGGTCATCGGTTTCGCCTTTTATTGTGGCTACACCATCTTTGACGTCAACCTGCAGGTTACTGATTCCGGGGTTGTCTTCTTCGATATGCTGTTTGAGTTTTTCTGGTGCTTCGTCTTCGTTTCCGAAAATTTTCTTACCGATGTTTTTTGCAAAACTTAGTAGACCCATTGTTATCTCCTTTGGTGTGATTTTCAGGTAACCCTAATAATAGTCTAAGTTACTCGAATTAGCTTAGTTAATCATAAGGAGAAAGTCGAAGATTTCAATAGTTAAGTAGTAATGACTCTAGAGGCTCCCTAAAGAAATGTGCCAAATTTAACGAAGCGTTTGTGCCAATAACTATTATCCATTGAGGCGACTTTTACTTGCCTACTTCCGGTGGCGGCATGTACGAACTTTCGATCACCTATATAGACACCAACATGGTTGGAATTTCTTCCGGTTTTAAAAAATAACATATCACCAGGTTGGAGTTGTGCATAATGTATAGTGCGGCTAGCGTTACGCTGTTGGGCTGCAGTTCTTGGGATTTTCATACCCAGGGCATTTTTGTGTACATATGTCATTAAACCACTACAATCAAAGCCTCTTTGTGGATTATTACCCCCCCATTTATATGGTACTCCAATCGTGCTTGTCGCTATTTGCACCATGAGGTTTCGAACAGGGTGGTAATTATTTACTACAGATGATTGCGCTCTTTGTGATATTTGTTGTGAGGCTCGTGGTTGCGCGCTATATCCATAGGAGGGAAACTGCGTATATTGTTTACTGCCTGAGTTAGCATAAAGTGAGTTTGAACGATGTTGTTGTGAACAGCCACTGACAAACAACAAAAGGAATAAAATTGTAAAAAATGAGTGTAAGTTCTTCATATCTCTAGCTCGTATTTTTATTATTAGTTGGTATCAATAAGGTAACTAAATTGCAGCTATCATTGATTAACATACTAATTATACTATGAGCTAGTTGACTCTCTGCTGAATAGCATAACTTTCTGCACAATAATTCCACACAGAGTTTTTCTAGTTATTGTAGAATCTAACCTGAAATAATTAGAACTAAGACTGTTTGAAACAGTCCATAGAATCAGTAAAAATTAGTATACTGGGGCCTTTCTTGTCAGACCATAAAGACAAACCATTGAATGCAGAGGAACTTTCTAATGTCTCAGATATTGTGACAGACTCTGCTATGGAAAAAATTGAAGCTGAAGAAATCGAGGCTGCAACGAATAATTCGCCTTCGATAGATCATCAGGCGTTAATTGATGATAATGCTGCGACTAATTCAGAAACGGGCGCTGAATTAACACTTAGTCAAGGTAAACCCTCATCAGGAACTGGCTCACTTTTTTCGGTGCTGTTAAATATATTACGTGGACTATGGCGAGTTTCTCGTATAGTGATTCTAATTGGTATTATTATAGGTTCTCTACTGGCAGCTGCTTATGTTTTGCAACAAGATGATTTGGTACGTACACAGTTTGAAGGTAAACGCTGGGCATTACCCGCACGTGTATTCGCACGACCACTTGAGCTTTACGAAGGTCAGAGTATTTCAACAGAAAATCTCCAGCAAGAATTACAGTTGCTCGGTTATAGTTATGTAACCAATTTGGTAGGCACTGGACAATTTACAAAAAATAAAAACACCTTCTCCATTCAAACCCGCGGTTTTAAGTTTGCTGAAGATCAAGAGATTTCTAGACGTATTCAAGTCAGTATTAAGAAAAATAAAATAGTAAAACTAGCGAATACCGAAAGCAGCGAACCACTTACACTTATGCGCCTCGAGCCCGTACTTATCGGTAACTTTTACCCTCGTCATAATGAAGATCGGGTATTAATTCAGCTTGGAGATGTCACCCCATTGTTGACAAAAGGTCTGGTCGCTGTTGAAGATAAGAAATTTTATGAGCATTTTGGGGTTAGTCCGAAATCAATTATTCGTGCGGTTTTAGCCAATGCAGAAGCAGGTCGAAGAGTGCAGGGCGCGAGCACTTTAACCCAGCAACTGGTGAAAAACTTTTTTCTGACAAGTGAAAAAAGTTATAAGCGTAAAGCTCAAGAAGCTGTTATGGCGATGTTACTCGAAGTGCATTATGACAAAGAAGAAATATTAGAAGCCTATCTCAATGAGATATATCTTGGGCAAAATGGAAAACGCGCAGTTCATGGCTTTGGTTTAGCTTCACAGTTTTATTTCAACAAGCCTATTAGTGAGTTGAGCACAGAGCAGGTTGCATTGTTGATTGGTCTGGCTAAAGGCCCATCTGTCTACAACCCGAGAACAAACCCCGAGCTTGCCATGAAACGTCGCAATTTAGTGATGGATGTGATGGCAAGAGAAGGTGTTCTGGATACAAAATTAGTCGAACAGCTAAAGAAAAAACCACTTGGAGTAACGATTGATGCGCCACCAAGTGTTAGTCCATTTCCAGCTTATCTGGAGTTAGTACGTAACCAATTGAAACGTGATTACAAAGAAAAGGATTTAAGTTCTGAAGGCTTATTGATTTTTACTTCAATGGATCCCGTCATTCAGATAACAGCTGAAAAAGTTCTTCAAAAGCGTGTCGAAATGTTAGAAAAATCCCGCCGTATGGAAAAAGATCAACTGAATGGTGCGATGGTTGTTAGTAGTGTTCAGGGAAGTGAAGTATTGGCTGTCGTTGGTGGTCGTGATGCGCGCTATGCCGGCTATAATCGTGCTTTAAGTGCTTCACGTCAAATAGGCTCACTGATAAAACCTGCTGTTTATCTTTCCGCCCTGGAAGCAGGTGACTATACATTGGCAAGTCCTGTCGATGCTGGTCCTGTGACTGTACGATTATCAAAAACAAAAACATGGAAGCCCAAAAACTACAGCGGGAAAGATATAGGCATAGTTCCATTTGAACAAGGTTTGGTGGAGTCTTTAAATACGCCGACGGTTCGAATCGGTATCACTATTGGTTTAGATAAGGTAATAAAAACCATGCACTATCTGGGTCTTGATAGAGAAATTAAGCCCAACCCATCACTATTACTAGGTGCATTGCAGCTAACCCCAATGGAAGTGCAACAAATGTATCAGACACTAGCTGCAGGAGGTACTTATACTCCTCTGAGAGCAATTCGCAGTGTTATGAATTCCTATGGGGTGACCTTAAAAAGCTACCCGCTTAAAGTAATGCAGGTAGCTCGTGAAGAGTCGGTTTATCTTGTTAATTATGCAATGAATAAAGTTACCAAAGAAGGCACTGCACGTTATTTGAATCAGGCATTACCCGCATGGAAAAATTCTGCTGGAAAAACAGGTACTACCAATAAGAATGTGGATAGCTGGTATGCTGGTTTCACAGGTCAGCATGTTATTTCTGTATGGGTTGGCCGTGATGATAATAAACCGACTGGTTTTACCGGATCTAGTGGAGCACTGAGAGTTTGGGCAGACTTTCTAAAAGAGATTGATACCAAACCATTCAAGCCCATACTTCCCAAAACTATCAAATTTTTAAACGTTGATACAATATCTGGCCTAATTTTTAATCCAGACTGTGGAGAAGCGAAGACTGTACCTTTTTTGCTTGGAACAGAACCCAATGAAATCAGTGAATGTGTGCCTGAGATCTATTATGAAGCTGATGATGGCTCAACTGTTAGGTATTCTCAAACTCCTTCGTGGGAGAGTCAAACGGCAAACCAAAATAATGACATCAATAATATTCAAACTGACCAGTTGAGTAATTCTGGGTCTGGAGTTAAAACAGAGGAAAACTCAATTAACTGGTCTAACAATCAGCAAAAGCCAGCTCCTATTGTGAGGGACGATCCTGTCTGGATCGATAAACTCATGCAGAGATGAGGTTATAATTAACCACCATGATTTGATATTCATCTGATAAAATAAGCCCTTTACTTACCTGGAAAAATTGCGAAAAATGTTTCGATTAAAATATATCTATATGTTTTTTATATCAGGATTGGTTTTTGGATTAACTGGATGTTCTAATCTTGGGTTATATGAGTCATCAGGACCTCAAGCGCGCAGTCTGCCAAAAATTCCTGAGATAAAGCGACAAGTAGTAGTACCTCAAAGAAATGACTCATCGAGAAACTCAACTCTTGTTGTTACATCCGAAGTGGGTAATTATTCTGATACATCTCAACAGCAAGCAGCTGCAACAGAACTTTTAAAAACACAGGCGAAAGAATGGGCCACTGTTGATATAGATCCTTACGCATCTATCCCGGAAAATAGTATAGTAAGCGTAAAACCAACGATAACAGAATCTAGTAATTCAGAAACTTCACCAGCGGTGAAATCTCTTATGGTAAGTGCACGTGCTGATATTGCAATTGGACGATCCCAATCTGCAGTGAGTAAACTGGAACGTGGCTTACGCATAGAGTCACAGAATCCGCAACTCTGGCACTTACTGGCTAAAGCACATTATGCACAATCTGATTATCAACAAACGATTAGTATGGCGAGAAAGTCAATTCGCTATGCAACGGCTGATGATTTAATTGCACAAAACTGGACGTTAATAAGACAAGCAGGTGAGCGATCTGGTGATGCAACTGCGGTTAAAGAAGCGCTTGATTACTCCAAAGTAAACCCCTAACGGATGTCTAACAGCGAAGATTGGAAACAACTCCTAGGAGATAAGGGGCCGCTGGCTTCGGCTATTTCAGGTTTCCAGGTTCGTGAACAGCAACTTGAGATGGTTGAAGCCGTTGGTGATGCCATTAAAAACCACACCGCAGCAGTTATCGAAGCTGGGACAGGAGTGGGAAAAACCTTCGCCTATCTAGTACCTGCATTAGCTTCTGGGGGGCGTGTTATTGTATCGACTGGTACCAAAACACTTCAAGACCAGCTCTTTGCAAAAGATCTGCCAATCGTCAAAGAATCACTGAAAATTGATACCAAAATCGCTTTATTAAAAGGCCGTGCAAACTATATATGCACTTATCGATTAAGGCGTGCGCAATCTGAAGGACGCTTTGATGATCGCCGTACACTCACCTATTTGCAACGTATTGCGGATTGGGAGGTAATTACTTTTAGAGGCGACATCGCAGAATTGAATAGTGTGCCCAAAGAATCTGAAGTCTGGCAGTATGTGACCTCTACGGCGGATAATTGCCTCGGCTCTGATTGTGAAGATTATGAAACCTGTTTTGTGGTAAAAGCTCGTCGCGAAGCTCAAGAAGCTGATATTGTGGTGGTCAACCATCATTTGTTTTTTGCTGATTTAGCGTTAAAAGAAGAGGGCTTTGGAGAACTTTTACCCAGTGCTAACGCCGTTATTTTAGATGAGGCGCATCAATTACCCGAAATTGCCTCTACCTTTTTTAGCGAAACACTAAGTAGTAGACAGTTATTAGAATTAGGAAAAGATACACTATCTGAAGTATTAAGTGATGCTTCCGACATGGGCGAGATAAAAGACAGATTACGCGACCTTGAAAAGTGTGTACTGGACTTGCGCCTCGCCATGGATAAGCCAGGATTGCGTGAACCCTGGTATAAAATAAAAACCAAGCCTGCGATTGAAGCTGGAATTGTTGATTTAGGCGATATTTTAAATGACCTGGGTGATCAATTAAAAATAGCAGCGGAACGAAGTAAAGGCTTAGAATCCTGCTATGAGCGTATTCTGGTTCAAATAGAGCGCTTAAAAAATCTAAATAACCCTAAAGCCGAGACAGTACAGTGGTATGAGACCTATACCCGATCCTTTTCGTTAGTTTCAACACCATTAGATATTTCAGCTACCTTTAAGAAACACCTGGAAGGTTGGCCTTGTGCATGGGTTTTGACTTCTGCGACTCTAGCTGTAGGAAAGTCATTCGATCACTTCACGCATCGAATCGGAATGGAATCACCAAAAGAGTTATTGCTGGATAGTCCATTTGATTATTGGCACAATGCACTTCTTTTTGCCCCGCCTGATATGCCTGAACCACAAAATGTGGATTTTATTCCAGCATTAGTTAGTGCCGCTATCCCCGTGATAAAAGCCAGTGAAGGCCGAACTTTCATGCTATTCACCAGTTATCGCGCCTTAAACGAGGCCGCTGAATTACTCAAAGATGAAATTGACTATCCCATCCTGGTACAAGGTGATTCTTCACAAGCGGATATGATTGTAAATTTTCGTAAATTAGGCAATGCGGTACTTCTAGGGACCAATAGTTTCTGGGAGGGTGTGGATGTACGTGGTGAAGCATTAAGTTGTGTAATTATAGATAAACTACCTTTCGCATCACCGGGTGATCCTGTGTTAGAAGCTCGAATTAAATCGATTCGTGAACAGGGCGGTAATCCATTTTTTGAGTATCAATTGCCACAAGCTGTTATTGCTTTAAAGCAAGGAGTTGGGCGATTAATTCGTGATGATAAGGACACTGGCGTACTGATGATTTGTGATCCGCGATTACGCACTAAATCATATGGTAATACCTTTCTGGAAAGTCTTCCCAGAGTACCGAAAACCAGCAAAATAGATGTGGTAGAGCGTTTCTTTCAACATATTAAAATCAAGAAAATCAACAATGTGGAAGTCGAGAAAGCTTAATGCCTTATATTCTAGCCATTGAAACCGCAACAGAAGCTTGTTCCGCTGCTTTAATTATTACTAAATATGGAAATATAAAAGTGTATGAGCGTTTTCAGTTAGCACCAAGAGAACATACCAAACTTATCCTGCCGATGCTTGAAGAAATATTGGCTGAAGCCGGAATCAAGTTACAGGATATAGATGCTATTGCTTTTGGCCGTGGCCCTGGTGCTTTTACTGGCTTACGCATTGCCGCAGGTATAACGCAAGGCTTAGCCTTATCTATCGATAAACCAGTAATACCAGTATCAACATTGGGGGCTTTAGCATTACAAGCGGTGGAAGTGGGTCACAATCATAAGGCAATAATTATTTCTGCCCTTGATGCGCGGATGGGAGAAATCTATTGGGGTGAGTATCAGTTTGTAGATGATAGAATTGTATTGATTGGAAACGAAAGAGTTTCCAGTCCAGAAATTTTAGAAGATAGATTATCTAAAATAACTAAAGATAATAAAATTATTACAATTGGTTCTGGCTGGGATGTACATAAAGAAGTACTTTTCAAAAAAGAAAAAATGAATAATATTGTATACTTGAAAAATATATTTCCCGATGCTTTAGCAGTTGCAAAAACTGCCCTAAAATTATTTCTTGATGGCAATACAGTATCTTCTGAATATGCCCAGCCAGTTTATCTACGGAATAATGTTGCGCAAAAGTCTAGCAAGTAGGTAACTACCGTTAACCATTTACTTAATTCAGCTCTACGTTATACATAAGTGAAATATCATCCATTTAGGTAATAACTTTAGTCTCATTAATTTGCGATTATTTTACTGAGTAACCTAACCTATAAAGTAAAGTAGCCTTGTTATTTTGATTCACAAAGTGTTTTGAATATTTCTGGGTGTTTATTTAGTTTACAAAAGGATAAGCTGCAGAATGTTGATCAAATTCTACGGCGTAAGAGAGTCAATTGCCTCGCCTGAAGCAAGTACTGTACGCTGTTCTGGAAATACTTCCTGTGTATCTGTTAGAACCAAAGAAGTTACCATTAGATGCTCGAACTGGTATTAAGCAACTCGGTGATGAATTGATCGAGCAAGATACAACAAAATGAATTGCTCGAATTAAAAAGCTAATGATAAATTCCGGTGATGTGATAAGCACCTAGCCATTTGTTTCGCTTGAACATTGGTAAAGCGTGATTGTTGTCGTAAGCCGAGATTCTGCGAAATTGCATCATTGTAGTTCTGTAAGTCAGGCAATAATTCTTTTGCTGCTTTGCTTCTCCAGTTCAATTCATCTTTATACGTTTGTTGTGCTTCATGGATCAAATCAAGCGCTTTATTTTTGGCTTCATTTATGGCAACTTCATCGTTAGCTTTTTTAAAGCTACGTCGTGCTTTGGTTATTTTTGATGTAATTGATCTAATACCTTTTAGTTTACTTAGCTCGTTTTCCAGTTTTTCAATATTATCAACCGTCAGTTTGGCATCTTCAACGCTTTTGATATCCAGAATAACGTGATCTAGAGCGCTTAGCTGATCTGCATATGTTTCTAGAGATATGCTGTCAGCAATGATCAAGCGAATTTCATTGAAAGTTTCATAAGATGAATCAGCAGCATTAAAGTATTCCCGGCGCGCTTTAGCGAGTGCCGTTTCCAGGGTTGTATACTCACTTTCACTATTTAGCCAGTTTTCTGGGATTGACGCTTCCAGTTTTGCTTTCTCATCAATAAGCACTTGAATCTTGTCTTTTAAAAGTGTTAGCTGGGTAATGTTACTTGTTTCTACTCTGTTTATAAGTTCTTCGTGCTCTTTAATTTGAGCAGTGAGTTTATTAATATCTGATTTAAGATAGCTAACTTTTTGTTGCAAAGGCTTATAGGCAATTATTAACTCATCGAGTTTTGTTTTGGCGGCTATAACATCCTGGGATAGCTCCAGACCTTTTTCAGCATCGATTGTGCTCTGTTTCAATTGTGTTTGAAGTTTTTCAGGTAAAAGACTGATATCTAAGTTATTTGCTAGTTTAATGGCGCTCTTAATATTCTCGCCACCTCTGGCATATTGATCAAATATGTAGTCCTCAAGACATAATTGCAATTTTGGATTTAACGGTGGAGGTGCGGTATCAGATAATAAATGTGTGCGATTGGGTAAGTAATTTACCAGGCTTGGATATAGCCCAACAATCAGCAAGCCCAATAATTGCAAAGTAATAAAAGCAGACGCGCCTTTATAAATGTCAGTAGTTTTAACAATCTTATCGGCAACACCACGCAAATAAAACAGGGCAAAGCCGAACGGCGGTGTTAAAAATGAAGTCTGGATATTGAGGCCAATCATTACGCCCAGCCAAACGGCGGTCACATTAGCCTCAGGATTAGCCAGTAAAATGGGTGCCACGATTGGCACTACCACAACGGCTATTTCTATAAAGTCGAGGAAAAAACCAAGAAGAAATATAACCAGCATGACCACAATGAACTGGGTCCAGAACCCACCAGGTAGGGTGGTTAAAAAGTGTTTGACCAACTCTTCACCACCAAAACCACGAAAAGCCGATGTCAGCATTGCCGCACCGATTAGAATGACGAAAACCATCGATGTCATTTTGGCGGTATCAATCATGACGTGTTTCAGGGTGTCATCTATTTTAAAAGTTCGCCATGCACTCCAGGCAACTGATATCAGCAATATTATGACTGAGCCTATAGCAAATTTAATACCCAAGAACTGTTCTGCACTTTTGATGTTTCTAACATTTAAATCATAGGATTTTGAAAAATATGCAATCAGAACAAGCGCCAGTAGTGCCATAAACGCAGGAATGTAAGTGGTCTTTTTATTACCAGTATGCAAACGATAGCCTGCCATTATCATTGCGCCGATTGCGCCAATCGCACCCGCCTGGTTAACTGTTGCAACACCTAGAATAATCGATCCGAGTACAATGAAAATAAGCGTTAATGGAGGGACAAGTGAAAGCAACACATTGAAAATAAAGTGCCTGTCATATTCACCATCATAAGGCACTGGTGGCGCCGCTTCAGGCTTGATCCACGCATATACCAATATATACAACATGTATAGGCCCACCAGGATCATTCCGGGGATTAACGCACCCATAAACATATCACCCGCACTGGCAGAAACCACGTCGAATTGCGTCGGCATACTAAATTCGCCTGTTGCTTCCTTATATAGCGCTTTGCGCATGGTGTTAGCCTGATCGGCAGCGTTAGATAATTGATCTGCTAAAATGATTAAAACAATCGAGGGTGGGATGATTTGCCCCAAAGTACCTGAAGCACAAATGGTACCTGCGGCTAATGATTTTGAGTAGTTATTGCGAAGCATCGCAGGGAGAGATATTAATCCCATGGCGATTACGGTAGCACCAACAATACCTGTTGTGGCCGCAAGCAAAGCACCAACAAACACTACGGAAATTCCTAAACCACCTGGTAACGGCCCAAACAATTGCGCCATCGCCACTAACAAATCTTCGGCAATTTTTGAGCGTTGTAACATAATACCCATAAATATGAAAAGCGGGATTGCTATCAGCGTATCCCGTTCAACAATCCAGTAGAGACTTCTAAAATTGGTTACACCTGCGCTTAACCATTGAGAGGGCCCATCCTGGGTGAAATAGGCGCTTGGATCTCCTGCGAAAATATAACCCGTCAAAGCCGCTAAGCCGACTGCGAGAATCGCAGAACCGGGTAGGGCAAATGCAACTGGGAAGCCTGATGATAGTGCCCATATCATCAGGAAAAATAGTAATGCGAGGAAGAACAATTCCATCAGTGTTCTCCTCCACTGGGCATTTCAGCATCGGCGTCGTTAAATAAATAGGCGCAACTTTTTAAAAAGTAACTGATGAAGATAATTGCCATCGACACTGCAAATATAATTAAAAATGCCGCCATTAGGTATTTAACATACATGCCGTAGCCACTGGGCGAAGTTTCAAAGCCGAGTATTGGCGCTATCAGACTACTTTGGCGACTGCCCATGCCATAATGCAAAATAGTCCAGCAAACAGGCAAGCCAAGTATCAATGAACCCAGTGCATTTACCCATGCTTTGTTACGAGTACGAACTCGAGCATAAAGAACATCTACACGAACATGCCCGCCTTCGACCAGTGTGTAGGCACTGGCAAACAGAAAGAATGCGGCATACCAGAATCTCACCAAATCGCCCATAAATGCTTGTTCATATGAAAAAACAAAACGAGTAATAACGATGGTGAACTCTGCAAGGACTACCAAAAATGCCAGCCAGATAAAACCAAGCGAACGACTAAACCAGGCGATGATTAATGACAGCACTAACAACGGGTAATGAACATAAAGTCCGCGCTGTGTTGCCTGGTCTAACGCCTGTGCAATGGTTTCGCCAACAACAGGAATCAATAGTTCTTCAACGCGCAAGAACGAGATAATAGCATCGGCCAAACCTACCAGAAATACCGACCAAAATGCTGCACGTACAATGAAATAAGCCAAGTCTTGGTATCGACTGGCATCTTCAGTCAGCGATAGTTCTGGTGAGCGGCGAACCGAAAGTGTGATCAAAACGAAAGTGGTGAGGTAAATCATTATCAGGGCAATGCCTTGATACAACTTTGTTTGCTCGATTGTAGAGTCAGAATGCATTAGAGCTTGAATCGTAGTTGTTAGGCTTGGCCAGTCGTGCCAGTAAATTAAAAAGCGGCTAGCGAGGTATAACAGCACGGTTGCTATTAAGAATCGAGCAAAAATTCTAATCAAAGTTTTTGACGGTGTTACTGCGCCGAAATGAGATGTTTCGCTTGAAAAAGTTTCAGAGGCTTTGCGCATGTTGCTTAAGTTCCATAGGGTGACTTATGTTGGTTGTATTAAGAAAGTAGCTTTGATTAGTTTTCTTTTGTTAAGCACAGATTGGTTGGAGCATGGCAACTGAGTGCAACAACAAAGAAAGAAAATCAAAGATTCTTTAATATCTGTTGAAAAAAAGAGAAATAAGCCAGCGGAACCATAAAGGCTCCGCCGACTCTTAATGGTATCTATAATAATTAGAGGTACCATTAAGATTGTATCTTGTTTAGTCTGGGACTTTAAAGATCTAAAACACGATTACGTTGTTGCACATATGCCTGGTCTGAGATTTTCGCCCAGCTACCATTGTTGGCACGCGCTGCTACGAAACTTTCATGAACTTCTTTAGCAAGAGGGCTGTGCTTTTTAACATCTTCAAACACTTTGTCAGCGGCTTCACCAAAACTGTCATAGATATCATCACTGAATGCACGTAGTTTTACACCGTGCTCTTTTATCAGCGAGGCTAGAGCTTCACCATTCTTAGCGTTGTATTCAGACATCATCACATCATTTTCTTCATTCGCAGCTGCCTGGATAACTGCCTGGTTAGCGGGCGCCAAACCATCCCACCATTTCTTGTTCATGCCAACGCATAACATCGCGCCCGGCTCGTGCATGCCTGGGTAGTAGTAATATTTGGCAGCTTCATAGAACTTCATGATTTTGTCATTCCACGGGCCAACCCACTCTGTAGCATCAATCGAGCCTGAGGTCAGATTTTCATAAATCTGCCCACCTGGCAAGGTTACTGGGGAGGCACCTAATTTAGATAAAACATCGCCTCCAAGACCTGGCATACGCATTTTGAGACCTTTAAAGTCATCGGCAGAATTCATTTCCTTTCGAAACCAACCGCCCATTTGCACGCCGGTATTGCCACACATCAATGCTTTAAGGCCGAAACTGCCAGATAATTTATCCCATAATTCCTGGCCGCCACCGAAGCGAATCCAGGCATTCATTTCAGTAACCGTCAAGCCGAATGGTACAGACGTAAAGTATGCAAAAGCAGGGTGCTTTCCTTTCCAGTAGTACTCAGCACCATGATAAATTTGTGAGTTACCTGATGCAACTTCATCAAACGAGTCAAATGCCTTAACTCGTTCTCCTGCAGCATAATAGGTAACATCTAAGCGACCATCACTGATCTCTTTTACCCGCTTGGCAAAGCGTTGTGCGCCTGTGCCTAAACCTGGGAAATCACGTGGCCAGGTAGAAACCATATTGATTTTCATTACCTTTGCATGTTTTGCAGCAAAGGCAGGTGCTGTTACCGCTGCAGCTGCTGCGGAAGCCGCGCCTACAACGGCGCCTTTAAGTACTTTACGTCTATCCATTAAATCCATCCTCTTTGATGTTACTTATTTGATATTACACACAAAAATATTAATAGTATTTGCATTGTGATTTGTTCTTCTCAGTCTAAGAGTAGCTCATGATTATGCAATAAGCATCGGTAAATTTACCTATTTAGTTGTTTGTGATTGAAAAAGTGCCTAGCTCTGCATAAGTTCTATTATTCATTTCAATAAACGAAATGAAAAATCACTTAAAAGTAGGGGGGTGTCTTTTTATATTGTTTCACTAGTAAATTTTGCCTGTTTAAACGAGCTTTTCCATTCAATATAGCCGTAGATGGCTAAACCCAGATAAACAGTGAACATGATGATGGTTACGTAATAACCTGTTTGAGAATATAAATAAATAGCAGCAGTATCAATAACTAACCAGTAAAGCCAGTTTTCCAGTACCTTCTGAGCCATAAGCCAGGTATTTACAACGGAGAATACCATTACGGCAGAATCAAGGTAGGGTAGTCGAGTTTCGGTTGATGTGGATAAATAATAACCAATGATGAGGCTTAATACGATAGCAGCAATGATATAGATGAAATGCTTATGCCAGGGCCAGCTGGAAACGTGCAAGGTTTCATCAGTTTCAGAATGTTTGTTCCAAAGCAGGAAGCCGTAAATCGCCATACCCATATAGTAGAAATTGAGTATCGCCTGCATCGGAAGTTGACCTTCCCAGAATAAAGCCGTGTAAATGAGTGTACTTATGAATGCCGCAGGCCAACACCATATCGACTCTTTGGCTGCGAGAATTACATAAGCGATTCCCAAAATCGTTGCCACAACTTCCCAGCCTGATAAGGCCAGGAAGGCATTGATGATACCTTGCAAGATTGTGGTGTCTTCGGTCATTAAATTACTAACTTTAAATAGCTATTGGCCGTGGCGGTTATTGCCAACCAGCTTGAGTATAAAGACTGAATGGGGCAGTACTTCAAAGGCGCTATAAATCTCTTTTTCAAGTAATGCCATCACTGTTTTATAGTCACCAAATACCTGAGTGCTCAAGCTGTTTCTTTCAACGGTGATGTTTGGCGCACTTTCTACTGCTTTAATAAACGCCAGAATTGGTTCAACATACTCATCTTTTAAAGGGTATAAACTTATGTCGACTGAAATTTCCATACTAAACCTCGTTTTAATAAAAATGATATATTAAGGAAGCACTAAATCAGGATTTACTTAAAAATCTACTGATACGGTTAAACCAACAGTTCGTGGTTCACCTTTTTGAGTATAGGTCTCTACTATATATCCATTACCGGGATTATTGCCAAAGCTGCCAAAACCACGCACATCATAGTCTTTGTCTAGTAAGTTTCGCCCCCAAAGCGTGGCTTTCCAGTCACCTTGCTTATAACTTAAATTGGCATTCACTAAGTTATAGGAAGCTGCTTTGGCGTCATGTCGGTCAGAGAAGAAAAAGCCATCTTTGCCTTCCAGGTTTAAGCCAGCTTTGAGTTTGGGTGAAATAGTATATTCGGCGCCCAATGAGTATTGATAATTAGGTGCCTGTGCTTGATCACGTTTTGTTGTTGAACCTAAATTATTCTCTTTGAGAAACTGTGTTTCTAATAGCCCTAACGAAGATCTAATAAGCAATTTCTCATTTATTTTCCAATTAAGTTCTGTTTCTAGCCCGTAGTTGTAACCCTTTCCAGTATTGTCAATATAGTCTGTGAAACTAGAACTACCATCGCTACGAGGCTCTACATAAGAATTTTTAGTTTGCAGGTTTTTTCGTTTTGCATAAAATGCTGAAGTGCGAGTTGTTAATTTATCATTAAAAAAGGAAGAATTAATACCTATCTCAAAATTCCATAAAAACTCCGTATTAAATTGAATATCATCAATCGAAGGTAATGGCCGTTCCGGATTAACACCACCAGCCTTATAACCGCGAGAAATACTCGCATGAGTTAAATGATTGTCATTCAATTCATATTCCAAACCAAGTTTGCCACCATGTAATAGTTCATCAGTAGAAATATTGATATTTTCAGAGTCGTTATAATCAGCGTCCCATTGTTCAACCCTTAGGCCTGTAATTACTTTTAGTTTGTCGTTAATCTGGGTATCTAGTTGACCATATAGTGCAGTATTTTTTGTGTCATATTGACTCAGAAAGTCGCTTTCAAGGTAAGTATACTTACGACGTAAATCCTCTGTTTTATTGGCATGATATAAACCCACGACCCAGTCAGTTTTACCATTGAAAATACGCCCTTCTTCATTCGAAAGCAGGCGGGCTTCCAGACTATTGTTTTTACGATTGCGTAAATATTGATCGAAAGAGCTATATGGAAACAGCTCTTCATCAAACTGCCCCACGTACGACCAATCCTCGTCATAACTGTATTCCAGGTCAGAATCAGAGTAACTCGCGGTCGTTTCAAGTGTTATTGCAGGGTTAATATCCCATAAGTTTTCAATCGAGAAAGCATTGGTTTTTTGCTTGTCTTTTCCAGGTTCGTCACTAACAGTGTTACGCGAATTATCAAAAGTGAAGGCATCGTAGCCGTTGTCAATGTCAAGGTGTAGATAATGAAGATCCACGGTTAAATCATCACTTGCTAGCCATTTTAAATGGCCGCGTGCAGTTAATTCATCACGAGCAGCAGTGTCATCTCGATTCAGGAATTGATTACTTATATAGCCATCTGACTTATTGCTATGTAGCGAGAAACGGCCAAGTAATGTGTTCTTGATTAAAGGACCGCCAGCAGCAATACCTAGGCTTTTCTTGCCGTAGTTTCCCACACCCACCTCAACGTGACCCTCGCGTTTATTACTAGGCTCGGTGGTATTGATGTTGATTATGCCTGCAAGCGCATTTGCACCGAACTTGGTTCCCTGTGGCCCTCGAATTATTTCTACTTGATCGACATCGAACATTGTTGCGGCAGAGCCACTGCGGCTGAAATCCATGCCATCAATATACAAGCCTACAGATGGGTTTATAGGCGAAACAAATTGACTGCGTTCGCCGATACCGCGAATTTGAACATAATTAGATCGGGAAGCGCCGCTTGCCATACTCACATTGGGTGCAAGGTTTAGTGTATCTTCGATATGCTCAGCACCCCGTTTTTTTAATTCATCCTCGGTCACTACCGAGACACTTACAGTGCTGTCTTCCAGTGTAGTGGGACGAAAATCAGCGGTAACGGTAACCGTATCAAGTTCATCAGCAGACAATACAATAGACGACGCTAAAGTGCTTAGTAGGAAAAGCGGAAATAAAAAAGGTGCCTTGTATTGCATGTTCAACTCCATAAAAAACAGGATAGGAACAGACAAAACAGGATTCGTTTGAAACGAATAAGAGTAGAGCTGAGGCCTATCCCTACGCTGGTATTAACCAGATCAGGTTCTTAGGGTTCCCCATGCTCAGTTTCGACACTGAAAACGGAATCTCAGGTTGCTTTTGCAACCACCCCTTGGCTTATTTAAGAAGATTGTAACTGAAAGAAATACACTATGGAAATAGTATTAAATTCTATTAGGTAATGGGTGTAACCTAATAGTGCCCTTAATTAAAGGGCGCTATTGGAATCACTAATTAGTTCTGGGCTTGTTTTTGTTCAGGAGCTTTAGCAACAGAGTTTTCCATTATGAACTTCTCCAACGAAGCAACAGCAACTATACCGGGTTGAGCCGCTACTAATTTACCTTCTGGATCAAATAGTATGAATGTTGGGGTACCTCTTAATGATTCACCAATACTTCGCTCCATCCAGATATTCATCTCGACATAATTCGTGACAATTGTTGGAAATTTGACATCATATTCCGCGATAAAGTCTTCGGCATCATCTATCCCGTCTTGCCCATCTAAGGTAACCCCCAGGATTCGTGCATTTTTGAGTTTACCGTCAAATTTCACCATTTCTGGCATATGCATTCGGCAAGCCCCACAAGTGGATTCCCATATTTCGAGAATGGTCCATTTATCCTTGCCGATATGGTTATTGATAGAATCTTTTTTACCATTAAGATCAGTAAATGCAAAAGCATTACTACCTATGATTAATAAAGTAACAAGCCATGTTTTAAAAGCTGTCCCCAATATTTTGTTTGCTAATGAAGGTTGTTTCACAGACAATTTCCTCAAGTTTATTATAAATATGTAATTAGATGGCTACTTTAGATACTAGTTCAAAAATATCAAGCGTTCTCTTCGATCTCGATGGCACCTTGTTAGATACCGCGCCGGATATGACGAATGCGCTGAACCTGTTACTTGCAGAAGAGGATAAAGCACCTCTTTCTAACGAGTTTTGTAGAGATTACGTCTCTCACGGCTCACTTGCAATGGTCACACTCGGTTTCGGTGATCAGCAGAGTTCTGATGATTTTGAGCGTCGCCGTCTTCGTTTCTTACACTTATACGAGAGAAACCTGTGTTTGGATACAAAATTGTTTGATGGCATGGACAAAGTGTTAGGTTTTTTAGAGGAAAGCCATATTCATTGGGGAGTAGTTACAAATAAGCCCGAATTTTTGACCAGACCTTTATTGCAGCAATTAAACCTGTTTGAGCGTGCTTCCAGTGTTGTATCGGGTGATAGCATACCCCAGCGCAAACCAAATCCGGAACCCCTCTTTATGGCAGCGAGCCAATGTGGTTGTCTCGCAACGGAATGTATTTATGTTGGAGATGCCGAAAGAGATATCCAGGCTGGCAAGCGTGCAAAAATGCTAACTTTAATCGCAAGTTATGGCTATATTGACGCTACACAAAAACCAGTTGAATGGGGTGCAAATGGTGTGATTGAACATCCCGATGAAGTACTTGCGTGGGTAATTTGAATTATTTCAAGGAAAAGTCAATTAAACGATAAGGCATATTATTCACTGGTGATGACTAATATTTGAGCAAACAGACTTAGCGTGTCATTATAGCATTATATTGGAATATTTTTTAGGGTAGGGATTAATGAATTTAGGGAAAAGTAGTGCTAAAAACACTTTAATTCAAGTTGTTGTTTTTCTTGTATTAATTGCAATATTAATTCTCTATAAGAAAGATGCTATCGTTAGTCTCTTTGAATCAGGTGAAATCAGTAAAATAGGCTTAATCATTAACGGCATTATTTTTTCTATGTTTTTTATAGGTATGTTTAGGATTGTAATGGTACTGTTTCGCTATATCAGTGAGCATCGAATCCTGATACAACTCACTCAATATCTAAAAGAAAATGCAAAAAACCCAACGGCAAGATTACCTGATAATTCTATCGCCGTTAATCGCTACAAAGCTGTTAAATGGGTTTCACAGCTCGGCGCTCCAGTGAATCAGGAAGCCCTAGCATCCAGCACTAATGCCCACGAGAACTCACGTTTAACCTTAATCCGCTTTGTGCATAGCACTCTCATACTAGCCGGTGTATTTGGCACTGTAGTATCTCTATCAATGGCGTTAATTGGAGCTGCGGGATTATTAAACTCGCCAGAAGGCGTAAAGGAAATGGGCGCAATTATTAGCGGCATGTCATCAGCACTAAGTTCCACCATTACCGCGATAGTCTGTTTCTTCATATTTGCTTACTTTTATCTACGTCTCAATGATGCGCGTATTCAAGTATTAACTCATATCGAAGATATGACCAGCTTGTATCTCATACCTAGAATAAGCCATTCAGAAGAGGGTATGATACGCCAGGTTACAGATCTCACGATTGCCTTGAATAATGTAGCCAATAAATTACTCATGGTTGAAGAACAATTCATACACGCGGGCGATAAACTGCAACTTGCGGTTAATGACTTGCATGGTCAAGTCAACAGCTCCAGTATTGCTGATATAAAAGATTTGATTCGTAAAGGTTTTCACTTATCCGAGCCTGAATACGATACGGTTGTTGAAAAGCCCTCAATTGCTCTTGCCGAGAACCCTGACGACATGGATATCAATAAAACTTTCGAAATTAAATAAAGCAGTCCGATGAATTACGGTTACCCCGGCTCAAGCACACACCTGGAAAATCATAATGTCAGTGAGGAAGCCTTCTGGCCTTCTTTTACCGATATCATGATGGTTATTGTGATGGTTTTTTTACTCGTAACAGTGGCAGTTATCCTGAATAACTGGACGCTAATTTCAGATCTAAAATCCAGTATTGAAGCACAAAAAATGGCTTCAAATCTTGCCGATAATAGGCAAGTACAAAACCTCTCACTTGAAGAAAAACTTAGTTCCCTGGAAAAGCAGCTACTTACACTTAACCAGAAATATCAGCAAGAAAAAACATCCCTGGCCAATACTCAACAACAACTAAGTACCACAGTAGAGAATTTAACGGCAAAAGAAAGCCAATTGACTTCGATAGAAGATCAGCTGAAAACACTCAATGAAAAATATGAGGCAGAAAAGTTAAGTCTTAGTAGGGTTACTGAAAAACTCACTGCTACAGATCAACAACTGACCGAAACAAAACAGCAGCTTGCCAGCAAAGTCACGTCTATCGAGGATTTGGATAAAAAATTAGTAGATTTAACTCAAGAAAATGAAAAAAACCAAACGAGTCTATCTCAAACACAACAAAAACTAATTGCAAATGAAAAGCAGCTTATGCAAAAAGAGGCCACTATCGCTTCACTAAAAACCGATTTTGATAATACCCTAAAAGAAAAGCTGACATTGGCGCAATTAAGCGAAGCGCAAAAGTTAAAAATTGAAGAAAGCCTTAAATTGCAAGCTAGTTTGCGGCAGGAAATAAAGACAAACGAATCAAGCTTGGCTAACTTGCAGCAAGCTCAAGTAAAAAACAAAGAAGAAATCAAAAAACTCACAGTAGTTGCCGAAGAAAAAACAAACATCGCAGAATCTCTGCAAAATGAGCGCGGTAAACTTGATCAGAAATTAACTGCTCTACAAACAAGTTTCGACCAATCTCAAAAATCATTAGAGAGTGAGTCAACAGCCTCAAAAGATCTAAAGTCACAACTGCAAAAGTTACAACTCAGCCTTAATGCTGTACAAAAAACAGAACAAGATAAGGAATCTGCAGAAAAGATATTAGCCGCAAAACTGGATCAATCACAGCAAGAAATAGCCAAACTTGCAGCCGAAATTGCTGCATCAAAACAGCAGTTAGAAGAGAAGGACAAGACCATAGACGCGCTAAAAGTCGCGCAAGACTCGGAAAATTCTCAATTGCGAAGCTTGCAGGGTGAGTACGATACTCTCGATAGTAAATATCAGAAATTATTACAGCCTGCACGCTCATCAAAAGGCAAGTTTGTCGTCACTGTAACTTATAGAAAACGCGGCAAAAGTAACGTAATACGTCTGAAATCAAGCCCAAATGGTTCATATAAAACCGTTAGCAGTAAACAACTTGAAAAAAACCTGGAAGTGCTTAAAAAGAAACACAAAACAGATTTATATATTAAAGTCGTAATCCCCGAAAAAAGCGGGTTATCCTATAATGATGCCTGGAAGTTCACCAACAATCTGCAAAAGAAATACGACTATTATTTCCAGTAAAGCTCAGTAATAGAGTAATCTAAATCTACATTAAGTATCTGACCACACAGCATATTCATTACCATTCGGATCAGCAAAGTGAAAACGACGACCGCCAGGAAAATCAAAGATTGGCTGTATAATTGACCCGCCAGATTTTTCTATTTTTGCCTGGGTCTGTTCCAGCGCATTACTATAAAAAACGATAAGCGCACTGCCATTTTCAGTTGAAATATTTAAATTAGACTTAAAAAAACCACCATCAAGCCCCTCATTAGAAAACGCTGAATATGCAGGCCCAGAATCTACAAAAGACCATCCAAACACAGCAGTGAAAAATGATTTAGCTATTCAATGTCCCTTGCAGGGAATTCAACGTAATTTTTTTTTCGTGTACATTCATATAAAGCTCCTGATAAAGCAAGGCTCGATTGTAATAGATTATCTAGAAATAGTTGATAAAATGATGAAGGATACCCCCCACTTTTAAGTGGTTTTTATGCAGCTATGCTTTTCCTTCGGGTCAGCTTTAGCAACAAAGTTGTTGTCTATGAATTACATCCTTGTGCTTCACCTCTTCGAGGCAGTTTCGTTATACGAAACCGTTTCGATCTGGCCGATAGCTTCCCGTCTCATCGGATACTCGTGTTATTAATCTCGTAATTAGGAGTATTCCTTGTGCTCTGCAGTAATTACTGTATGTTGTTTAGTTTTCCACTTGAATGAGTATCATTTGTATTATGCGCAATTCTAAAACTTACAAGAAACAATCCTTTTTTGACCAGTCAATGGAAGTTTCAACTGCAGTGCCACAGATTGTTTCTCATAGAGTGAATGAGTTTTTAAACGCAGGCATGCAACCGACTCCAGAAACTCGGCGTGAATTTCAGCTGATGTGGGAAGAAAAAATCACAGCGTTTACTGAATCCTGGCATGCTGCTAGTGAACAAACTCTGAAGATAAACCAGCAGATGGCAGAAACGCTGATGCAAAATATGTTTACCCCATGGTGGGACATATACGCACTGAACTATTTAACACCATCAAATCTCGCTACAGCAGCACATAGTATTCTGGATAAAGGCATGGAACCCATTCACAAACAGACCATTTCCAACGCCAGGCGTATAAACGAGCTAAAATAATTCCGTTATATGCAGCGTGGTTCAAAAAACCGCTAAAAGAAGGGGGTGTCTTTTATTATTTATAAAACCTAACATTACCAAATTCGCCAGATAGCAAAAGGCCGTTCATAAGAACGGCCTTTTGGATAACGCTAAAGCCCCAGCATCAGGGCCTTAAAAAGGACTTATGCTCGCTCTACAGCTAACGCAATTCCCATGCCGCCACCGATACATAATGTGGCTAAACCTTTTTTCGCATCAGAACGTTTCATTTCATGTAGCAATGTAACCAGTACGCGTGCTCCAGATGCACCGATCGGGTGCCCGATTGCTATTGCGCCACCGTTAACATTGATTTTGCTAAGATCCCATTCCATATCTTTGTTGACTGACATGGCTTGTGCTGCAAACGCTTCATTAGCTTCTACAAGATCAAGATCAGCTACTGTCCAACCAGCCTTCTCAAGACATTTCTTGCTCGCAGAAATAGGGCCGGTTCCCATGATTTTTGGGTCTACACCTGTTGATGCGTAAGATACGATTTTTGCCATTGGCTCTATACCAAGTTTATCCGCAGTCGAACGTTTCATTACGACTACTGCTGCTGCGCCATCATTGATTCCTGATGCATTTCCTGCAGTTACAGTGCCTTCTTTAGAGAATGCTGCACGTAGTTTGCCGAGGCTTTCTGCTGTTGTTCCATGACGCGGGAATTCATCAGCAGCAAATACAACTGGATCACCCCTGCGCTGTGGAATTTCTATCGGGATGATTTCTTCATCGAATTTTCCAGCTTTTTGTGCGGCTTCAGCTTTCTGCTGTGAGCTTGCTGAAAATTGATCTTGCGCTTCGCGACTAAAGTTATATTTAGAAGCGATATTTTCAGCAGTTGTACCCATATGGTAGTTGTTGAATGCGCACCATAAACCATCGCTAATCATGGTATCTTTCAATGCCCAGTCCATCATTTTCTTGCCATTTCTTGAATTTGGCAGAACGTGTGGAGAGGCGCTCATATTTTCCTGGCCACCTGCGATAATGATATCTGCATCGCCACAAGCGATAGCCTGATAAGCAAGTTGTACAGCTTTAAGTCCACTGCCGCAGACTTTGTTGATTGTCATTGCAGGAACTGTCTCAGGAAGACCAGCTTCAATTGTAGCTTGCCGTGCTGGGTTTTGACCGAGTCCGGCAGTCAGAACATTACCCAATATGACTTCATCAATACTGGCAGGGTTGATACCAGTTTTTTCGATTAAACCAGCGATTACTTTTGCACCCAGGGTAGATGCAGGAACAGAAGAGAGGCTTCCACTGAAATTACCTACTGCTGAGCGGCCAGCAGCTACGATAACTATATCGTCGTTCATTTTTAATATCCTTTTAGTATGATTTCATTATGCTAGAGCTTAATAATTTAAGCTTTAATTGTCTGCAATTCTAGCGTATTGACAGGGTGTGAAAAAAACCTTGTGATTTTTATGCGCTAATAAACAAACCACCGTTTACAGGAATGTTGGCACCTGTAGTGTAGCTGTTATTTTCGTCAGCTAACCATAAAACTGCTGATGCGATTTCTGCTGGCTGAGCCATACGACCCATTGGTATTCCAGAAATTATAGAAGTAAGTACATTTTCTGGCATAGCTTCAGTCATTGCTGTAGAGACATATCCCGGTGCAACTGTGTTT
Source organism: uncultured Gammaproteobacteria bacterium (assembly GCA_963847495.1). GTDB lineage: Bacteria > Pseudomonadota > Gammaproteobacteria > Thiotrichales > Thiotrichaceae > Cocleimonas. Next base: position 144,539 of record CAWJZX010000002.1, on the reverse strand, counting down.
ACGGTTACACCTTTACGTGCGCCTTCATAAGCTGCTGACATAGTGAAACCATGAATACCCGCTTTAGCCGCAGAATAGTTAGGCTGTCCGAATTGACCACGTTGGCCGTTTACAGATGAGATGTTAACGATGCGACCGTATCCGCGTGTTGTCATACCCAGTAAAACTGGTTTTGTTACATTGAAAGCACTTGTTAAGTTTGTATCGATAACTGCTTTCCACTGATCGATAGTCATGTTCTTGATCGTTGCGTCGCGAGTGATTCCCGCACAGTTAACCAGAACATCGATCGGGCCAATATTGCTTTCGATATCTGCAATCATTGCGCCTGTTGCATCAAAATCTGTTACGTCAGCTGGTGCGATTTCAATCTCAAAACCTGCAGCTTTTTGTTCTGCTTTCCATGCTTCTGCATTTTCCTTGTCAGCAGGGAAGTAGTTAGCAACTACTTTGCAGCCTGATTTTGCAAGTTGTCTGCAAATTTCTTCACCAATTCCGCCTGTTCCGCCCGTTACTAGGGCAACTTTGTTCTTTCCCATGATATATATTCTCCTTCGCGATATGAAAAAAGCCCTTGTACTCATTTCAATAAAAATTCTCGAACGAATAGAAGAGCCATATGTAGGTATTACTAACAGTAATACATATTTACTTATTTAGCAGATGTCTTAACCGCTTTTTTTGCAGCTTCAGTAGTTTGCTTAACTGACTCAACTACTTGCTCCATGTTGCCTTTTGCAGTTTTCGCAGATTTTTCAGCCAATTTGCTGTAAGCCTCACGGTTTGCAGTTGAAGTAGCTACTGCTTTTTTCCAGTTGCCAACAGCTGAAGAAACTGAGCTTTTAAGAAGTTCGTTTTGAATTTCTAAAAACTCTTTTGGCTCTTTAACAGCTGTAAGTTTCTCAATGTTTTTCTCTGCAGTAGCTGCAAAGCTTTCAGTCAATTCTTTCTGTTGAGCAAGAAAAGCTTCAGTAGTTTTAACATTAAGCTCGCCTACCTGCTTAAGAAGAGCAAGACTGTCGTTAGCGATTTTTGTGTTTAATTCGATCCATTGTTGCATGATATTATCCTCGTAAAAGTTAAAATAAATTTGTGCGCCGCAGCAATGCTGCGCTGCACAAAATATATTTCTAATCGGTAACTTTGTCAAGAATTTTTATTCAAATTAAATCAAACAAAGATAAATAGCTGAATTAAATACTATTTATCTTTGTTTGATTTGCTCGAATTTTCTGACACGCCTGATGATTTCATCATGCTCTCCTGCATTTGCTTCCAGATATCCATATTCTTCTCGGTGGATTTGGTCCAGAAGTCCAGAGGATTAAAGTCGACAAGTTCTTTAAGTTGTTCTTGCATTTGTTCCTGCTGATCTTTAAAGAAACCCAGGTTTTTATCCATAAACATCATGAAACCTTCACGAGAACTTTCACCGTTATACCGGATAAAATTTTCCAGATTTTCTGTGCTAAATAGTGGCTCATTATTGGATTCCTGTTCCAGAATGATTTGCAACAGGATACTGCGGGTTATATCTTCATCCGTAACACTATCGACAACCTTTATGGGTATTTCCTGTTCAATCATCTTTTTGACTTCGGTTAGCTTTATATAGCGACTTTCGCCTGTGTCGTACAAACGTCGATTAGGATATTTTTTGATTATTCGCACTTCGGATTCCATGTATAGTCTCTTTTTTCTGAGAACTCTATGCGATTACAATAGAGTGGTTGATTTTTCGGTGTTTCCTTGTCTAACTTTGTAGCTTATAGTATTAACTCGGTGGAAATTATGGCATTACTACCAATGAGTTAATTCCTCTCTGCCAATAGAATTTCAATCATAACTATACCCTAGATTTAGATAAAATTATTTATCCCATGTCAGATAATACTTTGTTAAATAAAGAATGGTCTTCCTTGCAGGAAAAAATCTGGGGAAGTGCGGATGCCGTTAATAACGAGTATGAGCAATCAATGAATGACTGGCTTAAAAATACCGATGAGTATTGGAAAAGTCATTTTAAGGACACGTCAAACGAAGCTAATTCGCTTTATCAGAAACTGTTTAACTGCTTTCAGCTGTACTGTTCGATTTCTAAGCCTGTAGTCTCTTCAGATAATCAAAAAGATAATTCCGATCAGATAGTTAATCCCGAAAGTATTTTTACACACTATTTAGAATCCTATATTCGAATCATCGATAAAATACTTAAACATAAATCAGCATCATCAATGGCTGGCTTGCTGAATACGCACTTTGAGTTCTGGCAACAACTTGACTCTTTTGCTGGTTTACCGGATGGATTTCTTGAATTTATCAGGGCGTCATCAGACTTTGATTATGGCGATGAAGAATTCGTAAGAACTTTTGATAACACGGTAAAAGTATTCACAAAATATCAAATTGCCTATCTTACTATGACAATGGGAGCTTCCAGAGAGATGCTGCAAATATTGCAGGAGACTCAATCTGCAGAAACCACTTTAAACGAACTAATAAGCACAGGTATTACTGTTTTTGAGAAACACGCTACCGAATTTTTCAAGTGCAGTGACTATCCTCAGCTTTATGCTGATATTGTGAATAACTGGATGTTGATGATTCAACAGATAGAGCGATTTATTCTGCCGTGGCAAAATATCATGAATGTACCAAGTCGGGATACGCATGCAGACTAATACCATATTTGAGGAAGTCCGTACTTATAGTGAAAAGTTTGGAACCCTTCTGCACGGATTATCAAAACAGGATAGTAAGTTTGATAAAGGGTATTCAGAACGCGAAGTCATTTTACACAAGAACAAACTCACGTTATATCACTACCTGGCACCCAGTAAAAAACGTGCAAAAATGAAATCAAACACTCCGGTATTGATTGTTTACGCACTTGTCAATCGCCCTACGATTCTGGACCTTGAAGAAAAACATTCAGCTATTGCTAAAATGCTGGAACAGGGCCAGGACGTCTATTTAATAGATTGGGGATATCCAGATAAGTCTGATAAAGAGCTAGGCTTGAATGACTATATAAATGATCAGCTGCATAGTTGTGTAACAACTATTTGCCAGAACCATTCAATTCAGAGTGTAAATCTATTGGGAGTTTGTCAGGGTGGGGCACTAAGCCTTTGTTACAGCAGTTTCTACCCTGACTTTGTGAAAAACCTTATAACAATGGTGACACCGGTAGATTTCCATACCGATAACGATACCTTAAGCCGATGGGTAAGGCATGTTGATATTGATTTGATGGTAAATACACTGGGAAATATTCCAGGCAGTATCTTGAGTAATGCATTCTTATCGCTGAAACCGTTTCAGCTACAGCTAAAAAAATATCTGGATTTGATTGAGACAACGGATTTGACCGAAGACAACAGCAAACGAATTTCTAATTTTCTATTAATGGAAAGGTGGATTTTTGACTGTCCGGATCAGGCAGGCGAAGCGTTTCGCCACTACGTGCAAAGCTGTTATCAGGATAACGAATTGATCAAAGGCGAATTTTCCATCGCGGGGAAAACGGTCAATCTGGAAAGGCTTCAAATGCCGATATTAAATATCTATGCGGAACAGGACCATATAGTACCCCCTGAGGCCTCCCGTGGATTAAAGGGATTAACGCGCAGTGCAGACTACCAGGAAATGTCTGTTAGCGGAGGTCATATAGGTATCTTTGTCAGTCCTAAATATATCGACAGGATTTTTCCTGCTGTCTGTAGGTGGCTTGAGGATAGGGATTAGACGTTTCAAAATACATTCTATGAAGTATTAAACTTGAAAAAGTGCCCAAAAGTAGGGGAGGTGTTATTATTAATCGCTATTTTGGGGTTGCGGTGGTCAAGTAAAGTATCTTGTTTTATTAGGCCAGAACAATATAAAGTGGGGGATGGTTAATATCCTTATTAGTTTTATCTGATATAAATCAATATCATAGTTTCTATGTGCGAATCAGGCCCTGTGTACATTCAACATCTCTTCGCTTAATTAATTATTTCTCAGATGAAATTTTGAATCACGTAGAAAATCAATAAGCTGTTTTCCATGCCGTTCAATTTTATCGATTGAGTCATGGTCCGCATCATCTATCTCTAGCAGTGACAAATGCGGTTCAGGACAGTTTGAAAGTATTGCCCGTGCATCGTCAACGGGGATGGTTGTATCGTCTTTACCGTGAACCAGCAGTATCGGGCAATTAATTTTACAGACCGTTCTAAGTGGAGCAAATGTAGAAAAGCGATGACCGATAACCCACTCTACATAACGCAGAATTATCTTTCTTATGACTGAAGGAAGATGAAAACGTCGTAAATATCGTTGCATCATCCACTCCGGGTGAGCAAAGGCAGAAACACTGATAACCGCAGCAATATCATCTCGTCTAGATGCTTCAAGCAATACTGCACCCGCACCAACAGAATGTCCCAGAAGCGCAACCCTTATTGAACGATTGGCATGATTTTGTTTTAACCAATCGATGACATTACCTAAATCTTCTGCGAATCGGGGCAGTGATGAAAAGGTATCCTGGTCACTACTACCATGGCTTCTTGCATAGAAAAGCAGCACATTTATCCCGGCATTATGAAATGGTATCGCGATAGGCAGCATCAATTCTGCGTTCCCTCCCCAGCCATGTAGTATGACAAGTGTTTCATTTGAGTCAGGCGTTGGCAGGAACCAGCCAAAAAGTTGTTTTCCAGCGCAGGTTGGAATGCGCAGTTGAAGATAATCTATACCAACATCTATTGGGTTACTTTGTTCTTTATTTCTGGGCGCGCGAAAACCTAGATGTATCGCAGTTAAGAACATGATCAGTAAAATGAAAATTGCTATTAAAAAGATGATTAAGTAGTTCATGTTTTAGAATTATCATAGCACCCGAGGTATTTGAAGTATCGACATCTATTGTGCCTTTAAAATGCTTATTGTTTAGCTTTCACGTATGTCTGATAAATAGATTGCATTAAATAATACATTGGGATGATCTATATCAAAAGAGATATACTGCTATTCCATTTAAAACTTCAAACACTATTTAATCCGCCTAGAGAGTCCACTATATGTCATCGGGAAACCCCAAAATAGTCTATACGCTTACAGATGAAGCGCCATTATTGGCGACTGCCTCGCTACTCCCCATTCTTGAATCATTTACCTCAGCTGCCCATATTGATATCGAAAAAAGTGACATATCACTACCAGCAAGGATCATTGGTGAGTTTTCAGATTGTTTAAAAGATGATAAAAAAATGCCAGATAATCTTGCTGAGTTAGGAAAATTGATTAATCTACCTAGCGCCAATATCATAAAATTACCTAATATCAGTGCCTCTGTGCCTCAGTTAATAGCTGCAATTACAGAGCTTAAAGTACATGGATATAATATTCCTGATTTTCCTGAAGACCCACATACGGATGAAGATAAATTAATCAAAGAGCGCTATTCAAAAATTCTAGGTAGCGCAGTAAATCCTATACTGCGTGAAGGGAACTCAGACAGGAGAGCACCTCCAGCAGTAAAACGATACGCACAAAAAAACCCTCACGATATGGCTGACTGGAGTCCTGCTTCACGTACTCATGTTGCGCATATGCGCCACGGCGATTTCTATTCCAGCGAGAAATGTAAAACGGTTCAGAAAGACTGTGAAGTTAGAATGGAACTTGTTACAAATGACGGCGAAGTTATTGTCTTGAAAGATAAAACTCCATTACTCAAAGGTGAAATCATAGACAGTATGTTTATGAGTAAAAAGGCCTTATGCCAGTTTTTCGAAGATCAAATGGATGATGCCAAGGAAACTGGTGTGATGCTATCGTTACACGTAAAAGCCACCATGATGAAGGTTTCTCATCCGATTGTTTTTGGTCATGCAGTTAAAGTTTTTTACAAAGACCTGTTTGGCAAACATGGCGAGTTATTTGATAAATTGGGTGTAAATCCAAATAATGGCATTAGCAGTGTTTATGAGAAGATTGAGAGTCTACCAGGATCTGTTAAGGAAGAGATCCTACAAGACCTTCACGCCTGTTACGCCGACCGCCCAGAACTAGCAATGGTGAATTCTGCGAAAGGTATTTCTAATTTGCATGCTCCAAATGATGTAATCGTCGATGCATCAATGCCTGCGATGATTCGTAATGGAGGAAAAATGTGGGGCCCAGACGGTAAATTTAAAGATACCAAAGCTGTTATGCCAGAAAGTACTTACGCGCGTATCTACCAGGAAATGATTAATTTTTGCAAAAGTAATGGTAAGTTTGATCCAACAACCATGGGAACAGTACCAAATGTAGGTTTAATGGCTCAAAAAGCCGAAGAATATGGCTCTCATGATAAAACCTTTGAAATACCCGCAGATGGTATTGCGCGCATAGTCTGTGAAAAAGAAAACATGGTTATTGAACAAGCCGTTGAGAAAGGTGATATCTGGAGGATGTGCCAAACAAAAGATACACCAATTCGAGATTGGGTAAAACTTGCTGTTGATCGAGCCAGAGAATCAAAAATTCCTGCCGTATTCTGGTTAGATGAATATCGTCCTCATGATTTTGAGGTGATTAAAAAAGTAAAAACATATTTGTCAGAGCTGGATTTAACTGATGTTTATATAGAAATAATGTCGCCATTACGTTCTATGCGTTTTACCTTGGAGCGTATCATTAGAGGCAAGGACACAATTTCGGTTACAGGCAATATTTTGCGTGATTATTTAACTGATCTATTTCCGATTATGGAGTTAGGTACCAGCGCAAAGATGTTATCGGTTGTGCCTCTAATGTCCGGTGGCGGTCTATTTGAAACAGGCGCTGGTGGTACAGCTCCAGTGCTGGTCAAACAGCTGTTAGAGGAGAATCATCTTAGTTGGGATTCTTTGGGTGAGCTTTTAGCAATAACTGTATCTCTTGAAAAAGTTGCAGATTATTCTGCAAATATGCGTGCTAGATTGTTAGCCAAAACGCTTGATCTGGCTATCGGTAAAATACTTGATAATAATAAATCTCCCTCTCCAAGAACTGGTGAGTTAGATAGCAGGGGTAGCCATTTTTATCTCGCAATGTATTGGGCACAAGAGCTTGCTGATCAAACAGAAGATACCGAATTGGCAGCGCACTTTTCAAAACTTGCAAAGTCGTTGATAGAAAATGAAGATAAAATTATAGAGGAGCTTAACTCTTGTCAGGGTGATGCAGTAGATATAGGGGGCTATTTCTTTGCTGACCCTGAAAAAACAACTCGAGTGATGCGTCCTAGTACAACCTTTAACGCTGTACTCCAGAATGCCTGATGAATACTTAGAAACTTATATCTAAAATAGAAACTATTCAGCCACATTAGAAACCACTCTATCTTGTAGTTTTTTTTTAATGCTAAAACCTAGCTGTTAAAGCTTGAAATTGGACTATTCTTTTAACATCTAGTCTCTCACTAACAAGCTCAAAGGTATCTATCATGAATAAAGTTATTAAAATTGGTGAATCAGCCACAATTAGCCGTAAATTTACTGAAGATGATGTAATCCAGTATGCTGAACTATCAACTGATAGGAATTCGATTCACCTAGATGAAGAATACGCCGCAAAAACTCAATTTAAACATAGAATAGTGCATGGCATGCTGGTGGGTAGTTTGTTCTCAGCTTTAGTGGGGCAACACTTACCTGGAGAAGGTAGTATTTACATGGCGCAGAATATGCAATTCAAAGCACCTGTATTTTTGGATATGGAAGTCATTGCCAGTGTAGAAATTATTGCTATTCATGAGACTAAACCAATTGTAACACTGCAAACCCTTTGCCTTGATACAGATGGTAATACCTTGATACAAGGTGACGCAGTTATGTACGTTCCCTGGCTTAAAAACACTTAGAAATTATTAAGCCTTGACTTTTATTGTAAAACCCCACAATATTGCTATTGTGCAGTGCAACAATTATTTAAATTTTGAGGTATTAATAATGACTACAAGTAACCCATTTGATTTTACAAAAGCATTTGAACAATTCGATCCAAAAGATGTATCACAGAAAATTCAAGATGCCTTTAACTTTGATTATAGCGAGATGAAGGTTGCACAGGACAAAAATCTTGCGCTCCTTATGTCAACTAATCAAACACTTGCTGATAGTTCGCAAGCATTTTTTGAGCGTCAGGCAGAAATGCTACAACAAGCGATGACTGAAGCTACAGAAGCCGCTAAAAGTTTTGCTAGTGCAGGTTCACCTCAGGATATAGCAGCTAAGCAAGCTGAGTTACTTCAGGCAGCATATGAAAAAGCGCTTGCGAATTCTACTGAAATTAGTGAAATGGCCCAGAAAACACAGGCAGAGATTAATGACAAAGTGAATAAGCGTATCGAAGAAAGTATGGAAGAATTCAAAGAGACTCTTTCAAAGATTGTTTAAAAATAAAACTGAAACGCCAACAATTGTTTACAATTTAATAGGCGCGTGGGGAAGTGTTTAATCTCTTCCCCGTACTAACATTAAACATATTCAGCTAAGCTGATTTTTTAAAATATTCGAGCTTGACGTACCTCTGTAAGAGTCGTCGAGAAACAATATGGTGGATATCCAGGAGGATATATGTCTGATTCCAAGCAAGAAGATTTTAGTGCACTAGGTTTTGGAGCTGCTGCGGAAGAAATGCGTACTAACTTCAAGCATGTTGAAGAACTTATGAAAACATTTTCTGAATCACACAAATCTAAGGACATGGATCCGTTCAAACTAAACGATGCTTACACTCAGTGGTACACTGCTGTTTCAAAGGATCCTGCGAAGGTTATGCAGGATGGCATGCAATTCTGGCAGAAATCCATGCAGCTTTCTCAACATGCTCTTTCAAGTATGTTTGCAGGACAAAATGCAGAAAAGCCTGAGCCAGTTATTACAGAAGAGAAAGGTGATAGAAGATTCAAGCACGAAGATTGGTCAGAAAAAAATGCCTTCTCACTCATCAAGCAATCGTATCTTTTAACTTCGGAATATATGCGCAATATTGTTAGCGACGTCGAAGGACTAGATGATAAAACAGCGCAAAAAGTTAAGTTTTTTACCGAACGTTACCTCGATTCAGTATCTCCAACTAACTTTGCAGCTACAAATCCCGCTGTTATTGAAAAAATCATAGAAACTAAAGGCGCAAATCTCGTTAATGGTTTGAAAAATATGCTGGAAGATTTAGAAGAAGGTGAAGGCCAGCTTAAAATCCGCATGACTGATACATCAGCATTTACTATAGGTGAAAATGTAGCGACAACACCGGGTAAAGTAGTTTTCCAGAACAAAATGTTCCAACTTATACAATATTCACCATCAACGGATACAGTTTTAAAACGTCCTTTACTCATTGTCCCACCCTGGATTAATAAGTTCTACATCCTTGATTTGCAACCCAAGAATTCAATGTTGAAATGGCTGGTAGATCAGGGTCACACCGTATTTGTTGTTTCGTGGATAAATCCTGATGAAACTTATCGTGATGTCGGCTTTGAAGACTATGTGACTGAAGGCGTAATTGCAGCTGTAGATGCTGTGGAACAAGCTACGGGCGAAAATGAAATTAATGCAATCGGTTATTGTATTGGTGGAACATTATTATCCACAACCCTTGCTTATATGAAAGCCAAAGGTGATAACCGTATTAAAAGCACAACCTTCTTTACAACCATGATCGATTTCGCTCAACCTGGTGAACTTGGCGTCTTTATTGACGAAGAGCAAGTGACTGGACTTGAAAAGATGATGGAAGAAGAAGGCTGTTTAAAAGGCTCGAAGATGTCAGGATCATTCAATTTGTTACGTGCAAATGAGCTGATATGGTCTTTCTACGTTAATAATTACTTATTAGGAAACGACCCACGTCCATTCGATCTCTTGTACTGGAATTCGGATTCCACACGTATGACACCCACCATGCATTCGTGGTATTTGCGTAATATGTACATGGATAACAAACTCAGTCAACCAAATGGTGTAAGTATAAAAGGTACACCGATTGATATTTCAAGTATTGATATTCCGGTTTGTTTTGTATCTACAATAGATGATCATATCGCACCCTGGTTATCAACCTATTCAGGAGCTAGATTATTCTCTGGTGACGTTCGCTTTATTTTGGGTGGATCAGGACATATTGCTGGAATTATCAACCCACCTGAAGCGAATAAATACGGCTACAGAGTAACTGATGCTTTATCCGATAACCCTCAGGCATGGGCTGATCAGGCAAAAGTAAATGAAGGATCATGGTGGCCAAACTGGAACGCATGGGTACGTCCACTTTCTGATAACGAGCTTGTAAAAGCACGTGTTGAAGGTAAGGGCGGTTTAAAGGTCATAGAAGATGCACCAGGAACCTATGTGAAATGCAAAATTGATGATCCAGCACCAGTTTTAGAACCTACTAAACTAGATCCTTCTAAAAAGCGTGTAGTGCAGAAACCAGCACCTGCTAAAGAAGTAGAAGCCAAGAAAGCTGCTCCTAAAACGAAGGAAGTCAAAGCAGCGCCTAGAGCAAAGAAAGCTGCGGCTCCAAAAGTAGAGAAAAAAGTAGAAGATGTTAAGAGCAAGGTTGATGCTGTAGCTCCAGCTACTAAAACTGAAGAAGCTAAGGATAAAGCGGATATAGCAGCTAAGAGTAAAGCTACACCAAAAACTACTCCTAAAGTATCTGAGAAGCCTAACGTGGTTAATATAAAAACAGCGCAGAAGAAGGTAAGCTCAGTTGCTCCAAAAGCGGGAGTTAAGACGCGCTTAGCGAAAGAAGCTAAAGTAAAATCAAAGAAGGACACATCAGCTCCAAAGCCTGTTGAAAAGCAAGTACAGCTTGAGTTGAATGCTGAAAAAACAGAGCAGAAACAGGCAGGAACAAGCCCGAAGAAAGTGACTGAAAGCAAGCCTCAAACTAAATCCGTTAAAGATGACTTGACCGTTATTAGTGGTATAGGACCAAAAGTAGAAGAGCTACTCAATACGCTTGGTTTTAATAGCTACGCGGACATTGCAGTAGCAACGGCTAAATCGATATCGGAGAAAATGGATAAAGTTGATATTAGAAACCGTCGTTTTGATACCAATACCTGGCCAAAACAGGCAGCTGATTTAATCAAGAAATAATTCTTTAGTTAGTAGTATTTTTGTGAGAGGCTATTCATTGAATGGCCTTTTTTTATGGTTTTTGGAAAAGTGCCAGCCGAACACAGTGAGACAACAGCTTTGTTTTTTAAAGCTGACCCATGGGCGAGTGTTTTAAAAACGAGTGAGCTCTGCATAAGTTCTTTTAGTCATTTTTAAACAACAAAAATGAGCCGAGCTTCAGCGAGACAACAGCATTGTTGTTTAATGCTGACAAGAAGGGAAGCGTAGTTGCATAAAAATCACTTAAAAGTAGGGGGGGTCTTTTATTATTGATCTACTGGCATATAACGATTTAAATAATAAAAGGACGCCTGCTTTTGGCATACACCCACGTTTTGAATAAGCCTGGCTTGAGTGCTAAAAGCCCGGTGGATTTTTAGCGGCTTTTATTGACCGTGGTCGCATTCACTTCTGAATATGAATCGTCCATATTGCATTGTCATGCGTTAAATCCAGGTATTCAATTTTTTTTTCTGCACCAGGCTTTTATGTCTTCTCCGTAGGGCGCGTAAGTAATCAGTAGTTTTGCTTTCATGCCTGCTTCAAGCGCATCAACGGCTTTGTTAATTGCAAGCAGATAGCCGGGGCGTGTCTGGCCTGTTACATCAATTTCTGCTATTCCATTAACCATAGTCACTGATTTTGCAGTGATTCCTGAGCTGCTGATTTTTTTGCTAAAAGGCCACATTGATTTTCACCTAATGTATTGTAACTATTGAGGCTCGACGAGCTGCAATAGTTTGTATAAAAGGTAATTATATAGGATATAGGCAGATATTGAAGGTTTTTAGATGATTGTTTTTTTGTTTTATCGAGTTTTATTGCGTTCCAGGAAACATCAAGCTCTGTATCCTATTGTTAATAGAGGTGCCCTTTTGTAGAGCGAATGATAGAGCCAGAGTATTGGCAATATTTGGAGTTAGATCTCTGTTCTATAAAACAAAATATAAATCAGTTATTAATAGCTGGGGTGTCGCTTTTAAGCTCACAAAGAGCCTAAAAGGTGAGGGGTCTGCTTCAACACTTTAAATATGATTCGGCCCGGATTTAATTTCATCGTAAGCGCTTTTGTAGACCATTGCTAGAACGATGGCGATAATAACCGGGAATGCGATGTCGTCGGTATTTTCCCAGATCGAGTAGGCGAGACCACCGAGAAAAGCGGTTATAACTATTAATGAAAGCGCTGCTGATATTAAATTACTCATTTTAAATAATCCTTCGTTTAATTCGTTATATTTTACTGTTTACTGTTTACTGTTTACTGTTTTGCTGAGCCAGTCTGCGGTTCTCAGCAATCGCGCATCATCACCTTTAGAGGAGACCAGTTGTACGCCAAGCGGCATGTCGTTAGAACCTTGCATTAATGGCAAAGTGATCGCTGGCATTCCACAAAATGCCCATGGTGTGCAGAATATTGGGCTTCCGGTTGATTCCAGGCCTAATGGCGCTTCACCCGTAGTTGAGGGTGTCAGAATCGCATCGTATTCGGACATGATTTCGTCCATTGCGGTATTAAGTGCTTTGATATGATCAACTGCGTCATTATAATCAATCGCGAGATAATTTTGCCCACGTTCAATCATTTCCCGTAAAGACGAACTCATTACTTTTTTACCCTGTTTATATTCGTGCTGGAAGCTTTTGGCTATATCTGTCTCCATAATGACCCTATGCCATTCAACTACATCTTTTAATAAATGCGTCAAATCCAGGGTTTCAACCGAGTTGCCAAGCACATCAACAAGTTCTGATAATCCTTCTTTTACGTCATTGTCAGCGTGCTCATCCCATGCTGGTGTTTTTACAAATACTAAGCGGGGTGGCACGAGTGGCCCTTGTTCTATGGTTTCTAAAAGCCTGGGCGGCATTCTAGCTTTCATCGCCGGGTCTTGCTTGTCGAACACCATCATTTGCTGGGCTATCAAAGCTGCATCTGTGACATCGCGAGCAAATACACCCACATTGTCGAAATGCAGTGATTGCTGTAATACCCGGTAGCGCGAAATCAGGCCATGGCTGGGTTTATAACCCACAACTCCACAATAGGATGCAGGACGTATTACAGAGCCATTAGTTTGTGTACCTATAGCAAGTGGTACCATATTTGCAGCTACTGCAGCAGCAGAGCCGCTTGATGATCCGCCGGGTGTACGATTTGGATCGTGTGGATTTTTGGTCTTACCCGCGCTATAAACCGCCATTTCGGTTGTTTCGGTTTTACCCATAATGATCGCGCCAGACATGCGGAGCAATTCAACACTTGTTGCATCGTAAGCAGGGGTTCGGCCTTTATGAATCACTGTGCCATCTTCGGTGGGCATATCTTTGGTATCGAAGATATCTTTAACTCCAATCGGTATGCCGTGAAGTGGTCCAGTGGTTTGTCCGCTTTTTCTTAAAAGGTCGGCATCCTTTGCCTGCGTGAGTGCATAATCAGCGTCGAAATGTGCCCAGGCCTGTACCCTGTCATCATAAGCATTAATCTGGTCAATATAGGCTTTTACCAACTCTTGTGAAGTTACCTGGCCTTTTTGAATAGCTGCTGCGGCAGCGGCAGCGCTCATTTCAATAAGATTCATATTTTATTTACCAAAATCATTCTCACTAACCAAACAGGTACTTGGGCAGCCACAATACAATCTGCGGGAACATATACATCAAAAACATCGCAAAAATTACAATAGCAAGATAAGGCATAATTCCTTTAAATATTTCCATTAATTCCACAGTTTTACCCGCTACCCCTTTCAAATAATAGGCGGACATCGCCATTGGCGGGGTGAGGAAGGAGGTCTGCAGATTTAATGCAACCAGCACACCAAAGAATAGGGGATCAATATTGTAGTGCTTCAATAATGGCAAGAAGATTGGTACGAATATAATAATGATTTCGCTCCACTCCAAAGGCCAGCCAAGAAAGAATATGATTAATTGGGCAATTACAAGGAAACCGATTGGACCAAGATCCATTCCCAGAATCCAGTGTTCTATTAGCGCATGGCCTCCAAGGTACGAAAATACTGAGGCAAATGTCCATGATCCAACAAACAGCCAACAGACCATCGCTGATGTTCTTGCAGTAAGAAAGACTGCTTCTTTAAGGCGTTGCCATGATAGTGAACGATATAGCGCTGCCAGAATTAGCCCTCCTAGTGAGCCTACTCCTGCAGCTTCAGCGGGAGTCGCAACACCCGCAAGGATTGAACCTAATACGCCCAGAATCAAGACAAATAGTGGTACGAATGAGGTGAGTAATTGCCAAAGAATAATTCCGATAGATGGAACATCTTCTTCTTTCGGTTTAGGCGCTAAACTCGGGTTAATCGTGGCTCTTGCAACAACATACAGCATATACATACTCGCCAGCATGATTCCCGGAAATAACGCTGCTGCATATAATCGGACAGGTGATACCTGAGCGATTGCTGCATAAACAATTAACATAATGCTAGGTGGAATCAAGATTCCTAAAGTACCGCCGGCACAAATAACGCCTGAGGCCAGTTTTTTGTCATAACCCGCTTTTAGCATAGCCGGGAGGGCAAGTAGACCCATTAGCGTAACTACAGCACCAACGATACCGGTAGCTGTTGCAAAGATTGCACAGGTTGCTAGTGCCGCAATCGCCATCGAGCCGGGTACATGGCGTGTTGCTATCTGAATACTGAAAAATAGCCGATTTACAATATTCGCACGCTCAACGACATATCCCATAAACAGGAATAGGGGAACGGCAACAAGGACCTCATTAGACATTACCGAGAATGTATTTGAGACAAAAAGATCAAAGATATTATTCTGGAAGATATGTTCGATTTGATCGGGCTTGGAATAAGCGTAATAGCCGAAACCCAGGCCCATTGCTATTAAGGTAAACGCAATTGGAAAGCCGAGTAATACGATGCCAATAAATAGTACCAGCATCATTATTGCAATTTGTGGATCTGTCATTGTTTTGCCCCGTGTTCTTCTTCATGATCAAACAGTGCAAGGTCTTCTTCTTTATGTGCAAGCATAGTTTCTGTCTCCTCAACATCATGCAGGCGGGGAGGCCATTCGCCCGTTCGTATGCAGGATATACAGCGTATAATTTCAGCAATACCCTGGAGTAAAACCAGAAAACCAGCTACAGGAATAAGGGTTTTGAAAAAATAAATCTGGGTGCGTGACGGACTGCTCCAGCTCACTTCTTTATAGCGCCAGGAGTCGGCGGCGAAATCCCATCCGTACCAGATTAATGCGAAAACACCTGGTAACAGGAAGATGATATAGAGAAATAAATCGATACTTGCCTGCACTTTTATTGGGAGTAATCGATGAATTACATCTCCTCGTACATGACCGTTGCGCGACAAGGTATATGCTCCTGCCATCATAAAAAGTGCTCCATACATTTGTACACTCATATCGAATGCCCAGGTTGTTGGTGCATTTAGTACATAGCGCATAAAGACTTCATAGACGGTTGCAAAAGTCAGTACCATAATGCACCAACCGAACATTTTACCGAACCATGCGCTTATATTATCAATAAAAAAGAGAATAGGATTCATAGTGATCTTCAAATAAAAGTTGTATTTATGCTTGCCCTAGAAAAACTCAGACAAACAAACCAAAAGGGGATATGCATAAACAGACGGCACTAGGCGTGCCGTCTGTTGTTTTACAAAATCATATTGGATGAAATCCAATATGCATCGAACAAAGCTTATTTAAAATAGTGATTGTAAGCCCCTTCATAGTCAGGTGCATTGGTTAGTTCGAACGCGCCAACACGCTTCATCCACGCTTTCTGAGAAGCTACAACTTTTGCAAAGTATGGGTCTTTCATAAACTTAGGTAGAACTTTATCCCAAGCTTTTAACTGTGCCAGCATGATGTCGTTTGGAGTGCGACGAGCCGTTACACCGTGTTCTTTTTCTAGCGCCACAAGGTCATTCGAATAACGATCCTGTGCTTTCCAGGACATATCAGATGAAGCCGCTTCAGCAGCATACTTAAGAATCGCTTTATGTTCATCAGAAAGAGAATTGTATTTCTTCTTGTTAAAGATGATCTCGAAAGACTCCTGAGACTGATGGAAGCTTGCTAGATAGTAGTTTTTGGCAACGTCTTGCATACCAAAGTCTTTATCCGATGTAGGGTTGTTAAATTCAGCAGCATCTATAAGACCACGTTCCATTGCTGGTTGAATTTCGCCACCAGGAAGCTGTACCACCGACATTCCCATCTCTTGCATTACGTTTGCGGCAAGTCCAACAGTACGGTATTTAAGGCCTTTCATGTCGGCAACTGATTTGATCTCTTTCTTGAACCAGCCAAGTGGCTGTGCAGGCATTGGGCCTGAGAAAAAGCCAACAATATCCAGCTTCAGAATATCAGTCATCAATTCTTCATAAAGCTCTTTACCACCACCATAAGCTATCCAGCCTAATAGCTGGTTAGCAGTCCAACCCCAACAAGGGCCAGTACCAAATAATGAAGCGGCAGCATTTTTACTGTACCAGTAAGCTGTAACAAGATGAGCACCATCAATAACACCTTTTGACACAGCTGTTTGCATCTCGGCAGTTTTTACCACAGCTCCAACATCAAGATAGTCAATCTTTAGTGACCCACCTGACATTTCATTGACGCGTCTAACGTAATCAACGGCATACTCTTTAAAGATACCGCCGCCCCATGCTCCCTGTAGTTTTAGTACTACTGGTTTGGAATGAGCAGCTGCATTAGAAACCATAGGGAAGCCAACTGCTGCCACACTAGCTGCGGCGGCAACACCACCTGTTAAAAATTTACGACGAGTACTCGGTGTTTCAGACTGGATGTTATCAGCTACATCTTTTTGCTTTTTGCTTACTTTCATTTCTTTCTCTCCTTGGGTACAAAACTTTTTTATTTAAAAATCTATACTCTAAAAGGCTTTCGCCTGTATAAACATTTACATGTCATTATTAATATAGATGGTTTTATTTAATAAATCAGCTTTAAATTAGATTAAAAATTTCCTTTTAATTATGCAGGTTTCAATATTTTTTTTAGACCTTATATCTAGGATAGAAGAGAAAGTTATTATTGCGTCAATCTTTGTTGCCACATTGTGGAATATATTTTGTTTGCATGACTTAAATGTGAATTTATTTAACGTTAAATAAGTCTATCATTGGCCTTCTTGCCAGAAAGTATTGCATCTAGATTATCCAGGGCACGAAACCCCATCTGATCACGAGTTTCAACTGTTGCACTGCCAATATGGGGGAGTAAAAATGTATTTTTCAGCGTTTTATATCTTGGGTCGATATTGGGTTCGTTGTTGAAAACATCTAACCCTGCCGAGAATAATTTACCTGACTTTAATGCGGTAATTAAAGCATCGTCATCCACAACTGCACCCCGTGCAGTATTGATAATAACTGCGTCATCAGGAAGTTTTGCGATTCTTTCTGCGTTTATTAGGTGATGAGTTTCGGGCGTTGCAGGGCAGTGAATAGAGAGAAAGTCACAATGTGGCAATAACGCTTCAACACTTTCATGGTAGGTGGCCCCCTGTTCCAGGCTTTTATCAAGACGGCTGCGATTATAGTAATGGATTTTCATATCGAAACCGCGTGCACGTTTTGCCATAATTTGTCCAACTCGACCCATACCTAAAATGCCGAGTTTTTTTCCAGTGACCTGCTTACCTAGCTGGAAAGTGGCACCCCAGTCCGCCCAGGAATCCGTACGTATCTGCTGTTCACCTTCATACGCTCTGCGTGCTGCTCCCAGCAGTAGAAGCATTGATATTTCTGCAGTGGCATCGTTCAATACATCTGGTGTATTGGTCACAATAATGCCTTTGGCTTTGGCCGCATCCAGGTCAATATGGTCATAACCAACCGAAAAACTGCAAATCGCTTTTACACTATCGGGTAGGCGCTGAATGACATCTGCAGTCAGTTTTTCAGTATGACAGGGGATAATTGCTGTTGCACCAGCTGCAAGCTCAATAATTTCTTCGCTCGTATAGATCTTGTCGTTATGATTTAAACGGGCATCGTAATCACGAGCTAATCTTGCCTCGACTGCTTTTGGTAACTCTCGAGTGACGAGTACGATTGGTTTGTTATTCATGTTTGGAGAAGCCTCTTTTCTTTATAAGCCAAAAACAAGGCGCTGTGATCTAGCTCGCCCTTTCCATCTTTAATGAGATTAGTATAGAGCAATCGATTAAGCGCTGTTGCGGGCAAGGGTTGGTCATATTCCGCTGCAAGTTCGAGCGCCTGAGTCATATCTTTATATTGGGTGGTAATTTTTCCGCCAGGCTGAAAGGCCTCATCGATCATTCTTTGACCGTGTATTTCTAGAATTCGAGATGCAGCGAAACCGCCCATTAGCGCTTCTCGAACCTTGATAATATCTGCGCCAGCACGTTGTGCAAGTATAAAAGCTTCTGCCACTGCACCAATATTTAAACCCACAATTACCTGGTTTGCAGCTTTAGTTATTTGCCCAGTACCGACATCACCAATATGTACCAATGAATTACCCAATACATCAAAAATCAGTTTTGCTTTTTGCAAGGATTGATCTGTACCACCTGCCATGATCACCAGACTGCCATTGATAGCACCAAGTTCTCCACCTGAAACGGGTGCATCAATATAATCAACATCCATTGTTTTTAAATGCTTAGCAAAATTACGAGTGGGTGTTACCGCAGTTGTACCCATATCAATTACAAGCGAACCTGCTTCGACACCAGCGGATAAACCTTCAACACCGAAGATCACTGTCTCCAAGGCTTTCGTATCCGAAACCATGATAATGATGACTTCACACTGTGATGCCACTTCTGCAGCACTTGTTGCAGCGGTGATATTTTCTTCTTGGGTAATAGCATCAACCACTGCTCGACTGCGATTATGAACCACAAGTTCTGCTCCTGCTTTTTGCAAGTTCAGGCACATGGGTTTTCCCATCAGACCTAGGCCGATGAAGCCTATCTTATATCCATTTAATGTCTTGTTGATTTCGTTCATTTACTAGTATTTACAAAAAAGTGCCTAAAAGTAGGGGGTGTCTATTTTATAGACTTCCGTAGATCAAATAACACCAGAAAACGGCTGTATTTCAACACTGTCACCTGCGTGCACACTGTTTGAATCACTAGGCAAGTGTATAAAGCAGTTTGCCAGGCTCATCGACATTAAAATTCCTGAGCCTTGTTTTCCAGTGCGTTTAACTTCTAATTCTCCAGTGGTAGTTTGCTTGAACACTCCGCGTAGATATTCGGTTCTTCCGGGACGTTTGTAGATGTCTTCACTACATCTCGCGTGCAACGTTACGTGTCTTTTAATATTACCACTGGCAAGGTAATTAATGGCTGGTTGCACAAATTGTAGGAAAGTCACCATTACTGCTACTGGATTTCCTGGGAGGCCAAAGAACCAGGTTTTATTGACATCACCGAAAGTCAATGGTCGACCGGGCTTCACTGCTATTTTCCAGAAATGTGTATTGCCTAATGCTTTCAATGTTGGCTTGATGAAATCAGCTTCACCCACCGATACTCCACCGGTACTTATAAAAAGGTCAGCTTTTTCTGAGGCAGCAAGAAAAGCTTCCTGAATATCTTCCTGAGTGTCCGGGATGACGCCTAGGTCAAGAATCTCAACATCCAGGTTTTTCAACATTGCGAATAATGTATAGCGATTACTGTCATAGATTTCGCCTTCCATCAGGGTTTCACCAATAGAACGAAGTTCATCTCCGGTAGAGAAAAACGCTATACGGGGACGTCTTCTAACTTCGATTTCGCCAATACCGAGTGAGGCTAAAATACCAATATCGGCAGCGCTTAATTTTCGCCCGGGTTCAAAAATTTTACTGCCTTTGGTGAGGTCTTCACCGGGGTGGCGAACGTTTTGACCAATTTTATGTTCAGCCTCAATCTTGATAGATTGTTCGCCTACAACTTCTGTGAGTTCTTGTGGGATTACCGTGTCCGTACCACTAGGCATTACACCGCCCGTCATGATTCGGATAATTTTGCCTACCTGATAGTTTTCAGTACTTGGTGATCCTGCAAACGATGCGCCAGAAACGGTATAGATTTTCGCTTCACTTGTGGGCAGATCCTTACCTGCAACTGCATAGCCATCCATCGCTGAATTTGTATGGGGTGGAACGTCGATGGGCGATATAACATAGTTTGCGAGGTGGCGCTTTAAGCAGTCTCTAATCGCTAGTTTCTCTGTTTCTTTGATTGGGATGATTTCGCTGAATATCTTTTTTCTTGCATCATCAACACTGATCGCGTCAGCTTCAAAGGCATCGATACAACTTGCAACTCTCTCGTTTTTCATGGCTTTAGTGTAGTAACTTTTTTTCAATGAAGTCAGCTATTTGTTGTGGTTGATTGATATCAAGTACCTGGATAGGTACTTCATCAGCCATTTCATGGTCAACGGCAATAGCGATAATATTTGTATCATCCGGGTAGAGGAAAGGTTTACCCAAGGCATCACGATGCAATTCAATTTTAGCCAGGTCTGCATGTTTGAAGCCTTCCACCAGGACCAAATCTAGAGAGTCGGTGTTTAGATTGAGTAATGCATCGGATAATTCAGGTTCCTTAGTCTGGCTAGGGTCTTCAATAATAATCGCGGTGCGGTTTCGCGATGCTACCACAATTTGACTTGCACCAGATTCGCGTAGTTCAAAACTGTCCTTGCCGGGCTTATCAATTTCAATATTGTGATGCGTATGTTTAATAATACCGATGCGGTATCCTTTTTCTGTTAACAAGGGGATTAATTTGCAGAGTAAGGTGGTTTTGCCAGTACCGCTATATGCGGCAAAGCCGAGAAGAGGCAGGGTGAAATCAATCACGATGGAGTACCTTGTTGGCGTTGCTCTTCGGTGTTTACATTAAAGAACACCTCGGGTTTATCTGAAAAATCGACTAATACGGTTTCATGTTGGGCATACCAGCGATCAATTTTCCGATCACCAGTTTCAAGAAATGCTTCCAGGCTTTGTTTAAGTGCCACGGGTATTAATGCATGAACAGGTTGCATTCGTTCTCCATCATGAGCAACTGCAATCGCTTCTGGCGCGGATGATACTTCATCACTCATGCGTGCCACAAAATCATCAGGTAAATCAGGTCCGTCACAAGGTAGAGCTAAAATATAAGCGGTTTTTACAGTTCTCATGGCGGTTAAAAATCCAGCTAATGGCCCCTGAAAGTCATGCAAATCATCATCAATGACGGGATAACCATAGTTCTTATATTCATCTTGATTGCGATTAGCATTGATAAGTATCTGGCTAACCTGGGGTTTGATTATGTCGAGCACATGCTCGATCAATTTTCTATCATGATAAATCACTAAGCCCTTATCTTGTCCACTTAGACGGCGACCCTTGCCGCCCGCAAGAATAACAGCAGTTACATCTAATTTCGTTATTGTCATAGTGTTTTCGAATTTTTCATTTTATTGGGAAAGACTGTTATTTTGCCAGAATCATCAAAAGGTTTTGTATCATGTATTGTTTGAATCATAGCTTTTTCCAGGAGTAAACGCTTATCCATAATTTGTCTAAAGTGATTTGGGTCATGACTGGCAATAAATAATGCAGTTCCAGACTCCTTGAGAGATGATAATAGCTCCTCAGTGCGCTCACGCGCCTCATTATCCATGTTCGCGGTTGGTTCATCGAGTAATAAAATGGGAGCTTGTTTCAGCCACGCCTGAGCCAGCGCAACGCGTTGCTTTTCACCACCTGATAAGCATTTTGCTTGAGTTTCACTGTATTTCGTTAGCCCTGCCCAGACTAAGGCATCTGAAATCTTTTCTTTTGCCAGCTTATTATTAAATTGGGTACTGGTAGCCGCGTAGGCAAGGTTTTGGCGAACACTGCCATCAAACATATAAGGCTCCTGGTAGAGATACATTACCTGTTGTTGTATTACTTTTCGCATTTTGTTCCAGGATTTGGATTCCAGGCCAGTATTGATATACGCAGAATCTGGCTTGAGTAATCCTGCCATTATGCGTAATAAGGTAGATTTACCACTACCGTTTTTGCCACTGATTAACGTGCATTCTCCACTCTTTAATTCAATGTCGACCTTATCCAGAATGGTTCTGCGCCCCTTTCTTTTACCTACTGTTTTTGTTATTTCTGTAAAGCGGAGATGTATGCTGTGTTCTAAGTTATTCATGCACCATGCTCCCTTTACCTTGGAAATAGTGAAGCATAACAGTTAGTAAAAAAGCGAGTGATAGCAAAATAATTCCTAACGCGATACCTTGTGCAAATTCACCCTTGCTGGTTTCCAAAGCGATGGCTGTAGGTATATTTCGGGTGTAGTGCAATATATTTCCACCGAGCATCATGGATGCTCCAACCTCAGCTATAATTCTTCCATAACCGGCCAGTAAAGCCCCAAACAAGCCAAAACGAACTTCTTTCATAATAATTAGAAATGCCATAGCAGTGCTCGAGCCTAGTGTTCTGGCGGTATCCCACGCTCTAATTTCAATTGATTGAAAGGCAGAATGACTCATAGAGACTAAAATAGGAAAGCTTAAAGCTATTTGGCCCAATACCATCGCGGTTTGAGTGAAAAGCAAATGCCACTCTCCCAGAGGTCCCTGGCGGGACAAGATGATATAAAAAGTAAGACCAATAACAACAGCGGGTACTGCCAGCAAAGTGTTGAACATAGAAACTAATAACCGTCTGCCTGGAAAATCGTAGTAAGCAAGCAGGAACCCTGTAAATATCGCAGGTACCATTGCAATTAATATTGCGGTGGTGGATATCTGAAAAGAAATGCCGATGATATTCCATATCTCGGCATCTCCAGATAATAATAGTTTTACGGCATCAACAGTCGTACTAGACAGAGATTTCATTTAATGATTAGTGAGTAACTGTTTCATTTTTTGCCATCGCAGTTGCATTAGGTGTAAACAAAACTTTATCTGATACTTTAAATTCACCAATTAAATGTTGTCCTTTTTCAGAGGTCATCCATTTTATTAAAGCATTGGCGCCTATTGCATTTACGTGCGGATGCTTCCGCTGGCTTACAGCAATTATTCCATATGGGTTAAATAGCTTTGAATCACCTTCAAATAGAATCTTAAGAGGGGACTTGCCCATATAGGCTAGCCAGGTACCGCGGTCTGTCATGGTGAAAGCATTCATCTCGCCCGCCATTTGTAAAACCTTGCCCATGCCTTGCCCCGCATCAACATACCATTGATCTTTACTACTGTCCGGCATACGTTTACTTGCCTTCCACAGATTCAATTCTTTTTTGTGAGTGCCGGAATCATCACCGCGAGAAATAAATCGCTTTTTAGAAGAAGCAATTTTATCCATTACGTCAGCTGCATTCTCAAGCCCTGAAAATAGAGAAGATTCATCTTTTGGTCCGACAATGACAAAATCGTTATACATAATTGGATAACGTTTGTCTCCAAACCCTTCTGCAACGAATTTTTCTTCTGCTTTGAGGGCGTGAACCAGCATGATATCGACATCGCCATCGCGTCCCATTCTGAGTGCTTTGCCCGTACCAACAGCAATTACATGTACCTTGTATCCTGACTCTGTTTCAAATTGAGGTAGAAGATAGGTCAGTAAACCAGAATTTTCGGTACTAGTTGTGGTAGCAAGACGTATTAGTTTCTCGTTGCCCGAGGATTTTGAAAATGCTAAAGATGAAAATAGAAATGTGGAAAATAGGAATAATATAATAAATGGTTTTTTAAATATCATTAAACTCGCCTGGTTAAGTTAAAGAAAATTATTTGCAACTAAAAAATATATAAACCTTTTAGCAAATTTAATGCCAAACTGAAAAAATGATCTGAATTTGTTACAAAAATAGACTAAATATAGGTGTAGCTAGATACTTTGACGCATCTCATGGAAAAATAGTGATAAATAAGACGTAATTTAATTAACGTATGACTTCAATTGTGACAATTTGTCTCATGGTTTATTTAAAAATGGGAAATATTGGGTTTTTAGAGGGTTGCAAAAAATATGAGTTCGACAGTAGAAAAAATTACCGAGACTTTTGAAATAACAGAGAGTCCAGCAGGTTTTAAACGTAATTCAGTTTTAATCGTCGATGACGAGCAAGGTATTCGTAATTTTTTACAAAAAGGCCTGGAAAAGGTTTTTGGGCTGGTAGAAGTTGCGGAAGATGTGGAAGAGGCGGAGGCACTGCGCCAACGTTGTAATTTCGATTTAATCATTTCAGACATTCGTTTGCCGGGTAAATCGGGTGTTGATTGGGTGACTGAAATTCGCGAACAGGGTAGTACCACATCGGTAATTTTTATTACAGCACATGCCAGTTTAGAAACCGCAATTGCAGCACTGCGCGTTGGCGCGAGCGATTTCATTATGAAGCCTTTCCGTATGGACCAGATGATGGCATCCATAGAAACTTGCCTCGCGCAACAACAAATACAACGTGAAAACATTGTGTTAAAGCGCCAAGTTGATCAAATCTATGATAGCGGAATGATAGGTGATTGCGAAACGATGAAAAGCGTTTGCGCCGTAATCAAACAAGTTGCACCGATGCCAACCACTGTATTAATCGGGGGTGAGTCAGGAACGGGTAAAGAATTGGCAGCAAGAGCCTTGCATCGATGGAGTGGACGTAGGGGTAGCTTTGTACCTGTAAACTGTGGTGCGATTTCTGAAGAGTTGATGGAAAGTGAGTTTTTTGGACATACTAAAGGCGCGTTTACAGGCGCGCAAAATACCCGTGAAGGCCTGTTTACTTACGCCAATAATGGCACATTGTTTCTGGATGAAATTGGTGAAATGCCAATGTCGATGCAAGTACATTTATTGCGTGTACTAGAAGATCGCGTGATTCGCCCAGTGGGTTCTAATCGGGAAATTTCAGTCGATGTTCGTATTATCGCCGCTAGTAATCGTGATCTCGCCAAAGAAGTCGAAAATGGTAGTTTTCGCAGGGATCTCTATTATCGACTCAATGTTGTGAATCTCAGAATGCCTCCATTACGTGAGAGGATGGATGATCTCCCAGCCTTGGTTCAACACTTTTCAAGCACTTTAGCTTCAGAGCTGGGCGTAAACGCAGCTACTATTTCTGGTGATGACCTTTTCCATATGCGTGCTTATGACTGGCCCGGAAATATCCGTGAACTCAAGAATGTGATTGAACGTTGTCTATTGTTATGTCAAACACCTACACAATGTATCTCAGGTCAAACAGGAGAATTCTCAGAGACGCATTCAGTGACGGATAGCCTGTGTCTGGACGAGATCGAAAAATCACATATTCTAAAAGTACTGGACATGGAAGATGGCAATAAGTCAGCCGCAGCACGAATTTTAGGCGTTTCCAGAAAAACCCTGGAGAGAAAAGTAAAAGCCTGGAACGCGTCATAAAAAGATAATGTGATGGGAATGGGTTTCTTCAGTAAAATCAGAAACGCGATTAGCAATAAAGTACGTTATAAACTCTTATTGTTGGTGCTGTTTCCTATATTATTGATTATGCCGGTCGCTTTGGTGCTGGCCATCAATTGGGGCAAAAATTTTACTTACGAGCAATTATTTCTCAAGGTCAATACTGACCTTAGCGTATCTCATGATGCATTTAACAGAATTGGTGATGATTATCTTAATCATTTGACAGGATTAGCCGAGTCTTATCAGTTTCGGTCGGCCTTGGAATCAGGCAACAAACTCTCTGTTATCTCTCAAGTTAATGCGTTAAAGCAAAAAGAAAAATTCTCCTTCTTACAAGTTTTACCCATCGAACAATCCACTCAGAAACAAGCTGATATATTAAATAAAAGACGTAATTCATCATCCTTACTCAAAGCTTTAAAAGGCAAGGCGAATGTGGGTGTAGAAATATATTCTTCTGCTGAACTCCTTCAGGAAGATCCGGAATTACATCAGTTTGTTCAACTGCCATTACTCGAAACACCCAGAACACGACCCAGTGATCGCAAAAAAGAAGATCGGGCGATGGTAATTCGTGCATTGTATCCAGTAAAAGACTCGCGTGGTGAAGTTGTTGCTTTACTCGATGGTGGCGTACTCTTGAATGGAAATTTTGAGTTTGTCGATGCCATTCGTGATCTGGCCTATGCTCCTAAAAGTTTGCCAGAAGGCAGTATCGGCACCGTCACAGTATTTCTGGATGATGTTCGAATCACGACCAATGTGCCTTTGAAGGAAGGCGAACGCGCATTGGGAACGCGGGCATCCGACGAGGTTAGAACCAAAGTACTAGATAATGGCTCAACCTGGATAGATCGCGCTTTCGTAGTTAACGACTGGTATGTCTCCTCTTATGAGCCGATACTTGATATTGACGGCTATCGCGTTGGCATGTTGTATGCGGGTTTTTTAGAAAAACCTTTTCGTGATCAACTCTGGAACGCCTTAGCGGTGCTGGTGTTGATGTTTTTAAGTCTGATGCTACTGTCAGCCTGGATGGCGATTCATGGCGCGCGAAAGATTTTCAAACCCATCGAGAAAATGAGTGAGGTGGTTCGCGCGACTCAAGAAGGCGGAGCCAAACGAGTGGGTTTAATAGACTCCAAAGATGAGCTAGGAACACTTTCTCGCGAATTTGATGACATGCTCGACCAACTACAGCAGCGTAATGAAGTTATTCAAGAATGGGCTGACTCACTAGAAGACCAAGTCGATGCTCGCACCGCAGAATTAAAACAGAAGAATCAGGATCTTGAAAATTCTATTCAGTTATTGCGCCAGACCCGTCAGCAACTAGTCGTTGCAGAAAAGCTTGCGGCATTGGGTGAGTTAACCGCCGGAGTTGCACATGAAATCAATAATCCTACCGCCGTTATGCTGGGTAATCTGGATATTATGGTTTCCGAACTCGGTCATGCTGCAGCACCAGTGCAAAAAGAAATTGACCTGATTATCGAACAAATTTACCGCATCAAAGATATTATTAACCGTCTTTTACAATATGCACACCCAGACGTATATTCCGGTTATATCAGTATGATAGAGGTCAATTCTCTGGTAAAAGATACCTTACAGTTGGTGAATCATCTACGTCAGCAAAATACGCTTCAAATAAAGCTAGATTTAAAAGCAACAAAAGTCGTTGAAATCAATCCTCAGGAGCTCCAGCAAGTACTGGTAAACCTTCTGGTAAATGCCATTCATGCACTGCCAGAAACCGATGGAGAAATAATAATAAAATCCCGCAACTGGCAAAAGAAAGGTGTGGTCATTAGTGTAAAAGATAACGGCAGGGGCATTCCAGAAGAACATCTAAAGCAAATCTTCAATCCATTTTTCAGTACCAAAGGGCAGGGCGAAGGCACTGGCTTAGGTCTATCAATAAGCTATGGACTGGTGCGACGTTATGGCGGCAATATCACTGCAGAGTCCGAGTTAGGAAAAGGTTCGATTTTTTCAATCTGGCTGTTGAGTGAACCGCAAATGATTGAAGATGAAGAAGCAATTGCGGAGCAATTAAGAATTATCGAAGAGGCTACACTATAACGCCACACTCTATTTCTATGAGATAACACCCAGTGTTAAAAAATGTTCGCTTAAACCACAAAAGACAGCCATTTGAATCATTCGATTGGGTAAACCCTACATGCGTGTAAAATCTGCGGCAAAATTTCTTTGATGAATTTCTGGATTAATTCGCGTTTGCTGAGTTTTGAGCTTATGAACAAAAAATACCCATTTATTCACCCAATTTCAACCATTTTAAATATCTGTTGAATTCAAGATACACCGCTGAAAACTGCCCAGACGAGGCGTAGCCGCATAAAAATCCCTAAGCCGCAGCGCAGACAACGTTAGAACGAAGTGACGACGATCCGAAGGGTGAGGTTTTCATTAAATCGAATTAAAAAACCTCATAAAAGTAGGGAAGGCACATGGATGTGCCGATGTAGAGCAACGCAGAAGCAGTTGCCGAGGGTGTCTTGTTACTCTTGTTTTACAATCACTTTGGCGAGGGGAATACACTAGCGTGGCGAGAGTACAGCCTCACCCCGCTAGTCTCTGATTCATCACTTAACCTGGATCGACTCCAGATAGTCTACCAGCGATGTAATACGACCAAAAGCCAGCGCCTGGGCATCCTGTTCGTAAAAAGGAAACGCAACTCTATCAGCGGCCTTTTGCGCCATAGACATATAGCGGTCACCCCAGACAGGCATATCCGTATCTCCATGTGGGTTGATCATGTCTCTACCGTCGATAACTTTGTAGACGTGATCTTCTGGAAACTTACCGCTAAATGCTTTCGAGATCATAGTCAGGTCGGATGGCTTGATGGAGAGAACGGCTGCGACCGGGCCACCGCCCTTGGCGTCTTTGCCATGACAGGAGGCACAGTTACTCATATATTCCATTTTGCCGAGCACAAGCTGAGCTTTTTTATCCAGGGCGTTAACGCTGCTAAAGCTAAAAAGAATGCTGCATCCCGTGATTACTGCGGCACTCAAGGTGATTTTACTTTTTTTGATTGGATTCATGGCTTTCCTTCGATGTTTAATAAAACCCGCTTCCCCTGATTTAGTCTAGCATACTTTTTGATAGTGCCTTGTGACATATATCATAGGGTTTCATGAAAACTGCCAAGCCGAGGCGAAGCCGCATAAAAAGTGCCCAAAAGGTGGGGGGTGTGCTATTAGTAGTTATCTACAGTAATTATGGATAGTATGGTCCGAAGCAATGACAAAAGATGAAACAAGCCAGTTCAAGCACGACCTACTGACACTACGTGAAGAGCTACAAGAATTAGAGCAGGAGTTCTCAAAATCTGGCAGCACTGTGGTACTCGATCAAAGCAGTGTCGGCAGACTCTCGCGGATGGATGCCATGCAAGCCCAACAAATGGCACTAGAAACATCACGGCGCAGACAACTACACGCACAGAAAATCGAAGGTGCATTAAAGCGAATAGAATCAGGAGAATTTGGCTATTGCTACGTCTGCGAAGAAGAAATAGATCCCCGCAGATTACAGGCAGACCCGAGCAATACGCGTTGTTTGAAATGTGCTGAGAAGGAATAATCCAGAAAAAGGTCATATAAGTCGATTTGTTACGCCGCTAGGGCGAACAAATCGTCTCGACAGATCAAGAATTGATCCAAGAGGTGGTTGATTAAAGTCTGTGCTCAATAAAACAGGATTACCTTCAAGAATTGAAGAACCGCTAAGCCGAGTGTTTTTATGAGACAACGTTGGAGCACCGCAACGCGAGATTGAGCCGAGATTCTATGTTAATAATCAAGAAAAAAACCTAAATAGGACGATATTCAGATTGATCTCTCATTAACGCAAATGCCAGTCTAGCGATTTTACGCGATATGGCAACCGCGGTAGCGGTTGTCGAATGACCTCTTGCACGCATAGCAAGATAATAGGCATTCCATTGTTTGGTTTTTGCGCCTGCTCTCGCGGCATTAAACAATAACCGCCTCATTTCAGGACTCCCTTTTTTCGTCAGTTTGCGCTTACCTTTAAAGTACCCCGATTCTCGTACCCTCACATCCAGCCCCATAAAAGCGATAAAGGCGTCCGACTTGGAAAAATACCCTCGATGAAACAATGCCACAAGGGCAGTTGCATTCAAAGGACCAATCCCCGGGATACTTAAACAGCGCCGATAATCATCTTGATACTCCGCTAATTTTATACACTCCAGCAACCGTTTATCAATCACTGCCATTGCATCTTCAAAGCGTTTCAGCAATGCCTTACGTGTTTGTGCCAATTCAGCAACCCCCGTTAAAGATAAGCCCATAGCGGTTTTTAACTGCGCCAGTTTGGCCCGTGCTTTAAGCAGGCGATTCAGGCGTTTAACCGCTTTAGGCAAGGGTTTAAAGGCCACTAACTGCTGTTTCTCTGAACGCATGTAACGGTGCAACAACCTGGCATCATTCACATCCGTTTTAGCCCTGACCCCGACCGCATCCCGATAACGAGAGAGACGATAGGCATCGATTAAATAGACCGTATGCTTTGCTGTAACCGCCAACTCCACCATCAACTCATGGTATGTATTCGTCGATTCAATCGCGATAGCACAAGTGCCAGGAAGCGTTTTAAGAAAAGCGCGAATAGCTTGTTGCCGGTTCTCAATTCTAATGACTTCAGCACCATCAAAAATATCCAGCCAATCTTTAGCGACGTCAACTCCGAACTCTTTTACATTAACGAGCATTGCCATTTTGTGAACTCCCAAGTAAGGTTAAAAACGTATCGGGAATCACGAAAGGCGCAAGCTTGTTGAAATCGGCCATCATAGGCAAGATTCTTAATAGGCGCTCATTAATGAATGGGGTGGAGGGGTGTAATCTCGGCTAGTCTGTACACGTAAAGTGGCAGAAGCAAAGCGAAGAGCCTCCACCTCCCCGATGCCTTAACTATGATCATAAATTAAGGCTAGAACAACCATACAAGCTTTGCGAGACAACAGCATTGCTGTATATGCTGGCCCGAAGGGTAGGCGCAGCCATATAAAATCGAGTCAAAGTAGGGTAAGGCACATGGATGTGCCGAAGTAGAGCAACGCAGGAGCAGTTGCCGAAGGTGTCTTTTCAAATAAAACTATCTGCCAACCTTAAGAGTTTCACTGGTCATATTTTCACCTGAAGGCTGATGCCGAACACTGCACTTTATGTGACCAGCATAGCTGATCTGATAATCAACAGATTGCTCTTTCTGTTAGCGCTTGTGGTGCCTCGCAAGCCCAAATGAAAGGGTAATATGTTTCCATGCCTGATAGCCGTGATGCAGCAGATATCGCTATTTACAATCAGTTGAACCTGCTGTATATCCTAAAGTACAAGATGTATTAAGTAACAAAAGAACTTCCATCTCAGGGTAAAAATGAAACGCTATAAAATCATTCACCGTACCTATTACAATTATACGGACACTGTAACACTTGGGGCGCATCATTTACTCTTGCGTCCCCGGGAAGACCATGAACTCCGCATCGAGTCTTTTGTGCTAAAGATTACGCCCGATGCCAAAATATATTGGCATCGGGATGTTGAAGGCAATTCAGTTGCTACTGCCAGTTTTACTAGCCCAACGCAACAGCTCACGGTTGAAAATGAAGTCATCATTCAGCAATACAATGAATTCCCATTGGATTTTATAGTAGCCGATTATGCTATTAACTATCCTTTTAGCTACGACGAGGGAGACCAGTTTTTGTTGTCGCCCTATAGGGTATTACCAGAGCAAAAAACCAGAGAGCTTCTAAATAACTGGATATTTGAAATATGGAAGTTTGGTGAACAGGTTCAAACCTATACCCTATTACAGCGGCTTACTGAAACGATCAACAAAACACTGGTTTACAAGGTGAGAGAAGAACCCGGAGTCCAATCTGCCGAGGAAACGCTGTCACTGGGTTCTGGGTCTTGTCGAGATTTTGCCTTACTCTTCATGGAGGCAGTAAAGTGCCTGGGCCTTGCCAGCCGTTTTGTCAGCGGTTATTTACATGCGCCGCTTATGTCTAGTCAGGTTGGATCCACACATGCATGGGCTGAGGTTTATTTACCCGGCGGAGGCTGGAAAGGATTTGACCCGACTATAGGCGATATTGTCGGAACGGACCATATACCCGTAGCAGTATCGCGATTGGCAGAATCTGTCCCTCCTATATCTGGGTCTTACGCTGGTTCAGCTGAATCAAAGCTAGATGTGGGCGTTTGGGTAAGCGAATGCTAAATAAGAATGATTACATTTTCCTGATTTTTAGCGTTGCCAGAATTTATGTGACTTGATCAGAGGCTTCTTAAGGTTTCTCAGATTAAATACGGCTAAGCAGTTCGCTTTTTTTCGTATTGAATTCCTCATCAGTCAATGCGCCAGATTCGTGTAGCTTGGCAATCTTTTCAATTAACGTGATGATGCCATCCGTTGAAGACTGATCTGTGAATGAGTTGTTTACGTTGTTAGAAATAGGCGTAGGCGTGTCGGTATTATTAGTACCATTATTATTTACATTAGCCACGTTGCCATTATCAGGTTGAATGAATTGATTCTTTGCAGGGGCAGGTTGTGCAAAATTTGTTTGCTTTTGCGCAGGAATACCCGGGCCAGATATGATCGGCAAAGTATTAACAGCAATAGTCCCATACTGACTGCTAAAGGTGAGTGAGGTATCACCACCTTGTTGCTGGCTTACTCCGCCAATATTGTTGTCGAGTGTGTCATACACAGTAACTTGTCCGTTAAGTTCTATCGCAAGCCTATTAGGGAACACCGCATAACGAATATTGTTTTGAGCACCACTGCTAAATGGCCTGCCCAAGTCGGCAGGCCACCATTGATTGCTGTTTTTTGAGCCTGCCGGGACCACTGGGAACATTTGCGTATTGGCCAATGCATTTGACAGTTCAGAGCAGAGGTTGTTTACGGTGTTTTTTAAACCGTAGTTGAACATATCGCCGACCATAGTCATGCCACCTTGCATCCACTGTCCAGAACCACCCAGCTCCTGGCAATTAAATTGAGCCATGCGTCCTCCGCCGTTATTGACGGCAGAAAGCATGCAAATGACCGCCTCCTGGCTTAAGTTATAGCGCTGTGCTACATCGTTGACAATATTTTGTCCGGCAGGTGTAAGTTGTTGCATGGAAAGTCTTCCTTAATTGATAGAGTACTCGTTACTCACGTGTGGCGCGCGATTGTATTACATTTTAAAATATAAGACAGACAAGATTGATGATAAAAGTCATAGCTCGCGTAACAATTTCGCTCCCGTATATGACATTATTCTGCTGTGAATGGTTTCAATATAAGCTGAAAAACACCTTCCAAAAGACATCTTCGGCAACTGCTCCTGCGTTGCTCTACTACGGCACATCCATGTGCCTTCCCTCACTTATATGTATGCACATTTTCAAAGCTCGTTTTTGATAGCCAGTTAATCAAAGCCAGAATTTCAAAGTTAGTACAAAACTCAGTGTAAACTCCCTAGTTTCTCCTTGCCACGACGCGCAGTAATAGACTCACCATAAACACTCAAATGAACCGCTTTAATCAGCTCCTGGATTTCCTCATCGCTCACAATTCCTAACTCAACACCTGCTTGCATAAACCCTTCACACCGAAACTTATCCGCGACAGAAATTTTCTCCCCAGCTCTGGCAGAAGTCATAGACTCACGAAGTTGCGCTTCAAGATTTTTAAGGAATTTCTTTTTCATAGTAGTCCTCGTTTATAGGTAGTTTATAGAAGTGTAGAGAGTTTATAGAATTATTGCATATAGGCATGATTTTCTTCATTTTGTAATCGGACAATCTCGGCGTCGCCCATCGGCACCATTTCTACAAAACCATGTATGTCTTTGGGTTTAAAGCCCCTTCCTTCAGCGGCGATTTTGCACATCTTTATTGTCAAAACTTCACTCTCTACCAGGCTTTGAGCACGCTTCATTAATTCCTTGTGCTTGGCAAAATTCTTTATCCCAAAAAAATTGATTTCTGGTCCATGCAAGACTAATACAATCGACTGCTCAAAAGGATCAGCACCCGATATTATGCTGATATAGCTCGCTCGATTGAGCACGCTTTCAAGATCTTTAGTCGTATTAACATTTACGTCATAAACGACTTTTTGCGGTTTGTATGTCGTCGGTGTAAGCGTTGAACTTCCCCATGGGGAAGATGTGTCATCGGCTATAACAGCCAGGTTGAAAAGCATCATCAAAAGAGAAAAGAAGAATTTTATTTTAGTCATGATAGTCTGCTCCGCACGGATTATATTAAAGCTTGGTAATATTTCATACTGACATTGGGATGTTAGTCATATTATCTGGAAATGTTTTGATTTAATAGTTCTCCAAAGGAGCGCGAGTTATTAATATGCAGGTATCAAGAATAATTGGGAATCCACTATTATCCGTTGATAGACAGCTTCCATTTATTACCGGGAAAAACAGCTTCCGTCTAATAAACTGTTATGTGTCTGCGACGCTGAATCGAGAATAACATAAATGAAAATTACTGACTTTCTAACAATGGATATGCACGGTGACTTAATACAAGCAGATGCACATGGAAATAACATTGCCTTTAATTGTTTTGTCTGCGGTCATCCAGTATTAGCAACAGCTAGAGATAACCAGCGAGGACATGATAAAGAGCATCCTTCAACATGCAAAGGTTGTGGTCAAAACTACTTCTTAGATGTTCGTGAACATATGAATAAATTGTATATTCATGAACTATGAATAAAATAAATAATAAGGCAACATTACTTTGCATTTACCATTAAATGAAATACCACATAACAAGTCGCCCAAAAAAGATCGCCAAAAGCAGGCGCCCTTTTAGCTGTGGCGAAAGTCATCAAAATGGAGCAACAACAAGCTCATGAACCTGAAGTTCATTATAAGGGACGAAACTGATGCTGATGTCACGGCAATAACTGAGGTGACGGTCGCTGCATTTAAGTCCCTTGAGATTAGCGACCATACAGAGCAGTTTATTATAGAAGCGCTACGTGCCGCCAACGCTCTGTCTATATCGCTCGTAGCAGAAATAGATGGGCGTGTGATTGGACATATCGCGTTTTCGCCTCTGACAATTTCGGATGGCACACAAAATTGGTACGGCCTGGGGCCTGTTTCGGTATTGCCGGAGTTCCAGCGGCAGGGCATTGGCAAAGCTCTGATACAGGAAGGGTTGTCACGGCTTAAAGATATGAATGCGCGAGGATGTTGTCTCGTTGGACATCCGGATTATTACAGAAAATTCGGGTTTAAGAATGTGTCGGATCTTGTGTGCGAGGGAGTTCCTCAGGAGGTATTCTTCGCTCTATCTTTCGACGGGCACATGCCACACGGGGAGGTAACTTTTCACGAGGCATTCAAAGCAGATGGCTAACAATGCAAATTCACACGGACACATTTCCGCAACGTTCGTTTGTGGCGAATGCCACAAGCCTCCCGTTGCTTCAATGTGCCGGTGATTTGCGGCGTAAGGCCTCCAAAACATGAGGTAGAGATGAAAATTGCTGTAACAAGTCAAAATCGTAAAACCATAACTGAACATGCTGGCAGATGCAGAAAGTTTTGGGTGTTCAATATTAAGAACAACAAGATAATAGATAAAGAGCTCCTTGAGCTTCCTAAAGAGCAAGCATTTCATGAATGTTCACCGCATGCGCCTCACCCCCTTGATGATGTTGATATTCTGATTACTGGAGGTATGGGCCACGGTATGGTGATTCGCCTCGAACGGAAAGGTATTAAAGGGATAGTAACAAAAGAACATGACCCAGAGAGGGCCGTTTCTCTTTATCTAAGTGGCTCGCTCCCAAGCGAGCAACCGCGTCGGCACCATCACGGTCATGATGATTAACAGACACCCCCCACTTTTAGGCACTTTTTCGTAAAAAACCGCCTAAAAGTGGGGGGTGTCTGTTAAATTTAAACCGACCAGTGATGGCCTTTACGTATCTAATGATTTATTTGTATTGCGTTGATATTCCTCAACTGCACAATCGAAGCACACAATTACAATACGTCCTTAATGAATAATTTATATAGGATTGTTTACAAGTATATTTACGTTCTAAAAAATAGATCGTTTTGATGTAATTATTCAACTTTATTAATATATTAATAATCTCTAATATACGACTTACCAGCTAACGGTGACTTACTAAATAGCTAGTGATACCAAGCTGTCATATTAACCAAATTTTAAAAAGGTATATAAAATGGAAAACAGTGTACAGAAAACTGAAGAAGTAATTACATTCCCACAGTTAAACAAACCGGCTCCTGCGTTTGAGGCAAAAACAACACACGGCGTTAAGAAGCTGTCTGATTATAAAGGTAGATGGTTGGTGCTATTTTCTCACCCTGCCGATTTCACCCCGGTTTGTACAACTGAGTTTATCGCGTTCGCTAATCACCATGAAGAATTCCTGGCAGAAGGCGCGGATTTACTCGGTTTATCGATTGATAGTTACTACAGCCATGTCGCATGGGTACGAAATATTAAAGAGAAATTTGGCGTTGAGATTAAATTCCCGATTATTGAAGACCTATCCATGTCGGTTGCGAAGTCTTACGGAATGATCCACCCGGGTGCGGCGGATACATCTGCTGTTCGTGCTACCTTCATTATCGATCCAGAAGGCGTGTTGAGAGCAATGGTGTATTACCCAATGACTAATGGACGTTCTATCCCTGAGTTTCTTCGTGTAATTAGAGCATTAAAAGCGTCTGACGAGCATAAAATCGCTACTCCAGAGGGTTGGCAGCCAGGTGATAAAGTCATCGTTCCTCCACCACAGGATGCTGATGCTGCTGAAGCTCGAATGAAAGAAGGTTATGAATGCACTGACTGGTACTTCTGTAAGAAAGAACTTTAAGTTTTAATTAAAGATATATTGTAAGTAAAAGCCCGAGCTATATAGCTCGGGCTTTTTTCATGTATTGAAAATATTTTAAAACCGGACAATGCTGATAATTACTTTGTATTTAAAGAGTAGTCGAAGAACGATGTCTCGAAAAACAGCCGAGCTATGCATAAGTGTTTTTTGGCTATTTTAAAAAAACTAAAAATAGAATATCACTTAAAAGCAGGAGAAGGCGCATGGACGTGCCGAAATAGAGCAACGCAGGTGCTTTGCCAAAGGTGTAACTTTCAACAGGATAACAGTGTGGAGATTGTACCCTCCGATGATTTTTAACAACAAGAAATGCTCTTGTAACTTAAGGAGTCTCTGATCAAGTCCAATTATTTTAGGCTTGTTAAAACCGCCCGTAACTTCCCCGAAGTTCGCCGCAATAGAATAACTATTACGCTTCAATTCGTGAAACTTACAAACAGTTTTTCCTACGTCTAAATATAATCGACTTAATCAGAGACTCCTTAACAACTGATTTATCTATACTAGAAGAAAAAGGTCGGAACAAGCAAGGTTAAATCGTGCAACAATAAGCCGCAAGCCGCCTTTTGTTATCTAAAGGCAATCTAAGGCAATCTAAGCTAATCTAAGCCTGGAATCAGCCTTCAAACCAAACATAACTAGTCAAGCAGAGGAAACACATCTATGAAAACACAGACAATAACTAAATTACTGGGAATCTGTACCCTGGTATTTTCAACATCCGTTATGGCAAATGAAATGAGTTTCTTTGTCACCAGTGCCGGTCCCGGTGAGGGTGCCAATCTTGGTGGGCTGGAGGGCGCTGATGCGCACTGCGCCAAGCTGGCAGCAACAGCAGGTTCGAAAAAAACAGACTGGAAAGCCTACCTCAGTACAACGCCAGTTTTTGACAGAACGGTAAGCCCAACCAAAGTGACCCCCGGGGTTAGTGCCCGTGACCGCATCGGCAATGGGCCATGGTACAATGCCAAAGGTCAAATGATTGCCAAGGACGTTGATGATTTGCACGCCAATTCAGGCATCAACAAGGAAACCGGCCTCGATGAGAAAGGAAATCAGGTCAATGGAAGAGGCGATAAACCCAACAGACATGACATCTTAACCGGCTCAGGACCAATAGGCCGCTACTCGACCGCCGGCGGTGACACCACCTGCAAAAACTGGACAGAAGACTTTGAAGGCTCTGCGATTGTGGGACATCATGACCGTGTAGGGCTAAATGATTCGTGGAATATGCTCTCCTGGAATACATCGCATGCAACAGTTGGTTGCGGACAGGAAGATTTGAAAAAGACGGGCGGTGATGGTTTGTTTTACTGCTTTGCCGCAGACTGATTTTCAACCTGGAAAATCCCCATCTTTCCCCCTTTGTTTTAGGGGGAAGCTCAAAGACACCCCCCCACTTTTGACTCGTTTTACTCGCCCAAAGGGGAGGCGCAGCCGTATAAAAATGTCTTAGCCGAGGCGCAGCATAGACAATGTTGGAACGTAGTGACGACTACTCGAAGAGTGGGGTTTTGTAAAAAACTCATAAAAGTAGAGCAACGCAGGAGCTTTGCCGAAGGTGTCTTCAATAGCTTATTTGGATGAAAGCTAGAGTTTTTCTTTTTGCTAATATCAAATTCATCAGGAGCGCGTTGTTAATATGCAGCTATAATAAACAATCTGGAATCCGCTTTACCCGATAATAGACAGCTTCCAACTACAATCGGGCAAAACAGCTTCTATCTAAAAACTGTAATGTGTAACACATCATATTTGTGGCTTTATGGAATTCTTTGAAGAAGTAGAAAAACAAGGTGTAGATATAGAAGGTTTAAAGGATCTGCTGACAATTTCAACGCTTCCAGATTTCTGCGATTCAATCGATTCAGTTATTTCTGAAGATCACAATAAAGGAGAGATCTATTGCCTTTGGGGGCCATTCGATGTTTCACGCGAAGTGATTAAAAAGGGTGTTCGATTTTCGTTGTTGAGTTGCCCACATGCATTGGCCTGGACGATTACCTACCACGAGAAACAAGCCATGTTGGTAATACACTGCACGATTGACGATCGGGAGGCAGACAAAGAATTTATCGAGTCTATTCAACAATTTGTGTCGGACTGGAGCCTTGGGTTAAGCAATGCCTCAGCAAAAATCACATAACAAATAGCTCAAACACCTTCGCTATCGCTCACTGGGACTCTCAGCTATGCAGCTCCGTGCCGCTTAGCCAATCTATTAGATCAATCAGAAGAGGAGAGAAAAAATGGATTTACCGGAGTATGTAAATATTGAAGAGGTAAAACAAGTCTGCAATAAAATTGGCTTGTGTGACTGGACAGAAAAAACGGATCCGACTGTTTCAGAGGAAGAAGCATCCACGATCCTAAATATCGTGAATACTCAAGGAATGAACATTCCCATCGAAGTTTTCCGAAAAGGTCTGGAAGTAGAACTTGAGCATGGAACAAGATTTGACGATGCAAATATAACGAATAACCACCCAATATTAACGGGAAAAATTGTTATCGCTCATCTCAAGGAGATGATTGACTATTATGAAAGAATTAAGGTTGCAGAAATAGAGGGTGATATATTGAAGGCAATATTATCGAAAAATATCGAGAAAATAGAGTCGAAATATAAGCTCCTTATTGAAGCACGAAATGTCCTGAATAAAGCCGTTGAAAATCAACTTAAGTAGCAGACATGAACACATAACACATGTCAGTAATAATCGCATCAATACGGACTGGCAATTCCACTGCATAGCATTGCCAACAGGTTATGCGCAGTGTTGGACGTCTCTCGCATGAAATGGATGCTGCGATAGACAGACCACCAAACCTAAAGCATCCATCGTTAAAAGGAATATAGACATGCGTATAGCCAAAGAAGACATAGACGTAAAGATGGAGATTCCAGGCGCTGTGATTCGTCAGCAAACGGAATTCGGCGACGCCACTGGATTAGGCAAAATCAGTGGCGAGTACTTCAGTCTCTCGACAGGCGTTGATACCACACCGTTGTTCCAGGGACTGGATGGTGATATGTGCCAGTGCCCACACTGGGGCTTCGTTTTGAGCGGACAACTCACGACGACGGACGCGAATGGCACACAGGAAACAGTCAACGCGAATGATCTCTTTTACTGGCCACCCGGTCACAATGTAAAGGTTAACGCAGACGCGGAGATCGTAATGTTCAGCCCTCAGCAACAGCACAGTCATGTGATCAATCACATGATAGAGAAGGTAAAAAGCTAATCTAATCATAGTTTCGCCCAACTAATAGCTGCAGCCATTATCGCGGCTGAGATTGGCGTAAATATTGAAAAATCAAAAAAAGGCTAGCGTAGCGCGGCACAGACAATGTTGGAGCTTTAAAAGACACCCCTACCTTTAAGCCCTTTTTCATACATTCATGCAAAAACCGCCTAAAAGTAGGGGAAGGCACATGTACGTGCCGTTGGAGCTTTGCCGAAGGTGGCTTTCTTAGGCTCACCAAGAGCGAAGAAAGTCCGTCGTAGATTCCGCCAGGAATCGTCGACGTACAATGGCAGATATTCAACTAATTATATTTCAACATCAAAAGTGATCTGTATCGCTCAATTAGTTAATTTGCATCAAGGTTTCAGGTTTTCTTAAATGCTAGCATCAAATTCATGAGGCGCACGAATAATAATCTGTTAGGCAATATGCGAGAGATTTGATGTTATCTATCTTCACGAAATTAGCGGATTGGCTAGCTTATTCGGTATTGGGTTTGGAGCCAGGCTCCAAGCTAGGCGGCTCGGTTCAGTTTTTTATCGAAGATACAACAAAGATATTTTTTCTACTAGTCGTCATGATTTATGTTATTGCGCTTATCCGCGCATCACTCAATGTTGAGAGAATCCGTGACTATTTAGCGGGAAATAACAGATTTTTCGGCTATATCATGGGGTCGACCTTCGGAGCCATAACGCCTTTTTGTTCCTGCTCAAGCATCCCTGTTTTTCTTGGTTTCACCTCAGCGGGTATACCTGTAGGTATTACCATGTCATTTCTATTAACATCACCGTTAATTAATGAGGTTGCAGTATTACTTTTATTGAGCCTGGTGGGATGGAAGATAACTACTATTTATGTATTAGTAGGTATGACAGTGGGAATAGCGGGTGGAATATTTCTTGACCTTATTCGTGCCGAACAGCTGTTGCAACCTTTCGCTCTCAAGGCGTATCAAACTGCACAAGCCCCTAATAGCGAACCGGGCATCAAAGCCAAACTGACTAGAATCGAACGGCATGAATTCGCCAAAACAGAGTTATTGGATATTTTGGGCCGAGTCTGGAAATGGGTATTTATTGGTGTCGCATTAGGCGCAGCATTACACGGTTTTGTACCAGAATCATGGTTTGAAGAAAACCTCGGTAGCGGGCAATGGTGGTCAGTACCCTTGGCAGTTCTTGCCGGAATCCCACTCTATTCAAATGCCACAGGCGTAATCCCCGTTATGGAAAGCTTAATAGTCAAAGGACTTCCGCTGGGGACTACATTGGCATTTTGCATGAGTACAGTTGCTGCGAGTTTTCCGGAATTCATATTATTGAAGCAGGTAATGACATGGAAGTTACTGGCTATTATTTTTGTACTTTTACTGACATCATTCACAATAGTAGGATGGATAGTAAATATAATCTACGTGCTCTAAGGGGGCAAAATGAAACAAATCCAAGTACTGGGCAGTGGCTGTGCCAAATGCGTAAAGACTGCTGAGCTTATTCAACTGATTGCAAATGAATGCGGTGTTTCCGTAAACGTAACTAAGGAAACCAATCCCGAAACCATAATGAATTATGGTGTAATGACCACACCAGCAGTTGTTGTTGACAATCAATTGATGCACTCAGGGTCTATACCTGATAGAAAAAAAATAGAAGAGTGGCTTTCTTAGACTCACCAGGAGCCAAGAATGACAAGTCAAATAATGATTCGGCATTCGCCTCACCCATACGAGTCAGCTAAAGCTGCTGTCTATGAAGTACGTCCATGTACTTCACCACTTTGTGGCAGTTTCGTTACACTCAACTGTTTAAATTCATACCCGATGAATTTGTCGACTTTGTTCGCTGAGTTATCCGTTTTTAAACAATAAAATCCAGCCACACAGCGGAAAAGTTATTAAATTGTTAGAACAAAATAATTTTAAAGAAAACCCCTCAACACCGTTATCTATATCGCTGAAATTGTAGGTTGGGAAAATTAAAGCCGTTTTTATCCATCATCATTCTCGTGCAAAGGTCTCGCCTAACAAGAATACAAGAAAACAAGACGAGAATATGATCTGGAACAAGAACATTAGGAATATCATCGTTTACACTCTATCTAA
Source organism: uncultured Gammaproteobacteria bacterium (assembly GCA_963847495.1). Lineage (GTDB taxonomy): Bacteria > Pseudomonadota > Gammaproteobacteria > Thiotrichales > Thiotrichaceae > Cocleimonas. The sequence continues at coordinate 102,593 of CAWJZX010000002.1, read as the reverse complement.
TACATTTTGTATGTGTTAGTACAACAGATAAATTAAAGTGTGCAATTAAACCAACCTGGAACAATAAAGGTCAATTTGCTCAAATGATTTTTCTATCGACAGAGAAAAGTACGAGCCAGCTAAGGTGATTCTCTTCAAGCCAATATATAATGATAAAAGGGGGAACGATAATTATGCCATCTAGTAAACCAACGATTAAAAAAGAGACAGATCAGCAGAAGTTACTGAAAAAACTGGGTGGGGGCAATCGGCTTGCATCCAGACAAATACAGGCTTTACTCGAAGATCAAAAATACAAAAATATCGTTAAAGGCGCACTACTGAAACACGCGCAATCTGAAGAACTGAAAACCTATCAAGCCGAACTGATCAAGCTGCAAAATCATCTGGATGTAACCGGTAAAAAAGTGATCATACTTTTTGATGGTAGGGACGCATCAGGTAAAGGCGGTACCATACGTCGTATAACACGCTATATGAATGGTAAACATTATCGAGTTGTTGCTTTAGGTAAACCTACCGATGACCAGAAAACCGAGATGCATATGAAGCGCTATATCGAACAGCTGCCAAAAGCGGGGGAGATAGTCCTGTTTGACAGGAGCTGGTATAACCGCTCGATGGTTGAACCGGTAATGGGCTTTTGCACCAAAGATCAGTACAAATTATTTATGGATAATGTAATAACCTACGAAAAAAGTTTTATCGAAGATAAATCGACAATACTAATAAAGTTATATTTTTCGGTCTCAAAAGATGAACAGAAGAGACGGTTTGATCGTAGATTGCATGACCCGCTACGCAGTTGGAAGTTAAGTGAGGTTGATCTTCAGGCCCAGGATCTTTGGGATAAATTTACCGAGACGAAATATCGTCTGTTGTTAAAAACACACCGCCCGGAATCGAAATGGTATGTAATCCGTTCAGATGATAAACATCAGGCTCGACTGCAGGCGATGAGGTTGATATTACAACTGACTAAATACCGAGGCAGGAGACGCAACCTGGATTTTACGCCGGACAGACGAATCGTTATTTCTGGTGAGCAGGAGCTTCGGAATATGAAGAAACAGAAAAAGCTGCACGGTCGATTTATTTCTTAAGTGCGTTTTTAACCGCTTGTTATATACGTTTTGCTAACATTCCAGTACCACCGTTTTGAAATTCATATTTAACCTGAACCGTTCCAGGTTGGTATAATTACTCACATTAATTTGAGAGCTGTGGTACTCGACTTGGCATTATAGCAGTGTCATTAGATTCAGGTGTATTTTAGGAAGACAGGATTACCGTTTTAGTAATAGGATTACCGTTTAGTCAATAAGCTATTTATTGTTGATGGTACGGGTGGATTACTGTTTTCAATTACTTGTTCAATCAATTCTGGCTCGCAGCAGAATAATCCACACAACGTTATCGATTCATTAAACTGTTTCTAGGCGACGGCAACTGTTTTATACTGTTTGTCCGTAAAAGTTTTCGAGATTGATAGATTCGTGCTTAAATATGATCTGGATCAAGTAACTTGTCACAGAACCGTATTAACCTGAATTTAGTAAAATCAATTACTCCGAGGGAATCTAAAAAATGAGTTCAACTCTTACCGATATTTTGGGCGTTGGCCCCGATACTGCAAAGCTGCTGAGGGCACACGGCCTAACGTCTCCGTCAGAAATTGCGGGGGCCACGGTCGAGCGCCTCTGCGCTGTTCCCGGTTTCGGCGCGATACGTGCAGGCAAGCTAATCAAGGCTGCAAACGAACTGCTTACAGTCACCACTGAGAATGCTGGGACAGTAAGCAAAGCCGCTACAAGGCCGAGCCGAAGCGCCAAAAAATCCACGCCAAAATCAACAATTGGCAAACCATCCACCAATGCAACAAAACCAGAGGAAGTGAAAGAAATGAGCAAGAAAGAGAAAGAGAAACTGAAAAAAGCTGCGAAGGCTGCTGCGAAGAAGGCTGCGAAGAAAAAGGCTGCAAAAAAGATTGCTGCGAAGAAGGCTGCTGCGAAGAGAGCTGCGAAAAAAGTTGCCGAAAAGAAGGCTGCTGCGAAGAAAGCTGCTGAGAAGAAAGCAAAGGCAAAGAAAGCTGCTGCGAAGAAAGCGAAGTCAAAAAAAGCGGCTGCGAAAAAACCCAAGTCAAAAAAAGCGCCCGCGAAAAAAGGCAAGTCAAAAAAAAGTAAAAAGTAATCCTTACTGATAGTCAATCGTTCCTATCAATCTTGAAATTCCCACCCCGACATTCCGGTCGGGGCGGATTTACCTCAGCGGATGTTATTAGGTTTCGTAGCTGATTGCTACGAGTTCATTTATTTTGCACGGACAAAATAAACGAACCAGCCGAGGCGTTAGCCGACAAATTCATCTGGAACGAATTTGAACAGTTGAATGTAATGAAACTGCCGCAAAGTGATAAAGGGAACTCGCTTTTTTCTCTTGTAAAGAATTCACTCAGACAACCTTTATCCTGATACATTCATCCTGATTCATTGGTTCTAGAGAGCCCTATTCATACTCCCACATAACACTTTTTTGCTTTTTGATGGATATTTTTAATAACTCGATAAGCGGAAATGCCCGGGCTGTTGCACTAACAATCTGTCTCTCAATCGCTTTTCGTTCATCATCAAACACCTCATCACCAAACTCTACCGGCTTTTCGGTTGCTGCTTCTTTTTGAATGCTCTGTTCAAGGTGATCAAGCGCAGCTTGTAAGTCTTCAGGGTTGATAGCGCCGGGAATATTACCCGTCATATCCATCGCACGAAGCATTTTTTTGGCTTGATTTTCAAACATGGAAAGACTATGGCCTGATGTATTGCTGAATTTTACTAGCATAGTGATTATCTCAAATTAGTTTGAAATCGTTAGTTTAACAGTCAAGTAAATAACTGTGGATTTTTTATAATTCAAAAAATGCCTAGCTCTGCATAAATTCCAATATCGTTTTTATAAAACAAAAACGAGTTGTCATTCAAAAGTAGGGGGAGGCACATGCTCGTGCCGTTGGAGCTTTGCCGAATGTGTACAATAGTAGATAATTGACTCATAGCAGAGCACATTCGTAAGGAGATGACGAGAAGACCTTTACAAAGCTCTCTACAAAGATCCCCACAAAGCTCTCTACAAAATTCTCCACAAAGTAAAGAAAGACTTTAATAAGGAAAGTTGATATTCAATATGTTATTTAGATTTCTATTATTACTACTCCCGCTATTCTTAACAACACCATTATTCGCCTCTCCCAATTTTTGTATCGAGCAGCAAAACCCAAAGCCAATATTTTGCCAGGACTTCCAGCACCGCGATACGGGTTTATACACAACCGAAAACCTAATCGAAGACTGGCCTAATCTACAAAGTTTAAGCACCAAAGTTTACGTCTCAAATTTTGGCGTGAGTCAACAACGCGGAACTATAGTGGCTAAGGAAACCGGTAAAGAATCCGAAAAAAATAACAACCGCATGTTAAAAATTAAGTACCCCGAAAACCTATTCGGCGCAGCGCATTCGGGCGCGACCTGGGTGATGAAATTCCCTAAAAAATACCAGCAACTCTCACTCGAATACAAAGTCATGTTCAAGGAAGGCTTTTTATACAATCGAGAAGGACTTTTCGGTGGCAAACTCCCTGGTTTAATGGGCGGAGAAGCAATCAGCGGCGGCGCGACCCCAGATGGCACCAACGGCTGGACATCCCGCATCATGTGGGGGCAAATGGGGCGCGGCCTCGGCTATCTCTACTATCCTGATATGCGCGATGACAAATACAATCAGAAAGCTTGTCCGCGCTTTGGATTAGAAAGCGAAGACTGCGTCATCTTCCGCAATAAATACTTTACCTTCGATGATGATAGCAGCAAAAAATGCCTTTCCGAATGGGCCGCAGATGAATATGAATTCAGATTCAAAACAGAGCGATTCTACAAAATAAAACAGTTGATCAAAATGAATACGCTTTCTAATGATACTGCTGAAGGCTCTGATAACACCGCTGAAGGCTCTGAGAAAACCACCGATGAAATTGTGGAAGGCTCTTTACAAGGTAAGCGCGATGGACAACTAAAAATCTGGCTCGATGACAAACTCGTCGTCGACTGCACCAATATCCGCTTCCGTGATGTACCCGAACTCGCCATCGACTCTTTACTCTTCAGCACCTTTTTCGGTGGCAATACTGCAGAAAGCTCGGCGCATCCGCATGATGAAAATATTTATTTTGATGATTTTATTGTCAGGGAAAACTAGGGTTAGAGCTTATGAAAATGACACCCCCCGGCTTTCAGGGCATTTTTCATTGTATTGATGAAAAGCAGCCTAAAAGTGGGGGGGTGTCATTTAAGTCAAGGCATATGGACATACAGTAACGAGCATTGCAGGTGTTTTATCGAAGGTATGAACTGATCCCCTCTTTAGCAAAGAGGGGAAGGGGATATTTTGGAAGGTAAAACCAGAGAACCCCCTAGTCTATCTGGGTTTGTTCATGCAAAGTCTCATTCAATTTTGATATAAGCAAAGCCCTGATGCTGTAATTCTGCTAGCCGTACGACACCTGAGGGCACAGATTCGGTTGCTTCGTAAAGCTTTGATTTATCGAGTCCAATTTGTGATCGTGTGATATCACATAACTCTAACTTTACTGACATAACATCATTAAGACTTAGCAGCCTACCCTTGTTACTTTCGCGGCGTTCAGCCATGTCTGCATCTTCTGCAAATGGCGTTTTAAGCAATTTATCATCAGTAAGAAATCTAATGCCGTGGGCTACAAAAACAATTCTTATATCGTATTCTTGAAGCTCGTTTTCATAATAAGTCGCCATATTATTAATACTCGTCAGCATCGCGCTGAATCGGCGAGGGTCAGCAAAATCAGCATGATATACAACCTTTACCAAATCACTCTCTGATTCAGCAGCCACGGTGTCAACTGAAAAATATAGCGAGGAAGCAATCAAGATGAATAGCGATAAAAATAGTTTCTTTTTTAGAAATAAACCAAACATAGATTCCTCTTTTCCGTAATAGTGGAGTTAAAATAGTTTACCCGCTAACTCGCCTTATATGAAGCTTATTGTGGCATAACAGTGTATTAAGGTTGGATAATTAATTCAAAGACACCCCCGGCTTTTATGCACTTTTTCATTTATTAATGAAAAATGCCCTAAAAGTGGGGGGGTGTCTTTTTAAATATTGAAAAACCGCCCAGTAGTTGGGGGAGGAGCATGGACGTGCCGTTGGAGCTTTGCCGAAGGTGTCTATTTTTTTAATCAATATCTACCCAAGAAACAGTACAAAAAGACAGGTTTAAGACCTGATAATTTGAGGTGAAACCTGATGAAACTCATTTATTATGATATAAATGAGATACTTATGAGGCATTGTTTCTATAACCTCATCCAAAAATAGAGGTTTAAGACCTGATAAACTATTAAAAGGTCGCAGACCTTATTAATACACTGTTAGCTCTGTATACCGAGAGAAAATGTGCATTCAGAAAAAAGGACTAGTAATTTACTACATCCACCTTATTGGATTTCTTGTTATGCAGATTTTCATATTTGGATGCACCACTACAAATGCATCTGATTTGAATCGGCAGCAACGCATAGAAGAAAGCCCTCAATGGAATGGTGAAACATTCCAGAATCCGGAACAGGTTCCAGATGCAGAATGGGGGCCAAGTCTGAAGATGTTCTGGAATTACTTCTTCAATAAACCAGAAGGATTTATACCTGATCCCCCACTGCCTGCGGAACCATTTGATATCTCCCAGTGGAATAGCCAGCGAGACTTACAATTCGCCTGGCTGGGGCACACAACCTTCCTTATCAAGATTGATGATAAAGTGATTCTGACCGATCCCATGTTCTCACAACGAGCAGGCACCTTTGGATGGGTGAGTCCCAAGCGATATTCAAATACGCTTGCTTCAACAGACAGCCTACCTTTGCTCGATGTGGTATTGATTACCCATAATCATCCCGACCATCTGGACGAGGATTCAATTAAGGCGCTAATTCCCAAGACCAGACACTTCATCGCACCTCTGGCTGTGGGGGAATTACTGGAAGAGTGGGGAGTATCTCATAAAAAGATATTCGAACTTGACTGGTGGCAAACAAAATCCATTGATGGTTTAACGATTACCGCAGCACCGGCCAAGCACACTTCCGAGCGTGGTGTTTTTGATAAAAACATGATGCTTTGGTCCTCCTATAGTATTAGAGGAAAGAAACTAAACCTATATCTTAGTGGAGACTCTGGTTGGTATAAGGGGCTCTACGAGATAGGTGAACGACTAGGACCTTTCGATCTGACTTTCTTTGAGATTGGGGCCTACAGTAATTTGAAAGGCCAGATGGAAGTCCATTACACCCCCGAACAGGCAGTAAAAGCACATCAGGCTGTAAAGGGTAAACTAATGTTGCCTAGCGGATGGGGCACGTTTGATCTAGGATTGTTTCCTTGGCACGAACCAATCGAGCGGTTTCTGATTGAAGCTAATCAAGCTGGTATCGATTATCTTACTCCAAAAATTGGAGAGGTCGTCATTCCAGGGAAGGCAGGTGGCCGTGAAGCATGGTGGAAACCATTTATCAAAAATAAACAGTAAACTAGTAGAAATAAATGATTGATCAACCAAAAGAGAACTAACAATTGCTGGCACTTGGACAAAAAAAAAGCTGCGTTCGTTCCTCACTACGCTTTTTTTGCCAGTGAAGCGAGGCGTTAGGTGTTTTAAGAATGACTGGTATCGACCCAAAGCGGGAACTGCTGCTGAGGTAATGTCATGAATAGAAAAGCAATAAAGTCCCTGACGATTGTTGTTGCCATTCTAATCCTGGTGATCATTTCGTCAGTACTCGTAAGTTACCCCGGGTTTAAGCGTGATATGCAGGCCGCACACGATCGAGTATCTGGCGATAGTAAAATACTACGTACCTATAAATACACAATTGAATATTCCGTGAAAGGAGACGGCATTCCGGTACTTTTGTTACACGGTGCCGGGGGTGGTTTTGATCAGGGACTTTGGATGGGGAGAACCTTTCTTGATGATGGCTACAAGTTTATATCGGTTTCTCGTTTCGGATATCTCAATTCGTCGCTCCCTTCCGGGGCATCCATAAAATCCCAGGCCGCTGCGTACACGGCCCTGCTGGACCACCTGAATATAGACAGCGTCGTAGTCGTGGGCGGTTCTGCCGGAGGATCTTCCGCAATGCAATTTGCAAACGACTATCCAGACAGAAGTCAGGCTTTAATGCTGATATCGGCGGTCAGCATGGCCGATCACTCGCTGGATGATCTGCCTGTTCAAGTTCGGATAATCCACCTGATCCAGCAATCCGACTATGTATACTGGGTATTCACAAAATTATTGCAATCCACAATCCTTGAGCTAATGGGCATCTCTCCCAACACATACAAAAATTTTACACCAGAGCAGCAGGAGCTGGCCCAGGTAATGCTGGACGATATGCATCCCATGAGCCGCAAATACGCCGGTACCTTCAATGACAATGTGATGATCCAGGATTTTGACCTGACCAAAAATAGAATATCGGTCCCGACATTAATAGTGCATTCAAAAGACGACGCACTGGTGGGCCACCACCATGCAAACCATGCGCATAAGAACATTAGTCAATCCGAGCTGGTGCTATTTGAGGATGGTGGTCATGCAATGCTTTCTAAAATAAACAACATCAGGAAACTTACAAGAGATTTTGTATCTAGGAATACAAAATAGAAAAAATAAATTACCTCCCTATTATAACCGTCATGGTAGGGTTAAAGCTTAATACTGCTTAGGTTCCTTTACTGGCGGTCATGGTTTAGTGAAGGGTTAAAAAAATAGGGACATCCGGGTTGCCTATGAAAATCAGTAACATTCTGTTTGCAGACGATAAGTCCCTATCCAGGTTTTTCATTGTCGCCTATCTGATTCCGATAGTTGCTACGGCTTTGGTAATCCTGAAAGACGGGTTCCCAACCGATTCAGTAGTTACCCATGTTTCACCAATGGTACTGGTTGTCATGATGGCAATGGTCCATGCCCCAACCATCGCTGCAATGATTGTTGCTTTCGGTGATGCAGGCTTTCAGGGAATCAGAGACCTGTTTCGGCAGTTGAAGTACTGGAGACTTGAAAGCAAATGGTACTTGTATGCCCTTCTGATCTTTCCGTTGTCCATTCTGGTATCGCAATATTTGATGTCCTTATATTCTGAAAGCTATGGTCCCGTGTTTGCATTCAGAATTGTTGTGGTAGCATCATTGTTCAGCGCTCTTTGGGAAGAAATTGGCTGGACAGCTTATGCAACGCCACGGATGTTGAAAAAATTCAACCCCTTGAAAACAGCAATATTACTCGGAATTATTCACACATTTTGGCATCTCGCTGCGGACTATTGGGGATCGATCAGTTATTACGGAGAACACTATCTGTATGCTATCCACTTCTTCCTGTGGCTGATTGGCTTGATCGTACTGCGGATTATTATCCTATGGATGTATGTCCGAGCCAGAAGCGTGGTGTTGGGGTGGCTCACCCATTTCAGTTATACCGGAGGGCAACTATATTTCGTTTCCGTCAATATTTCGGGAGTCGAGACTTTACTATGGAATACAGCGTTTGTCCTCGTTATGCTAATAGCCGTCGCTTTACTGTTTATTCTGAACAAAGACTTTCAAGATTTTTGTAAACTGCGAGAAGGGTACGCTTAATACAATAATCGAAAAAAATGAAAAGATGCCAAAAAAGCTCGTTGATACCGGAATTAGTGGGGTCATGGAATTAAGGGAATTAGAGAAGGTAATTAGTGCCACATCCTGATCCATTATTTCTTAAGAGGATTGATGCATTTAAATAAAATTAAAAGCACACCCCCCATCTTTTGTGCCCTTTTTCTGAAAAATGCCAAGCCGGAGCGTAGCGCAGACAACGTTGGAATGCAGTGACGACGACCGGCAGGGTGAGGTTTTCATTATAAAGCATTAAAAAACCTCATAAAAGTAGGGGTGTGTGTCTTTTAATATAAAAATCTAGCTCATTATTTCCATATATAAAAATTGCTATAAGCCCAGTCCAATACATACAATGTGTGAATGAAAACTGGTCTCTATGAAGAAATTGTCAGCTTAGTACTTTCCCGAAAATTAGAAGAAGGGGGTCATGCACCAATTTATGAATCATTAGAAATTGTTGATAGCCATGACTTTCTCGCTCAATATTTATATAGAGTTTTGGCGCAAGGTTTATCGCAAGTTAAATCAGAGAAGGGTAAAGATAAAGACAGACAACAAAGTCGTCTTAAACAGCAGGTTTCAATATGCAATGAAATCATTCAAGTACTTCAAACGAGAAATATAGAGGAAATAGAGGGCTTTAAAGTATCAGAACAAGCGCAACGTTTGATCGCTGTTTTGGAAAAAGCTACTGATAAAAAGTCACCTCCTCGACCAGATACACCACTTGCTTTAGGTTCTTTATTAACTGGTACTCGACAAGACCCATCATTAATTTCTCAAATTAAAAAAGAAATCGCTTCAGCTAATAAAATTGACATGCTCGTATCGTTTATAAGATGGAGTGGAGTTATGCTGATGAAGGAGAAGTTGGAGGAATTTACTAAAACTGAAAATAATAAACTTCGTATTATTACAACGAGTTATATGGGGGCTACAGACTTAAAGGCTATTAAATGGCTAGAAACTCTACCGAATACCGAAGTTAAAATAAGTTACGACACTCATCGTACTCGCTTACATGCTAAAGCCTATTCATTTTACAGAGAAACTGGCTTTAGTACTGCTTATGTTGGTTCAGCAAATTTATCACAAGCAGCATTTACTGACGGACTCGAATGGACGATTAAAATAAGTCAGTATGAACAACCCTATCAATGGCAGAAAATTACTGCCACATTTGATACCTATTGGAATGATAGTGAATTTGAAACATTTCGTGCAGATGATGAAGTGCGTTTGAAGCAGGCTTTAAGCTCAGAAAGAAACTCTCATACGGATAATGAAACATTTGTATTACCTAATTTTGATTTAAAACCTTATGGCTTTCAAAAAGAAATACTAGATCAAATACAAGTAGAGCGTCAGCTTCAACAAAGACATAAGCATCTTATTGTCGCCGCAACAGGTACGGGTAAAACGATGATTGCTGCTTTTGATTTTAAGCAGTGGCGTATTGATTTCAAAGCCAAAAGTAGTAATCAAGAGCCAAAGCTTCTATTCGTGGCTCATCGAAAGGAGATACTCAAGCAATCATTAGTAACCTTTCGCGCAGTTTTACGTGATCAAAATTATGGTGATTTGATGGTTGATGGAATTCTGCCTGAACAGTCAGATCAGTTATTTATTTCTATTCAAACATACAACGCGAGAGATTTTCCAGAGCTTTTAGTTGCCACGCATTATGACTACATAGTTATTGATGAATTTCATCACGCATCTGCAATGAGTTATCAAACTCTACTTAATCACGTCACCCCTGATTGCTTATTAGGACTCACTGCAACACCTGAGCGTGGAGATGGAAAAGATATCACGTTATATTTTGACGATCATATAACAGCTGAAATTCGGTTGCCCGATGCTATTAATAGAAAACTGCTATGTCCTTTTCACTATTATGGAATTGCAGATTCAGCTGATTTTTCAAATTTAAAATGGAGCAGAGGTGGATATGTTCCTAGTGAAATTAGTAATTTACTAACAGGTGATGACAAGCGAGCACAGTTGATTATAGAAAAAACAGCAGAAACCGTATTAGATATTTTGCAAACGCGTGGATTGGGATTCTGTGTTTCAAAAAGACACGCTGAGTTTATGTCTAAAAAGTTTAATCAAGCTAAAATCCCGAGTGATTTTTTAACTTCAGATACAAACAGCGCAGATAGAAACAGAGTCCAACAGCGTTTAGTAAACAAGGATATCAACTTCATTTTCGTGGTTGATCTTTATAACGAAGGTGTCGATATACCTGAAATAGATACAGTGCTTTTTCTTCGGCCTACAGAGTCATTAACAGTCTTTTTACAACAGCTCGGTCGTGGACTTCGCCTAAATGATGATAAAGACCACCTGACAGTGCTTGATTTTGTGGGACAGTCACACAAAAACTTTAGATATGATCTACGCTTTAATGCACTAAATAGTAATAACAAACGACGAATAGATGATGAGCTGAACGATGATTTCCCTCATCTTCCTGCTGGTTGTAGTATTCAACTTGAACGTAAAGCTCGTGAGAGAATTCTAAAAAATATTAAAGACTCATTCTTTAGAAATAAACCACGAATTATTCAACATATTCAGAGTTTTACAGCTGATACAGGTTTGGTATTAACGTTAGATAATTTTCTTCGTTACTATCGAATGAATCCTGATGAAATTTATAAACGAGCCACATGGTCACGTCTTTGTGTACTTGCAGGAGAGATGGCTTATTTTAATGAGCCTGATGAAGAACAACTTACAAAAGGTTTACGACGTTTAATACATATTAATGATGATCTTTTTATTAATAAGGTAATAGGCTGGTTGGATAATTCTTTCGATGAAGAGGAATTATCTAATAATGATATTAAACGACTTACAATGTTGCATTTCACGCTGTGGAGTAATTCATTTGATGCCACGAATGTTTCTGAAAGCTTCGGTAAACTTGATAATAATCCATCACTGAAAAATGAACTCAAAGAGGTATTAAATATATGTAAAAATTCAATAGTTAGTGTGCCACAGGATATTATTTTACCGTTTGAAACTCCACTAAGACTACATGGCAGATATACACTTAATGAAATACTTGCAGGTTTAGAACGGAATACGTTAGAGATTCACCCTGCTATGCGTGAAGGCGTAATACACTTAGCTAAAATTAAAGCTGATGTTTTCTTTGTAACACTAAATAAATCTGAAAAGCATTATTCACCTACAACTCTATATGAGGATTATGCGATTAGTGAATCACTCTTTCACTGGCAAAGTCAGTCCAATACATCAGTAGAATCACCTACAGGTGTTCGGTATATAAATCATCAAGATAAGGGATATACACCACTGATTTTTGTCCGCGAGGAACGTAAAAATAAAGGAGGGTTAGCAGAACCTTATTATTTTCTTGGTCCAGCTAAATATGTTAGTCACGAGGGGAGTAGACCGATTAGTTTTATCTGGGAATTAGAATATCCAATGCCAGCCCATTTAGTTCGTGAAGCTGCCCATTTATCAATCGCTTAATACTAGATATAGAAAAACCGCCTAAAAGCCGGGGGGTGTCCTTAAATAGCTATAAAATAGACACCCCCCGACTTATTGGCACTTTTTCGTGTAAATTGGCATCAACAAGTCATCAATAAGCTAATCATCAATAAACAATGGAGTATTCAATGAGTATTGAAGAAACTGATCTTAAAATTCTTTTAAAAGCGCTGCAGTTCTCTTCGATTAAACATACAAACCAGCGCAGAAAAGATACGGATGCTTCGCCTTTCAAGGATTTAAACCATATTGCTGAACAGCGTTCCTGGGAGGCTGGTTTTGAAATTACACAAAGTGTCGCGAGTGCCATTTACTTTAGATTGAATAATGGTGTTGATCTTTGGCAACGGGGCAGGGAATTTGTGCCAGCTAATTTAAGAATAGTTAAACGAATCATTAGAATTTTACTGACAAACAATTTTTACTCAAATATAAGTTGAGATCAAATTAGGAGAAGAATAGGGTGTTTTTCTTTTTTGACATTACACTGTATAAACATAATGTGTAATGTAAGGAATCTGAAACTCCAGGCTAACAAGCTTTTGAAAATGAAAGTTCAGACTTCCTAGATACTGTAATGTGTAATGTTAAAAGATATGCAAAACTCAGACATCAAATGGGTTAATGAAAATAATAATAAAGGGCTGCATATGCAGCCCTTTTGAAATATACAACTATATTTCTTGTCTATCTTACTGGAACTACAGGAACTTGTGGGTAGCCATATCCACCGGAGGGATTGCCATAACCATAGGGTGCCCGATTATATCCGCTATATGGATTACCGAAGTTATTTCCACCGCCGAAGTTATTTCCTCCACCCCAGTTATTTCCGCCCCAGCTATTGTTGTCAAATTCGTCCATGAACTCTTCCATCCAGTACATAGGCGTCCACTCTGGCCAATCACTCTCGTCCCAGTAAGGACCATTCGGTCCCTGTTTCCATTCGCCATTATTGCCACCACCAAACCAATCAGATGCCTGAACGGTTGGGGCGATTGAAGCTGTTGCCATAGCAAGAGCCAGTGCTAAAACTAATTTTTTCATGATGTGTCTCTCAGTTAATATAAATTTAAAGTCGTTGTGATACAGTATATGCTTATATACTAATATAGGTCAAGAGTTTATGTTTTAAATTAAGAAATGGGCATATTTCCTGTTATTAGAGTCCTTTACACAAAATGCATCTGTGTCATCAATGATGAATCTGTTAGTAAGTATAAAAAGTGCCTAAAAGCCGGGGGGTGTGTTTCAGAAACACCGATTTCAGTTTGAGTGTCAAAATATTGGTATGCTGCTATTATTATAGGCGAATGTCTTAAAACGACCCAATCGGGACATTCGAGAATCAGGGGGGAGGGTATGAGATGCGCATCCCGCCCCGACAACGCGCAGGTGGGCTTGTGATGATCTGGAAAATTGCGGCGAACCTGGATAGGGTGGTTTGCAAATCGATCACATGAGACATACTTGCGAAAGGAGACACCTCATGACACCCAAAACCATTATCAAACGTACCATCCTGCTTATAGGCGCTGTGTTTGCGCTCTCGCTTGTCACAACGTCCGCGGTGTGGGCCGCCTGCTCGGACCCCGCCCCCAAGATGGGCGCAGCCGCTCCAGTCAAGGGCGTTGACTGGAGTGGCTGCGACTTGTCAGGCGTGAAGCTGTACGACGTTTTTCTGTACCGCGCAAACCTCGAAGGCGCAAACCTGACTGGCGCGAATCTGGAAAGTGCGAACCTTTACCAGGCGAATCTGACCGACGCGGACCTGACTGGCGCGAACCTGACGCGCGCAAATGTGAGCAGCGCGAACCTCACTGGCACGAACCTGACCGGCTCAAACCTGACCAAGACGCACTTAATGTACTCGAACCTGACCGGTGCAAATCTGACCGACGCGGATCTAACCGACACGGTCCTGTTCAACACGGTCCTGACCTCCGCAACCTGGATTGATGGCAGGAAATGCATCCAGAATTCCGTCGGTGCATGCAATGACGATCAACAAGCGCCCGCTCCGACCTCGGAAACGGTAATTGCCCCGCCTGGGCGACCACAAGAAACCGTTGAGTCTCGAAAGCCACGCATTGTTCTCGCCTCTGACATCGTGCGCACGGGGCAGCCTGTCGCGATTACAGTGAGTGAACTTCCAGGAAACCCACAAGATTGGGTGACTCTAATAGAGGCAAGCCGGCCAGATGGCGAGTTTGGGGTATGGGAATACACCAAGGGTGTGCAACAAGGCACTTGGCAATTCACAGCAGGAAACGCAGGCGACTATGAAGTGCGCGTCTACTTCGATTGGCCAAAGGGCAAGTATGTAGTGAAGGCAAGGGCTTCAATTACTATTACGGAATAACGGTCCGCTTCTGGCCGAAAGCAGTCATTTCCATTTTTCCAAGGTACTTAATAATTGAAGTTAAAAATTACCGTTAAATGGCTATAAAAGCACATAACAAATCACTTCAGTTGACCTGCCAATACGCCGTTTCGCAACGCTACACTCTGCATTGCCTGTCAACTGAGCTCAACCGTTAAGCAAAGTGAGTATGAAATTCAATAGATGGGGAGCACCTGGGAGTAGGCTGACGTGTTAAATCAAGAAAAAGCGGGATTGGTCATAGTCGATGTTCAAGGGAAGCTTGCGAGTATTGTGCATGAGAGCGAAGAATTACTTAGGAACATTCAAGTTCTGATTCAAGGATGCCAAATACTAAAGCTTCCAATTGTCTGGGTAGAGCAAAACCCACAGGGACTGGGACAGACAGTTCCTGAATTAAGGAAGCTATTAAAGCCTTTCTACATTAATTCGGGCCAGTCATTAAAAATATTGTGATGGATGTGACGGATGACAAGCTGCTAGATAAGGCAGCTCGCAAACAGGCGAAGATTGATCATGCAGCTCACATCAGTGATCAGGCAAAACTGGTAAAACTCGCTGATAAGATCAGTAATTTACGTGATGTTGCATCAAATCCGCCACCTCACTGGAGTTTAGAGCGGCGCCAGGAGTATTTTGATTGGGCGAAAAAAGTGATCGACCAGCTAAGGGGCGTTAACCCCGCGCTGGAAATTATTTTTGACCAGGCCTATTCAGCCAGGCCTGAACAATAATAGGCATAATGTGTGGCTTCGAGATAACAAGCAGATTCAGAACAAAAACAGCCTAGCCGAAGCGCAGCGTAGACAACGTTGGAGCTTTGCGTCGACGACCCGAAGGGCGAGTAAAACGAGTCATAAGTAGGGGAAGGCACATGGACGTGCCGTTGGAGCTTTGCCGAAGGTGTCAAATAACTCATTAAACAGTCAGCCGACTATCTGAAAAATGCCCCGAAAGTAGGGGGTGTCTTCATATCATTCAAAAATAGCCCAAACAAATTAAACCTCCCAATTTTTAAATGCATAAAGTTAATATTTATCAATGACTCCGGTTTATAAACGATCTATCATTTCACTGCCTCAGGCTGCATCTGGCCCAGTTGCAGCTTGATTTTTATTCAATCTAACTTTGGGCATTTTGGGAGCAAATCTATGAAAAAAATGAAGGTTTTAATGGCAATTTTCGCACTGGTTTTTATGGTCTTTTCGCAAAGTTTGTATGCAGACTCTGATGGCCAGAAGCTATTCGTTAATATAACCAGTGATGATATTAACAAGGCTGCTATGGCGATTGGTTTCAGCACGAAAGTACGCATGGAAAAGAAAATACCTGTGACGATTTTCCTCAATGTTGAAGGGGTAAGAATTGCCGATAAAAATATTCCCGAACACAAACACTCGACGGGTAAATCGCTAAAAGAAATGCTTGCTGGTTTTATGCAAGCGGGTGGCAAGGTGATTGTATGCCCTATGTGTATGAAGAATGTCGGTGGTTTAACCAAAGATGATCTTATCGAAGGGGTTGTTGTTGGTGGTTCGGATGTTACCTGGCCTGCATTATTTGCAGAAGATACGACTGTTCTAAGTTATTGATAAAATATGTTTTAACAAAAAAAGCGCTCTTATCAGGGCGTTTTTTTTGATAGTTTCCTTTAGTAGAGACCTTTGCACGAAAGATATGACGGATAAAAATGTCTTGAGCCGAGATTCTATGTTAATAATCAAGAAAAAAACCTAAATAGGACGATATTCAGATTGATCTTTCATTAACGCAAATGCCAGTCTAGCGATTTTACGCGATATGGCAACCGCGGTAGCGGTTGTCGAATGACCTCTTGCACGCATAGCAAGATAATAGGCATTCCATTGTTTGGTTTTTGCGCCTGCTCTCGCGGCATTAAACAATAACCGCCTCATTTCAGGACTCCCTTTTTTCGTCAGTTTGCGCTTACCTTTAAAGTACCCCGATTCTCGTACCCTCACATCCAGCCCCATAAAAGCGATAAAGGCGTCCGACTTGGAAAAATACCCTCGATGAAACAATGCCACAAGGGCAGTTGCATTCAAAGGACCAATCCCCGGGATACTTAAACAGCGCCGATAATCATCTTGATACTCCGCTAATTTTATACACTCCAGCAACCGTTTATCAATCACTGCCATTGCATCTTCAAAGCGTTTCAGCAATGCCTTACGTGTTTGTGCCAATTCAGCAACCCCCGTTAAAGATAAGCCCATAGCGGTTTTTAACTGCGCCAGTTTGGCCCGTGCTTTAAGCAGGCGATTCAGGCGTTTAACCGCTTTAGGCAAGGGTTTAAAGGCCACTAACTGCTGTTTCTCCGAACGCATGTAACGCAATAACAACATGGCATCATTCAGATCCGTTTTAGCCCTTACCCCGACCGCATCCCGATAACGAGAGAGACGATAGGCATCGATTAAATAGACCGTATGCTTTGCTGCAATCGCCAGCTCCACCATCAACTCATGGTATGTATTCGTCGACTCAATCGCGATAGCACAAGTGCCAGGAAGCGTTTTAAGAAAAGCGCGAATAGCCTGCTGCCGATTCTCAATTCTAATGACTTCAGCACCATCAAAAATATCCAGCCAATCTTTAGCGACGTCAACTCCGAACTCTTTTACATTAACGAGCATTGCCATTTTGTGAACTCCCAAGTAAGGTTAAAAACGTATCGGGAATCACGAAAGGCGCAAGCTTGTTGAAATCGGCCATCATAGGCAAGATTCTTAATAGGCGCTCATTAATGAATGGGGTGGAGGGGTGTAATCTCGGCTAGTCTGTACACGTAAAGTGGCAGAAGCAAAGCGAAGAGCCTCCACCTCCCCGATGCCTTAACTATGATCATAAATTAAGGCTAGAACAACCATACAAGCAACGCGAGACAACAGCTTTAGCTGACCCTTTAGGGTGAGGTGTTGTTTACCGAATAATTTCCCAGATTTTCCCTAAAAATGCGGTCAATAGCCCTGCTATTAACCTTATTTTTATGAAAAATTCGGAAAATTACGCTCATTTATCTCTCGCCATACTCTCGTGCAAAGGTCTCTAGTAAATAAAAAAGTGCCAAGCCGAGTGTTTTTTACGACAAATTCTTCTGGAATGAATTTGTCGGTTTCACTCGGCTTGGCACTTTTTCAGAAAAATACATAGCCGAACGCAGTAAGACAATGCAGAAGCTGTTGCCGAAAGTAAACTTTTTCACGAAAATCTATCTTGCATAAATCATAAAATTTGATCATCTATAGATGAATTTTATTAATGGGCAGCCGATGTTTATTTGATTAATTTTTGTACAAAACCACCTTATTCTAAACTTAACAATGACTTAGCAATATCGTGAGTCTAAATTAATATTTTCTAATTTATACACAATTTAAAAAGCTAGAGTTAAATTAGTCATAAAAGTGTCATATCCGCCTGTTTTTTACTTTAGTCTATCAATGGTAGTCTATAAGATCATGATAAATAAATGAATAAATACAATTGGTCAAAAATTGATCAATTAGTAAAGGAACTAAATACAGCATGGATTTTAGACTTAATTCATAGTGATATACACAGACTTATCCACAGATTTTGTGGACAAGTTAAAGTAAAAAAATAGTCAAGTTTTTTAATTGTAGAAGTGAAGATTTATTACTAAAAATTTATGAACCTTTTAGTGAAATAGAATCTTTAAGATGAAAGCAACCTCGCACAGCATAAATTCCAATATCGTTTTTTTTAATCAAAGGATCAGACTCAACCACGGCTTAGACAATATGCGTAAAACACAATAGAGGTGCACTAAATTAAATCTTTGGAAGACTTTTGATGTGTTCAACTTTCTAAGTCGTTTTGGTAGCGATGCGTTTAGATCCAATGTCTTGTAGAATCATACTATCAAATGTACACTGCGCGCCGTTAGACGCTTTTCTGCGTGCATTATCTACTCACCAGTTGCTCATTCCATTAGGATTCCAATGAAAAAGACTTTTAAGCTAGACCACCCTAAAATCAAAGTACCTCGTATCGTAGATTCGATAAAGCATGAGATCAAAAAAACTCTAAAAAAAGAGCGCGAAAAAACACTACCGGCTGGTACCAAGTACTGGAGTTTTGATTGTAAATTAGGTCAA
Organism: uncultured Gammaproteobacteria bacterium; assembly: GCA_963847495.1. Taxonomy (GTDB): domain Bacteria; phylum Pseudomonadota; class Gammaproteobacteria; order Thiotrichales; family Thiotrichaceae; genus Cocleimonas. The sequence goes on along the minus strand of CAWJZX010000002.1, from coordinate 83,780 downwards.
ACTGAGGAGACGGCTGTTGAGGTGCCTCTGTTATCGTTAACCAAAAGTATCGATGAACTGGTTGAAAATAAGGCGAAGACTATCTATGTGGAAATGACAGCAAAAGCTGTCGTTAAACTTGAAGACACTAAATAAATTAGCTTATCTAATTTAATTAATTATGGTCAATAATTAGGATCAGAGTAACGTTTAATTCTTTTATCATTACTCTATGTCAGAGGACACCCCCCTACTTTTAGGGCATTTTTATACGGCTGCGCCTACCCTTCGGGCCAGTATTAAACGACAATGCTGTTGTCTCGATGAATCTCGGCTCATTCTATTGATGAAAAACAGGCTAAAAGTAGGGGGGTGTCTTAAAAAGCCCAAGCCGAACGAAGTGAGACAATTGCTTTAGCTTACCCGTAGGGCACGGTTAAAAACCGTTAATACACGCTAAGTTCTCGCTAAACCTTTGTAGCAATCCTTTCCAGCAGCGTTTCAATACCCGGGTAGTTGTCAGGCGTAAGTTGATATTTATTGCCTGTATGTCCCCAGGATTCCTGATTTTTTAATGCCTGTTTGAGTGCGGGGATATCGCTGAAATGGAATCCGCCTACTGCATTTACGCCGTGTTTGAATAATATATCGGGAAGGCTGCTGCCGCTTGGGCCAATCAGGCTAAAGGATTTTGCCTGTTTACTGTGTTGAAGTACTTCGTCCAGGGTGTTGTTTATCAAGGTAGATGCTGTGCATAGGATATGCTGACAGGTGGAGAGATCTTTTACATTTTCGCTGGCTATTACCCCTGCTTGTGGTTCGACTCTTGCGGGATTTTTCTCTAGCACCAGTATTTCACTTTCCTTTTCTAATAGTTTTTCTATCAGGGGTGCGAAGTAGCCTACCATGCCAATTCGCTCGCCCTTTTTTGCCTGACTTATGCCGATGTTGCTGGTTTTGCCAGACGTTGGGGCGGAGTCTGCATCCACCGCTGAAAAACCCTGCGAGGCGCATTATGTGTTGACTGACAGCATTGATTGCGCCAAGGGCAACGGCTCTCTCGTGGTGTTTATTGCTTGTTATTTTTTTGATAAGGCTGAGACCTTCATACGTACTTGCGCTGTAAAAAGATAAACCGCAAGCACTATGGTGGCGTGCGTAACAACCAAAGCCTATGTGATCGTGTGGGTATTGAAGAGCGCCCTGAAATCGTCAATAAACGCAGGCGTTACGGTGACTGGGAAGTCGATACCGTAATAGGGCGACAAGGCGGGAAGGTCCTGGTTACCCTGGTTGAGCGCAAATCCAAACTGAGTATTATGGGCTTGGCCATGAACAAAACCGCACAGGCCGTATAGGATACCTTGATTCGTTTGCTGAGCTCGCTTACCAGCCATGTGCATACGCTGACTTATGATAATGGCCCTGAGTTTGCGCAACATAAATTAGTGGATAGAGCACTGAATAGCAAAGGCTATTTTGCACGCCCATACTGTTATGGTGACCGTGGATTGAGTGAGAATACAAGCGGCTTGATTAGGCAGTATTTACCTAAACGTAGCAGCTTTGATGAAGTGCCAGAGAGTAAAATAGCGTTCATAATGGAGTGATTAAATAATCGCCCCAGAAAAACACTTAAGGGAAGGACACCAAATGAGGTATTCTTCAGAGGAAGCAGAATTGCATTTACGACTTGAATTCACAGGGTGTCTTTTAAATAACTACAATACTCTTCAGGTGCAGCTGTGACAGCTTGACTGATTTGGACACCTGCCTAGCCTGCTACAGGCAAACTAACCATCACTGATAATCCACCTAACTCAGATTGTGAAAATGTTATCTCACCTGAGTAAAGTTCAACAATATCTTTGACGATGGCAAGGCCAAGCCCTGTACCGGTCGTTGTTTCATCAATTCGCACGCCTCGTTGTGTCAACGAGGAGAGTTGCTGTGCATCACAGCCGGGGCCGTCATCTTCTATTTGAATCTTCAAGCCATTTTCACTATAGAGTTTACATCGCACTCGTTCTGTTGACCATTTGCAGGCGTTGTCCAGGAGGTTGCCCAGCAATTCCAGCATGTCATTTCGGTCTGCGGAGTATTCAAGTCCTGGCATGACATGGTACTCGATGTTAAGTGTTTTACTGTGATAAACACGCTTTAGAACATCAATTAGAGTTGGTAATTCCTGCTCGGGGTGAAACAACTGTCCCGGCATGCCTGAGCCTACCAGCCTGGCTCTTTTTAGTTCGCTCTCCATGAGCTGCAATATTTGCCGGGTATTGTTGCGTAATTCATTACTCACAGGCTGTTGAAGCTTTATATCTTCAGTTTCAGCCAACTGTATTAGTAAATTTAGCGGGTGCTTGAGGCTATGTGCGAGGTTACCTGTGGCGTTACGGGATCGCTTTAGTTGCTTGCTTAATTGTTGTAACAAACGGTTTACTTCATCTATTAATGGATGAATTTCACTGGGTGCCTGTTTCGAAAGGGTTTCGATTTTTCCCTCTGAAAGTTCCTGAAGTTCCTGCTTTATAGTTGCAAGCGGTTGTAGTGATCGCCTTACTATCAAGCCTTGAATTAATAATAAGCAAGCAAGGATTGCTATGGCAGCAATAGCAAAATAGAGATTAAACTGGCGTAATGCTGATAACAGCGCATTCGTATCTTCAGCTACTGTGATTGTGATAGGTTTTTGAAAACGTTGATAACGGGAGGTCCACTGTAAAAGATGCTGTCCATCTGGTCCGTCAGTATTTTCAGTGGACTGTTCTCCTGTTTTCAGTTGGGGTTGAGTTAGCGTTTGATCCCAAAGCGAATGGGAACGTAACTGTTGTTTGCCACTGCTAATAAGATAGTAATGACCAGAATAGACTCGCTGATAAATATGGCCTACTTGCAGGTTTTGCAGACTGAGGCTACCATCTGCTGATTGTTGCAAGCCAGCGAGTAGTGCCTGACCGTCATGTTCCAGCCGTGTCACCATCATCTGGTTTGTTATATGGTTCATGCTGGCATTTGCCAGCCACCATATTAGAGCGATCAGAATAATCAAGCTGGCTGCTAGTCCTATATGAAGCCGGCTTTGCAGGGACTTCATTCTTTATCCTTGTGGAAAATGTAACCTTGATGACGACGCGTTTGTACTATGTCCTTGCCAAGTTTATAACGTAAACGCTTTACGTAAACCTCTATGACATTACCATCACGCTCCGTATCGCCTTCGTAAACGTGCTCAATCAGACGGTTTTTTGACAAGATGACACCGGGATGCGTCATAAAATAACGCAGAAGCCGGAACTCGACATGTGTAAGCTTATGCTCTACATCATCTGCTGCTATGACGGTTTGTCTGTCTTCATCCAGACGGATGCCAGCCATTGTTAGTTCTGAAGAGCCTTCACCCATGCTGCGTCGAATCAAGGCACTGACCCGGGCAATGAGCTCTTCCATGTGAAAGGGTTTGCCGACGTAGTCATCGGCACCCACCTTTAGTCCGTCAACGCGCTCACTCCAGTCATTTCTTGCGGTTAAAATCAATACGGGCGTTTTATTGCCTTTGCTGCGCCAGTTCTTTAGTATTTCAATGCCAGGTCGTTGGGGTAAACCAAGATCCAGAATAATCAATTCATAGGGTTCTTCATCGCCCATGAATTCTCCATCGATACCATTATTAGCGATATCCACGGCATAGCCGGATTTACGCAAAGCTGACTGTACCTGACCCGCAAGTTTGGGATCATCTTCAACCAGCAGTATGCGCACTAGTCTTGCTCCTGTTTGATAATCTTTCCGCTACGCGCATCAAGTTTGATTTCCCAGACTATGCCATTGTTATCCAGAACTTCTATCTCATAGATCATTTGCCCGCCTTCATGCTCTAATTCCACTTCAAGAATACGTCCTGTTATTTGTTTGCTGTTAATCTCCAGAATTTCTTGCAGCGATAGAATTTCTCCAGAGCGAAGTAATTCATAAGCTTCATCGTGATCTTTGGCGATAGTATTACTGAAACTGAAGAACAGTAAGGTCATGAAACCAATTAAAATTAATCTTCCCATCTTCCTACTCCAGGAATGCGCACTTCATCTTCGTCGTATGATCCTTTCTCAGCGTTAATATGGCAAGCGGCGCATTGACTAAAAGAGCTCAGCTTTGGATTGTTTTCTATCACATTACGCGGCATTTCGTCATGTTTGCGAATAAAGTAGGGCGTTTCAGTAATTCGCAAAGGCGTGTCATTCTTGCCGAATGAACCCATAATACGTCTTGAGCGTTTGTAGTCGGCATGATCCGCTGCATTTGTAACCAGGTACGTGGTTAATTCTGCTTGAGTTTGTTTATCCAGCTCTGCATTTTCATCAAAGTGATTTTCCAGGTTAGCCATCATCTTCTCCCAGGAGCGAGCAGGTAATAATCCGGGCTGGTAAGCAAAATGGCAACTGCCACATTCTTCCGTGTATTTTGTATTTTTAACAGTTGCTACATCTAGTTGTTTACTAAAAATTCGGCTAAACATTCCACCTTTATGTTCGTATTCTTCATCTCTGTCATTATCACCCAATACTAAGCTCGTCATTAATATTAGTCCTAAAATACTTGATACTGTAATAATTGTTTTCATGATTATTTCCTCTATGATAGTTTCTATAGGGTTACTGGTTTTTTAAATAGGTGAGTATGTTTGCCTGTTCCTGAGCGCTGCATTCCTGACCTAATGTCCATTTACAATTGCGTTTGAACCACTTTTTGATTTTCTTCACTTCAGTAAGGCTCTTTTTGTTAACACTGGGTGCAATTGGCTCAATTGGCTTGCCTGTTTTGGCATGTTTACCTGTTTTTTTCAGGTTGCTGCCGTGGCATGTGGTACAACTTCGTACCTGCCCCGTTTTATTGTTTTTGATTTGCTTATTCCATAGTGTTTCACCCGCTTCTTGATTCATACTCGTGACACCGTTTTGTTTATATTCGTTAAACAGGTCATTTAGCGCATCAGCCATAACTACGTTACTGCTGAAAAGAAAAACGATGGGAATTAAAATTGTTGCTTTCATTTAAATACCTCCAGTATTTAGTGCTTATTGTTGAGACTAATTTTTTTGTAACCATTGAACATGCTTCTGACCAGGTTTTCTTTATGTTGGATACTGGCTATTGCCACCCCAATCACATGTAAAACCACCAAAAACACTGATAAATTTGCAAAGAATTCATGCAACTCTTTGAAACCATTCGCTAGTGAATCACTGACTCCTGAGGCAAGACCCGCCAGCGGACCTGAAAATTCAACAGTTCCATAAGTCAATAAGCCAAAAAGTAGAGTCATTGAAAGGCTGATAAGGAGCGCTATTACCATCGCTCCACCTGCCGGGTTATGTCCTAGATAGCGTTTTGCACGAAACTGAACAACATCTTTCATATAGTCTATGACGGCAGCCGGCCTTACGATAAAGTCTCTGAATCGAGCATGTCGACTACCAATGAATCCCCAGATCAGGCGCAAAAATATTAACGCCATCATGGTATATCCCGCATAGACATGCAGTATGGGGAAGTCATCCTCTGTTAAATAAGTGATTGCAAATGTGGCCACCAGGCCCCAATGGAATATCCTGATGAAAATATCCCAGATTTTTGTTTGTGGAATGTCCATGTTTATTCTCTAAGTTACGTTGAAGAGTAATTTACATGGGTCAACTGAAATCAAACTGAAATATTCGCTAGTCGCCAGAGTAGGGTAGCGTCAAATAAACAATGAAGCCTTTAGCCGTTATCAGAAAACAGCCTAAAAGTAGGGGGGTTGCTTTCTAAGGCTCACCAAGAGCCAGAAAGTACGCAGGGTTACGCGTAGCGTGGCGCAGTGGCTGGTTGTAGCATAGGAATTGCTCTTTTAAAAGACACCCCCCCCACTTATTGGCACTTTTTCCACTAAGTTGGCACGAAGCAGTCATCCTGAAATTACAGGGCTATCCTGTTCGTTCTGAACAAGGGGCTTAGGCCAGCTTGCTGGCTTCGCGATATGACACCATACGTTGCGAGTCTTCGTCCCACAGACAAGAGCGAAAGCAGTCAATGATATCTCGTGGCGCTAGGGTCGTTGTTATAGGTGACTGCAGTTCAGGAATCGCCGCCATGGCTTCTGGCAGCCGGTAAAAGGGGGTGCGGACATTGAGGTGATGAATATGATGATAGCCAATGTTTCCGGTAAACCATTGCATTAGTTTGTTGAGTCGCATGTAGCTGGATGACTCTAGCGCGGCTCGGTAGTGGGTCCACGCTTCGGGTGAAATGACGTGCATACGTTTAAAGCTATGCTGGGCAAAAAACAGGTAACTGCCTAGGGCCGAAGCAATCGTCATCGGCAGCAGCACGGTAAAGAAGGCCACATCAAAACCGCCGTAGATCCACAATAGCGCGATCAGCCCGATATGGCCAAGCAACGCCAATGCAGAATCCCAGTTGTTTCTCGGATTTTTCAGGAAAGGTAATATACAGATGCTGTAGGCAAATATCGTAAGGTAACCAAACACTACCACCAACGGATGGCGTTGAATACGATATGAGGCTCGCTGCGCTGCTGTGGCTTCGCGCCACATTTTCGTGGTGATCAATGGAAAGGCGCCCACGCTTGCTTCGCTGATTTTGCCAACGTGGCCATGATGGTAGTTATGACTCTTGCGCCAGGAACGCGGTGGAGTGAGTGCGAAGGCCGCATATAATCGAAACAATACCCAGGCGAGGCGCGACTTGTGCAGAATTGAACGGTGCATATAGTCATGGTAGGTAATGAAGGCTCGCACCATGATTAGTGCCCCGAGTACGGATAGCATCAAGCGCAGCGGCCACCATGGCGCGATCGCCGCAGCAACAAGTACTGCTATCATCAGGCCAAATGTTGAAGCGACAAGCCACCAGCTTTTCGCCACGTCCTCGACCGCAAAAGGTACTGTTGCCTTGATCAGCTGCTGGCCGATTCGGACACCATTGCTGTACTCCTGATCCTGCTGCTGGTCTGGCGCTGGCGACCGAGCTGTTTCATCGTTGTCGATAGTTTTATCCATATAGTCCATCATAAAAAAGCATCATTATATAAATTACACATAAGGTTATGTTTCAGTTACAGAAAAAAATAACATAAACAGTCTTTCGATATATTGATATAGCTCAACTATAAAAGCTATGTGTTGCTCTTTCCGGGAGTGCAATGGATTATCAACCCCTCTTATAACGCGGATGAGAATCAGCTGTGGCTGGCCAGCGTAAAATGCCGAATAATGTTTTAAGCTTTATATCGTTTGAAAAATAGTGGGTGGCAGCAGTAATTGCCCACGCCACGATACTGTCAGTTGGCACAAAGAAGTCGTCAATAAGCTTATCATCAATAAACAATGGACTATTCAATCAGCATTGAAGAAAGTGAACTTAAAAACCTTTTAAAAGCGCTGCAGTTCTCTGCGATTAAACAGTGATACCAGTGAAGAAAAGAAACGGATGCTTCGCCTTAAGCTTTTAAAGTAGCGGATGGCACATGGATGTGCCGTAGTAGGGCAACGCAGGAGCTTTGCCGATGGTTTCATTTAATTTTGGGTAGTGGGTTTTATTGCTTAACTTACTGGCATTGGGGGCAGAGCTTCCTTAAGATAAGCCAGGCGGTTCCAGCATAGACGTTTACACTACCCGGCCCACAGTAACATAACTTACACCAAACCATTTTCCTGCCTCAGATAGTGTGTAACTACCGTTAATGTAAACACGGTACATAGCTTCATCTCGTATACTGTATCGTTATTCAAAATAGGAACTTGGTTTTACAAATATTAAAGGGGCCGTAACTATTTTGAAGATATAAAATAGTCACGGCCCCTTTACTGATTTAGGAAATTAAAGACTAAATCATCATACCTCTAATCATGAAATAGATACTCGCAGAAAGAATAGCTGCAACGGGTACCGTAATAACCCATGCCGCAATAATCTTTTTAAAAGCATCTCTTTTTACATATTTTTTCCGCTGTAAAGTTTCAACAATAAGTTGTTCTTCTTCAAGAATTTTTTCCTCATTTTCCACCATCTCGTAAAGTTTACCGATTTGTTTGTAAACTTTTTTATCCTTCTTGTTGTCAGGTAGGTCTAATAATTCCTGAAGATTTTCTCTGTATTGTTCAAGCTTGTTTTCTTCTATTACCAGTTTCTTTTCTTCTTCATCCAGTTTAATAACTTGTTTATGGTCCTGTAAGTATTCGCGTAAGAAACCAACACCAAAGATGCCGCCAAGTGCAATGTGAGTTGAACTAACCGGTAGCCCGAGCTGGCTGGCAATAATAACAGTGATGGCGGCGGCCATTGCGATGGAAAAGGCCCTCATCTGATCCAGTTCTGTTATTTCTGAACCGACTGTTTTAATCAACCTTGGACCATATAATGCGAGACCAACCACAATACCAAGTGCGCCAACGGACATAACCCAGAATGGAATGGAGGCCTTTGATGTAATACCACCGGTATTGACAGCATCGCTAATCGCGGCCAGTGGTCCAATAGCATTGGCGACATCATTTGCGCCATGAGCAAAACTCAGCAGTGCCGCAGCAAAGATAAGCGGGACAGTGAATAAAGTATTGATACTGTTTCTGTCGTTCTTTAAGTTTTCTTTTAGTGACACGCTTTTTTTAACAATGAAATAAAAGATTGTTGCGAATATCAGGCCAAGAACAGACGCGATCAAAAAACTTGGTTTCTTCTCATCAGGCAGGAATGTGAAAATATCTACAATATGCGGCCATATTTTTTTAAGACCTTTTAAGGTCAGATAAGTGACAAATGCCCATGTCATAATAGCGACGTAAACTGGAACCCAGAATTTGCCAGCAGCGATTTTATCCGCCTTAAAAACAATCGTTTTCTTTATAGAAAATAAGAATATTGCTGCAATGATGCCCCCCAGTACAGGAGATATAACCCATGAAGAGGCGATTTTACCCATGGTTGGCCAGGAAACGATAGCAAACCCGCCTGCCGCAATACCAGCGCCCATTACACCACCAACAATCGCATGAGTTGTTGAAACCGGGGCTTTAAATTTGGTCGCCAGATTTAACCATAAACCTGCAGCAAGCAGCGCAGCCATCATAGCCCAGATAAAACTATCAGTATTACCGCCGAAAGCATTAATATCAATAATGCCTTTTTTAATGGTACCAACCACTTCACCACCAGCTATATAAGCACCTCCAGCTTCAAATATACCAGCGATAACGATTGCGCCACCCATGGTCAGGGCTTTAGAACCCACTGCCGGGCCAACATTATTAGCGACATCATTGGCACCGATATTCATTGCCATATAGGCGCCAAAAAGTGCGGCTATAACCAGGAATGCATTAGTCGGTAACTCACCCGTAGAGCTATAGCTTAGAATGAGTACAACTATCATAAAGACGATAACAATACCAAATTTGGTAAAGTCACTCTTACTGGAGGTTTCTGCTGCATCCTCCATTTCCTGGAAAAAACTAAACATTGACATTTTTACACCTTCCTATTTTTTGACATTTAAATAATTGTGATGGGATGCACAATAAAACACAAATTTTATTATGAACTTGCCACGGTTTTATTACAGATTAACTTAACATCTATACGCTATCACAAATTGTCACGGACAGTCATGAGCTAGATCAAGAATTACTGTCGTATTAAGAAATGAAGCTTAAGGAAAAACAAAAGTCGGGGAAGGCACATGGATGTGCCGTAGTAGAGCACCGAAAGTAGGCGCTTTTAGGCGACGCAGGAGCAGTTGCCGAAGGTCATTTATAACTCAAAAACTGCCTAACACTTCACTAAGTTCTAATGTCGTTTTTATCAAAACGAATTAGTACTAAGCTCAGCATAATTATATGGCTACGCCTCACCCTAAAGCGCCAGCTTAAGCTGTTGTCTCACGCTGCTCCAACGTTGTCTCGGCAATGCCTCGGCTGAGTTAGCTATTTTAAAAACAAAATGGCAAGCTCGCTAAAAATCCCTCGCTATCTTCACAAGCTTTACTAGTTTATGGTGATGTCTTCAAATATTTCACGCGGATAAAAATTATGGATAAAAACAGTCAAACCACTTTGGGTATTCTTGGGGTAGGTCATTTAGCGACTTATACGGTGATGGGTTTAAGGCGTTCTGGCGATACTCGGCGGATTATTCTGAGCCCGCGAAACGCTGAGTGTGCGCAGCATTTGGCAACGACGTTGAATTGCGAGATTGCACAGAGTAACCAGGCAGTGATTGATGAAGCTGACCTGATTTTATTAGCGGTTAGACCGTTTCAGTTGGATGATTTGCTAGGCAAATTACACTTCCCCAAAGATAAGGTTGTGGTCTCAGCGGCAGCAGGCGTTAGTCTTGCGCAGTTGCGTGCCAAGGCGGAATTACCTGAACGGCTTGCACTTATTTTACCGCTTGTATCGGCTGAAAATGCACAGGGTTTTGTACCGATTTATCCCGATATACCTGTGGTTAAAGCACTGGCTGATTCTTTGGGTAAGACCATAGCGTTTACCGAAGAAGCTCAGTTCGATGAGGCGGCGGCAATCGCTTCCTTGAATGGCTGGATGTATCGCTTTTTTGATGAGCAGGTGATGTGGTTAACCGGGCATGGAATTGAGGACGATAATGCGCGGCAGATGGTGTTACATAATGCATTGGGGGCTGCACATTATGCATTGGGTCGTCCGCAACAAAGCTTGTCGGAATTGGCGGGTGAAATCGCTAAGGATGGTACTTACACTAAATTGGGTTTAGATCAGTTAGAGGCTGGGGGTGCATTCACGCAGTGGAGCGATACTCTGGATATGATTAAACAAAAACTGGATGATAGTGACGATTAGCTGGATTGTTTTATGCAGTGAGCCAGGGTTGAAAATGGTAATTTTATTACTGGGTTCTAATCCTTTCTAGCAATGTTCTCTAACAGCGTTTCAACACCCGGGTAAGTGTCAGGTGAGAGTTGGTATTTATTGCCTGTATGTCCCCAGGATTCCTGATTTTTTAATGCCTGTTTTAGTGCGGGGATATCGGTGAAATGGAATCCGCCCACTGCATTTACGCCGTGTTTGAACAGTATATCGGGTAGGCTGCTGCCGCTTGGGCCAATCAGGCTGAAGGATTTTGCTTGTTTACAGTGCTGTAGGACTTCGTCTAGGGTGTTGTTTATCAAGGTTGATGCTGTGCATAGGATATGCTGACAGGTGGAGAGGTCTTTTACATTTTCGCTGACTATCACCCCTGCTTGTGGCTCAACTTTTGTGGGATTTTTCTCTAGCACCAGTATTTCACTTTCCTTTTCTAATAGTTTTTCAATCAGGGGTGCGAAGTAGCCTACCATGCCAACTTGCTGTCCCTTTTTTGCCTGACTTATTCCGATGCTGCTGGTTTTGCCATACGTTGCGATGGAGTCTGCATCGACAGGTGAAAACTCTGCCAGGCGTATTATGGTTTGACTGACAGCATTGATTGCGCCAACTGCCACGGCTCTCTCGTGGAGTTTATTACTTGTTATTTTTTTGATAAGGCTGAGGCAGTCCTGTTTGACTGTTTCTCCCTCTGGGTAGCGGTTTTTGAGCTGCTCTAGCGTGTCATCTAAGCTTGTATAAAAAGCACCCGCACTGCCGTCTTCCAGAATGACTACACCAAAATCATCTTTTTTCACGTTATCTTCTATTGGTGTTGGCAGATAAATGCCTTCCACAACAGGAAACGTGACTTGTTCCGCAATGCGGGTAAATAGTTCCAGATATTCGTTTGAAATACTCATAATGGTGGTTCTGCTGGTACGTAAGTTAGAGGGATATTTATATCACTAAGAATGAGGCAAAGCTAAATATTCGCTAGTCGCCAGAGTAGGGTGGCGTCAAATAAACAATGAAGCCTTTAGCAATTATCAGAAAATGCTCTATAAGTAGGGGGTGTCTTTAAAATATATTAAAAATATGTGGCGGAGAGATTATTCCGCAGTTTGAAGGAAATTTCTGATGCACATTTGCCCTTGAGTTAATGGATTCTTTCACATTGCCTGGCGTTGTCTAGCAAGTGCTTCCACATGTTTAGCATGGTAATTTTCTTCAAATTTTAATATGAAAACAATAATTTTAATTTTAATCAGCTATATCAATAGCTTGCAGATATTAATTATATGCAATATATTTGCTGAAAAATAATATGTATTTATTATGGAGTTATACGCGTAAACTGACCTGTTAAGTTAAAAAAACGAGTGTTTGAAAGTGTTGATTTATTTAACACGGTCTTCACTTATTTGGGAAAAAAATGTCTAAAGCCAGAAATCATATAAAATGCACCGATCCCAAATGGGAGGGACGCGCAGATTGTCGGCATTGCCCTATCCGAAAATTCGATATATTTGCAGAGGTTAACCTGGACAAATATGAGGATTTGCTTAAACGTATCGTACTGTATGACTATGCGAAAAAGTCTATGTTATACGTTGAGAACTCACCTGCCATAGAGATGTATATTGTTCGGAATGGACTGTTAAAACTTGAAGAAACGCTCGGTGATGGCAGTACTCGAATCGTCAGACTGGTGAGAAAAGGCGGAATTGCTGGTCTGGAAACATTTTTGAATAATGGTCAGTGCTATGAGCAGACTGCGATTGCCTTAAAGGATACAGAAGTTTGTAAGATACCCTTCCCGGTTATTAACGGTATCCTCACCTCTGATCCTGGCTTTTATAAATTCGTATTAAAAGAATGGCAGAAACAGATGGAAGCATCCAGCAGAGTTATTGTTGAGTTTTCCACAGGGACGCTGAGGCAGCGTTGCGCACGCGTGTTGTTGATGTTGATCGATGAGGCAAATCATGAGGCTAAAATTGGAATTGAGATTATGAGCCTTAATGACTTTGCCGCTCTGACGGGGGTAACCAGGGAATCGGTTAGCCGGATTCTTTCAGAATTCAAACGCAATAAATTACTGATTAAAGACGATATACACAAAATGCGATTTGATGAAGCAGGTTTGCGGGAGATTGCAGAACACTACACTGAATAAAAAATCAAACGCCGGATTATTCCCTGTCGGCCACACTCTTGAATTGTTCTGCTATTCTTTTATATATAAACTCCTAACACTTTACTAAGTCCTAGCAATGTTTTTATCAAAACGAGCTAGGACTAAGCCCAGCATAAAAGCTCACTAAAAGAGGGGGGTGTCTAATAACTCATTAAACACCCCGCCGACTATCTGAAAAATTCCCTAAAAGGTGGGGGGGTATCTTTATTAGGTCAATTCAAAAGAAACATGAAATTTAAAGCGGTAATAAAGCCGATTATCATCAGATAGGGTAGTAACTCATCCATTTTAATTCTCCAAGAGTAAATTTATAAACTGGTGAGTATTGTCAGATAGGCATTAAACTTAATCAAACGATAGTTTTTTTAGGTTAGATTAAGTTATGCTTAATCTATGGAAATAAGACATTTACGTACTTTGGTAACTGTTGCGGAGGCAGATTCATTTGCGGATGCAGCGGAGTTATTGTTCATCACCCCCGCGGCGGTTAGCCAGCAGATTCGACAACTTGAAGAGGAGTTGGGTTTGCCATTGTTTGATCGATCATTACGCCCGCCACGTCTAAACGCCAATGGCGAAAACTTGCTTGATCGCGCGCGCAAACTGGTTGAACAGTTTAATGATTTTAAATCTACCGCCGCTGAAAGTACCATCCGTGGGCGCTTGTCGATAGGCTCGATCAATGGTATCACCTCCACATTATTACCCGAAACACTGCGCTCTTTAAGACGGCGTTATCCCGATGTGCGGGTGCGCATCGAAGAGGGTCCTTCGCAGGTGCTGGTGCGGCGGGTGATGCGGGAGGAATTGGATGCAGCGATTGTTAGCGATGTCATGCAATTACCCGATTATATGGAACGCCTGCCAATTTTCAGCGAGCCTTTGGTGGTGATTGCAGGCCTTAAAAATAATCCGCAATCGTGGCGGGAAGCCATTGAAACGGATCATTTTCTCAGGCTGAATCGCAATGCCGGTCTGGGAATCCTGATTGATAAATCACTCAAGCAGTTGCATGTGCATGTTGATGAAGCAATGGAGTTGGATTCGACGGACTCGATTGTGCATATGACGCTGGCTGGCCTTGGTAGTGGCATTGTGCCAATGGGCAGGGTATCACCGGAGGTGTCACGAAACTTAAGAATATTTCCGTTTGGTGAGCCTCAGGTACAGCGCCTTGTGGTGCTGGCGCAAAGAAAAAATACCGCAGCTTCGGAATTATCACAATTGTTATATCAGGAGTTACAATCACAGCTCGCAGAACGTAGCTAGATGATGGTTATTTACAACGGTAAAGATCTGTTGTGTAAAAATACCAAACGGGGACGCAGCCGCATAAAAACCCCTGAGCTTTACATAAGTTCTTTTAGTCATTTTAAATAACAAAACGAGAAATCACTTAAAAGTAGAGGGGTGTCCTAATAATCTCACGTTTTCAGATGCGAGTATCTCTGCATTGCTCATCTGGTAATTCAAACTCAATAGTGGTGTGTTCCAGTTCGTACTTGCTTAGTACCTGGGCTATATCTGCTTTAATCTTATTCAGCTGGCTTATCTCCAGTATGTGATCCAGAACCAGATGCGCGGTTAATACATGGTGTTCTCCATCCAGTGACCAGAAATGAAGGTGGTGTACGTCATTGACGCAATCCAGGTCGAGTAAATGTTCTAGAACTTCCTGCTGTACTTTGTCATCCGGTACTGCCTGCAAGAATAATCGCAGTGTTGTTATCAGGTTTTTGATGACATTGAACAGGATAAACAAGGTAAAGGCGATGGATAGTATCGGGTCAAGAATTGGCCATTCGGCAAACATCAAGATCACGGATACCACTAAAACAGCGACCCAGCCCAGCACATCTTCTAGCAAATGCCAGTTGAGGACGCGTTCGTTCATTGTTTTACCCTGGCTCAGTTTATAGGCAGCGAAACCATTGACTGCAATACCGAAAATGGCGAGCGCAAACATACCTTCTGATACCGGCATCTCGGGGTTTTTAAGCCGCGGAATTGCTGTGCTCAAGACCCAGCCAGAGCCGATGATTAGCACCACTGCATTGATCAATGCGCCGAGTAAGGAAAAGCGACGATAGCCGTAGCTAAAATTACCATCTGATTTTTTATCGCTGAGACGGTTGAGTATCCATGCCATCCCGATTGAAATACTATCACCCAGATCGTGCACCGCATCCGCCATGATGGCAGTGCTATTGGTCATGACTCCACCGATAAATTCGATGATGGTGAAACCCAGATTTAAGAAAAAAGCCCAGCCAATGCGTTGGGAAGAAGTGGGTCCGTGGTTATGATTGTGGTGATGACTATGCATAAGCGCCAGTTTAGCTATTTATTAGCTTTTTTTCCTTTTTTAATCTGAGCACACTTCAGCCTTAAAAAACTAAGCACTTTTCTCCTTCGTTTTTGACGGGGTGAGTGATTCTTGAAGTCACGCATTTACTCACTTATTCTTAACGCTAGTGTTTTGTGTTGAAGTTCGCAAAAAGTAAACAAGCTAATTTAAACAGTGCGTGTTATAGCTAAAAATCCTTTTGCTGCTGCCGCAAAAAGATACCCGAATGACTGAGAGGAAATTTTGTGTATTTAGGCTATATTACAGTGAACCAAAGTGGTGATTTACATTTAAATCCTTTTTTATAAATATCTCCTATAATCAAAGAAAGGATGATACGTAAAGGATGTACCTGCACTTGATGACTACAGACTGCGTGCCCGATAACAAGGAACCAATGTATTCTTTTTTGTATAAACTTACGCTGCTTTTCTTTTTACTGCCGTTTAATGTCTATGGTGCTTTGCCTGAAGTAACCCGCCCCGATGGCGAATTGCCTGAACTTGAAGAAGTGGAATGGATCATTAAAGAGCCAGGCTCGGGCATAATTTTTACGATCCGTGATTATGACGAAGAGGCCTTGGTATGGTTAGCAAAGAGAGCCGACTACTATCTCTATCTGATTCGTAAATCTCACCCCGAACTTCCTATCGCATTCCTGTCTCATGGGGATGAAGTTTCATCGTTAAAGAAAGACCCTGAAGAACAGTACATCAAGTTACATCAATATATTAAACGCTGGATTAAGGATTATCATGTGATATTCCATGTCTGCGGTAGCATGGCAGAGTTTTTAGGTTTATCTCAAGACAGTTTCCCTGATTACATTGATGTTGTTTCATACGGACCCAGTCAGGTCAAAGATTATCTTGATTTTGGCTATCATCATGTTGAACTCGAATTAACCTGGTGATTTTTCAAATCACAGGTTGAGTGGTTTATTGTTTACCCTGTATTTTTTCTTAAGTGATCTAATGTATGATTTATTCATTGATTATAAGAGGGGGATCAAGCCAAAGCCTGGTAAAACAAGGGTAAGAGAGTTGTCAATGGTTGGAAAAACGCTAATCTTCCCTGGCACTACTATTTTGATAGGTAATTATTTACAAGCAAGTACACGAATGTTTATGTAACAGAACTAACTGTGGAAGTCACCTCAGAAAAAGTTTTAATGTCTACATTTGTGTCAATAACATTCTATTTTCATTCGATTTTTAATGGATTTTCATGGTTACATCGCATTCTATTTATGAGGATCAGATTAGATTACTCCATAAAAACATACCCCGCGGTTTACTGCTAAACAGCGTTATTGCGATACCCTTCGGGTATATCATGCTGTTACAGTCTAATATAATGGTTGTTCTGTCATGGCTTGTTTTGTTCTATGCCACTAATTTTTTACGTCTGATTTTTCATTGGCATTATTTTCCACCCGCTCAAAATAAAAAAATTACCGTTAATACGCGCTATCTCTATTTTATGGGTTCTATGATGTCGGGGGTGATTTGGGGTAGCGCGATAATATTTTTTCGGCCGACTACCTTAAATGAGTTGCTTCCCATTGGTATGACCCTTTGCGGCATCATGGCCGGGGGCATCAGTGTATTGTCTTATTTTTTATTGTCATATGCAGCGTTCTCATTACCCGTAGCTACGGCACTAGCCGGTGGTTTTTTTCTTATCGATCAAGAGATATCACAGGCCCTTGGATATATGGTTATCATTTATCTAATTGCATGTCTATATTTCAGCTATTCATTTAATAAAGTTCTCACAGAAACTTTACTTCTAGGTTATGAAAACGACGCACTTGTAGATAATTTACGGATTAAAAAGGAATTGGCGGAAAAGGCTAACATGGCGAAATCCAGATTTCTTGCCGCTGCCAGCCATGACTTACGACAGCCTTTACACGCATTGTCCCTGTTATTTGAAGCAGTAAAAGAGACTGGTTCCAGAGAAGTTCGAAATTCCCTATACCCAAAGATTGATTCGTCCATCGAAGCACTTAGCAGTTTGTTTAATTCGCTGCTCGACATCTCTAAACTGGATGCCGGTGTGGTTGAACCAAGTGTAGATAGCTTTTACATCGGTGACGTAGTCAGAAGCATAATTATTCAGCACGAACCCGATGCAAGGGCAAAAAAACTTTCAATCAGATCGCATTGCGGTGACTTTGTCGTGAAAAGTGACCATCTGTTTATCGAACGTATTCTGAATAACCTTTTAAGTAATGCGATTCGCTATACTGACAAAGGAGGGATTCTCGTCTCTTGCCGTAAACGACAGAGACAAATATTGTTACAGGTTTGGGATACCGGTATTGGTATCGATGAAAATGAAGCCGATGCGGTTTTTGGGGAATTTTATCAGTTACATAATCCACAGCGCGACCGTAAACATGGTTTGGGACTGGGACTTTCAATCGTTCGCCGGTTGTGCGAGTTACTTGCTCACACGCTTGAGCTTCGCTCTAAACCGGGTTCTGGAAGTGTAGTCAGTATTCTGTTGCCACAAGGTGATCCCCAACAAGTCACAGATGCAGAGCAATCAGTCGAACGTAAACACTGGAATATTGCTGGATTGCGTGTATTGGTAATCGATGATGACCTTGAGATACTAAAAGCAAGCTCGGTGCTTTTAGAAAAATGGGGATGTGTCGTGTTAACCGCTAAATCATCCGTAGAAGCATTGGAAAATATAGGTTTCGCAGAACAGGCAGATTTTATACTTTCTGATCTACGACTTCCGGGAGACATGAACGGAATTGAACTCCTGAATTCAATTCGAGACCGGGCAGGAAAAAATATACCGGCTATTCTTATCACTGGAGATACCAAGCCTGAACGCATACAGCTATCACAGCAAAGCGGTTACATAATTCTGCACAAACCGTTGAAACCAGCCCAGTTGCGAAGCGCAATTCACATGGCACTAACAGCTCAAAAAGTTAATGTATAAGTCCCTTACTTCGGGCAATAATCACACACTCCGTTCTATTCGAGGCATCCAGGGCCCTCAACAATGCACTGACATGTGATTTTATGGTGTTTTCTGTGAGAAAAAGTGTAGATGAAATCTGTTTATTTGAATATCCACTTGCTAATAATCCAAGTACCTGTAGCTGGCGTTTTGTGATTTTCAAGGAACTCGAACAGAGCTTAGAATGGCTATGATGGGAATTATTATAAGAGTAATTAATAGTTGAGTCAGGAATGTATATTTCGCCTGATATAACGGTGCGAAGTGCGTTTAACAATTTTTTTCCAGAATAGGATTTAGGTATAAATCCCATAACACCAGCATTAATCACTGAATTAATAGTTTTTGGATCATCATCACCGGATATGACGACAAGAGGCACGCAAGCTCCCTGGATGCGTCGGTGATTGACGATTGATAGGCCATCCAGGCCAGGCATATGAAGATCAAGTAGAATCAAATCTAGATTGCTGCTTTTTTCCAGTAGCAGTAACGCTTCTTTAGCAGAATTAGCTTCGATTAAATCAACATTGTCATCCAGTGTTTTGATGATGTGCCTGATGCCATCAATGAAAAGTGGGTGATCATCAACTATTAAAATACGCATTTCCAGGCTCCGTTCCTACTCAATTCCTCTCTCATAACAGTCTAAATATAAACTACCAAGATACATAATAATTCATACTTTTGGGTAATTGTTAGTAGAAATCCTCCTGAATATAATGAAAATTGAAATAATAGCTTGCATATATATATTTTGTATGGGGTATTGTAAAAAAATTATTCCATTACCAGAGTAGTTCAATACAAAAACGCCTTAGTCTCAAAAAGTTAAGTGCAGTTTCAAAATGAGTATACCTTATATACATTATGTCCATGTGCAGGGAGGTGTAAGGTGATTTTGAATTCATGTCATGAAATGATGCAAGCTGAATTACCAATTCAGCAAACAATCTTGCATTGGTATAAAAAACTGGGAGAAACTGAAGAGGCAATAAATCAGATAGAACAACAAATTCAATGCCTGCTTAGATCAGATAGTTCAACGGAATCGTTATTATCCTGGTCCCATTATTTAGCAGATGTTCAAATCACTGAAACCCTACAGGATCATGAATCTCATCGTGTGGTTGAAACAGATAATTTCAATGTGGCGCTACACATGGTACCCGGAAATTTCGAAATTCCATCTCATATACATGCCCGGACAATTAATATTGTCTATGTGTTGAGAGGTAATTTGAAGATTGAACAACAATCATTTCCTGATTTCAGGAATAAATCAGTTTTTCATAAAGGACCTGGTGAGGTATGCGCAGGCTTGTGCCAATTACGAAATATTCATCGTTTGCAATCAGCCGAATCACCCTGTGTGTTTTTTTCAATTCGAGTCAAGGTACCAGTCAATAATAAGGGCCATTTCCGTTTAAACCTAACGTCCAGTCTTTTGGCTGGTCTTATGTTAATTAATCCTTTTGTCTATGCAGACCAACGAATTACCAGTATTTCCACTGTTTCATCGACACTATCAAAAAATAATTCTGACAATTCAAATCTTGAATTAGCACATAAATTACGAAAGGGGATTGGAATGCCCGGGAGTCTCTATAATGCAGCCCAGTTATATAAGAAAGAGGCGGAACACGGCAATGCGGAAGCACAGTACTGGCTGGGTATGATGTATCTGACAGGTTCCGGTATAACAGATGATAGTTATGAGGCCCTGCACTGGATAGCCGCAGCATCAGATCAGGATTATCCACCTGCAAGAAAAATGCTAAAATACATGCTGGAAAACGATGTAGCTCTTGATTGTTAGCTAAAATTCTCGCGTGGCCAACAGGCCGTCGATCAAGGTTTGATGGATATTAGGGTAGGCAATGAGTTGACGCTGAATGAGGTTAAAAAGAAGCTGGATAAAAACGCCTAAGCTTTGCATAAGTTATTTTAGTCGTTTTAAATAACAAAATGAGAAATCACTTAAAAGTCGGGGAAGGCACATGGATGTGCCGCAGTAGAGCAACGCAGGAGCAGTTACTGAAGGTGTCTAATAAACCAATCAAATCCTTAGCAACTATCAGAAAATGCCCCATCCGGAGTGTAGCGCAGACAACGTTGGAACGCAGTGAGGACGACCTGAAGGGTGAAGTTTTCGTTAAATAGAATTAAAAAAACCTCATAAAAGCCGTGGGGTGTCCTTTAAGATAATTCTGCTTGAGAAGGATTATCGTTAAAAAGTAAAATCATTTACTGAATGATACTTCGCCCGCTTTTCTCTTCGCAGTAATACCTGTTATTTCAAAAGTATGCTCACCACCATCATTAAGAACGGTTAACTGCTCAGGGCCACAATTGATTTTAAAGCCTTTAACGACACCACAGTGAATGTTCTCTAGCTTGCCGTAATAACCTTCATTGATTTCTACTGATTCTGACATTGTTTATCTCCTTAAAAAAATTATTTGTATTAATAGTTTAGTAGTAATTCTTAAGAATAAGTAGAGTTATATTCAATAGAGGCAAATATTGACATCTCCCTAGATGAAGTTGCGTAAAAAACCATTGAAAAGGTGGGTTGTCTCGACTGCACTCGACAGAACTGTCTTTTAAAAAAATAAAAACGATTACTGTTATAACTCTCTCATTCTAACGCTGTAATTCAAGAGACATCCTGTAAAAGGATTAATATCCGCCATTGCTTTGGTATTGTTAAACAATGGCATCAGAATCCATTGTTCGATCGCTCTTTCGAGAGCTGTTTCCTCCAAAATAACATTAATAAGAGTCCAATAATGGCTCCGCCTACATGGGCAAAATGGGCAACGCCACCGCCAAAAATTGAAAAGCCGGTTACACCTGAAAACAGATCAAGCATGATAAGCGCAGGTACAAAATACTTGGCGGCAACCGGGTACGGTATAAAAATAATCATCAGTTTATTATTGGGGAAGGTCAGCGCATACGCGACAAGGATTCCATAGATTGCTCCAGAGGCACCAACCATGGGTGCATGGTAAATATCCAGCATTTTTCCTGCCTGTTGTTCTGTTATTACAGAAGGTGGATAAACCTGTTGTTGGATCATTGTGCTGATTTCAGCGCTACTGATACCCGAATTGGCGAGAAGGCTATAGACCTGATTGAATTCATATTGATTAATGGCGTTGTAAATAAGGGCGGCACCGATTCCACAGGCAAAGTAAAAAAATGTGAAGCGGGATTTTCCCAGGATACCTTCAAGCGCGGATCCAAACATCCATAAAGCGAACATATTGAACAGGATATGCGCGATACTCCCATGCATAAACATATGGCTTACATATTGCCAGATTGCATAATGTTCATTTTGTAGAAAGTGCAGGGCGAGCAGGTTATTGAAGCCACCTGGGAACATCGTGTGTGAGAAAAACACCACTATATTGACGGCGATTAGAATATATACGACACGATTGAATTGAAATACTGGGTTTTGCATTAAATGTGGCACCTGTGGCTGTTTTAGCAATTAGCAGAGATTATCAGCCATCTAGGAGGCTTTCGAAGAATAGAACAATTTACTGCAAATTGACCTGATTGCACAGATTTAAGATCAAACTCGTTAAATAGAGTGACTATTCGCCTCATTTGATCGAAAAATCTGCACTAAGCAGATCAATTTTCGTTACGTTCGCTATTCTCGGACAGCCTCCCAGGTATTAGACACTTTTTAATTCTTCGTAATTGTGAACTAGCATCACACGTCTTCGTTATTTACCTCTCAGTTCATAGGTATAAGCGTCTACAGTGCTATTGTCTTTGAGCTTTGCGGTTACTAACACGCGCTCATAAGCTTTACCTTCGAACTTATCAAGTTTTTCCCAATGGCTAGAGAGTTTATCCGAACTGAAAATAAAGCCTTCGACATCTTCAGCATTTTCGTCAAGCACAATTGCCGGGTAGCCCAAGGCCGCCCCCCAACCATCGGGATGCAATATTCCAGTTACGGTTGCATCTTCCCAGGTGCCGCCAATTTCCTTGAGTAAGTGTTCGTTCGCACGACCTGGCGCTAGTGTTGCATAAACAAATAATCGTTGAATTACCATTTACTCCCTGATGTATGGCGAGGTGAGATGGATTTCAGTAGTTCATCTACTGTGACTGATTCGGCCATTTTCAATTCCTCCTTTCTTGCCTGTTAATCACAATAAGAAAATAGGAATATTCGGTGTTTTTTCAAGAGAATATTTTCAGTCGGAGCCGATGATCTTTGTTTTTACTATTCAAGAAGGCTAAATAATTGGGTCAGAGTAATGTGGTTCTTTATAGTTACTCTATGTCAGAGTACATCCCACGTTTCATGAGGTTTTGAAGCTGAGCGAAGTGAAACAACGTCTTTCATTGAAAGATGGCCCGAAGGGTAAGGCGATAGTCGCATCAAAACCAGCAAAAAGTAGGGGGTGTCGCATCTACTTCATATCTATTCACGTATTAGAAAAACACATCCAGGTATCTAACATTTTTTACCAATAGACTTTTTCTTCCGAAGCATGGCATTGTCACCGACCCTTTTTATTACAATATTTTAATGTCAGCCGTCATACGGCAGGTTATTTGCAATGGACTTTGAAACCGGTAAAGAAGTTAAGGGGGCGCAACTATTGTATTTGAACAGTTACGCCCCTTTTATAATATTACTTAGTAGTTAATTATTTTTGGTTTCTCTGGCGGCTCTATTTTTTTAAGCTGTTGATTAGCCGCTACTTTCTTAGCTGCTTTTTTAGCTCTCTTGGCCTTCTTAGCTTTAATTTCTTTCTTCGCTACGGCTTTCTTAGTTACTTTCTTAGCTACTTTCTTAGCTACTTTCTTAGCTACTTTCTTAGCTACTTTCTTAGTTGCTTTTTTAGCTCTCTTGGCCTTCTTAGCTTTTATTTTTTTTTTAGCTGCTGCTTTCTTAGCAGCTTTTATAGCGGCTGCTTTCTTGGCTGCGGCTTTTTTAGCTGCTTTTTTAGCGGCTACTTTTTTAGCGGCAGCTTTCTTGGTTGCGGCTTTCTTAGCGGCTACTTTCTTAGCGGCTACTATCTTAGCTGCTTTTTTTGTGGCTGCTTTCTTAGCTGCGGCTTTTTTAGCTAAAGCTTTTTTCTCTGCGTCTTTACTAGAATTTTTTTTCTTATCTTTTTTTGACATTGGATAATTCCTAATTGAATTGATGAAATATGTATAAAACCAACTATAAAATAAACTTAATTAGAAAATTTTAGAGTATCCAATAAAACATAGTCCTCAACAGGATATTTTGTCAAGTAATATAATTGGTTCAGATGTAAACTTAATCCTTTTACAGTTGCTCAATATCAAAGCACACTCCACCATTTTACTCGGTTTTAATAAAACCTCACCCTCCCTGATGCCTTAATCTATGATAGTAGATAAGGATAGAATTACCATACAAGCAATGCGAGACAACTGCATTATTTTTTAACGCTGGCTCGAAGGGAAGGCGTAGCCGCATAAAAACTGCCCAAAAGTACGGGGGTATTGTCGTCTCCTTCGCTAGGCTCAGGACAAGTAACTACGTTCAGGTATTCTCTGTAAAACAGCAAACTCATGACATAAATCATGAAGATGTGTTTTAAAGTGTCTTTCCTTGATATTTGCCTAAATAATTCAGAACAGAAAGAGCTATTCTTAGCTTAATGGCATGGATTGATCGATTATGGTCTAATAATTAATAGGAGTGTTAAAAATGATAAAAAGTATGCTTACTAAACCCTGGATAAAGGTTACTGCGGGTGCATTGCTGGCAGGTTCTTTGGTGACGGGAATTTCGGGATGTGATGATGGTGTTCGCGTCAAGTCAGTTTCTTACGGGTCTTCGTATTATGATCCTTTCGATTACTATTATTACCCTTACTCACGGGTTTATTTCAGTATTTCGACGGGTTATTATTACTACCCTGAGGGTAATCGCTGGTTAAAAGTCAGAACGCTTCCTTCGCGCTATTATATTGATCCGCGGGATCGTGTGACGCTTAAGATCAAGTCCAAAGATCAGCCGTATTTGTGGCACAAGCAGCATCGGGTTCGCCATACAGCGCGTCCTAACTACCGGATTGATAGAAATCGTGACCGGACCGAACGCACTCAAAACACGAAAAGGTATAATAAATACCGTCGACGTTAGGGAGCGTTGCTAGCTGTCATAAAATGGCAGCTAGCTAATGGAGTTTCCGGCTGTTTCGAAAAAACGCTGGAAAAGTGGGGGCTTTCTTAGGCTCACCTTTTGTCTTAAATATCTTAATGCAATTACCACTCCTTATTAATTAAAAAACCATTAAAAGTACGAGGGTGTCAAAAACAAACAAACCTTTACCGAATATCAGAAAAATGCCCTAAAAGTCGGGGGGTGTCGTTTATAATGGGTTACTCATAAAAAATATAATAATAAAAATAAAATTATGCAAACACTTATTCTTTCGTTTATTGGCTCAATTCTGGTTGTAGTTTTTGTTTTATGGTTGGTGGCAAGAGAACACAAGAAAAATCGTTTTTCTGCAATGACTGAAACGATGCTACGCAGTCCGGGTTACTCCTTAAATAATCAATTGCAGGATAAAAAAGACCAACTGCTGGAGCCGATTTTAACCCTCTGCTTTTTGCCCTATTTATTCACACATTTACTCAAGGATGTTAGTTTTGAGACAAGAATAGTTGCTGCTGTGCTATTACTGGTTCCGATTGTTTGGGCGCTGCGCAAAATTAGTCATCTTTACCAGGATATAAGAAAGCTCAAGTTTGGACTTGAAGGTGTGGTTTATACCGGTCAGGAGCTTAACCACTTAATGAGAACAGGGGCGTGGGTGTATCATGATATCCCTTACAATTATGGCAATATTGGCCATATTATTGTCTCTAAAGCGGGTATTTTTACCGTAGAAACTGAAGCGGTTAGTACGCCTATGAACGATAGGGGGGTTAATGATGCAAAAGTAATTGTCAAAGATGGGTCGCTGGTTTTTCCTCATTTCACTACTGCTGAGCCTATCGAGCAGGCAAAGCGACATGCTAGGCAGGTTAGAAAGTTTCTGTTTGAAAAGACTGGCGTTAAATACCCGGTCGTTCCAACGATTGCCTTGCCTGGATGGTCTGTTGTCAATTCAGATAAGAGTAGAAAAGGCTTTCTGGTAGTAAACCCAAAACGAGGTGTGGGTCTTGAGAGATATATGGGTACTGAAAGAATAGCGATTAATGATTTAAACAAAGCATTTACTTTAATCGATGCGGTCGCACGAAGTGCATCAACGAATACAGATATTACTGATCCGGACGCGAAGAAAAGCTATAGTTTTTCTAAATCGTATACCACAACAACCGAAGCTTTAATTAAATAAAAGCATCCCCTTCACTATAAGTCGGGGGCGTTTTAAATGGTCTGTAAAGGCACAACCTGAGCCAGATCATCTTGTAATACCAATTTCACTTTATCACCGGTTTTAAATTTAGTGGTTGCCAATTGGGTTACGATTACTTGTTCGCCAGTTTCTAATAGCAAGGTTATTTCCATGCCCGGTTTTCTGCTTAAACCATCATCTGCGCTCGATCCGACTGCCCCACCAATCATACTGCCAAAGATCGAGCCGATATAAGGGACAGAACCAGCTCCGAGTACTGAGCCAGTAATTGAACCTACAGTGCGAGCTGCATTTGATTTTTCATCTTGAACGGATACATTCTTAATGGCGGTAATTGTGCCTTGCTGTACGCGTATGACTTTTTCTTTTTTTATTGTGCCGGGTTTATTTTCAGAGACTGGCATATTGGATGAACATCCAAGCACAAAAAAGCTTAAGCCTATAAAAATTAATAGTTGTTTGGTCATTTTTTTACTCCTGATAGTTACGATAGAGTGAGGGGGCCACGTTATTTTATAAAAGCGTCTAGGCAATCCTATTACTCGGGTATGAGGAGAATATTCAAAGAAAAAAGTTCACCTTAAGTTGGGTGAATTCAGGCGCTTATTGAATTAAGGTGGACAAGCGTAAGGTTTTTAACAGCAATGAAAAACCCTCAAAAAGTAGGGGGGTGTCTATTTGTTAACATTCAGACAATGTTTTTCTCGGTCGCAATTATAGAAACTTCTACCAATGATTCAAGTCGTGCCATGCTGCTTTCGACGCAGGCACGTGCAGGAGCGAAACTTTCTGTAACCCAGTTGTCCCAGACGGTTTCATCTGCGTAAAATCATCCATGCTTTTAATATAAATCGTGGCTGAAAGAATATGCTGTTTGTTACTACCAGCCTGCTCTAATAAAGCCTCAACATTCTATCAAAATAGTTTAAGTATGTTGCTTAATAAATTGATTTATATAGCTGCAAACTTGCCCGTATAAGTAGATGGTACCGTTATGTTTTACTATGCGGCGCTCATACGGGCATTAGTGTCTGTACGTTCTATCATTGTCACCCTTAATATGAGGGAACTGGGCTTTTCTGTTTGACAGGTTTTATTCCAAACAGTGGCTTACGTTGCTTAGCATAACGATCCAGGCCGTAACCATCCAGATCAAATCCGCTTTCTCTCTCGCTGATGATATTACTCAATAGTTGCGATGATCCGCAAGATAGCGTCCAGCCAAGTGTTCCGTGACCAGTATTCAGGTAAAGCTTACTGAAAGGTGTTTTACCAATAATCGGTGTACCATCAGGCGTCATTGGGCGCAAACCAGCCCAGAACTCAGCTTTGGATAAATCGCCACCATCAGGGAAAAGGTCTGATATTACATGATCAACCGTTTTGCGTCTTTTTTGTGGCGCATCGGTGTTATAGCCGCCCAATTCTGCGGTGCCACCTACACGGATTCTATCTCCCAGTCGCGTAATCGCGACCTTGTAAGTTTCATCCATAAGGGTTGAAACTGGTGCAGCATCAGCGTTAGTAACAGGTAATGTTAGCGAGTAGCCTTTCACTGGGTAAACCGGAATATCAATGCCCAATGGCTTTAAGAACAACGGTGAGTAACTACCCATCGCCATTACATAGCTGTCTGCTGTAATTAAACCTTCAGAAGTATTGATGCCTGTGATTAGGTCATTCTCATGCTCAAAAATGTTAATAGTCACACCGTATTTGAAAACCACACCAGACCGTTTCGCCAATGCCTCAAGGTTTTGGGTGAATTTGAAACAGTCGCCCGTCTCATCAACCGGAATATGTAAACCGCCTGCAATTTTATGACGTACACGATCAAGCCCCGGTTCTACAGCAATACATTCATCAATATTCAGTTGATTCGCTTCAATACCATGTCGTTGAAGAATCTCGATATCGGTCGCAGTACCTTTTAAGTCCGCAGCTTTACGGAACAATTGTAAGGTGCCTTTGGTTTCGCCATCATAAGCAATATTGGTATCAGCGCGAAGGTCAATAAACTGCTGCTGGTTATGTTGAGCCAGCTTTAACAGGCGACATTTATTTAATTCATAGCTTCTAGCATTGCAGTTCATCAGCATTTTGCCAGCCCAGCTTATTAATTGTTTATCAAATACCTTGCTGATTACGAGAGGAGAATGCGCGCTAGTGAGCCATTTGATAGCCTTGAAAGGAATCGCGGGTGCGGCCCAAGGCGCGAATAACCTGTAGAAAGCATCCCTGCGTTGCCAAAACTGGTTTCCAGCGCTGAACCCTGCTAGCGATCAATCACTGTAACATCGTGGCCTTCACGCGATAAATAATAAGCACTGGTTACGCCAATGATTCCACTACCTGCAATTACAATCTTCATAGTCTTAAGCTCTCAATCTAAACTATCAATTCGGACATTTAAGGGCATTTCTAATTAATAGAGGTGCCCTTTAGTTAGTCAGTCCAAATACAAATAAAAGGGAAAATCAAATTCTGAGTAGGGACATGCTCCAACGCCTCATTGAGCGTAACTTTATAGTATTATTCGAAAAATATTTTGCTGTATTTTATAAAATTGCATAATATGATCTTGTATTATTTTTTTTTACGGTAAATATTATGGCAAAAAAAGAAAATGCTTTAAAAACATTAGATCGAATTGATCGTCGTATACTGAAAGAGATGCAAAACAACGGCCGAATCTCTTACGTTGAATTAGGTGAAATAGTCGGGCTTAGTACCTCGCCCTGTCTGGAGCGTGTCAAACGGCTCGAAAAAGATGGTTATATAACAGGTTATACAGCAACACTTAGTCCTGAACTTTTGGGTGCGGGCCTGCTGGTTTTTGTAGAAATCAGCCTCAAATATAAAACTGAGAATGTTTTTGATGATATCAAAGCAGCTGTCGAAAAGTGGCCGCAAATTCTGGAGTGTCATCTGGTATCAGGAAATTATGATTATCTGTTAAAAGTCCGTATTGAAAATATCGCAGCTGTTCGTAAATTGCTCGGAGATATCATACATACCTTGCCTGATGTACGGGAATCTAAAACAATGGTAGTCATGGAAACAGCATGTGAGAGTGGCAAGATTGATTTGACAGTGTAATGTTGATTGATCGTACTATTACAAAAATGCCTTGAAAGTAGGGGGGCGTCTTTTTTAAGTTATGAGGATATACAATTACTAACTGATAAGAATTAATTGTTTAGATAGAGAAACTTATCATGCTGCCTCTAGCTATCAAAGCCCGCTAGTGTGAATGAAATATGTATTATAGAGGTGCCCTAAAGGTTATTGCATATAGGCATGATTTTCTTCATGTTTTAATATGAGGTTTTGCAAAGGTCTTTTTTAAACAAAGCAGAAAGAATAACACTAACAAACTATGAAGGGGTAGGGAGCCGCCTCCAACTTTGGAATAATCAGGGTCATCTTCATTAACTCTGCTTTCAGGTTGCGGAGTGTTGGAATCTATCTGCATGAGGTATGCAGCCAATTGATCACGTTCTTTAGGCGTTGTTGTTATTTCATGATTAGCTTTATTTCGCATCACTTTGATAGCATCTTGCAAGGTTTTGGCCGAACCATCGTGTAGGTAAGGCGCGGTCATCCATAGGCCTTGTAGGGTAGGCGTGGAAATTCCTTCAAGTGGACCACCTAGACGGCTGCCGCTTGTGGATTTGATAGTACCAATATCATGCAGGTTGTCTTTGGTACTGTCAGTAAAGAATGGTCCAGAATGACAATCATTACAGCCTTTCTGAAGAAACAGTTGCTCTCCTTCTTTTGCATCGGCAGTTAAAGAGCCGTCTGCATTCTTATAGGGACTATCTGGTATTTTATTAAGCGATTTTACGTATTTTGCCAGATCGTCCAGGTCTTCGCTTAATCCTTCTTTTTTAACACCCATAGGATCTGAGTGTGAATTAAAATCTTCATCTGAAAGCAGTCCCTTTCCACCTGAAAGTGCGCGTATTTGTGACTCGAAATCATGAACCTCGTCAAAATTCCCACTCCAGTGCAAAGGGCCGTTTTTTTCGCCGTGACCAATTAGACTGATGGTGTTTCGCAAGCCTTCGCCAAAATTGGCATTATCCCAAACACGTCCGTCAGTAGCGCCTTCATTATGGCACTGGGCGCAGCTGGAATACTGTTCTCTTGACAGTCTTTCATCTCTGGAATCATAGAATAACTGTTTGCCGCGAAATATGTCAGGAGGGAGTATTTCATTTTCAACAAGATGATAGGTGGCTTGCAGTGAAGCCCGATTATTTGATGCGTCAACCAGTTCATGCAGATCAAATACAGTAATGGTTCGTTCCATATAATTGTGACTGTACAGGGTTAAGCCATTTGGAGATACGGCAAGTCCTTGCGGGGCACGTCCACCTGAATCGAAGCGAAATAGAGGTTCACTGTTATAGGCATCGATGACTTCTATTTCACGGCTGCCTTCCAGTGCAATGAATACCAGGTTTCCATAGCTGCCATAAATTGCAGCGCTGGCTATACCAGCATTATCATGATCAACGCGTTTTTGGGTTTGTTCCGTTTCATTAATTAAATCAATTCTTGAGGAAATACTACGTACAACAGTGTCATGGGTTAAACGTTTGCCATCACGGAATGTGCCCCGCTTGATATTATCCTGTTTGGAAGGAATCCAGGCAGTTGAACCATCGGGAGATATAGCGACTGAACCCAGATAATTCGGTATACCTCTTGCACCTCGCGCAGAATCAACTCTTTCACTGTGTTTTAAAATAATAGTATTTTTTATGCTGAAGCTATTTACATCAACAATAATCAGTTCACCACCATAATGTTTGCCATTTATTTCTATTTTTGGATCAACTGACTCCTCACCAGGAAGAGGGGGGGTGATATAGCGGCTGATATAAATAAGTTGACCATCTGCACTGATTGAAAGATGTCTTGGGTAGGAGCCTACATCAAGGGTTTTTGTGATCTTTTTAGAATCAGAATCAATTTGTATTAGTTTGTTAGTTGCCTCAAGCGTTACATAGGCAAAATGATCAGTAGGAGAAAAAATGAGTCCATGGGGTTGCGATGCAGGCGGTAAGGGCAGTTCCTCAATTACTTTAAGTTGATCAGGATCAATTATGCTGATTGTAGCGGAGTCTTTGTTGGCAACCCAGATGGTTCCATCAGATGTTTTCTTGGCAAGTGAACGAGGTTGTTTACCTACCCTTATCTCGGCAATTTTAGTGTGCATGAGTGGGTGAAATGCTGTTACCGTATTATTATCTGGGTTGACATTCCAGAGGCGGTCAATAGTTGTACTTTTTTCATAGATAACACTCATTGAAACTGCCGGACGTAAACGGCTTGTTTGATATATGAATACTAATTGCACAAACTGATAATCAAGTGTACTTTCATCTCCATATACATCTTGGGTCTTTATGCTAAGAGTAATGGTATATCTGCCTGGTTTGCTAAAGGTGTGGCTGGCTGTTGGTTCTGGTGAGAAAGTGGTAGATTCACTACCATCACCAAAATTCCATCTATAGTGATTGTTGATTCCACCATTTGTATTTGCCTTGTAAATTCGTTCTTTATCCACTGGTACTGGTCTAACAACAATAGGTTCAACAGACAAAGCCCCCGCAATGATCCATTTGATATCAATACTGTCAGTTTTGTTTTGATTATCTGTTACTGTGATACGGCTGTTATATTCGCCAATGGATGAAGCTACACCAAATATGTGCCCTGATGATGCGGCAATTTGTACCCCTGTAGGAAGTCCATTAGCAGAAAAATGAAGCGGATCGCCATTGGCATCATTTGCAACAATGGCTAAATCAATATTTGAGTTAATGCTGTGAGTTTGTTCTTCAAGAATGCTTTGAATGTGTGGAGCAACGTTGCTAAACGGGTTTTGTACAAGTGCAACATCAGGTATAGATTTCTTGTTAAAGCCAGGCCCCTGATACTGCAGTTCCATTAAACCGTTAGCGTCATTATTAAAATAAGATACTATAAGGCTATGCTCACCCTCGCTTAGAAAAATAGTTGCCTGTTTTTCCAGTACATCATGAAGATTATCATTATCAATAAGTAACGTATTGTTAATCCAGAGTTTACTTCCATTTTTTGAATTGAGGAAAAAAGTATAATTGCCTTCTGTTTTAATATTAATGCGTGCGGATAAACGTATCGCGTAGCTTATGCCATGATTTAGAATGACAGCGGGTAGTTTTATACTATCCAGAACACCTGTTTCATTTGAATTAAGTTGAGAAAAGTCGGGTACTTGTTGCCAGTTGTTATTACTGTCGTTATTAACATAATACTCATAAGATACACCGGCAACTTTACCTCTGGGATAAACCTTCCATTCAAAATTTATGGCGCTTTTAATATCAGAATTTGTGACAGTGACTGTGACTGTTTTGGTTTCTTCAGTATTCACTGTACCGCTTATTACCCCTGTACTACTATCTATGGATAATCCTTGAGGTAGATTATTTGCACTAAAATAAAGTGTCTCTCCATTTGGGTCTGTAGCATTAATTTTTAATGATATCTGGCTAGCTACAAGATCTGCCTGATCTCGCGGCTGAATAATTTTAGGGGAGCCTTGAGTTTTAATTTGAATGATTTTAGCTTCGGAAGGTACACCTTTTGAGTTGATTGCGAAGAGCATCCAGTAACCCGGCGTAAGAATATTTTTATTGGCATGTACCGTCAGTTCGTATTCACCATTGCCATCCGTGCTGAATGGAACTTTAAGATAACGTAGATCCGTATTGACAGCATGCGTTGTGGATGACATTTTAATTAGCGAAAATTTCTTAATATCATTGTCACTTTTAATCGTCATTGTTTGACCATGTTTAATACTATCAGGTGCATTGTAGATAACAGGTCGTGTTGCAAGATTACCATTCACATCATATAAATAAGAAGGTGAGTAAACCTGAGAATTGGAATGATCTGACTTACAGGCACATAGGCCGCTACCACTTGAGAAAACCTGACCATTTTTTAATAATAATGCAACGGAATGATAGTTTCGAGGAATTGAAATGCTCGCAACTGTACGCCATTTTTTTGTTTCTGGGTTCCAGATTTCAGCAGGCAAGACCGTTCCCTGATCACTGAATTTCAAACCGGAAGTATTTCCACCTACAACCAGTACTTCACCAGTAGGCAAGATAACGCCATTATGGAATTTACGAGCAAATTCCATTGAATCAATTGGCGTCACAATTGGTGAGCTTCCATTGATATCAATTATCATGGCTTTATTGGTACTTTTCAGATTGTCTCCGGCGATAGCTCCGCCCGCAACGAGCAGCTTACCTTCGTCATACATCACGGTGGTACCATGTTTAGGATACCACTCATGAATTTCTGGGCCTACTTGTCTGATACTACCCAAACCATCAGTATCAATAGTGTGCATTTTAGGTGTTGGACCGGAGTGGAAAACATTTCCTTTTGGGTCAACATGAAGCAAGGGCCACCACTCTCGTTCGTAGTGGTTATAATTCAGGATAGCTTCTTGCAAGCTGGCACCAGTCAATACTTTCCAGCCTTCTTTTTCACTCCATAGCTCTGGGTATTGTCCACCTGCTGTACCTAGTGCAGTAAACACTGTCCCATCGGGCAAAGCAACGGAGGTCGGATACCAGCGGCCTCGATTCATAGATGCACCTTGTGCCCATTGGTCAGTTTTAAAGTTGTAAAAACTGGTAGTGGGGACACGGTTGTTACCGCCGTTGATGATAAGTCGACCGTCTTCAAGTAATGATAAATGAGCCGCAAACATGTCATGTGAGGGGTGGTTTCTTTCCACAATTGTGCCCGTATCAGGGTTCCACGTGGCAGCGTAGGTATACTCCTTACCATTGCCAGCGGTAAATTGATCGGGCTTATAGGAAGAAAAGGTTAATATTCGACCGTCTGGCAAATTAGCAGCCGTCACTGCTACATGAGGCCATACGATAACCTCACCCCACGAACCGTTTATATCTGGAGTTTTATTTGCTTCGCGCTGAGCAGTATCTTTGGAAGCCATACTGGGAATTTTATAAGGCGGATAGTCTTTGGCAAGTTCCGCCCAGAACGCATCATCAGTGGCAGTTCCATGTCCTGCATGCGCGAATGATTTCTGTAACGGTGAAAAAATTAATAAGAAAAATAACGCACATAGCAGATAAGTTATCCAGATAGGATATTTTATATTAGCGGGGTTGATAGCCGGGGGAACTATCTGAATTTGTACTCTGTTCATTCTAGTGAATATACAATTTAGACGAACGGTATAATATTATACACCCATTAATAGTGTTCTTAGAAGTGGGTTGTAAGGTTCTGTTTAAAAGATTTTCGGTCTTTTTTTTCGCAGCTTACCGCAAAATTCAGCAAATGAGCCAGTATATACTTGCTTACTTCACAATCTTATAACAGGGCTTATAAGCTACATCACTAGGTAGTTTCATACGTTGCTGGTCATAAATGACTTAAGTAGCTTGTCTATCCGTACCATAATTTTTCTTGTCACCACTCAGCTCAAATAAACCATGTATTTCTATAGCGCGAATACCATGGTCTTTTACATTTCCTGCGACAATGCCAGAAAATGTACTTCGTATATTAGCGGCTAACTTGTGTGTTTCCAGATCTTTATGTAATCCAAGGCTCGCCATATTTTCATGGCTAGGTTCAAAGGGAATCTGGAATGCATGATCGATTTTTAATAGCCAGTTGTAATAATAGGAATTGCTGTGGTCACATCGGATCTCACGGACTTTTCAACGCCATTTTTCATTATTCTTGCTATTTTGCCTGGGTTCTTAATGACTATTTCATAGCGCTTCTGGGCTGCCTCTCCAAGTGTTTCACCAATAAACTGATCAATTTGTTCAAAGTACTCCCTTGAGATTTTGGGTGTACTAAAAATTAAAGGGAAGGGGATAAAGGCATTATCAGAATTTAATAGAATGCCGAGGATGTAGAATATTTCTTCAGTTGTAGTCCCTCTGGGTAATACAATAATACCGTGACCAATACATACAAATGCTTTAAGGCGCTTTTCAATGTATGGTAAATTCACCAGATCACTAAAAATAGGGTTTGGTGATTCGGTAGCGATAATGCCGGGTTTGGTAATTCCAAGGTATTGTCCGTTTGTGTTGCGTTGTTTAGAATGACCAAAAGTGGTTCCTTTCATAGGTACCTTCATAATACCGGGACCGAAACCTGTACATATATCCAGGCCGCGCAGGCCGAGTTGGTACCCCGCTTCTTTTGTTTAGTCATATTCTTCATGTGAGATCGAGTAAACGCCCAGGTGAGTTTGAATCTGAGGCAAGAGTCGGGAAGGTGAAAAACATTCCCAAAAGTGAAAGAAGAAGCAATTGTTTAGTCATATGGCATCTGCTTCTTACATTTTGGTAATAACTAGATTTAACTTTAGTTTACGTACTATAACGATATTTAGATTGAGTCTGATCTATTTTTAGACATTAAAGAAAAAGTGCCTAAAAGGAGGGGTTCTTAAAAACAATTTTCCAAAACTGTTTTCATTTAATTCTATTTGAATTTCTATATCATCGAATATTTGTATGTATAGCGCTGAAACTCTTTAAATATAACTTGTTATAGGTGATTTTTTACAGCTCTTTTCGGTTTATAATTAACAAAGGGGAGTAATGATTTCAGATCGCACGCGTCGTATAATGTAACGGGCTTAATAAAATGAAAAATTTACAGAACATAGCTATGGTGCTGATTATTACCGTTGCTGCAATAAACACAAGTATTGCAGCGACTGCGCCACCACTCTCAACTATCACTTCACTCAAGGCTAATCCTGAAAACGGCAAAAAAGTTTATCTGACGTGCTCTCTATGCCACTCGCCACAGGGTTGGGGGACTTCCGATGGTTATTATCCGCAACTTTCAGGGCAGCACCCCAGTGTCCTTGCGAAACAGTTGATTGATATTCAGTCAGGAAACAGAGATGTACCAACCATGATTCCATTTTCTGATTCACTTTTCTCGCACGGTAAGCAAAATGCAGCTGATGTGATTCGCTATATCTCATCGCTTCCGATGAACCCTAATAACGGTCAAGGCCAGGGTGATAATCTCTCTAGCGGGAAAATGCACTACGAGAAAAATTGCCAAAGCTGCCACGGCGTAAATGCCGAAGGTGATAATGATAAAAACTACCCACTGTTACAAGGCCAGCATTACCAATACCTTTTAAGGCAAATGAAATGGATAAAAGACGGTACGCGTAAAAATGGCAATGCAGAAATGGCACAAACCCTCAGTTCGTATTCAAATCAGCAGCTGGAAGCAGTTGCAGACTATATCTCCAGAATAAAGCCGCCAGAAAAAAAGCTGGCTAAAAGCAGCTCATGGAAAAACCCTGATTTTCCTGCTGGTTTTGTAAGTGCACCGTGGTTACGTCATGAAAAGTAATAAGAAAAACTCAAACCTGATAATTTTATTATTTAGTATTTGTGCCGTACCTTTTACAGCGACGCTAAGTGCCTTTGACATGTCTGAGGCTGAAGAGATTCTTTTAATCAGCGCCTATGAAGGCGACCTCGAACAGGTCATGGACAATATTAGCAAAGGCGTCAACGTCAATGCAAAAGGGCCAAATGGTGAAACACCGTTACTGGTTGCCGCAAACTCGGGGAAAATTGACATCGTAGCACTGTTACTTGCATATGGGGCGAATATTGAGGATAGGAACTATCAGGATTCAACGCCACTAATCATAGCCTGTCAGTATGGGCATTCCCAGATTACCGCAATGCTGGTTGAAATGGGTGCGGATATAACAGTTCGGGATTACAATGGGTACGATCCCCTGATGATCGCTGCAGCGCGAGGGCATGATATCGTGGTTAGGCAGTTATTAGCATTCGGCGCCGACTCCACATTAACCAACAAACATGGCAACACAGCCTTGATTCTTGCTATGTATGCCGGACATGTAAACGTCGTCAAAATACTTCTCGCAAAGGGTGACCCAAAACAGTTATTAATTACTAATAAACTTGGCCAAACCACTTTTGATTTTGCCAGAGAGCTGAAAAATCCTGCTATAAGCCGTTTATTCGCCAAAGCGAAATAGAACCTCAAAGTAAGCAATCAGTTTTTCAATCTATATTTAGGGCACCTCTATTAATTAGAAGTTTCATCTGCGTTCTTTCAAGCGCTCAGATTCCAGGCATGTTTTAAAGGGAATGCCAATTAGAATCGCATGAAAGATCGTCCTAACGGGGCTTAGCCAAAAATCCATACTCTGTGTTATGGTCACTTGAAAGGCAATTAGCATCCCGCGAGACCATGCCTTGATTCTGGATTTTTAGCGTTGCCGGATGATACTTCTAATTAATCGTGGTGCCCTTTAGGTGACATATGTCATCTTTACTATGGATAGATCCTTTCAAGTTTCATAATAAATATATAATAAAAATAGATCAGAATTATATAATAAGGGGTGCATCATGGAAAAAGAATTCAAAAAACGTCTTGAAGAAGCAGGTAAGGCAATCGATAAACTGGAAGACAGAATTGAAGATTTTGCCGAAGACTTTACGGGTGACACCATTCAACTTTGGAGCGATGTTAAAAAGAACTTTTCTGGAGTTAAAGAAAAACTTAAAACTGCCGTGAGTGATCTGGACGAGAAAGGTGACGAAGCTCGACTACAGGCGCATCTGGGAGCCATGGAAGCCCTTGACAGAATTCAGACTGCAAGAGATACCGTCGAAGCGTTTACTCATGAGGTTGCAGCGAAAACACAAGGTGGAATTGATACCGTCAAATTGCGTGCCCATCTGGCGGAAATGGAGGCAGAAGATTTCTGGGAGAATAAAGGCAAGGGGATTACCGATGATTTCAATCGATCCAGCGAAAAAGCAAAAGAGCTGTCTTATGAAGCTGCCTTAGAGGTTAAAGATTACTTTGAAAAGCTTGTTGAAAGGTTTACCAAGGTGGTTTAGTTCTAATTTGACGTAGCCAGGGGTAATGATTTTGTAAACAAGTGCCGAGCTTCAGCGAGACAGTAGTATTGTTTTTTAATGCTGACCCGAAGGGAAGGAGAAGCTGCATAAAAATCACTTAAAAGTAGGGGGGCTTTTTAAATAGATTTTAGGAAGTATTGCAACAAGACTGCACATTATCGGGATGATAGATCATGAATGAGTTCGAAACACTTCGACAGGAGATGATTCGCTCGCAGATGGCAGAACGCGGTCTGAACGACCCGATAGTGCTGCAAGCAATCAATTCGGTTCCCAGGGAGAAGTTTGTTCCCGAGGATCTAATTGACTCAGCCTACCGGGATTCACCACTCCCTATCGAGGCAGATCAGACTATTTCCCAGCCGTATATTGTCGCATTGATGACGGTAGCTCTGGAGTTAAAGCCAACTGATCGTATTCTGGAAATAGGTACGGGGTCTGGCTACTCTGCAGCCATACTGGCTGAGATTGTCAACGAGGTTTATACCATCGAAAGGCATCAGATATTGGCTGACACTGCGCGTGAGCGGTTGCAAAAGTTGGGCTATGAAAATATCCATGTGCTGCAGGGTGATGGTAGCCTTGGCTGGCCAGAACACGCTCCGTTTGACGCGATTGTGGTGACTGCAGCAGGGCCGGATGTGCCTCAGTCTTTGAAGCAGCAATTGGCTATTGGCGGCCGGCTGGTTATGCCAGTAGGGGAATATCGGTATTCACAAACCTTGTTGAGAGTGCGCCGGATTAATGAAAGTCAGTATGAAGAGGAGAATCTAGGTGGTGTCCGCTTTGTCCCTCTCATTGGTAAAGAAGGATGGGAAAGTTAGGCAACTGATTACATTTAATCTCGCAGAGTGTTCATAAGCCTGTAGAGAGCCCAGGATTTAAATGCTTCACTAAGGACTATATATGACTGCTTCAATGGCAACAGCACGACCCTTATTAGTCACTCACAAAGGTAGTGAGCCAATCTTGGTGTCGGCGATTCATGCCGGTCACGGTTTACGCGAGGAACTGCATAAAATCATCCGCCTGGATGAAGCCTCACGTTTGCGCGAAGAAGATCCATTCACCGATGCCTGGATTTGTATTGCTGATAATTACATATTGCCGCAGCGTTCACGCTTTGAAGTTGATCTCAATAGAGAACGGGATAAAGCAGTCTATAAGACCCCCGAGAATGCCTGGGGACTGGATCTCTGGGAATCGCCACCCAGTGACGCGATGATCGAGCATTCTGTGGAAGAATATGATGCCTTCTACAATCAATTAGCAGACATTCTCGATGCTATGCAGGCTGAACATGGCCACTTTGTGGTTTATGACTTGCATACTTATAACCATCGTCGCGGAGGTCCTGATTTGCCTCCTGAAGATCCGCAATTGAATCCCGAAATTAATCTGGGAACAGGCACTATGGATAGAAAATACTGGGCGCCAGTGGTGGACAGTTTTATCCGGCAATTAAGCGAGTTTGATTTTCTGGGTCGTCATCTGGATATTCGTGAAAACATTAAATTCCAGGGAGGACAATTTCCGCGCTGGATTCATCAACATTACCCAAAATCAGCCTGTGTCTTATCCATTGAGATAAAAAAATTCTTCATGAATGAATGGACTGGCATGGGATATCCGGTTGAAATACAAGCACTGAGGCAAGCTCTTACAAGCACCATTCCCGCTGTAAAAAGAGCTCTGGAGGACTTATGAGAAAATTAAGCAAACATCGAGTATTTTCAGAAAACTTGCAGGATGAAATCAAGCAGAAACTGGTGGCAGATGAACCGATACGTTATAAGTTGCCAGAAGGCGGACGCATACATATCGACCGCAGACTCCCTTTTCTAATTGTTCATCGACGTTCTGTTGATAGTCAGGATGTTGGCACCCGAAATTTATTACTGGGTGAAGCGGCGTATTTGCAGACATCTGCATCTGCTGATTTACAGCTTCCCATAAAAGAACTGGTATCCATGATTACTGAAACCCAGGCGCAACATTATGGAGCGTTTCTGTTGATTGAATTATGGTCGAAAGAGCTCCAACAAGAACAGAAAATAAGATTACCAAGACCCGAGTTTCACATCATCGCGCCTGAGCACTCGGTTCCTCTTCAGACGCTTGAGACACTGGAACACGCGCTTCAAGACATTACTCTACGCGGCAGGTTAGCCAAGGTAAAAATATCACATAATGACCAGCCAGCGCCCCCAGGTCTTTCGCCTTTGATCACAACTGAAGAAGAAACAGAGCATCCGATTATATGTTTTGGTCTTGAGGTTGATGCTGTTTATCGTGACCCTCTATCAAATACACTGCTCACCTTTGCACTAAAAAAACTGCATCATGGTATGACAGTAGCTTTTAAAAAAACTTTCTATACTTTTTCACACGTGCACACCACTTTCAAGCCGGAACATTTTCACGTGCTGGGCAGGAAGGCCATCACCAAGGCAGTGAGGAAAGTCGATCAACAATTGGCTGAGGTAAGTGATGATTTTGATTTGTTATTACACGTTACCCCAACCAATTCGCAGGCTGCATGGGAGAAATTTAAGGACAGTCACTTCAAAGTCATTCCCGAGTTTCATTACCGACCTCGTACAGCTGATCCGGCGATTCTCAAGCGCTTACTATTTCAGGCTCCCATAGAACAGATAGAAGATCCTGCACTGGCAAATATTTTTTCCAGTAAGCGTGATGAATTGGATAAACAGATTTCCTTGCTGGCTGCGAGAGGCCTGCCTGAATTCCTGCCTGGTAGTATCCAGCTATATGGCACGGTTGAGGAGTCCCTGTTACGACTAGCAGAAACTATATTGTCTCATTCTGTTGATGAAAAAAAACAAGATGAAAAATCTATGCTCAATGCGGAGCAACTTGCTGAATATGCCCGTGCGGAGGTTAAATACTATCAAAATATAGATCCCCGCCTTACCTGTTCTGTAGAAGTACGAGATGACATAGCCGGGATATTGGTTTCACATGGAAATTTCCTGATTGGTAAAGATGCAATGACCAGAAAAAACAGGCTGAATGCAACACTTAGCCATGAAATTGGTACACATGTTGTTACCCACTATAACGGCCGCCAACAACCATTCCAGCAATTATACGCAGGCATGGCAGGATATGAAGAACTTCAGGAAGGTCTGGCGGTGCTATCGGAATATCTGGTCGGAGAACTGGATATCAATCGTATGCGATTATTGGCAGGTCGAGTGATTGCGGCAAACAGTGTTATCAATGGTGATGATTTCATCGGGACTTTTGATTTATTGTCACAGCAGTACAACTTCATACCCTACACCGCATTTTTGATTTCACTACGGGTTCATCGCGGCGGCGGATATATTAAAGATATGGTGTATTTACGTGGGTTCTCCCATTTACTGGATTACCTTAAAACAGGTGATGATTTTGATATTTTATATACCGGAAAAGTATCCCTGAAGTACCTACCATTGATAAAAGAATTGCGCTGGCGTGAAGTGATCAAACCGGTTGTACTGAAGCCACGGTATCTGGAGCAGCAAGATTGTCAAAATCGTCTAAAAAATTTAACTGAAGAACCGACGATTGAAAGCATTTTAAGAGGTTTGTAGTTATGAAAATAGCATTTTTAGTCAATAACATCGCAACCGAGTCGCCACATTACACAACGGCAATGCTGGCCTATGCTGCCATCAGATTGGGTCATCAGGCCTGGTATATTAATATTGGTGATTTTGCTTATGATCCGGATGAAAATATTCATGCCTTTGCTTCCCGAGCTCCTGGTGTAGATTTTACAAATAGTGAAGATTACATTAATGCTGTTCAGAGTGACCAGGTGATAGCCGAGTATATTAATTTCAGCGATCTTGATGTATTAATGCTGCGAAACAATCCCGCAGACGATGCACTGATTCGTCCATGGGCTCGTCATTCTGGAATTGATTTTGGACGTTTTGCTGCAAAATGTGGCGTTTTGGTATTGAATGATCCAGAGGGCTTGGCTAATTCCAATAACAAGTTGTATTTACAGCAGTTTCCCAAATCAGTTCGTCCCAGATGTTTGATTACCCGAGACTCCAAACAGGTTGAAGAGTTTGCCAGGGCCGAGGGTACTGTGGTGATTAAGCCGCTGTTTGGCTCTGGTGGCAGGAATGTGTTTTTGCTGCGACCTGAAGACGCACCTAATATGCATCAAATGATCGAAACCGTCTCTAGAGATGATTATATCATGGCCCAGGAATATCTACCGGAAGCCAAAAATGGGGATACCCGTTTATTTCTCATGAATGGCGAAATATTGCAATGCGATGGCAAGATTGCAGCCTTGCGCAGAGTTCGTCTTGATGCCGATACAGACATGCGAAGCAATATGACAGCAGGTGCGAGTTCTGCCGCGGCAATTATTGATGATAAAATGTTGGAGATTGTCGAGACCATTGCTCCGCGCCTAAAACATGATGGTATGTTCCTAGTTGGACTAGATATTGTTGGTAGTAAATTGATGGA
This sequence comes from uncultured Gammaproteobacteria bacterium, assembly GCA_963847495.1. GTDB lineage: Bacteria > Pseudomonadota > Gammaproteobacteria > Thiotrichales > Thiotrichaceae > Cocleimonas. The sequence goes on along the minus strand of CAWJZX010000002.1, from coordinate 41,484 downwards.
AATCAATGTATTCACCCCCGGAGGTCTGAATAGCGCGGAAGATTTTGAACAGGTTGATTTTAGTAAAACAATCATTCTGGATATTGAGCGTAAGGTCAAAATGAAAAATAATAGCAAGTTTACGATGAGGAATCGGGAACTAGCTACATTGTGAGGACAATCCATAATAAGCCTGTATCGCTATTGCTTAAGGAGCTCATTCCTTCCTACACGAAGAGTTGATCAGTCAATCTTTCTCCCAATTATCTTCATCCAGATAATCTCCCTCTATTGGACCCGCATGCTCCTTTTCCATGTTTTCATTATAAGGGGCATCCCAGTCTTGCCCGCTCATTTCAGTACCTGTAGAACTGCGATCATCCATTTCAAGATCCCCCATAGCCCCAGTCCAGTCCTCTGGTTCTTCAATGACTTCCATATGCAGACCATACCATGTAGGCATCTCAATCTCGTCTATTGTCCCGTCAAAATATTGAATTTCTACGGTATCACCAGAGAGATCCAGAGCGACCACTTTGAATTTTTGAGATTTTTCAGGATAGTGATACCACTGACCTATAATCGGTTGAACAGCCATAATTCCTCCTATTCGGGTTCGGGGGCTTCAGGTAAAGAATGATGTTTGATTTTTCCACGTTGTCGCCTCTCATAATCCTCAAGTTGACGGCGTGCACTCTTGAAAGCATCACGAATCGCCACATAAACGTCCTCGTGAGAATGCTTGTCTCCATGATCTCGGCTGACTACAATCTCATTATTGGGAACATCAAGATTTATAACAATATGAAACAGATTTCCTTGCTGGTTATGCTTAGAGGATGATTCTACGGACACGCGGCATGCCGTCATGTGTTTGCTGAATGTCTCCAGCTTTTCCACCTTTTCGCGAATCTTTGCTTCAACAGCAGGTGATGTTTCCATCTGATGAAAAGTTATTCTCAGAGGTACTTTCATTGTGATCTCCTTAATTTGACTCTATGTTCTGCAATATATTCAAAAACCCTTCACTTAAAGCATATTTCATAGCATTAAGATTAAAGTTGATAATTATCATCAATGTAATAATTATGGTGGGGTTTTTTCATGCTGAATATTATTTGCTGAACCATGATGATTGAATCTGATAAATATTAATGAGAATAGTAGGGTTAAACACGATTGAAATTATGAAAAAGTGCCTAAAACTAGGAGGTGTGTTTTTAAGTGATTCTTCTCTATAAATCATCATCCCAAACCAGCTCACCTCAACTACACAGATCATAAAAAGTAATATTATCAGTAACTTGCTGGCTCTATAATGAATTCAACTCACAGATCAACTCCTGCAATAAATAACGGTATCAGTTACCCGCCTTCGTGTGAGTTTTTCAGAAAGAATCGGAATAGAAAATTTCAAACTGAGCTATATTTATACCAGTACTCCAAAATAATTTGGGGTGTCCGTTGTTAATGAAGAATGGAATTCTGCTTTCCATATTGCAGATGAACTACCTTTTAACTATTAAAAATTAATTATTGTTGAGGATCTATCATGCAAAATTTATCTAGAATTATTAAACAAGTATTTTTTATCGGGATTTTATATTTCTTCTCTCTTGCAGCGGTTGCAGAGGAGAAGCCTAATGATGCAGATGCATTAAAAGGCCTTGAGAGTGTAAAGGTGGTATATGACATAACACAAGGTGACCCAAAACGTTTACTCGGCAGACTCAATCTAATTGAACAAACTGCCAAAATGATTAATGATCAGGGAGTTAAGCCTGAATTTGTTCTTGCTTTTCGTGGTCCGGCCAGCTTCTATGCTTCAACGTATAGGGACAGGATAGCGCCTAAGAATCATAAACTTGCTGATGACATTAAAGCGAAAATTGGACTAATGAGTAAACTTGATGGTGTCAAATTCGAGCAATGCTCGGTGGCAACGGGGTTCCTGAAAATTGATAATTCAACCATCTATCCCGATATTAAAGTTGTCGGTAATAGCTGGATATCTTTAGCGGGCTATCAGAATCGCGGTTATGCTTATGTTCCTATAGACTAGATCGACGATAAGAGTTTGTCTTCTTTTTTGGTTTGGTAATCCTAAAATTCGGTATCTTTATATGAGTATAAAAAAACTAATTTTTGCTATAGTTATAAGCGCGCTCGCGCTCACTTGTTATGCCGAAATATCACCCAAAACACCAGCAGAAACACAACAAAGTACTCAAATTAATTCTGAGGCTGGGGGAAGAATGACGTGGGAAACGCAAGCTGATGGAGTGTATTTTTCATTAACACAGATTTTACCTGAGCAGCTCCAGGCACACTATGTCAACAGGGGATTCACAATAGAAGAAATTGCGCCTTATACCTCTTCCTGTGTTTATATGACGGTATTACGCAATGATAATGCCTCCGGCCCGATTCATTTTATCAGCAACAATTGGTTGATTTTACAAGCCGGTAAACAACACCCTCTGGTTTCTGTGGACGAATGGGTAAATCGACTAACAGAAAGCAATATAAAAAAATCTGCTATCGTGGCCTTTCGATGGGGTCAATTCCCTCATGAGCAGGTCTATGAGCCGGGAGGTGACTGGAATCAAGGCATGTTTTCCGTAGGCTTGCCACCAGAGACTGAATTTGATGTGGTGGCTCGTTGGGATATAGACAGCAAACAATTTGAAACAAAATTAGAGGGTGTTCGTTGTGCAAAATAATCAATTAGTACGATCACTTAGCATGGTAATTATAATTTTATTTTTTATATCAGGTGTTAGTAATGCAGAGGAACTTCCTCCACTAACTCACAAACTCAGCGCATTAAAAACACCAATATCGGCACCAGCTCTTCTACTACAAAACATGGATGAAGAAATGGTCGACATAAAAGACTTAAAAGGTAAAACCCTGGTGGTGAATTTTTGGGCCACATGGTGTCCTCCTTGTCGTAGAGAAATGGGATCTCTTGAGCGTCTTTATCAGGTAACTAAAGACAAAAATGTCGAGCTTTTGGCAGTGAATATAGGTGAAGATATTGATACTGTTTTCTCATTTTTAGGAACAGTCGAGCCTTCACCCAGTTTTAAAATGCTTTTTGATCCGGATGGCTTATCGATGGAAAGCTGGGAAGTACTAGGTTTACCAACGACTTTTATCATTAATCCCAAGGGCGAAATAGTATACCGAGCCGTAGGTGGCAGGGAGTTTGATCACCCGGAAATTATCAAGGCCGTAACGGATTTGAATAAAAGCTGATAACTGGCTAATAGCTTGATCAATGTCTCACTGCTTTCGGTTGGTACTTTTTCATGCAATAATTTAAACTTATGCCTACTATCCAGAAATAATAAAAAGGAAGTAATATGAGGGCTTACATATTTGCACTATTTTCTTTGATACTGGTTGCCTGTGACGGACTTCAGTATGATGATTCAAGCACTTTAAGTTTCACCTCGGCAGAGTTGTCCAATAAGGTTTTGTTTTCATCAATATTGCTTAATAGAGATGCTGAAAATGGCTTTGTTGTTCTTTTCAACTCTTCATCTGAATTAGATGAAATTGAGTTAGGATCATCCGCTACAAAAGAAGCTTTGTATGGGGAATATGGCTGGACGATTGTAAATGATAAATTACAAGTAACATATCCATCTGCTATTACTTGTACATCAACGAAACAAGAAGAAAATACTATACAATTAGAGGTTACAGCAGCTTGTGAAGGCGGCACTCCCACGAATGCAATCATTCAAGATACGTTGCTAAGTCCCCTTTCTTTTAGCACAAGTAGTTTATCAGGACGAACAGTTACAATTAGTATTGATGTCACAGAAGAAGTCATTGATTTTAATACAGATGGTACTTTCCTATTAACAAAAAAAGATGAAAATGGGGATGTGTCATCAAGTGAAAACGGGGTATTCGAGTTATCCGACCTTACTAATGTCGTCCGTTTGAATTACACCGACATCAATCCTCCGGAGTACAGTTTATTAATGTTGCTCGAGGGCAGTATATCTAGTGGTGTGATGCTTGATTTACGCCATAACAGTGATGATGACACACTGCAAACAGTCCGTATCTATACAATTCAGGCTAATGATTCATGGCTTGTGGATGATCTTTATGATTCAATTACATTAGATAACTGATTGTCTGAACTAGATCAGAATTTCCTTAATTTAGCCCGGAAAAACATAGCTACTTTTTACAGTGAATACACGACTCACGCTTCCAGCGTAGTTTCTTTTCAGTAGAAGTTAAGATCGTACCTTCTATGATTGTTCTCTATGAGCACGATGTTTTATTCTAGTAATATCTGAAAAAGTGCCCAGCCGAGTGAAACGAAACAACTGCTTTAGCTTGCCCTTTATGGGTGAGGTTTTGCAAAAACCGAGTAAAAGTAGGGGGTGTCATTTAAATGATAATTATCATCTAATCATCACCCCAAACTAGTTCTCCACAACTCCCTAAATCATAACCCGTCAATATCTCAGCCATTTGCTGGCTTGGCAGTGATTTCAATTCATTGATAAATTCCTGAAATAAATGTCTAAACCAGATATTCCTCGGTAAGGCGAGGTCGAAGGACTCCCAGCCTAAGCTGATAAAGCCTAAGCCGAATTCGGTGGCGACGGAGCGCGTTCCTGGTGCTATGTCGGCGAGGTTCATGGCTATAGCGGCGGCGGCTTCGCGTTCTGAATTTGCGATGCTGGTTTCGTTTTCACTGCTTAAGGTGTCGGTTGATTTGTGGTGGCGGCTTAGTGTTTCCATCAAAAAGCGTTGTGCGCCTGAGCCTTTCTGGCGCATTGCCCAGCGGTACTGGCTATCGAAAAAGGCTTCGGGGCTGGTTGAAAGAGCGAGTAAGCGTGGGTTAATTATCAAACCCTGTTCACGCTGGAAGGCACGGATTAAAACCCACTGTCGATGTTGAGAGTGTTGTTGTAGCAGTGCGGGATGGCGCATTTTGCTCTCAGCCTGAGGACCCCAGTGCATACCACAAACGTCGATACGTTGAGATTGGAGTAGGTTTAAGCCAATGCCTGTGCCAGTGGGCGAATAGCTGATTAATGCGCGCGAGCCCATTTGTGCCGCGAAGTTATTCACCACGCGATACAGCAGTGGATCGTCACTTCCTGCAATAATCATGCGATCTTTGAGGAGTCCGCTATGTGACGAGTCCAGCATCCAGCGGTCGATGAGTTCGCGCGGGAACATCCATTTGCCCGTCACTTTGGTGGCGGGGATATGGCCTTCATTAGCGAGTGCGTAGACCTTTTTCTCATTCAGTTGCAGGTATTCGGCGACCTGTTTTACGCTCAAGAATGGTGTATTTATATCGAATTTTTGCGGCTTGCTCATGAAGCGGATTTTAACCTGTGTGGAATTGCATCGAACTCGATTTGTTCCGCGCCGTTATAAACCAGAAAATGTTTGCCCTTGGCGCGCGAAATTAAAACCACCCCGAGTTGTTTAGCGATCTCAAAGCCCATTTGCGTTGCGCCAGAGCGTGATAGCAAGGCAGGGATGCCCATTTGTGCGACTTTGATGACCATTTCTGAGGTGAGTCTGCCAGTGGTGTAGAAGATTTTATCGTGCCCCTCAACTTCGTGTAACCACATATAACCCGCAATGGCATCGACTGCATTATGTCGACCGACATCTTCGACAAAGCGCAAGTTATCAGTTTGCTGACACAAAGCGCAGCCATGCACCGCGCCGGCTTGTTTGTAGATTTCATTGTGTTTGTTGAGATTGTCCAGCAACTCGTAAATAAGTGATTGTTTTAAGGTGACTTTGGGTAACTTTATTTTGTGCAGTCCATCCATCATATCGCCGTAAACCGTACCTTGGCCGCAGCCTGTGGTGACAGTTTTTTTGCTGAGTTTTTCGTCCAGTCCATCAACTACCTCATGGGTTGTAACGGCAACGGATTCGGTTTCCCAATCAACTTGTATGGCACGGACCTGGTCAATACTGTTTACCAGGCGTTGATTGCGCATCCAGCCTAGCACCAATAACTCGGGCTGAGTGCCGAGCGTCATCAGTGTGACAATTTCGCGTTTATTCAGATAGATGGTAAGGGCGCGTTCTGCGGCGATGTGGCCTGCCAGAGTATCGCCAAATTCATTCACTCCATTGACCGCAACAGCTGCGTCTAGCCCTGCATCGGTTAATTCGAGCTTAGCTGGCACTTTATCCTCCGGTGGCACTCATATGGCGCATGATGATTGGTTTTTCATTGACATTGAAATCATGGCCTTTGGGTTTGATTTGCATCGAGTCGATAATTGCCTTGCGCAAGGCTTCATCATCTGTTGGATTAGCGCGCACGATCTTGCGTAAATCGACCGAATGTTCCTGGCCTAAACACAGTAATAACATACCTTCTGCTGTAACACGAACACGGTTGCATGATTCACAAAAATTATGGCTGTGAGGTGAAATAAAGCCGATATGGCTAGTGCTTTCAGTGTTGCCATGAGCATCGAGGAAACGGAAGTATTTTGCGGGACCGCCCGTGGTTTCATCGGTTGCACTCAATTGATATTTTGTTTGTAACTTGGCAAGGATCTTGTCGCTGGAATAATAAGTATCAGCTCGGTCATGATCACCGATTTCACCGAGCGGCATTTCTTCGATAAAGCTGATGTCCATGCCTTTTTCTCGAACGAACTCGACCAATGCCATAATTTCATCGTCATTGTAGTCTTTCATAATGACGCTGTTTAGCTTGAGCTTCTGGAAACCAACTTTTAGCGCCGCTTCGATGCCTGCCATGGTTTTTTCGAGCTTGCCAATGCGGGTGATTTTCTTGAAACGATCTGCCTGCAAGGTATCCAGGCTGATATTAATACGGGTTACGCCCGCGTCTTTTAATGGTTGTGCGAATTTATCCAGCAATGTGGCGTTTGTAGTGACCGTTAAATCATTCAAGTCATCGAGTTGCCCAAGTGACTCAAACACCGTCAGAATATTGCGACGCGTTAGAGGCTCGCCACCAGAGATACGAATCTTGTTGACACCGAGATCTACAAAAGCTTTACCGATGCGGGTCATTTCTTCGAGAGTGAGTAATTGTTCGCGTGGTACAAACGTCATGTCTTCCGACATGCAATAAACGCAACGCAAATCACAACGGTCTGTAACCGATAGTCGTACATAGGTTACGTGTCTGCCGAATCGATCGATAAGTTTTGGTTTTCCGTTTTCCGTCAGTTGATTTGTCGTCATATAAGGGGTTCTATTTTTATTGAGGCGTTTATTCAATCTTCCAAAGCTACTTATAGCACTAGATGATAAATTCTTCTGCAATTACCGTACCATTTTTATGAGCTGATTAACATAACAGAAAAAGTATGGGTGTATATTGATACGGCTTAAACAGGCTGGTGTTTAATGTCTATAGCTTGGAATAGCACATGGGTCAAATTGTACCTCTTGTCGCATACTCGTAAACTGAAAAACAGCCTAAAAGTAGGGGGGTGTCCATTTGAGGCTTATATTACTTAATTTCAGCAGAAACACTTATTTAGGTCTATAAATAAGCAAAGTGGCACGTAAATTGCTCCACTAATCTTGGAGGTCAATAAATGTTAGAAGCTAGTACATCAATAACAAACCCCGAAACAACAGAACCTGCAAATACTTCTCCAGATAAGTTGCCGAGTAGTTTCGATGTTTCTGTGATTATGGAAAGTCGCCCTTCATCACACCTCTGGGCAGATGAGAGCTGGAATGCCATTGGTGTGGTTGCTATGTCAGAGCCAGGCCAGAATTCTGGAAAGAATCGCGAAATAAAGCTGATTGAACAGGGCGATATCAAACAGTTTATTTATAGCGGGATGAAGATTCGACTTCATCTAGATGAATGCGAAAGTTATTACCACAATTTAATGTCGCCAGAGCCAGGATGTTTCATCATCGCAAGTGAAGAAGATGCGGATGGAAATGAAACCAATGTACCGATTCCCTTTTTAGTGTCACTTAGTTTTGATGAAGCCCACGCCTACCTTGAGGGAGATGCAACTGTATATTCCGTGCCGATTCCGCCTGAGCTATATCGCTGGGCTGAGGCTTATATTTTAGAAAATTACGCGCCAGAGAAGCGCACCAAACGCAAACGTACAGATTGGAAAATAGAACAGCAGCAAGGTAATTAATATTATGCCAGTAAAGAATGAAACTTTAGTATCCCGTTGGTCACGTCGCAAACAGCTAGTCGCTGAAGAAGCGGCTCTAGAGCAAAAGATTGCATCCGGTGAAATAGTTGATGCAGAGTTGATTGTTGACCCTGAAACACTTCGCGAAGAAAAACTGGCGGAACTGAATGCCTTAACTGACGAGGATATGCCAGATCTGGAAACCTTGGGTGAAGATTCTGACTATACAGGTTTTATGTCCGTGAATGTCAGTGAAGGTTTACGCAAGATGGCATTAAAAAAGCTTTTTCATAGCAAGACCTACAATATTCGTGATGGTCTGGATGAGTACGATGACGACTATACCTTTTTTGAAAAGTTAGATCCTTTGACAATTACCTCAGACATGAAACATATGATTGAAGTTGAAGCTAGAAGAGCGCTTGAGAAAGAACAGCAGGAAGAAGAAAAACGTTTACTAGCAGAAGCACTTGAGGATAATGACTACACCGTTGATAACGGTAATGATGATGGTATTGAAGAAGAATGGGATGACGATTTTGCCGATAATGTTGAAGATGAGATAGAAGAGACCTCAACGTTAATTGCTAAAAGTGAGATTGAAGACATAAAATCAGATAACGAGGGAGTTGCATGACAGGTCTATTTGCCACCAAGAATAATATTCAGGCTAAACAGGCAGCCTATGCAGCAGTTGAAAAGTTAAAACCAGAACCAACTTCTCTGGTTGAATATCAATCTCGGGGACATGTGGTCATTATTGCAGACTCCAGATCGATTGAGCTTTTGGGTGAATTGCCTGAGCCGCTTACTAACGAACTGGTTCGCTACGAAGGCCGCGCGCCTAATCAGGAAATAAGCATCGATGGCGTGCTCGGGCAGTTTATTGTTAATGTTGGCGGTCAGGCTATTAAGGCTGATTTGATTCTGGATTTAAGCCCAGAACCCGTTTTAACCATGGGGCTTAAACCGCCTGGCTACTTCTCCAGTGGTCTTGATTCTGTTGATTTGAAAAATGCCAAGGATGAATTGAAAGAGTTGGTGGGTACTTTTGAGAAGCCACGCTATTTTGATTACAACGAGAGCCTTTGCGCACATGGTCGCTCAGGGAAAAAGGGTTGTACGCGCTGTATTGATGCCTGTCCGGCTGAAGCGATTACATCATTGATTGATAAAGTCAAGGTCGATCCATTTCGTTGTCAGGGTGGCGGAATCTGTACTACGGTTTGTCCCTCAAGTGCCTTGACCTACTCCTACCCAAAACCCAGAGACATGTTGACCCATGTTCGCCTCCTGATTTTGACTTATTTGAAGGAACTTGAAGAGCCCGGAGAGGATACTACAGGTTTTCCAGATTTGATCTTTGTTACCGAAGACCAGCACAGCAGGGCGGCGCAGATCTTGCCAGCCGCATTAATTATCACAGTTGAAGAAGTGGCAAGTGTTGGCCCTGAAGTTTGGCTTTCAGCACTGGCCTGGGGCGCGCGTTCGGTAAAACTATTTGATCTTGACGGCATGCCGGCGTCGGCGGCCCGTGCACTGGATTTACATATCGATATGACCCAAGTAACACTTGCGGCAATGGGATACCCAAAAAATTGCATATCCGTTATAAGCGATCAAAGTGAGCTAATTACCAGTGCAAATTTGCCCCCTATAAGGAGATCAACACATTCACCATTGGGTGAAAAACGTCAGGCCTTTTATATGGCACTTGATCACCTCGTCGAGCAGGCTGAGAGAATCAAACCTGTAGCAATGATACCCACAGGATCAATTTTTGGTGAAGCGATTATTGACCCGGCAAAATGTACCTTATGTATGGCCTGTGTGAGTGCTTGCCCTGGTAATGCGTTGCAGGATGGGCGCGAAATTCCGCAAGTCAGTTTTGTAGAAGCCAACTGTTTACAGTGTGGTGTTTGTACGAGTACCTGTCCTGAAGATGCGATGACTATTTCACCGCGTTTATTGCTGGATAAAGAAGCACGTAGAAAACCACGAGTATTGCATCAGGATGAGCCTTTTTGCTGTATCAAATGCGGTAAACCGTTTGCTACAAACTCGGGTATTGCAACGATTTTGGTCAAATTAGCTGGGCATTCGATGTTCGCAGATGAAAGATCACGAAGCCGATTGAAAATGTGTGATGACTGTCGGGTTGTTGACATGATGGAAGACCCCAATACGGACTTTTAAAAGCAGTTACAAGTTTATATGTGCCTGATTGGCTTGTTGCTGTTGCATATCGATTAAATCAAGGCGCGATGGAGAACAAGTCATGAGTAAGATAGTTGAAGAGGTTATGAGCGCAAATGCTCGTTATGCAGCAGACTTTGGTGATAAGAGTGAATTAACAATTCCACCAGCAAGACATTTTGCAATTTTAACCTGCATGGATGCCCGGCTTGATCCTGCCAAGTATGCAGGTCTCGCTGAAGGTGATGCCCACATAATAAGAAATGCGGGTGGTAGAGCGAGTGATGATGCGATTCGATCGCTAGTTATTTCACACAAGCTTCTTGGAACGAATGAATGGTTTGTGATTCACCATACTGACTGTGGTATGGGCATGTTCAATAATGAAATTATGGGTAATTTACTTGAGAGCAGTCTTGAAACTGCCAGTGTTGATGCCAGTGGCTGGCATGATAATGGCAGGGATCCAGGAACGTCGGATGGTAAATTTATCCAGTGGTTAACTTTCACAAATAATGAACAAAGCGTTGTTGAGGACGTCAAAAGAATAAAAAGCAGCTCGATGGTGCCTTCAAATATTCCAGTTTATGGTTACATATATGATTGTAACTCAGGGAAATTGGTTGAGGTGCCGGAAGCGACTGCTGCAGGAAAGGCGAGCTAAATTTGGCCCAACTTTAAACGGTATATTTTGTACTGTGGGTCATAAGTTGAGTTATTTAGTCATAGTTTATGTTTTTGTATGGGTAAATTGCTCCTTTTTAGTCATTCTTTTGTCCCGACGAATGGCACATTCATTGCATAAACTAAGTGTTAGATAAGGAATTACATGTTATTAAAAAATATGTCACTGCAAGCCCAGCCATTGAAAACTGAAAATAATTTGCATCAAGCAGCTGCTGTAGGGGCTTTTGCTGACGCGAATAATGATCAGGAGCTATTGCAGCAACCCGAGCAACAGTATCGGGCGTCTGCATACAGTGTTCTGGCGGCACTTTTGCGAGATGTACCTTCGCCAGAAACGATGTTGAAAGTTGCAGAGTTTTCTAAAGTAGAAATAGATGAGGACGAATTATTGCTATCAATGTCGAGCTTGGGATTAGCTGCCCAATCTACCGAATTGTCAGCAATAGATGATGAGTATCATCTGCTTTTTGTGGGTTTGGGTCGTGGTGAGTTGGTGCCTTACGCTTCCTGGTACCTAACGGGATACCTGATGGAGCAACCCTTGAGTATCTTGCGAGATGATCTCGCTTTACTGGGTTTTGAGAGAGATGAAAATGTCGTAGAGCCGGAAGATCATGTTGCAGCGATGTGCGAAGTAATGGCGATGCTTGCAACAGAGAGTTCGCCTGAAGAAGGCTCTGCAAAAAATGAAAATGAGGTGCAATCAATATTTTTTGAGAAACATGTTGCGCCTTGGATGGAGCGTTTTTTTGAGGATTTATCTAAGTCAGACTCAGCCGTATTTTATCGTGCGGTAGGACGTTTTGGCTTGGCCTTTATAGATTTAGAGAAACAATATTTACTGGTTTAAACCCGGGAGGGGTGAAAGATGAAGAAATATGCAAAAGCAAAAATCAGTCGTCGGCAATTTATAAGTAGTGGGGCTATTCTAGGTGCGGGGGCAGTTGTCGCTGTGGCAATTCCAAATACTGCTTTAGCTATTCAAGAAACCCCTAAAGTGGAAAATAAAAAAGAAGAAGGTTATCGACTCACACAACATATCGCTGATTATTATAAATCAGCTGCATTATAAGGAGGATCACTATGAAACTCACTAAAAAGTCAGATCAAGTCATTGATTCTTCATTGATTGATAAAAAGGGATCTAGCCACAAAGCAGCTGGCGAGGCAATGTCTAGGCGTCAGTTTTTGCGAAATTCTAGCCTTATGGCTGGTGGCGCAGCTCTTGGCACTACACTTTCTCCAGGAATGATGAAAAAAGCGGAAGCTGCGGATGAAGGCACTAGAAAAGATGTCAAAAGAATTAAAACCGTTTGTACTCATTGTTCCGTAGGTTGTGGAATTATTGCTGAAGTAGAAAATGGTGTCTGGACAGGACAAGAGCCTGCTTTAGATCATCCTTTTAATAAGGGTGCGCATTGTGCTAAAGGCGCTTCTATCAGGGAACATGGGCATGGTGAGCGACGCCTAAAATATCCAACAAAATTGGTTGATGGTAAGTGGAAAAAGATTTCTTGGGATCAGGCGATCAATGAGATCGGTGATAAGTTACTTAGTATTCGTAAAGAATCAGGTCCAGATTCAGTTTATTGGCTAGGCTCTGCAAAACATAATAATGAACAAGCTTATCTGTTCAGGAAAATGGCAGGTATGTGGGGCACAAATAACGTTGACCATCAGGCACGTATTTGTCACTCAACTACGGTTGCAGGTGTAGCGAATACCTGGGGTTATGGTGCGATGACCAACTCCTATAATGATATACACAATTCCAAGTCTATCTTATTGATTGGCTCTAATCCTGCTGAAGCGCATCCTGTTTCCTTGCTGCATATTATGAAAGCGAAGGAAGAAAACAACGCGCCAATTATCGTTATTGATCCGCGCTTTACTCGTACTGCGGCGCATGCAGACCATTTCTTACAGATTCGCCCTGGTACTGATGTACCAATTATCTGGGGCATGTTGTACCACATCTTTAAGAATGGTTGGGAAGATAAAGGATTCATTCGTCAACGAGTGTATGGCATGGAAGAAGTTATGCAAGAAGTTGCAAAATGGGATCCAGCGGAAGTTGAGCGTGTCACTGGTGTTACCGAAAGTAAGGTTAAAGCCGCTGCAAAAGCGATGGCTGATCATCGTCCTGGAACTTTCATCTGGTGTATGGGTGGAACACAACACACTATTGGTAACAATAACACTCGTGCATATTGTGCCTTCCAATTGGCACTCGGCAATATGGGTGTTTCTGGTGGTGGTGCAAATATTTTCCGCGGTCATGATAATGTACAGGGAGCGACGGATCTGGGTGTTTTGGCAAATACATTACCTGGATACTATGGGCTTTCAGCTGGCTCATGGAAACATTGGGCAAGAGTCTGGGACCTTGATTATGAGTGGGTTAAAGGGCAGTTTGATAATGGTAGTTATGAGAAAAAAGGTGATAAAGACGTCGCAGTTATGAATGCAACGGGTATCCCTGTATCTCGGTGGATTGACGGAGTGTTAGAAGATAAAGCTAATATTGCCCAAAAAGATAATCTACGAGCAATGTTCTTTTGGGGACATGCTCCAAACAGTCAAACTCGTGGAACCGAGCAGAAAAAAGCGATGGAGAAGCTAGAAATGATGGTTGTGGTGGATCCATATCCAACAGTTTCCGCAGTTATGCATGATCGTAAAGATGGTGTCTATCTTCTCCCCGCAGCTACGCAATTGGAAACTTATGGGTCGGTTACGGCATCCAATCGTTCATTCCAGTGGAGGGATAAGGTTATAGAACCTCTATTTGAATCATTGCCCGACCATACCATTATGTATAAATTGGCGAAGAAAGTTGGCATAGCTGATCAACTCTTTAAAAATATTAAAGTTGAAAATGATGAGCCTAATATTGAAGATGTTCTACGTGAAATTAATCGTGGAATGTGGACCATTGGTTATACAGGGCAAAGTCCTGAACGCTTGAAGAAACAGCAAGAGAACTGGGGAGACTTTGATTTCACCAGTTTGAAAGCCGAAGGTGGTGCCTGTGATGGTGAATACTACGGGTTACCATGGCCTTGTTGGGGCACTCCTGAGATGAAACATCCAGGCACTCCTAATTTATATGATGGTAGTAAATCAGTTGCCGAAGGTGGTTTGACATTCCGCGCAAGATTTGGAGTTGAGCGTGAAGGTGTAAACCTTCTTGCTGAAGGTTTCTATTCTGAGGGCTCTGAAATCAAAGATGGTTATCCTGAGTTTAAAGATGAAATGCTCAAAAAACTAGGCTGGTGGGATGATTTAACTGACGATGAGAAAGTAGCTGCAGAAGGCAAGAACTGGAAAACCGACTTATCTGGCGGAATCCAGCGCGTTGCAATCAAACATGGTTGTGCACCGTTTGGTAATGCAAAGGCAAGGGTAAAAGTCTGGACTTTCCCAGATCCTATACCAATCCATCGTGAACCTTTATACACAAGTCGTCATGACTTGGTTGCTAAATATCCTACTTATGAAGATCGAAAATCATTCTGGCGCTTACCAACACGTTATGCATCAATTCAGGCTAAGGATTATTCGAAAGAGTTTCCACTAATACTTTCTTCCTTCCGGTTGGTGGAATATGAAGGTGGCGGCGATGAGACTCGCTCTAACCCATGGTTGGCAGAACTTCAACAAGATATGTTTATAGAGATCAATCCTCGAGATGCCAACAACATAGGAGTTAGAGATGGAAATGATGTTTGGATAGAGACTCCTGAGGGTGCAAAAATAAAAGTTAAGGCTATGGTCACACGTCGTGTAGCGTCAGGTGTTGCGTCGGCTCCTTACCACTTTGGAGGTCATTTCCAGGGTAAGGATTTACGAGATAAATATCCAAAAGGTTCTGACCCCTATGTTTTGGGTGAAGCTCTAAATACCGCCATGACCTATGGTTATGATTCCGTAACTCAGATGCAGGAAAGTAAGTGTAGCCTGTGCAAAATAAGCAAAGCTTAGGAGGTAACATATAATGGCTAATGTAAAATTTTATTGCGATTCAGAGCGCTGTATTGAATGTAACGCTTGTGTTACCGCATGTAAGAATGAAAATGATGTGCCATGGGGTGTGAATCGCCGGCGTGTTGTGACTATCAAAGATGGCGAGCCAGGAGAGCGTTCACTGTCGGTTGCTTGTATGCATTGTTCGGATGCTCCATGTGCAGCAGTATGTCCGGTTGACTGCTTCTACACGACAGATAATGGTATCGTGCTGCATGATAAAGACATCTGTATAGGTTGTGGTTATTGCTCATATGCTTGTCCATTTGGAGCGCCACAGTTTCCAGCATCAGGTGCATTTTCATCACGAGGCAAAATGGATAAGTGCACATTTTGTGCAGGTGGCCCCGAAGATACTGGTAGTGTTAATGAATATAAAAAATACGGTTCTAACCGACTTGCTGAGGGTAAATTACCACTTTGTGCAGAAATGTGTTCCACAAAAGCTTTGTTAGCTGGTGATGCAAATATGGTGTCTGATATTTATCGTCAACGAGTAATAAACCGCAGCATGTCTACGCTGGCGTCTAGTTTAGACTTTCAAAAAAACAACCTAGGTACATCTCCGGATTTTTCAGGTAAAGCTACAAAATAATCCTTCCTCCTAGTTAGGATATACCCTCTTTTGCTTTTATAAGTGAAGGGGGTTTATCTTTTTATGTTTTCATTAGGAGTAATTTTAATGGTTGAAGCCAGACGCAATTACAAAAGCCATTAAATTTACATTTATTAAAATTCTTTTTGTGGTCATGTCAAAAATATTTACTATAGTTAATAAACACAGGTATTTTTACCTAGAGCGTTAAATAAACGAAAATAATATAAATAAATTAAACAGCTAAAGGAGTCTATGAATGCATAAGTCATTACATCTTGATCCCGCAAAATGTACTGGATGCCTACAATGCGAGATGGCATGTTCTTACGAGAAGCTAGGTGAATTTAATCCTTCGAGATCATTAATAAAAGTATTTACATTTCATGAGGAAGGCCGTTTTGCTCCGTACACTTGTACTCAGTGTGATGAGGCGTGGTGTTTACGCGCATGCCCCGTTGATGCGATAACCATGGACTTGACCTCTGGCGCTAAAATAGTCATCGATGATAAATGTGTTGGTTGTAAAGTCTGTACTATTTCTTGCCCATTCGGCACTGTAAATTACGTGCAAGAAACTGGCAAGGTAGCGAAATGTGATCTATGTGGGGGGGATCCAGAATGTGCTAAAGCATGCCCGACAGATGCGATTACTTATATTGACGCGAATGCGACCGGATACGATCGAATGAGGGCTTTTGCAGCGAAAAGTCTTCCTAGCGCAAACACATCAGCATAGAGGTTTACATTATGTCTTGGACAAGAAAAGTTTTACGAGTGAATCTTAATGAAGGCACTTGCACCCCCGAGCCATTAAATATGGAGTGGGCAAAAAATTATTTGGGCCAGCGTGGCCTGGCAACTAAGTACTTAGTAGAAGAAACCGACCCAATGGTTGATCCACTAAGTCCTGAAAATAAATTGATTATGGCAACGGGTCCTTTAACAGGAACCATGGCCTCTACTGGTGGACGATATTCAGTAATCACCAAAAGCCCCTTGACAGGTGCTATAGCATGCTCGAATTCTGGTGGCTTTATTGGCAATGAGTTTAAAAATGCGGGCTGGGATATGATTATTTTTGAAGGAAAATCACCAAACCCGGTTTATCTATATATCGAAAATGGTTTAACAGAATTGAGGCCTGCAGATGATCTTTGGGGTAAATCTGCATGGGAAGCAGATGAAATGCTGCATGCCAAGCATCAGGACCCAAACCTTAAAATTGCTGTAGTAGGTCGACCCGCTGAAGCTGGATGTTTGTATTCTGCAATAATCAATGATTTACATCGTGCTGCTGGACGCTCAGGCGTGGGTACCGTAATGGCATCTAAGAACCTTAAGGCCGTCGCTGTTCGTGGGACTCTGGGTGTGGGCAATGTTGAAAATCCGAAGGCATTCTTTGAAGCGGTCAATGATGGCAAAAAAGTGTTGGCTGATAATGCTGTCACAGGACAAGGTTTACCAACATATGGTACCCAGGTATTGATGAATGTTATAAATGGTGTCGGTGGCATGCCTGCAAGAAATATGCGTGATGTTGGTTTTGAAGGTGCAGAAAATATCTCTGGCGAAGCAATGCATGAGCCACGTTCAAGCGACGGTAAGCCGAACCTCACAACTAATGGTGCCTGCTTTGGCTGTACTATTGCGTGCGGACGTATTTCTACAGTTGATAAAACTCACTTTTCAGTTAAGGATAAGCCACAATACCATGGTGCATCGGGTGGTCTAGAGTATGAGGCAGCCTGGTCTTTAGGTGCCGATACGGGCGTTGATGATCTTGATGCATTAACTTACGTGAACTTTATTTGTAATGAAGATGGTATTGATCCGATCAGTTTTGGTTGTACTGTAGCAGCTGCCATGGAATTGTTTGAAGCGGGTGATATCAGCTTGGAAGAAACGGGTGGCATTGATTTGCGATTTGGCTTAGCTGAAGCTTTGGTTGCTTCAGTAGAAGCTGTTGTAACTGGCACTGATTTTGGTAAAACTTTAGGTACAGGATCAAAGCGTCTATGTGAGAAGTATGGCAAACCTGAGTTATCAATGTCTGTAAAGGGACAAGAATTTCCTGCTTATGACCCCCGTGGCATTCAAGGGATTGGCCTTGCCTATGCCACTTCGAATCGTGGAGCCTGTCATTTGCGCGGTTATACGATCGCCTCTGAAATTCTGGGAATTCCGGTTAAAACAGAGCAAACCGATACAGATGGTAAACCAGAACTTGTGAAGGCCTTCCAGGACGCAACGGCATTGGTTGATTCTGCTGGTTTGTGTATCTTTACCACATTCGCATGGGGTATGGAAAACATAGCGCCACAGATTGATGCTGCGTGTGAGGGTGACTGGAGCGTTGATAAGTGTCTTGAAGCAGGTGAGCGTATCTGGAATATGGAACGCCAGTATAACAACGCAGCGGGGTTCACTAGTGATGACGATACGCTTCCTAAACGCTTACTAAAAGAGGCGATAAAATCCGGGCCAACTAAGGGACAAGTGAACAGATTGGGTGACATGTTACCTGTTTACTACCAGGTTCGCGGTTGGACTCCACAAGGTGTACCGACTCCCGAGACTTTGACACGTTTAGGCTTATAGCAAGAAATATATTGCTTTCTGCTATATCTTAATTCGAGACCTCTAAGGAGAGGAGTTAACCTAATGCAACATATAATAATTGGTGCGGGCCCATGTGGTGTAGTAGCTGCCGAAACTTTGCGTAAGGCAGATCCTTCAGCGAATATCATTTTAATCGGTAATGAACCCATGCCACCTTATTCGAGGATGGCAATACCATATTATCTGACAGAACAAATTGATGAAGTCGGCACTTATTTGCGATCAGCAGATTACTACATAAAACACAATATTAGCTACGTAGGTCAGGGAGTGAGGTCCGTAGATAGTGACCTCAAAGAAATCAGGCTCGATGACGGCTCAATGCTATCATACGACAAATTATTAATTGCGGCTGGCTCACAACCTCTAATGCCGCCAATACCAGGTACAGACTTGCCTCAGGTTCATACCTGCTGGACTCTGGAAGACGCTAGACAAATAGCTGCAAGGGCTCAAGACTGTGCAAATGTTGTGCTGATGGGAGCCGGTTTTATTGGCTGTATTATTCTTGAAGCACTTGCGAAAAGAGGAGTAAACCTCAGTGTTATTGAAATGGGCAGCCGCATGGTGCCGCGAATGCTGGATGAAAAGGCCGGTGGTTTACTGGAAAAATGGTGCATAGATAAAGGTGTTCATGTGCGAACATCAACCCGGGTAACTGCAATTAAAGAACAAGGCAACCAGGTAATTGTTGAGCTCGATAATGGTGAATCTATCAATGCGTGTATCGTGATTAGTGCTACGGGTGTTAAACCGAATACTGATTTTCTCCAGGGTTCGGGTATTGATATTGATAAAGGTGTTGTTATCGATACCAGAATGCAAACAAATGTCTCCAGTGTATATGCGGCAGGTGACGTAGCTCAAGGCAAAGACTTTTCAACAGGAGACTACAATGTTCAGGCGATTCAGCCAACCGCAACAGATCACGGACGTATTGCTGCATTGAATATGGCAGGAAGACATGCACAACATAATGGCTCACTGAATATGAATATTCTAGATACGTTAGGATTGATATCCACCTCGTTCGGCTTATGGATGGGAGTCGAAGGAGGGGATAGCACTGAAATTTATAATCCTGATGTCTATAAATATATGAATTTGAGATTCGGCGTAGATGACGAGGAAGATGTTTTAGTTGGAGCAAGTACACTGGGTTTGACACAACACGTTGGTGTATTGCGCGGATTGATTGAATCACGAGTACATTTGGGTCCATGGAAAGAACGTTTAATGCAGGACCCTATGCGCATCATGGACGCATATTTAGGATCAACTCAGGAACTGGATAATGTTGTTTGAGTTTTATTTATTAGTTATAGAGTGTAAAAAGACACCCCCCCACTTTTATGCGGTTTTTGATAAATCAAATGAAATATCTAAAGCACTACCATGAAGATGTACCTGGAACTATATGCATCATTGATGAGCCTGCTACCACCAGGAAAACAGCGTCATAGACGTGAGATCAAAGTGAAGCCTGGTACGGTGGTACAGGATGTAATCGACGAATATCACATTCCCTTGGAATTGGCGCATATTGTCTTGGTCAATGGCGTGTTCGTTTGTGAAGAAAGGACCAAGCATGTGTTGAAAGAAGGCGATGTACTTTCAATATGGCCACCCGTTGCAGGTGGATAAACGACACTTTGAAATGGGCTACACTCCGGCTGAGTTTGAAAAGGCATTATTAGGGCAATTCAACTCCAATACTTCCTATGAGGTAAAGCAATTAGCGCACAATCATTGGTCGCTTTCGCACGCCAAAGAGACTTTGACTGTCGAAGTAAAAATTGCGCCTACTGAGCCACGAAAAATTGCTATGCTGACGCTCCCTGTTTTAGATACGGAGTTTAGTTTTATTGATGCATCAGAATCCCAGCAACAAGAACTGCTAAAAACCTTTTTCAAATATTTTCACAAAGGTGGTGGATGATTAGCAGGTTTTTTTCTAGATTTCAGTTCGACTGATATGATGTGTAAACAACGGTACCTGTTTAAATATTCTGAAAAATGCCCTAAAAGTGGGGGGGTGTCCTAAAATACTATTTTTTAAAGAGCTATTTGCAAAAAGCTATGAATAACAAAGAAAAAAGCCGCTATGCACGTCAAATTCGCCTGAATTATGTCGGGGAAGAAGGGCAACAAAAGCTGCTGGATTCAACCGCGCTAATCATTGGTATGGGTGGTTTGGGTTCACCTGCAGCCATGTACCTGGCTGCAGCAGGAGTAGGGCGGCTCATTATCAGCGACTTCGATCAGGTTGAGGATTCTAACCTGCAACGTCAAATTATCCATCGTACCCAGGATATTGGAGAATTAAAGGCGCTATCTGCAAAGCGGGCAATTGCCGAACTTAATCCCGGTTGCGTAGTAGAAGCACTGGATTGGCAATTGGAAGAGGATGAGCTTGAAGAGTATGTTCGAAAAGCTGATATTGTTTTAGACTGCTCTGATAATTTCCCAACTCGCTTTGCGATTAATCGTGTCTGCATTAAACAAAAGACACCGTTGGTGTCTGGCGCTGCTATCCGTATGGAGGGACAGATTGCCAGCTATATTCCAGATTTAGATGGGCCGTGTTATCAATGTCTTTACAAGCAGGAATTCGAAAACACTGAGACCTGTGCTATTGAGGGTGTGTTATCTCCGGTTGTGGGTGTCATAGGGACAATGCAGGCACTTCAGGCGATGTTGATACTAATAGGACAGGTAGAACAGCTCAATGGCAAACTGTTATTGTTTGATGGTCTCAACATGGAATGGCAAAAAGTGCAGATTCCGAAAAATCCAAACTGCGCTGTTTGCGGAGCTTAGAAAAGAGCTAGCACTGCTCCCAGGGTAAGCCATTAAAACGCCAGCCATTCAGTGTGCCTCGGTGATTATTGTCGTCTCTGTCACCTTCGAAACCATCACTAACATGATAGATATTGGTCAAGCCGGCTTCGAGTAATTGATCACCTGCTTGTTCAGAGCGGTTACCACTTCGACAAATCATGACAATCGGACAATTGTCTGTTTGAACGGCTTTAATATCTTCCACAAAATTTGGGTTGATATCCCAGTCCGGTTCCTCCATCCAGCCGATGTGAATGCTGTCAGTTGGGTGGCCGATAAATAGAAACTCCATTGAAGAACGTATATCAATGAGTTTTGCTTCGGGATGCTTTTGCAAAAAATCCCATGCTTCTGGTGAGCTTAAATGCCCGAGTGTTTTTTTATTCATGGGAGTAGTTTAGTTAGTTATTTCAACAATATTCATGTATTTAAGCCAATTAACAAGAATTAATCAATTTTAATTATTGTTTACTCTCTAATTCAAAGAAAAACCAGAATAGTTTTTTTACAGGGGATTATTGTTGTTATCTGAAATCATCAAGTACTGGTTATCACGATAATGTGTTAGTCCCGCAAAATTATCTAAACACCAGTCATCTGAACTATCAAATCTCGCTATAGTTTTAGTTTCGCATTCCCTTTTTTTAATACATTTTTCGATTTTAAGTTTTCTTAAGTTAATTACGACAGGTGAGAATTATCCACTGAATACACGTTCGAGTATTAATACATCACCATCTGATAAAATTTCCAGAGTTATTTTTGAGCTATTAGCAACTTTTAGAGCAGGATAATGCCATTCTAAGCCCCAGCTGGAATATAGGTTGCATATATTGCGCTTCAATATCATTCGGTGATATTGAGTAATTATATGTTTTTGATTGAGTTGTATGACAGGCCACAAATATCGACGAGGTAAACGCTATGCATAAAAAAGCCTCTGAAATCAAAATTTCAGAGGCTTTTGACTGAGACTATTTCTCGAAGTTTTTGTGTATTTGATATTGGATAAAAATAGCATTTAACCAATATTATCTTGATTAGCCAGCGGAGCTCAACTGTCCTTTAAGAATGATTTCACCGCTGGGTTTTTTCGCGTCATTATGGCCTTTCTTTTCCAAGCTAATCGCCAGTAAACCCACGTTTTTCATGTTATTCCATTCTTCTTTACTGATTGTTATCTCCGTCATGCCTGATTTCGAAACTGTACCCATTTTCATCGGCATACCGCCTTTTTTGGGATGACACCAAAGAGTTAGTTCCATGTCATCAGCGACCTCCACCTTTTTCATTATGTCGATGGACAGCTTCATATTTGACTTCTGTATTTTCGTGACAGCCATCGCTTCTCCACTAATACCAGATTCCATAACTGCAGCGTAGGCTCCAGGTTCATGCTTAGTCATAGGGTTGAACATAAGAACAGCTGAAACGATCATGACCATCGCTGCTAATCCCAGGCCTTGTTTAAAGAATATTGATTTCCACCAGGGTTCTTTCTCTGCTTGAGGTGCAGATGCATTGATATGCGCATCAATATTGTCCCAGACTTTAGCAGATGGTTGAGCATCAGGAAGCAGTTCGACCAGATTTGCGAATTTATTCTCGTAAGCATCAACCGTTGCACGTAAGTAGAAGTGCGTATCCATTAATACTTCAAAACGTTTGCGGGCACGCCCTTGCATTGAACCAACTGCATATTCAATTGCTAGTTGTTCAAACACTTCCGGGTTTTGATAGCGCTTTGCACTATGCTTTAACTTAGGCATGGTCTTAAATCCTCTAGCCCTCTTCTTATCCAGGCTTTAATTGTTCCCAGGGGTTTGCCGAGTTTCTCGGATAACTCCTGATGTGTGTGTCCATAGTAATAAGACAATAAAATACATTCTTTTTGATCCGGTTTTAATTTATCTAAACAAGCCATTAAGCCTTGCATCTCCTGGCTCATATCTTCCAGGGCATCTGGGGCTAAATCTGTCGAGGCAAATTCTAAACCTTCATATTGAATATCCGTTTCAGTCGCCTTAGTTTTAAGACTTCGTAACTTATCCAGTCCTTTATTGCGAATTACCGTTGACATCCACGTCATCGCCTTACCTTTACCTGGCGTGTACGAATCAGCTTTATCCCAAATCTTGATAAAACCTTCTTGTAATACATCTTCCGCGAGTGCTTCTGTTCGCATTAAGCGCAAGCACAGGCTCATTAGTTTTGGAGAGCATTTTTCATACAGCTCTTTAAAAGCTAGCTGATCTCTCGCTGCCGTTTTTTGCAGTAATTCAGCGTAAATATCATCCATCGTTCGTCACTTTTGTTGTGGTTTATATTTAATTAAACATCTGTCATTTCAAACATATACGCTATTAATAGAATTTTAGATGCAAAAAAGCTCCTAAAAAGGAGCCTTTCATCATTTTAAGAAATATGCTTAATTATTCAGCATCAACTTCTTTCATGCTGAGGCGCATGCGACCCTGGCGATCGATCTCAAGTAATTTAACACGTACTTCATCACCTTCTTTTAGATGATCGCCAACTTTTTCGACGCGATCATTGCTGATTTGAGAGATGTGGACCAAGCCATCCTTACCTGGAAGTATAGTAACAAATGCTCCGAATTCCATAATTTTAGCGACTTTGCCGTTATAAATTTTGCCTACTTCAGCTTCTGCTGTGATGTCTTCAATCATCTTCTTTGCGGCATTTGCAGCAGCTCCGTCTACAGCAGATATTTTTATTGCGCCACTATCATCAATATCTACCTGAGCACCGGTTTGCTCAGAAATACCACGAATTGTCTCTCCTCCCTTACCGATAACTTCGCGGATTTTTTCAGGATTTATTTTCATGGTCACATAGCGAGGAGCAAAGTCGGATACATCATCACGTGATTTATCAATGACTTTATTCATTTCTTCAAGAATATGTAAGCGTGCGGCCTGCGCTTGCTCAAGTGCTTGCTCCATTATTTCTTTTGTGATGCCTTGAATTTTAATGTCCATTTGTAAAGCGTTGATACCGTCTTTAGTACCCGCAACTTTAAAGTCCATATCACCTAAATGATCTTCATCACCAAGGATATCTGTTAATACAGCAAAATCATCGCCTTCTTTAACTAGACCCATCGCGATACCAGCAACAGGACCTTTGATTGGAACTCCTGCATCCATTAATGACAGTGAAGTACCGCAAACAGAAGCCATTGAGCTTGAACCATTTGATTCTGTAATTTCAGAAACTACACGTACTGTATAAGGAAATGATTCCTGGCCTGGCATAACAGCGAGAACGCCACGCTTGGCTAAACGGCCATGACCGATCTCACGACGGCCTGGGCTACCTGTGCGGCCTGTTTCACCAACAGAGTAGGGAGGAAAGTTATAATGTAACAAGAAAGGATCTTTATAAGAACCTTGCAGTGCGTCTATGATTTGCGCATCGCGTGTAGTTCCTAGCGTTGTCACTACCAACGCCTGTGTTTCACCACGTGTGAATAACGCAGAACCATGAGTTCTTGGTAGTACTCCAACACGCGATTCAATTGCGCGAACGGTGCGGTTGTCACGGCCATCAATACGTGGCTCACCAGCAATAATACGACTACGAACAATTTTCTTTTCGAGGTCTTTGAATGCGCCAGCGATAGCACCTAAATCTGCCTCATCTGTCGCTAACCTCGCCATTAATTTATCTTTTGCCTCAGCGACTTTATCTTGGCGGTCCATTTTATCAGCTGTTGAGAAAGCAACTTTGAGATCCGACTCACAGATATCTGCTACTAGAGTAGCCAGCGCTGTGTCTTTTTCCGGTGCGGTCCACTCCCATTTTTCATTACCGACTTCTTTGGCAAACTCATTGATTGCTGAAATAGCACCTTGCATTCCATCATGACCAAAAACTACAGCGCCAAGCATGATTTTTTCTGAAAGCTCTTTTGCTTCAGATTCAACCATTAATACCGCATCGGCGGTGCCCGCAACCATTAGGTCAAGGTCTGAGTCAGCTAATTGCGTGACATTTGGGTTTAAAATGTATTTTCCATCTATATATCCAACCTGTGCTGCACCAATTGGTCCAGCGAACGGAATACCTGAAGCTGCTAGTGCAGCTGAGGTGCCGAGCATCGCTGGAATATCAGGTAGAATATCCGGGTTTAAAGAAATTACCGTAATAATTACCTGAACTTCATTCATGTAACCTTCGGGGAATAGCGGACGAATAGGGCGGTCAATTAGTCGTGCAAGTAATGTTTCGCCTTCACTAGGGCGTGCTTCACGACGGAAGAAGCCACCAGGGATTCTTCCGGCAGCATAAGTTTTTTCTTGATAATTAACTGTTAGTGGGAAAAAGTCTTGTCCTTCACGTGCTGATTTTTGTCCTACAACAGTTACAAAAACTACCGTGCCGTCCATATCTACTTTAACAGCAGCATGAGCCTGACGAGCAATTTCGCCCATTTCTAGTTCAACAGTATTATCACCATACTGAAAAGTTGTCGTTACAACATCAAACATATTTAATATTCCTTTGTGTGTTCTTTTTTAATTTAGTTTCGATAAAATGTGCCACAAGGATGTTTATAAAAATTAATATATTAGCTAGAAACTTTTATAAACAACCTAAGGTGTGGCAGGTAACTAAAAACACCGCATTCGTGCGGTGTTTTTAGTTCTTTAGCGACGAAGTTCGAGGCGTTTAATCAAGTTCTGGTAACGGGCTGAATCCTTACGATGAAGGTAGTCGAGCAAGTTACGACGTGTATTAACCATTCTCAATAAACCACGACGTGAGTGATGGTCATGTTTATGGATTTTAAAATGCTCCGTAAGATGCTTGATGTTTGCTGTTAACAGCGCAACCTGCACCTCCGAAGACCCGGTGTCAGTGTCTGACAAGCGATATTCAGCAACGATTTTCGCTTTAGTTTCTGCATTCAGAGACATATTTCCTAAGTTCCAGATAAGTACCTACGACGTATATTTAACTATATAACAGGGTAGATTGGGTTGAATAAATGGATGTAATTATTTCATCCACCGTAAAAAGCCGCGAATTGTAACATGGGGGAAGTCTCAAAGTAAGAGTTTTAGTGCAGTAGATTTAACATATATTATATCGGTTATATTCTCAAAAAACCCCAACCCCCCCTAATAAGTCTGGGGGTGTCTTATTAAGTAGGTATTAATCAACTATTAACTCATTTCATTTAGAAAGTGGTGCTTGGGTATTCATCATTCTTCGTGGCGCAAGCAATCTATCGCCAGATTCAGTTAGCGAAATTTTTCCAATCCCAATAAACTCATTCTTGTTAGTATATAACCGTATCATTTCACTCTGTGGTGTATTGTCTCGTTTAATCTTTATACCATTTCGGATAAGTTGCACTTCATCATTGTTTAACAGCATCGAAGGGATATTTATCAATGCTGAATCAATTGGTAACAGAGCGGCTTCCAGATCATTGTTTTCTGCAAGCTGTTCAAGTTCTTCTATGGTGTAAATTTTACTGCAATCAAAGGGCGATACTTGTGTCCTTCTTAGCATACTGAGGTGCGCGCCGCATCCCAGTGCTTCACCAATATCCTGCGCGAGGGTTCGTATGTAAGTGCCTTTGCTGCAATGCACATCTAGCGTAATCGAATCAGTTATTTTATCAATTAGTGTTAACTCGTGAATCGTAACGGGTCTTGGTGCTCGCTCGATATCAATACCCTGCCGTGCAAGTTTGTAGAGTGGTTGACCATTGTGTTTTAGTGCGGAATGCATCGGCGGGACTTGCTCAATATCACCTCTGAAATTTTCTAGTACTTTTTCGATATCTTCTATAGTAAAAGGTTGAAGATCACGGGATAGTAAAACTTCTCCTTCTTTATCACCTGTTGTCGTTGTGATGCCGAGTTGAGCTGTACATCGATATCGTTTATTGGAATCTAATAAGAAAGCAGTCACTTTACTCGCCTGTCCAAAACAGATGGGTAAAACACCAGTCGCTAATGGGTCAAGACTACCTGTGTGACCAGCTTTTTTTGCATTAAACAAGTATCTAACTTTTTGTAGCGCAGAATTAGAACTTCTGCCCAGGGGTTTGTCGAGAAGCAGAATGCCATCGAGGTCATTGCCTTTGCGTTTTGCCAAGGTGTCAAATTTTAGAGTCTGAGGAGATGGCTTTAGCGATCATCACCGACAAATCATTGGCGCGCTGCTCTGTATCGTCATAAATAAATACCAGAGCAGGGGTGTTACGAAGCTTTATCGCTTTTCCAAGCTCTCGTCGTAGAAAGCCCGCTGCATTATTGAGACCTTTTTCACAAGCTTCATGCTCATCTTGGTTTAATACATCAAAGTAAACCTTGGCTTTGCTTAAATCTTTTGTAACTTCAACATCAAGTATACTTACCATGCTGACACGCGGATCCTTAATCTCATTCCGGATCAGCATTGCCAGCTCGCGCTTGATTTGCTCACCAATTCGGTCCGTTCGTGAATAATCGTAGGGCATAAAAAGAATTTAACTCGCTGAAAGCTTGCGTTGAATTTCAGTTCGAGTGAACACTTCGATCAGATCACCAGGCTGTATATCGTTGTAGTTTTTCACCCCAATACCACATTCTGTGCCCATTCTGACTTCTTTTACATCATCCTGATGGCGACGTAATGATTCGAGATTGCCCTCATAGATAACCACATCCTTTCTAAGCACACGAATGGGTTCATCTTTTTTGATTGTACCTTCAATGACTAAACATCCTGCAATATTACCGAAACCAGAGCCTGTAAAGACATCCTTAACTTCCGCAATTCCGATAATTTCTTCACGAAGTTCTGGTGAAAGCATGCCGCTCATGGCATCACGAACATCATCGATTAGTTCATAGATAATGCTGTAATAGCGTATTTCTATGTCTGACTCAGCTGCATAGCGCCTTGCGGAGGCGTCGGCACGGACGTTAAAGCCTATAATTACCGCTTCTGAAGATTGCGCGAGGCTGATATCGGTTTCGCTCAAGCCACCAACACCTGATGAAACGATATTGACAGCAACTTCTTTCGTTGAAAGTGCATTCAATGAGCTCTTGATAGCTTCCAGTGAGCCTTGAACATCTGCTTTAAGAAGAACATTAAGCGTGCTCTTCTCGCCATCTTGCATTTTTTCAAACATTTCATCCAGTTTTGCAGCCTGTTGCGCAGCAAAACGGGTTTCACGCTCTTTTGTATGTCGTTTGGTTGCAAGTTCACGAGCTTTTCGCTCATTTTTAAGTACGATGAGGTCATCTCCCGCAGAGGGAGTTCCTGATAAACCCAGTATTTCTATAGGAGTTGATGGGCCAGCTTCTGTAATAGGTTTACCCATATCATCGGCCATTGCTCTGATCCGTCCAAACTCTGAACCTGCAAGTACCACGTCGCCTTTTTTAAGCGTACCCTCTTGAACTAGAACTGTGGCAACCGCTCCACGGCCTTTTACAACACTAGATTCAATAATAGTGCCTTTAGCAGGGCCTTCTGTCCGGGCTTTTAGTTCTTTTACTTCAGCAACTAGTAAGATTGCTTCAAGAAGCGCATCAATGCCTTCACCCGTTTTAGCTGAGACATTTACGAACACATCTTCACCACCCCATTCTTCAGCTACAACTTCAAATTTGGCAAGTTCGCTTTTGACTTTTTCAGGGTCGGCAGATTCTTTGTCTATTTTGTTGATAGCAACAATCATAGGAACACCCGCTGCACGTGTATGTTTGATTGCTTCTTCCGTCTGAGGCATTACGCCATCATCAGCCGCGACAACCAAAATAACTATATCTGTAGCCTTTGCTCCACGAGCACGCATCTGAGTAAACGCCGCATGACCCGGTGTATCAAGGAATGAAATCACTCCATTGTGTGTTGCAACCTGATAGGCACCAATGTGTTGGGTAATTCCTCCAGCCTCACCTGAAGCGACACGGCTTTCGCGAATATAATCCAATAAAGAGGTTTTTCCATGGTCAACATGACCCATTATAGTTACTACAGGTGCTCTTGCGCGTAATTCATACTGGCTTGTATCTTCAAGCAAGGTCTCAGTTGATGATTCTTCTTCTTCAGATTTAGCTGCAGTTGCGACGTGTCCCATTTCTTCAACGATAAGAATCGCGGTATCTTGATCAACGACTTGATTGATGGTGGCCATAACGCCCATATCCATCATGGCTCTAATGACATCGCCGCCTTTTACCGAAAGCATTTGTGCCAGCTCAGAAACCACAATAGTTTCTGGTATTGCTATATTGTAGACAACGGGTGCGGTAGGTAACTCAAATCCATGCTCAGTAGATTGCTCAATCTTGACGTTTCTAGTGCGCTTACCTTTCTTCTTACGTCGACCACTTAGCCCCTCTTTAACATGCAGTTGACCGGGTGATCCTCCGCGTCCCTGGAATGGTTTCTTTTTGCCTTTGTTGGCGTTTGCATTCGCTGTTGATGTTACTGTTGCATCTTTTGCAGCTGGAGTTACTTTGGTGGCGCTCGGTCGTACAGGAGATGCGCGTCTCTTAAACTTCGATGCGGCCTCATCACGAGCTCTTTTTGCCAGCGCCTCGCGTCTTTCTTTAGGGTCAGTAGGTAATGGTTCTTCCACTACCTCAGGGGTTGCAGCAGCGATTGCTTCAGCTTCAGCAACGGCTGCCTTGTCAGCTATGACTGCATCTTTAACGGCCTCTCTTTCAGTTTTCTCAGCTGTTTTTCTTTCGCTAGTTGCTTGACGATCAGCTTTAGATTTATCCATCGCTTGTTCGCGAGCTTGGCGCTCTTTCGATAATTGCTCCGCAAGCTCGTCTGTACGATTTGCTGATGCTTGTAAATCTTCTATGCTGCTTGTTTCTGATTGAGCCTCAGTTGCTGTGCGACTAAAATTCTTTTTGCGCCTTACTTCGACAGACACATTTGTTTTTCCTTGAGAGCCGGAAACATTAATTTCACTGCTAGAGCGTCTTTTTAGAGAAATTTTACCCGCTGGTTTTTTTGCTGCGCTGCTTGAATCAGAGCTTTGTCCGGTCCTGATAAATTCGAGCAGTTTTAATTTTTGCGCGTCTGTAATGCTATCGTCTGCACCTGACACGGGGATCCCTGCATCATTAAGTTGTTGCAGTAAACCTTCAACAGGTGCGCCAATAAGTTCGGCGAGTTGTTTTACTATGATATCTGACATTTATATTACCTCTTATTGGTTTACACATTTGAAGCAGATTCAGCAGAACTTTCTGACTTCTCTTCCGCTTCAGCTTCGGCAAACCATGGTGCTCGTGCAGTCATGATCAACTTTGCAGCCTGTTCTTCATCTATTCCATCAAACTCAACTAACTCATCAGTTGCTTGTTCAGCCAAGTCTTCCATGGTGCAAATTCCTTTACTGGCTAATAACTGCGCGAGTGCATTGTTCATACCATCCATTTCTAATAGATCTTGAGCAGGTTTTCCACCTTCACCTGTAATCGCAAGTGCGAGTAGGGCATTGCGAGCTCGACTTCTGAGCTCTTCGATGATTTCCTCATCAAATTCTTCAATTTTAAGAAACTCTTCGGTTGGCACATAAGCTACTTCATCAAGGCTCGAAAAGCCTTCATCAACCAGAATAGTGGCAACTTCTTCATCAACATCAAGCTTATCTGCGAACAGACTAACTAAAATGCTTTGTTCACTACGACTTTTGCTTTCCGCTTCATCTTCACTCATTACGTTGAGTGTCCAGCCAGTCAATTTACTTGCAAGGCGAACATTCTGACCGCCTTTACCAATTGCTTGTGCAAGCATTTCTTCGTCTACGCCGATATCCATGCTCTTTTTATCTTCATCTATCACGATAGATAATACTTCTGCGGGTTGCATCGCATTAATAACAAAGCGTGCGATATCATCATCCCAGGGAATAATATCAACTCGCTCATTATTCATTTCGTTGGTAACGGTTTGAATTCTTGAACCACGCATTCCCACACAAGCACCGACCGGGTCGAGATTTGGTACGTTTGCTCTGACCGCAATTTTAGATCGGGAACCAGGGTCGCGCGCTGCGCCCATGATATCAATCAGCTCTTGTCCTATTTCAGGAACTTCGAGTTTAACTAACTCGATTAGAAAATCATCGTCAATTCGACTAACGATTAATTTAGGGCCACCACGGCCTTCATCGTCGATTTCTTGTAGAATGCCGCGCATGCGGTCTCCCATGCGAGCCATCTCGCGTGGAATCATCAATTCACGAGGAATAATTGCCTCGCTGTTATCTCCCAAATCAAGAACAATTCCGCGTCGATCAACACGTTTCACAGTTCCGAGCACCAATTTACCTACACTTTCCCGGAAGGCATCTGCAACTTTTAGACGTTCTGCCTGGCGAACTTTCTGCATGATAACCTGCTTGGCTATTTGCGCAGTAATACGACCAAACTCAATAGATTCGACTTTCTCTTCCAGGAATTCGCCGATTTCAAGGCCAAGCTTCCGGTCATCAGCGTAGCTTTTTAATATATGTCTTTCAGGAGATTCAAAATCAGGGTCTTCATCATCCATTATCTCCCAGCGACGGAAAGTTTCGTAATCACCAGTTTCTCGATCAATATCAACACGGAAATCCTGTTCTGCTCCATAGCGTTTGCGTGTAGCCGTAGCAATCGCGGTTTCGACCGCTTCAAAGATGTCTTCTGCATCAAGGTTCTTTTCGTTGGATACTGCATCTACAACGTATAATATTTCTTTGCTCATATTTTATTTTTCAACCTTTAGTCCAGAACCAACCTGGCTCGATCAATGGATTCAAATGGAATTTCAAATTCCTGTTTGTCTACTTCAATAGTGACAACAGTTTCGCTGATTCTAATTAATGTCCCTTTAAAGTTTCTTCTTTCATCTATGGGTGTACGTGTTCGTATTTTTAATGTGTCGCCGATATAATCCTGATATTGCTCAGGGGTAAATAATATTCTGTCCATTCCCGGGGAAGATACTTCCAAAATATAGGCTACTGGAATGATATTTTCCACATCAAGTACCGCTCCAATTTGACGACTTACCTTGGCGCAATCTTCAATACTAATCCCTGTATCCTTTTCAATGAAAATCCTTAATAGAGCAGTTTCACCATGTGGACGATATTCGTAGCCCCATAGTATAAAGCCTAAGCCTTCAACCGTGTTTTTTATTAAATTGTTTAACGCTGTTTGCACGGTGTTACCTTTATTTTTCCCTTTGGGTAAATAATAAAAAAGCCCCGTTAAAACGGGGCTTTTTTATTATGAAAGCACGAATAGATTGTGCGATCTTTGAAACTTGGTAGCGGGGGCAGGATTCGAACCTACGACCTTCGGGTTATGAGCCCGACGAGCTGCCAGACTGCTCCACCCCGCATCAGAGGGAGCGAATTATAGGGAGTCTTATTGTTAATATCAAGTATTTCTAGAGGTTTTTATTGATTAGTTCTTCAAGCTGATCTTCAGTCAGAGAACCCCAAGATGCTTTAATGATTTTTTGGTTTTGATCAATCAATACAGTATAGGGTAGAGCACCATCTTTGTTGCCATATTTGGCTGAAATATCATAGCCTTCTTCTGCGCCGTAAGTGACTGGATAATTTATGCCTGTTGTTTTAGCGAAGCTTTCAACTTTTAGCTTATCTTCAATAGCTACGCCGATGAAGGTGAAGTTTTTGTCTTTATATTTGTTTTGTATTTTTATGAAATCAGGTATTTCTTTTCTACAGGGCTTGCACCATGATGCCCAGAAGTTTAACAGCACCAACTTTCCTTTATAGTCTTCTAAGCTAATTTCTCCTCTAGATAATGCAGGTAGGGTAAATGAAGGAGCTGTTTGATTCACGATACTATTGTCAAAAGAAGGGCCTCGTTGACTGTACCTTCTAAGGCCGTAAGCTGCTAATAGACTCACGATAACGACAAATATCAAGGCGACATGTGATTTCTTCATAGTAATTTTCTTTGCCTATTCGCTAACTAATAATCGAATGTTAATAACTATAGTAATACAGCGTTAATTAATGCTTTTTAGAAATTGTTTAACGTGATCATTAAAAGGGGCCGCTTTCATTTCGCCAACAATCCGATAAGGCAAATTTTCCTGACTATTTTTGTCGAAGAATAAGATACCTGGGGGGCCAAATAAACCGAATTTCTTTAGTAGGGCTTTATCGAGATCATCATTGGGGGTTACATCGGCTTGTAATAGCACGGTATCTTTAAGTGACTGGATAACATTCGCATCTGTAAAAGTGCCATGTTCCATTTCTTTGCACGATATACACCAGTCAGCATAAAAATCCAGCATTACGGTTTGCCCCTGTTGTTTTGCGAGTGACAGCGCATCATCCAGTCCTTGAATGCCTTTAATCTGCCTAAAAACTAGCTTTTGTTCTATTGCTGAATTTTGCATAGATCCACCAATAAAACTGCCTTTAAGTGGATTAATTAAACTACTATTTCCACTTGCCGCACCAATCAATAACAGTGCGCCATAAAATAGCGTGACTAAACCAGAAGCTTTAAAGAAACGCTTCCAGCCCGTACTCGTCTCATTAAGAGCATCTAGTCCGCCCATATAAATACCGGTAAATATTGCGAGAATTCCGGCAAGTGCAACGATTATAGGCATCGGTAAGATACGTTCCAGCATCCAGATAGCAAGCGCTAGCATCATGATTCCGAAGCCCGCTTTAACCTTATCCATCCAGGCACCGGCTCTGGGTAATATTTTGCCTGCTGATGTTCCAATAATAAGTAGTGGAACACCCATGCCAAGACCCAGTGCGAATAGAGATAAGCCGCCAAGCACTACGTCTTTGGTTTGCGCAATATAAATCAGAGCGCCGATTAATGGGGCTGTCACACATGGGCCGACAATCAGCGCAGAAAGCATACCCATGATGCCGGCATTCATCATACTGCCGCCAGCCTGGCTGTTACTGATATTGGTTAATTTGCTTTGAATGCCAGATGGCATCTGTAACTCATAGAAACCGAACATCGATAACGATAGCAGTACAAAAAGAATTGCAAAGGCACCAATGACCCATGGATTTTGTAATGCAACTTGAAGGTTTTCACCGCTTAATGCGGCTATCACCCCAACAATGGCATAGGTTAGCGCCATCGCTAACACATAGGATAAAGATAAAAAGAAGGATTTGCGTGTACTGTTATCGCTACCTTGACCCGCAATAATTCCCGATAAAATAGGAATCATTGGAAACACACAGGGTGTAAAGGTTAACGCAAGGCCTGCGAGGAAAAATGTAAATAACACTACCAGGAAGTTGCTGCTTAACATCTTATTGACGAAACTATCCTGTTCGGAAATTTTAGTAGCAGGCGATGAATCAGAACCTGCAGGGATAGTCGCAACAGCTTTTGTTGAAGATTCTTTCACGGTATTAGCAGCAGTTGTAGCCGTTGTACTGGCAGCCTGGGCCGAAGCCAAATCCACCTTCTGGGTCTTATGCTGTGGCGGATAACAAATCCCGGTGAGCTTTGAACAACCTTGATAACTAGTCTTTATCGTTATCGAATCCGCTTGTCCAATTACTGGAACTTTAACGTCAAGGTCTTTGTTATAAATAACAATGTCACCAAAATACTGGTCATGCTCTTCTTTACCTTTGGGTAGAACAGGATTGCCAAGACTGACACCTTCAGCAGGCTCAACCACACTAAATTTGATTTTATCTTGATAGAGATAATGCCCATCTGTGATGTTCCAGCGCGCATTTAGGTTTTGTTTGTCCGTTGCAGAGATATCAAATGCAAATGCATCATCTGGATGTAACGGCGCATTCGCATTGCCGATGCCTGTAATACCTAATTGTTGAGCAAGGCTCATGGATTTCTTGGCAGAATGTTGTTCAGCAGACGATGAGATAGCCACAGTGGGAGCTTCAGCAACACTTGCTGCGGCTAACTGAACCGCCAATGTCTT
Organism: uncultured Gammaproteobacteria bacterium; assembly: GCA_963847495.1. Taxonomy (GTDB): domain Bacteria; phylum Pseudomonadota; class Gammaproteobacteria; order Thiotrichales; family Thiotrichaceae; genus Cocleimonas. Next base: position 6,414 of record CAWJZX010000002.1, on the reverse strand, counting down.
TTTCTGCGGTGGGTAACAGACACCAAGATCCGCGCAGCCTTGTGATTTGGTTTTTAAGGATAATTCAATAGCTGATGATGTTGCCGAATCCCGAATTAGCGGGATCTCAACTGAAACCTGTTTACGATAGGTTTCTACTTTACCAAAGCCTGGATCATCTTTAATTTTCCCCTTGGGGTAACTTGGTTCACCCAGGGTCACGCCTGCTGTATCGCTTTCAAAAGCAAAGCGCCCACGATACATATAGTAGCCATCGGCAATATCCCAAGTCGCTTTAATCTTATCTGCCGAGATACTCGACAGTGAGGGGCTAAAAGCCTCATCTGGTGGCAATAAATCATCAGGATCAGCAGCATAAGCGCTAAAGCTAAAAATTAAGAGTAACAATGAGTTGATTAATTTCTTGGTCATAAACAGTGCTTCATTTTCAGGAGATTTGATTTAGAGGGCTAGCATTATAACAACAGATAATAAACTGCTTCACCTACAAACTTATCACAATGCTTTTGTAACATCAGTAAAGATTGATTTTTACTGGTTTACTGACTTATTAAATCCAGGTAATACTATTTGATTCTTATATTGTCAATCCGTTTGTAATACGGCTTATGTAGCAGTGTTAGACGCAAATACAGTTGTAATTATTCCATTAAAAACCAGTCTATGGGAATTCATGGCCTTTTAAAAAATGCATATTAAAGTAGGGGGGTGTCTTGAGATAGCTCGTTTTGCTAAAAAACGATACTAGAACTTATGACAAGTCTTTTGTATATATATCTTATTCGGAATGAGGTTGATTAAATCAATTAAGCAACTATATTTAAATTAATAAAATCTCAGTGGAGTCCACATTGCGCTCATTCCCCATTTTCTTTGTTCTATTTCTCCTCATCCCGATAATAGAAATTTATTTTCTTATAAAAGTAGGTGAGGTAATCGGTGCTTGGCCAACTATTTTTCTGGTGGTATTAACCGCTGTTATTGGCGCTGCTTTACTGCGTCAGCAAGGTCTTTCAACATTGGCGCGACTACAAAACAATATTTCACAGGGGAAAATTCCCGCTCAGGAGATGGTTGAAGCCGTAATGCTAGCAGTCGGTGGTGCATTACTCATGACACCAGGCTTCGTCACCGACACCATCGGTTTTTTATGTTTACTGCCCTTTAGCCGAAAATTCATCGCCGCCAAAATCATCAAGCGTTCCGCAATGACTCTGAATGCACGCATGGGAGGCTTCTCCCAGGGTACTTCCGGTGGTCCGCCCTTCGACTTTGAGGCTGATGTGTTTGAAGGCGAATTCACCGAAATTCAGGACGATTCCATCGTTATTAGTAATAAAGATACTAAAGATAAGCAATAATTCATAAAAATTTAGCAATTAGTTCTTGAAATAAGTAAATCAGACCCTATCATTAGCAGTCCCTGACCGAGAGTGCTAAAAAGATTTTTGCAGCACCTCAGTGAGCCTTACAATTTATATTACATAAAGGAGTAATTTATGAAGATTCGTCCTCTACACGATCGTGTTTTAGTACGTCCTACAGAAGAAGAGAAAATGACTGCTGGCGGAATTATTATTCCCGATAGCGCACATGGTGAGAAACCAAATAACGGCGTAATCATTGCAGCAGGCCACGGCAGAATAACAGATTCTGGTGATGTGCGAGCAATGGACGTAAAAGTTGGTGACAAAGTTTTATTTGGCCAATATGCAGGCCAGGCCGTCAAAGTTGAAGGTGAAGATTTATTAATGATGAAAGAAGAAGATATTCTCGGCGTAATCGAGTCATAACTCAGAAAAAGTCCAATATCCATTTTTTTATTTAAATAGAAAACAAATTTAGAGGTAATTTATCATGGCTGCAAAAGAAGTATTATTTGGAGATGACGCACGTTCACTTATGGTGGAAGGCATAAACATTCTTGCAAACGCAGTAAAAGTAACATTAGGTCCAAAAGGCCGTAATGTTGTAATAGAGAAATCATTCGGCGCACCAACCATCACTAAAGATGGTGTATCGGTAGCAAAAGAAATCGAACTGGAAAATAAGTTCCAGAACATGGGCGCACAGATGGTGAAAGAAGTTTCATCACAAACATCTGACATCGCCGGTGACGGTACAACAACCGCAACCGTTCTGGCACAGGCAATCGTTCGCGAAGGCATGAAGTCAGTAGCAGCGGGTATGAACCCAATGGATCTTAAGCGTGGTATCGATAAAGCAGTACTTGCTGCTGTTGCAAAACTCCAGGAAATGTCAAAGCCATGTGCAGACAATGCTGCGATTGCACAGGTTGGTACAATCTCTGCAAACTCTGATGAAAACATCGGTGGCATCATCGCTGAGTCAATGGACAAAGTGGGCAAAGAAGGCGTTATCACTGTAGAAGAAGGCACAGCGCTAGAAAACGAACTCGAAGTTGTAGAAGGTATGCAATTCGATCGTGGCTACCTATCTCCTTACTTTGTGACAAACCAGCAAAACATGTCTGCAGAGATGGAAGAGCCAATGGTTCTACTACACGACAAAAAAATCACCAACATCCGTGATTTACTGCCAACCCTGGAAGGTGCTGCAAAAGCAGGTAAGCCACTCTTGATCATCGCAGAAGACATCGAAGGCGAAGCACTAGCAACTTTGGTTGTAAACAATATGCGCGGCATCGTAAAAGTGGTTGCAGTTAAAGCACCTGGTTTCGGTGATCGCCGTAAAGCGATGCTAGAAGACCTTGCGATCCTCACTGGTGCTAAAGTAATTTCTGAAGAAGTTGGTCTAAGTCTAGAAACTTTGACAATAGAAGATCTTGGTAATGCCAAGCGCATCGTGGTTGATAAAGAAAACACCACCATCGTTGATGGTGCAGGTTCAAGTGAAGACATTAAAACCCGTGTCGATCAAATCCGCACTCAGATGGAAAACACCACATCAGATTACGATCGCGAGAAGCTTCAAGAGCGTGTTGCTAAACTTGCTGGCGGTGTAGCCGTGATTAAAGTTGGCGCTGCTACAGAAGTTGAAATGAAAGAAAAGAAAGCCCGCGTAGAAGATGCACTGCACGCAACTCGTGCAGCGGTTGAAGAAGGTGTGGTTCCAGGTGGTGGCGTAGCATTAATTCGCGCACTTCAGGAAATCACTGATTTGACAGGCGATAACCACGATCAGGACATGGGTGTTAAAATCCTGCTTCGTGCGATGGAAGAGCCACTACGTCAAATCTGTACCAATGCAGGCGACGAAGCATCGGTTATACTAAACGCAGTCAAGAGTGGCGCAGGCAGCTTCGGTTACAACGCACGCACCAGCGAGTACGGCGACATGATCGAAATGGGCATCCTTGATCCTACAAAAGTAACCCGTACAGCAATGCAAAACGCAGCATCTGTTTCTGGATTGATCATAACTACTGAAGCAATGGTAGCTGATCAGCCTGAGCCTGCTGGCGCTGGTGGTGGTATGCCGGATATGGGTGGAATGGGTGGAATGGGCGGCATGATGTAGTGCGACGAGAGTCGTGCTATCCGATAGTAAGTAGTTGATATTTAACTGCTTATTATCCCCCTGAGCAAGGGGTCATAGACCTCTTGCTCACCCCTTCTGACAGGGTTAAATGTCAGTCCTAAGTGTGTACCCTCGGACATTAATGTACACGATACGATTTATCGTAGTTGTCCTTCAAGCCTCTAAAGAGGTTTCACCACGAAGGTCTTTCGGGACACTTCTCAAAACCGATTTTATTTTTACTCGGTAATGGGTGCTTTTGCATCCGATGTCTACTTAGTTTCATTTTCATGAAATATTTTCTACTACGAATTATGCGCCATAAAGGTGTATCCGTTTCGCGTGGGTCTTATTTATAGATTGGATCCGATAGACATTGGTTCTGTAAAAGAACTTAGGAGGTAGCACCAAAGCTGCTTTGATGATTGTTTGACTAGGTGGTATTTAAACAGCCTAGATCAAACCTGTTGTTTAGCCAACAGTAGCCTAGGGGTAGTGCATTTCTGGTAACGGATTTGTTCGAAGCTCCCTGACAATGTAACCCCGAAAGGGTTTTCAAACCGTGAGGTTTGGAAATGATTCTGATAACGATAATCGGATGAGGTGCTAGGCTTGATGGTAGGGTTAATCGTAAGGTGAACTGCTGATAAACGTCGTCAGCCGCATATAGCCAAAGATCGTTGATAGGCTATGACTAAAAAGTGCGTGGTTAGATATTTCTTTTACATCTGGGAATACGCTAATGTTTCAACCACCGGCGGATATGCAGAACCTAACCCATTGTGTCATTAAAGTGGAACTCGGTAAGCCCGTATTTTTGCCTTAGGGCAGGTGATTCGTAAGAAGAGCTGTTAAAGATGCGGGTAAAGGATGGTGGAAAAAGCGAATGTCGTTCTGTAATGGAGCGGATAGGAATCTGGAACATGATTTCACTCGAAAGAGGGCAGACTTCCATCTGGTCTTACATGGCGAGAGTTATGTAGAACCTTTTTATCAATGTAAATTGTCACTGCGGGATTAATTAATCCCAATTTGGCTATCGTAAGAAGCAACCCACACGGGAGAATTTGAATTCCCGTAGGGGAGGTCTCTTTCTTTTTCGTGTGGAACAACTGTTTCATTACGACATAGAAGGAGATAAGCAAGATGATAGCTAGTAAACAAGCTGCTGCAATCCCTACTCAACCTGAGCAATGGCACCAGATTAACTGGAGGCAAGCGCACAGTGGAGTAAAGAGGCTACAAGTACGGATCGCTAAAGCAGCGAAGGAAGGTAATTGGCGAAAGGTGAAAGCCTTGCAACGATTACTGACTCGCTCATTTAATGGCAAAGCCATTGCTGTTAAAAGAGTGACGCAAAACCAAGGCAGTCGCACCGCTGGTATTGATGGCGTGCGATGGAATACACCGACTGCTAAATGGGAAGCAATTAACAAGCTTAAACGGAGAGGCTATCAAGCTAAACCGCTAAGGCGAATTAATATTCCCAAAGCCAACGGAAAGTTAAGACCGCTAGGAATACCGACAATGAAGGATAGAGCAATGCAGGCATTATATCTGTTAGCTCTTGAACCCATATCGGAAACTCTGGCTGACAAACATTCTTATGGTTTTCGCCAAGGGCGCTCTACGGCAGATGCAATTGAGCAATGCTTTATAGCATTGTCTCGAAAGCACTCGTCACAATGGGTGCTCGAAGGTGATATTAAAGGGTGCTTTGATCATATTGACCATGAATGGCTCATGGATAATGTTCTGGTGGATCGAGAGATTCTAAGGAAATGGTTAAAATCAGGTTTTATAGAAGACCACACGTTCTATGGAACAAAAGAAGGAACTCCGCAAGGAGGTATAATTTCACCAACATTGGCAAATATTGCGCTGGATGGCTTGGAAAAGGTACTACACGATCACTTTGGTCGTCCAAATACCAAGAAAAGCTACAAGCACAAAGTCAATTACGTGAGATATGCAGATGACTTTATTATTACAGGAATCTCGAAAGAGCTACTAGAAAATGAAGTCAAACCTTTAGTTGTTGGGTTTTTCAAGGAAAGGGGATTATCTCTATCTGAAGAAAAGACGTTAATTACCCATATAGATCGTGGCTTTGACTTTCTTGGTCAAAATATTCGGAAGTACAACGGTAAATTACTAATCAAGCCGAGTGCCAAGAACATTAATACATTCTTATCGGGTGTAAGAGAAACAGTCAAGGGTATGAAAGGATGTAAACAGTCCTATGTGATTCATAAGCTTAATCCCAAAATACGAGGGTGGGCTAATTATCATAGAGGTATTGTTGCTAAAGAAACCTTTAAACGCGTTGATTATGAGATTTGGAAGCTCTTATGGCAATGGTCGAAACGTCGACATGGGAATAGGAAAAGTCGCTGGGTTAAAAATCGATATTTTTATACGATCGATAACCGTAAGTGGCAATTCGCAGTTCTCGACAAGGAGAAAGCACCACTTGTGTTATTTAAAGCAAGTGATGTGAAAATAAAGCGACATTTGAAGATTAAAGCGGATGCAAATCCGTTTGATTTAGAATGGGAGAGCTATTTTGAGAAGCGTTGGCAACTCAGGTGGTTCTTACAAAAGGCTAACAATCGAAAGACTGCAAGCCTTTGGATGAAGCAGGAAGGAAATTGTCTTCACTGTCTTCAGCCACTAGATAACGACTGGGAAATTCATCATCTCATCTATAAGATGTATGGTGGTGGAGATCAGTTAGCTAATCTGAGTTTGTTGCACTCCAATTGTCATCGGCAAGTTCATAGTCTTGGCTTAACGTTAAGCAAACTGGTTGCTGTTGATACAGTGATTTAGTAAGGCTTGAGCCGTATGCGGGGAAATTCGCACGTACGGTTCTTAGGGGAGGGGGGAGCAGTAATGCTCGCTCCTTACCCG
>CAWJZX010000001.1:655000-776263 GCA_963847495.1 uncultured Gammaproteobacteria bacterium | reverse complement strand
CTTAAAAATAGCTTAAAAGTGGGGGGGTGTCTTTTATTTTACTGTTTATTACACTTTTTATTACAGGATAGCTATATTCGAAAAAGTCATTGCTGTCAGTAACTAGTTATAGGAATGCGTTTTATTTCACTCATTGTCTTCATCTCATAGACAACGATTTCACGGTTATTGTTGCCAGTTATGAGTATGATGCGATCACTTTCTTCATCAAACTTTACATCGACTATTCTGTTACCGGATGAAGGTTCGAGTATTTGTTCTGTGATTAAGCTATCTTTATCAATCACTTGTATAACATCCTTGTTTGGAGAAACGTTTACCCCAGCCAGAATATAATTTGAATTTTTAAATTCTTTCAGCATAAACACAGGGCCATCAGTTTTGATGCTTTTTATCATTTTCCTGGCATTCATATCTATAATATTAATTCCTGATTTATTCAGATTCGTTGTGGCAAGAAATGGAATATTATTTTCGCTCCAGAAAATGCTTACACCAAGATTGGGTCTATCGGCCAAATCCATCTCTGCAATTTTTCTACGGGCATCCATTTGCAGGATCTGCAGCTGTTTTCCATTATGAATAATGAGTGAATCAGAAGAAGGAAAAAAAACAAGATTATCAAGGCAATTATCCGTACAGTCATTGACCTTAATTTGTCTTATCGGGAAACTTCCCTGATGTTTTGCCAGTCCCTCACCTAACCTGTAGTCATGCATAAGGCCATTGTAGACAGGTAAAGGATCATCCTGATAAAGAATTTCCCAAACTTCATCATGGTCTTTAAGAGCAACAATAAAGCTTTGACGTTTCTCTGCGGTAAAGATAGAACCAACTCGTGAACTTTTACCATTAAGGCTGGGAATTTCAATGAGTTTTATTGGCTCAAGATTACTCGCATTTAGTATAACCAATGATTTGGGTTCCTCATTTGCAGCAACCAGATAGCGCCCATCGGCGGATACAGCTAGGTTTCTCGTTTGAATACCAACACGTACAGTGCTAACAACTTTTAAGGAAAGCATGTCGAACTTACTTATCCAGCCATCTGATGATGTTAAATAAACGAAGTGTCTATTCGGTGAAAACTTCGAATCATCCTGCAGAGTATGGGTTGATACGAAATGATGGATTATCCTGCCTTGCTTAATATTAATTATCGAGACAGAAAGTTTATCTGCTTCGATGATTAAATATAAATTAGAAAAATCAATCTGAGACTGAGGCTTTTTAAAGAATAGCTTAGTATTATCTAAATTTTTCAGGCTTGTGCGAATTTCTGCTATGCCCCATTTAGTTGAGTCTCTTATGGATGAAGCTGCAAAAACGACTGATACAACAAAAAGCGAGAGTGACCCAATAAGGTTTAACAGAAATCTCAGATATAAGCTTCTCATAAATTGCTAATTTATTGAAATAAATGCAGTTACAGGTAAAACCACACCCTCTCCCCAAAAAGGGAGAAGGTGCAGAGAGAGTTAAACTACAAATAATTTCCGATTAATATACATCGTGTAATGTATTAGTCAGGTTAAACTTTCCTGTTGGAGTAATAATGCGCTTATCCTTGATGATACTTTTAACCTTCAAAGTTTTGTCATCAATAATAACCAGTGCAGAATTCTTATCCTTGGCATTCCATACCGAGAACCAAACTTCATCACCTGCTTTATTGTATTCAGGTTGAACTACACGCTTTGGACCTTCTCCCAAATCTGCCCATTCCGCAATTGGAAGAACTTTGAAACCACTAGCAAAATCATTGATGTCAAAAACGGCTATTGACTGACTGATTTTAGGATCAGGGTTTAAAGCGGTATCTACATACAGATGTGTGGATTTAGGATGTGTTTTGATAAATAAAGAACCACCACCCTGACCTTTCAGGGTACGAACCACTTTCCATGCATTATCCTTGTGACCAACTGGATCGGTACCAATCAGGGAAATGCTGTCATCACCTAGATGACTGGTGGACCAAACCGGACCAAATTCAGGATCTACAAAGTTTGCGCCACGACCTGGATGAGGGATTTTGCCGACGTCAACAAGTGCAGTCAGTTTGCCTTCTTTTGAGTCAACCACTGCTACTTTGTTTGACTGGTTTGCGGCCGTTAAGAAGTAACGCTGTGTTGAATCCCAGCCACCATCATGCAAGAAAGGTGCAGCACCAATACTGGTCACTTTCAGGTTATTAATATCCGAATAGTTAACCATCAGAATTTTGCCGGTTTCCTTCACATTAACAATAAACTCTGGATGTTCGTGTGACGCAACAATTGCTGCGACGCGAGGTTCCGGGTGGTATTCCTGAGTATCTACAGTCATGCCACGGGTACTTACAATGTTTAATGGTTCCAGCGTATTGCCATCCATAATCACATATTGTGGGGGCCAATATGCACCTGCGATAGCATATTTGTCTTCTGTACCTTTGAATTTCGAAGTCTCAACTGAGCGCGCTTCCATACCGATTTTTATTTCTGCTACAGTATCGGGTTCTGCCATCCATAAATCAATCAGATTGATTTTTGCATCACGTCCAATCACAAACAGATAACGTCCTGATGCTGATATACGTGAAATATGTACCGCGTAACCTGTCTTGATTATTCTGACAATTTCTTTGCTATCACCATCAATCAATGCGATTTCACCAGTATCTCGCAAGGTAACAGAAAATAAATTGGTCAAATCGAGCTTATTCATCTGCTTAGTCGGGCGATCTTCCGATTTTACAACCATCTTCCACGACTCCTTCATTTCTTTCATGCCATATTCAGGAGGCTGTGGCGGCTCATGCTGTAGATAACGAGCCATAATGTCGATTTCTTTTTCAGTTAAATCCCCGGATGTGCCCCAGTTAGGCATACCAGCAGGTGAACCATAGGTAATTAATGTTTTTAGAAAGACGGTACCACGTTGCAAGGTAATGTCAGTTGTGAGCGGCTTACCAGTAGCACCTTTGCGTAAAACTCCATGACAACCAGCACAACGCTCAAAAAAGGTTTTTTTTGCAAAGGCAAACTCTTCTTCTGTAATAGGGGGAGATTTAGGATTAATGGTATCCTTGGTTGACGTTGGGTCTATTCCAATTTTCGCACTCCCATATTTATGCTCGGCTTTTTCATCTACACTTGCTGCGCTTTTAGGTGTTTCGGCAAATGACATTTGCATGGCAAAGGCCAAAGCCGTTATCGTTAACAGCTTACATGTAGACAACTTTTGTCTTTTTCTCATTTTTATCACCATTTTAGGTTAAAGGGAATCTTCTCGTTTAACATATAATGATGGGAGTGTTGCCTGCCTTGACGTATATCAACAGCCACTATTGATTTATTGACCTATGTCAATTTTTTTAGTGTTAATTGGAAAGAAAACTGATGCGATTGAGAATTATCATTCCATGAATTTTAAGAATCTGTTTTATACATTTATAAATATATACGACTCATCAAAATGAAAGCATTTTTTGAAGTTTTGATGGGTTAGTCAGCACAATATGCTCATCATGGACTTCCAGCAGACCATCCTGAGACAAGAGCCTCAATGTTCGGGAAAACGTCTCAGGTGTCACCGAAATACGAGAAGCAATAACATGTTTGGCCACTGATAGCTCTACAACAGTAGCGGTAGTTGTTTCAACTGGAATATTCTCAAGTAAATAACTAATTAAGCGGTATCTGGCGTTATGTAAGCTCAGGCGATCTAATTCGTTCACAAGCCAGTGCAATCGAATCGTTAAACAGGCCATGACTTTAAAGCAAGCGTCCGGTGAATTCTTAAGGATATCAACAAATGTCTCTGCATTGATGCGCAACAGGGTAACATCAGAAAGTGCGTCAGCGTTCAATGGATAGCCCGACATCCCTTTAAAAATAAGGGCTTCTGCAAAAGTATTGCCGGCATGAATGATATCAACGACTTTCTCGCTACCTTCAGAAGAAAGCAAGCTGAGTTTCATTTTGCCCACAACAACCAGAAATAGTTCAGTAGCAGGTTGTTGCTGTCTAAATAAATTTTCTCCCGCTTTCAGTTCACACAATGTAGTATTTTCAACTACTTTAATAAAATCATCGTTCTCCAGATCCATAAACAAGGGGTTATTGCGCATAAACTCTTGTATCTCAGCCGCTAACTTCATAAGTAATCTCTTGTGTTTATTCGTTATCTGTTATGTCTATAGAACATTACGGAAGCTATGGTAAAACATAAATAATGATCATGGTAGCGCCGGACTTGATTAACATCAAGGACTCTCACCTACTTCAAAACTAAAGTAGCAACCGACACTAATTTAATGAAGTGAGAATTGCTATGAGAGAGACTTTTACTAAAGGCATGGCCCGCAATATTTACTACGGAGGAGGTATTTTCTTCCTCTTAGTACTTATTGGACTAACCGTTGATACGGTACGTGGTCTGCCGAAAACGGATAATTCCGAAAACCTGACCGAACAAGTCGCTGCGGGTAAGCGTTTGTGGGAAGTTAACAACTGTATCGGTTGCCATACATTGCTCGGAGAAGGTGCCTATTTTGCGCCGGAACTGGGTAATGTTTATACCCGCTTTGGTGAGAATACCGATGCCATCAAAGGTTTTATTAAAAGCCGGCCTAAAGATGGAATTCCGGGTCGCCGTAGTATGCCGCAATTTAACTTTACTGATGAACAACTGGAAGAGATTGCGCAGTTTCTGAAATATGTTGATGGCATTAAAACTGCCAGAGACTGGCCACCAAATAAAGAAGGTTAAGGGAGAATTTAAATATGAAATATCAATCACAAGGCATTGCAAAAATGTATTTTATTGCAGCCGTTGGCCTCTTTGTCGGGCAAATCCTTTTTGGTGTCACATTAGGTCTGCAATATGTCATAGGAGATTTTTTATTCCCCTACATACCCTTCAATGTTGCCCGTATGGTACACACTAATCTATTAATAGTTTGGCTACTATTTGGCTTTATGGGAGCTGCCTACTACCTCGTTCCCGAAGAATCTGAACGCGAGCTTTATGCGCCATGGCTGGCCAAGCTGATGTTCTGGATATTCCTGATCGCAGGTGCGGTTACTGTACTAGGATATTTAATGGTTCCTTATGCCAAACTGGCAGAAATTACCATGAATGACTTGTTACCTACTATGGGACGAGAATTTCTTGAACAGCCAACCATTACCAAAATTGGTATTGTAATCGTCGCCCTCGCATTCTTATTCAATATCGGCATGACTATTTTAACCGGTCGAAAAACGGTAATTACACTGGTACTTCTGACTGGTCTGGTTGGACTTGCGGTGTTCTTTCTGTTCTCTTTTTACAACCCTGATAATGTCGTTATGGACAAATACTTCTGGTGGTTTGTGGTACACCTCTGGGTAGAAGGAGTTTGGGAGTTGATTATGGCCGCCATGCTTGCCTATGTTCTGATAAAGGTTACAGGTGTTGATCGCGAAGTTATCGAAAAATGGTTATACATCATTATCGCAATGGCACTGATATCAGGTCTGGTCGGAACCGGTCACCATTTCTTCTGGATTGGTACACCTGGTTACTGGCAATGGCTGGGCTCGATATTCTCAGCTATAGAACCAATACCATTCTTTATGATGACGCTATTTGCCTTTAATGTGGTCAATAAAAGACGAATGAATCATCCCAATAAAGCTGCTGTTTTATGGGCACTAGGAACCGCTGTAATGGCATTCCTCGGTGCAGGTGTGTGGGGATTCCTTCACACTCTCGCTCCAGTAAACTATTACACTCATGGTACGCAAATCACCGCGGCACACGGCCACATGGCGTTTTACGGCGCTTATGTGATGGTTGTGTTAACCATGATCTCTTATGCCATGCCTATCATGCGCGGTCAAAAAGCGGGGAATGAAACAGCGCAGGTACTTGAAATGTGGTCATTCTGGTTGATGACCGTGTCAATGGTTTTCATCACGCTATTCTTGACGGGTGCAGGTATCCTGCAGGTTTATTTACAACGCTATTCAGAGACACCTCTGGGATTTATGGCAACGCAAGATAAACTTGAAATCTTCTACTGGATGCGGGAAGTCGCAGGGGTTATCTTCCTTATAGGGTTGATACTGTATTGTTATAGCTTCTTCGCCAAAGGTAAAGAAGTTGAAGTGATAGAAATGGCTGAACAAGCAGTCAGCTAAATCTTACTGGTTCAGCAGAAAAAATACCGCTTTTTAGGCGGTATTTTTTCAATTAATACAATGGACATCTCATGAAATCAGAATCAGCACAAAACAATGAACAGCAATTAAAAAATGCCTCAAATGCAGCACTTTCTTCATTACTCAATCTTACAATATTACCTGTAATAAGTTTTATTGCATTGCTCACTATTTACAAGAAAACAAAGCCTGGTACGATTGGTCATTATCACGCAGTTTTAGGCATAAAAATAAATCTAATTGCAGCTGCCGCTCTATTTCTGGTTAGTGCCCTAATGATTTTATTGGGCGGTTTTAATTCACCCTGGACCTGGGTTTATGTGATTTCATATTTCACCATCGTCCATACTATCTTCATAATAATTGCTATTTGGGCACTGGTTAGATCCTGGTCGGGTGATAAACTACGGTCTAAATGAACTATAAAGACACCCCCCTACTTTTAGGCACTTTTTAGTAGTGTTTTAAATATATACACCCCTTGTTTCAACTAGCCATCGAAGAAAATCTGTTAGATCATCTTGTTTTATTAAGAGCAATCTAAATCGACCACCTCTCGAACCAGTTCCTGATTTATTCGAGATGATTTATTGCTCCCACGGGGGAGCTAATAAATCAACTTTTAGGCACATTTTCAGATTACTTCGTCTTGATGATCATCAAGGCATCAATGCCGCATCGCAACTAAAATAAAAAATCATTATTGATTGAAAGAGATTCAATTGAACACTGCCACCACTTTCACTGTTGAAGAACCAAAATTACTCCCTGGTGATTTAGCCATGTGGTTATTTATTTTTATGGAGTTGCTAGTATTTGGCATTGCATTCATTAGCTATGCAGTTGTGCGTTTACAAAACATAGAAATGTTTAATAAGTTTCAACTCACTCTGAATACAGAATTAGGTGCAGCGAATACCATGCTGTTAATTAGCTCCAGTTATTTTGTGGTTCGTGCGGTTCACGCTATCAAACTAAATCAGCTAAGGAATTGTTACTATTGGCTGTATGCGGCAATAGCGGGTGGTGCGGGATTTCTGATTTTAAAAACAATCGAGTATCAGGATAAATTTTCTGCAGGCATCAATCTAAGTACCAATACGTTTTATATGTTTTACCTGTCACTCACGATGTTCCATTTCTTACACGTTATTTTGGGCATGATTATTTTATTTGCCGTCGCTATCAAAGCCCAAAATGGTGCCTATAGCGCGACAGATTATACCGGCGTGGAAACAGGCGCATCTTATTGGCACATGGTTGACCTGGCTTGGATTGTTTTATTTCCATTGGTTTACATCATTCGCTGAGCGAGAAAAAAATGAAAAGCTACTACAACATTCATATTATCTGGATCGCAATGCTGCTGCTAACCCTGTGCACCTATGCGATGGGAAAAATGGGCTTTCACGGTCCTGGCATAGTTCTTCTTTTGCTAGCGACTGTGTTAATTAAAGGGTTTTTAATAATCCGTGATTTTATGGAATTAAACGGTGTCTCATTTCTTTGGCGCGCCATCATGTATGGCTGGCTATGGGTCACTACCAGTGCGATAGCAATTACCTATCTAGTTAGTATTTCAGGAGTAAATGAAAATGCATAACTCTGACAAAACCATACTTAAAGCACTTCCATTAGTCGACATCGACTTCATGAACAAGACACATTTAGAAGAAATAGTGATGGTTAAAAAACTGGGTGGGCTAGTTACAAAATATCAGCAAAACGAGTCACATTCAGAAACTGAAATTGATCAAATAACGCTAGCATTACAAACCTGGCTTGAACACATGCAGGCACATTTCAAACGAGAGAATGAATTAATGGAAAAGACTGAATTCCCTGCCGTCGCTATTCATTCAGACGCACATACTAATGCCATCGCAAGAATAAGCACGGTTATTAATATCTGGAAAGAAAAACAGGACATTCAACACTTGCAGGATTATGTTTTTAATATTTGGCCTAACTGGTTCACTGATCACGTTAATTCGATGGATTTAATGACGGCCAAACATGCAAATAAACAAGGTTTTAATGAGGAACAAGAGAAAACATAATGAGCAAACTACCCTATTACCAAAGCCAGAAAGATGAAGTTGATTTGTTCAATCACTCCTTCAACAACCAGTTACCCTTATTAATCAAGGGACCAACCGGCTGTGGTAAAACACGCTTTATCCAGCATATGGCTGCCAGATTAGGACGTCCACTTTACACCGTTGCCTGTCATGACGATTTAACAGCTGCAGACCTGGTTGGCAGACACTTGATAGGGGATGGCGAAACCTACTGGCAGGATGGCCCACTCACCAAAGCCGTGCGTGAAGGTGCAATCTGCTATCTGGATGAAGTGGTGGAAGCACGCAAGGACACTACCGTTGTTCTCCACCCACTCTCGGATGATCGCCGTATTTTGCCAATCGAACGCACCGGCGAAGTACTACACGCTCCACCAGAATTCATGCTAGTCGTTTCCTATAACCCCGGCTATCAAAACCTGCTTAAGGGGATGAAACCCTCAACACGCCAGCGCTTTATCTCAATGCGTTTTGATTATCCCGATATCGAAACAGAAACGACAATTGTTCAACAAGAAACCGATATTGACAAAGAAACTGCCACTCAGTTAATTGAGCTGGCGCACGCACTACGGGTATTAAAAGACCATGATCTTGAAGAATCTGCTTCAACCCGTTTGCTGGTGTACGCCGCAACACTAATCAAATCTGGTTTTGACCCAATTGAAGCGTGTCGCGCAGCGATTATTGAACCGCTAAGCGATGAAGAAGAAACCGTCGAAGCATTAATGGAAGTGGTTCGAGCGAAGCTGGGGGCATAGGAAGTGATGACTGAAATGCTAACAACACAAGAGAAATCCAAATCCAGGCAAATAGAGGACCATTCCGGTACCATCGCGGAAGCATTCTTTATTGCTAATCTACTGTTTGTCGGTATTTTTTATCTACTGCTTTGGGGACTTTATTTGCTGGCTTATAAAAATGCTTCACCTGTCAGTAAGAGCCACATTAAACAAACGCTAATTGCCAGCAGCATTAGTACCCTGATTGTTATTCTGCTCAATCTATTCATCCTGCTTACTAGCGGTTATGCTTCTGCTACGGCATTGATTGTAGCCGAGGTTTATTTGATGCTGATTGTGCCACTGTTTATGATTGTTGGAATTCTGGGATTTACCAAAGCCGTTCAAGGGCTGGATTTCAGCTTCCCCGTGATTGGCCGATTCATTCGAGATCCTGTTATCTCGGACACTCAATAAAGCGCCATGAATGCCATCGCCCATCAAGCACGCCCTTTTGGCGCCAAGCCTAGTAAAATACCGGGAAGCCTGGCAATCTGGGCGGCAATACTGGCGGAGATGAGCGAGTTCGCGGTGATGTTTATTGTTTATTTTCTGGCCAAGGTACACAATCCCGAGATTTTTGCTGAAGGCCCACTAAAACTGAATACGCTAGCCGGCACATTGAATACGCTGATTATGCTCACCAGCAGTTTCTTTGTGGTAAGAGCAGTCATGGCTCTGAGAAACAATAATATGCTTGCCTGTAGCCGCTGGTTATGGGGAGCAGTTATCTGCGGTGGCGCCTACCTAGTCATTAAAGTTTTCGAATATCAATGGAATACCGCACAAGGACTCGAGACCGAAACCAATATATTTTACGGGGTCTACTACTACATTACCTTTAACCATTTTCTGCATGTAGGCTGGGGCAGCGCCGCCATCGTTTGGGTGATTTACCGTGTCAATACAGGCATTTACACCCAGCACGAACACGAAGGATTATTAAACATTGCGGTCTACTGGCATATGATTGATCTTGCCTGGATTACCATTTTTCCTCTGCTGTATGTGATTCGGTGATAGAAATATGATGAAGACAACAAAGACGCAGATCAAATTTATTAACACCCTATGGCTGATACTCATAGTATTAACCTTCTTCAGTGCTTATATGGCGGAACAGGCGAAGCCCGGGCTTATGAGTATTATCATTATGGCTTTAGTACTCACAATTAAAGGACGGATTATCGTTGATCATTTTATGGAGCTTAAAGATTCACACGTAGTGTTACGAACGCTTATGCGTGTTTATTTTTATGTGATACCCGCGCTGATTATTCTGGTTTATTTATTCCCAGAACAGATCGCAAAATGGACGGTGTTGTGATGATTGCTATTAAACGACAAAAATGGCCTAAAAGTGGGGGGGTGTCTTATTTAAGTTATACAAATAACCTTCCTGGCAACCAAGAGCAGCAATACCAATGAAAGGCCTCATCTGCAAACATTGCGGAGGAATCGTAAATGTAGGCGATAAAACATGCTCGCACTGCGGTATTCCGCTGCCATCCAATTTAGGGAAATCATCACAACGAAAATTCATCCTGTGGTTTATCGCCATCGTGATTTTCTGTTTCATCATGATTTACCTGTTGCCATTTTTTGGCTCTTCTCGGTTTCCGGGGCGCTAAGCGGTGCTAGAAGAATTCGTAGGCGCAACCTGGCATCGTTTTATTACCAAACGAGCAGATAAAAGCTACCCTGAGGCGATAGTTCATCTGGATGAAATTCGTCGAACTGCGGGTATTTTCTTTCGTGCACTGGGAGGCGAAGGTGGCCTACGAGTTGAAAATGCAACCGACTCAGATGTGCACGCACGACGCACTGTATTGCAACGCATTGCAGGTATAGGAGACAAGACCCAGTATGCCTGGCGGGATGAAGAAACACTAAGGCTGCCGGAGAGCATCGCTCTGTTCCCGACCCGCCAACTCAACCTTGATCTTTATTTATGGCTCATCGCGCTATCTATTGTCGATGTTTCATCTGATAAAAGCTATGACTGGATTAGCAGAAACCAGTACCTAAGCTTGCAAACATTAAAAATCTGGCCGGGCTTGAAAGGCCGTTACCAGAAACTTCTGGAAGCACATCTAAAACAGCGGCCAGAACCAAATGAGTTAGCTATTGATGAAGCCAGTCAGGAAAAGGCGATCCGTTCTGCGCTATTGAATTCTGCTGAAAAAGTTAATCTGGAATATGCTAAGCGGCCCCCACAACCTGTTCCCTTATGGCTACATCCGTCACCACCACAGATGGAATTTAGCAGCAGTAAACCACCTCAGGATCCTGACTTTACGGAAGCCGCTCAAACTAAAAATCAGCAGACGAAACAACAGAAACGCAAACAGGGTAATCGTACTGAGATGCCCGAAGGTAATGACGGTTTAATGAGTTTTCGCCTTGAAAGCTTGTGGAGCTGGGCAGAATACACCAAGGTTGATCGAACCAGTACGGAAGATGATGACGACGATACTATGCGCACCGCAGAAGATATGGACAACATTACCGTTGCTCAAGACAGTCAAACCACTTCCAGTAAAATCAAACTAGACCTTGACCTACCCTCAAGTGATTATGACGATATAGTTCTGGGTGAAGGACTCCCGATTGACGAGTGGGATTACAAACAGCAACGTCTGCTAAAGGGCCACTGCAGGCTTCAAACCATGACTTCTCGTGATGCCGAGGCAATGGAGCTTCCTAAAAGGCTGCAACACCAGGCGCATAAAATCCGACGTCAGTTTGAGATTCTGCGGCCACAACGGCTGTGGAAAAACAGACAAAATGACGGCACTGAACTTGACCTGGAAAATTACATCAGCTTTCTAACTGATCGTAAACATGGACACGTCAATAGTGATACGCCAGTCTATCGCGAGCTTCGGCATCAAACCCGTGATCTTTCCTGTTTATTACTTGCAGACCTTTCTTTGTCCACAGATGCACATATCAATAATGACGCACGTGTTATTGATGTAATTCGTGATTCACTTTTCTTGTTCTCAGAAGCGCTCACGGCAAGCGGTGACCGTTTTGCCATGCATGGTTTCTCCTCGCGTAATCGCAACCATATCCGCTTTTACAATATCAAAGGATTCGAGGATAGATATGACGACAATATTCGCGGCCATATCAACGCCATTCGGCCCGGCTACTACACCCGTATGGGAGCGGCGATACGCCACGCTACCCAGCTTTTAGCAAAAGAAGCATCAACTCAAAAGCTTTTATTAATTATCACCGACGGCAAGCCTAACGACCTGGATAAATATGAAGGACGTTACGGAATAGAAGACACCCGTATGGCAGTTCTTGAAGCTGAAAAATTGGGATTGCGCCCATTCTGTGTAACCATCGATGAGCAAGCAGAAGATTATTTGCCCTACCTGTTTGGTAGTCGTTCCTATGTCTTGATACGCAATGCAGCGGAACTGCCGAGGAAATTGCCTTTGCTTTATTTCAGGCTGACTAATTAGTGCAATAGCTTGAACCAGGCTTGTTCCGGCTCTTTTTTATAGTTTAAAAGACACCCCCCACCTTTTAAGCACTTTTTCAAATACCTGCACTGTTTTCAACCCCCATTATTTTCGAGAAATGTAATGTACCCGCAGGGCGCTTCTGTCAGGCGACTCTCTTTTGGTTACTTTTCTATCAACAGCTGTATAGAAAAGTAACTCGGTGCCCAGTAACCCAGAACACGAGGATAAACAAAAAGCCCCAATGCAACGAAACCACATCAAATCTAAATCAACCACAAAAAAAACTAAAAGTGCCAGCCGAAAGCAGTGAGACAACAACGTTTGTTCTTTAAACGTTGGCCCGTAGGGCGAGTTTTGCAAAAAACGAGTAAAAAGGTAGGGGGTGTGTTTAAAAATCTGACTTCTCAATAAACAACATGTCCTTCTCAATATCACTATTATTATTTCCCACTCCAGGATGTTGCTAAAGTGTTCTTTAAGTAAATCAATAAATATTCTTACGTTGGTTGATAGGTGTTTTCGGTGTGAATAAATGGCATACAGGCCAAATATCTGGATGCCATATTCATTTAAAATAATTTAAAGTCGGTAGACTTCGATGTCACATCCCACAGCAAAAATGGGGGCTGACTGTCATACCATTTTTTAATTGTCTGTTCTTTTGCAGCAATGGTGAAATTTCACACTCGAACATGCAGAAACTCGGCCTTAATGCTGTTTATTCGTGTACGTTCATTAGTTATGGAGTAGATTCATAGATAATAAGTAGCTAAGGAGAAATGCAATATGACATCAATACTTGAAAAGGGCGGTGGAACATTTGAAGGTATTAAATTACTGCTGTGTGAAAATCCCCTTCCGCCTCTAGATGAGGCAATTGCTGCCGCACAAGTCGAAGTGCCACGAAGCAACTATTACACCGAACCTTTCTCGGCACCGTTGCGCCAGTTTATCGCCAATGATCATTGGTGTCCCGGAGCAACGAGTTCACATTAATGCGGGCTCGGAGCTGATTTTGCGACAGATTTTCGACCGGCTGGGTCAACGCGTGCATTTGCTCACACCCACCTATCCACTCTTTGCCGAAATCGCTGAAGTATACACCGAGACCCGACTGCTCCCGGAAAAGGACTTCGCCTTTGATCTGGCTGAGCTGGAAATTCCGGATGGCACCACGCTCGCTGTGATCGTCAACCCAAACAATCCCAACGGTGGCATTTTTGACATGACTCCGTTACCTGATCTCTTAGGGCGTTACCCCAACACGCAATTTCTGGTGGACGAGGCATTCATCGGTCTTGCGGGTGAATCCGTGGCTCATTTAGTACCGAAGTACTCGAATCTTCTCGTCACCCGCACGCTGTCGAAGGCCCATAGCCTGGCGGGTTTTCGCGTTGGTTATGCCATCCTTCCCGAGGCGCTAGCGGATGACCTCAACACTCACAATGATGCTTATCCACTCGCCCGTCCCAGCCAGGCTGCAGCTCTCGCTACCTTGCAACACGAAGACAAGATCCGCGAGCGTGCTTGCCAACTGCATAACTGGACACTCCAGTTGGCAGAAGAGCTTCGTGCACTAGGCGTGCGCACCTACCCGACGAATACATACTTTTTCCTCGCCGACTTTGCACCTTACAACGCTGTCGAACTGTCTACCTCTCTTCAGGAGCGGGGCATCTTTATCAAAGCCTTAGGCGATCCCAAACTCGGTCCTGGTTTCATGCGGGTCACCACTTCATTGCCTGATGATAACGTGCGTTTCGTTCAAACCTTGCGAGCATTACTTTAATCGTGCCGAAAACTAAACCCTTTAATATCCACCATCGCGACTACGATGACTGGTTTTTGCGCCACATGGTGGCCTACCAGTCTGAATTACTAGCCGTACGTGCTCTGTTGCCTTGGAGTGGCTTAGGCTTGGAGATTGGTGTTGGTACAGGGCGTTTCGCGGCCCCGCTAGGTGTTCAGGTAGGCATTGACCCGGCGCGTGAAATGCTGAACTATGCGGCAAAAAGAAATATTTCAGTCGTTCAGGGAATCGGCGAGGCACTTCCTTTTTCGAATAACAGTTTCGATTATGCCTTGTGTGTCACAACCCTCTGCTTTATTGACAATGCCACTACTATGTTGTCAGAGGTAAATCGCGTCCTGAAACCGGATGGTGAGCTGGTGATCGGCTTTATCGACCGCACCAGTGAACTCGGTCAATACTATCTGACTCATCAGGTGAAAAATGTGTATTACCGTGATGCAGTATTCTACTCAGGGGATGAGGTGGAGCTCTTATTGCTCGATGCAGGCTTCACCAAGCTGGTCTGGGTGCAGACCCTGTCGAAGGCGTTGGACGAAATGAGTGAAATCGAATCCTTGCGTACCGGTCACGGTCAGGGAGCTTTTGTCGTTGTGAAAGCGAACCGGTTTAAACAGGATAATTAATAGGCCCACCGTTATTACAGAATAGGAAATAGAAGTAAAATATAAGAATATATCCGTTGAATCTGGTGCTTATTATCGAACAGGAAGTTTACTTGGATGATTAGACATACTAAGGTGTCCGTCAAAATCTGCACGACCTTTGGCATAATCATTGTGCTACTGTTCAGGAACCGGCATTTCTTCATATAGCTGACCCCTCTCTGCTTCTAGCAGCCGCCTTGGGCGGTTCATGAAGTCCGCGGCACAATAGACTTTCTTGCCTACTGTGGTGGAAAGTTTGTCCAGCCAAATTGCGCCTTCCTTGCTACGCATCAAGTGATGGTCAAGGATAACTATATCAATGTTTTGTGCCAGACGCATCGCATTGTGCCAGGCGCATTCTCGTTCGGCTTTAGTGAGCCGGTCAAGATACAGAGGAGGCCCAGCGGAGAGCATAATGTTTGGATGCCAATTGATCACTTTATCTACCGTTGCATTATCCAGTAACTGGATATCTGAGGCATGTACAAACACCTGATGCCCCATCTCGATCCGAGTCATCATCAAAGTACCCATATTATTTCCCGGTGCACCATGAGGTACGGCCGGGGAAAATGCCAGAGGACCCTCTGAAACTCCCTCCGCAATCTGAAAGTTTTCTCCCAACAGTTCCTTCAGGTCTTGAAAGCGTTTATCCATTCTGGGGGAAAGATCATCATTGGACTTGCTCCAACAGCGCAATTCTGGAAAGTTGGAGGGTAATGAGCTAATGGATAACTGATAAGGATTCGCTTGCGCGAACGGTACATGATCGCCATGAAAGTGGCTGAACACTACATCGGTAGCCTCTTGTAGTAATTGGACTATACTCTCACGCACCCTCCTTCCAACAGCTACTTGCAATGGATGGGGTAGCAGGCCTTGCCGCATATAACCCAATGATACACCTGGATCTATTATTATGCGCCGATCCGGCAGTCTTACCAGGCAGCAAAGACTACGTACACCCAGTGATTCCGCGCCGATTATTTCAAGACTCATAGACTATATTCTTAAGCGGGAGGCTATTTCACGTGACCTAATGCCTGACCAAACTGTACCTTCATTTCGGAACCTAATCCGGTCTGCCATTTCACGCAATCAGGACCAAACAGGACGATGATAGTCGATCCCCCCATGTTGAAGCGCCCAAGTTCTTCACCACGTCCTAGTTGGACCACATTCTCATCGGTTGCGTAACTCGTCACCTTGATATCTTTACTTCTGGGTGGTGTAATTTCACCCGCCCACACCGTTTCAATGGAGCCGACAAAGATGGCGCCCACCAAAACCACGGCCATTGGACCTGCTTCTGTTTCAAAAACACAGGCTACACGCTCATTACGAGCAAACAAAAGAGGAACAGATTCGGTATAGTCAGGAGCCACACTGAATAAACGCCCTGGGATATACGTCATTTCCATCAAACGGCCAGACAAAGGCATATGCACCCGGTGATAATCACCGGGAGATAGATACATAGTCGCAAACCTACCACCTACGAACGGCTTTGCCCGTTCTTCAGAGCCGCCAAGCAATTCTACCAGTGAATAGGTATGCCCCTTGGCCTGAAATATTTGCTTCCCCTGGATAACGCCCAATTGGCTTATGGTGCCATCATCCGGGCAACAAACCTGTCCCTTTTTTTGAACCATGGAGCGTGCTTCTAGGCGCAATGCACGGGTAAAAAAGCTGTTGAAGTCCGGATAGGCGTCAGGGTTTGGTTGCAAAGCTTCTGACATATCTACATGGTAGCGGTGGATAAACCAACGAGTCAGGGGCTTACGAAACGGAAAGTGTCGACAACGTGTACTCCATTGCACGATGCGCGAAAGCATGTGATGCGGAAGTAAAAACAATAGTGTCACTTTGAACCAATGGGTCATATCAACCTCCACATATACAATTCTGGTCATCCGACTTAGTCTTATTTCCCAAGCTTTCACATCTCCCGTTCATACTTAAAAACGTGAATCATTGCTCAAATTCATAAAGTGTTCCTGACAGCATACGAGCCCGTTTCTCATCTCGTCGGCGGCGATACTCGACACTCTGCGCATCTATGAGGGTAATGATATTGACCATTACCTCACCAACACAGTCGTCGCGAGACTCACCCAAACGCACCTCAAGTTCTTGCTTAAGCTCATTCAACACATCGACAGCACCATTCAATTCATGGAATTCACGTGCCAATTGTTCATTACCCTTATTATTCATTCACATTCTCCTTTTAGAAGATAGGGTGCCTCTATTAAAAACCTCTCATATTTACCGTAGGTTTAAATACAAGAATGTACTCTAAAGACGCATGGGTTATGTCTCCCTTTGTGACTAATACTTGGCAAATACCCGGTAACTTTGAGAACTATAGAATAGTCGGCTCGGTAGTTCCAATTTCAACTTCCGGGTGAAGTATCTCAACCAGTTTATTGATATCGTCGGCACGATCTTTTACAACGTCTACCAGCATCAGGATTTGACCTGCTTCAATGGCGGATTCGAATGCCTTTAATTGTGTATTTTCAACATCGACGCCAATCATGCTCGATAACCATGCACCAATACCTGCTCCAGCCAAGGCTATGCTCAATATCGCCCCTCCACCTAGTACTACACCAGCGGGAGGAAAAGAAAGCGCTACAACACCTGCTAAAACACCTGCAACACCTCCGAGTGCAAAACCCCGCTCAAGTGCAGGAATCAAATCACTCTTCTGCAGTAATGATGCCTCTGGTAGCTCATCTAGTGGTATGCCTTCTTTAGCAATAATATGGATATGTTTTTCTTCGATACCTGCGAGAAACAGTCCATCGACGATCGATTTTGCCATGCTAATATCCGGTATCAGAAAATAAAGCCTTTTCATTTTTAACTCCTTTTAGTAATTGTGGTTGTATAGAACTCATTTTAAATTAATCCATTTGTTGAATCTTTCATATGAAAAATAATAACTCATAATGTCGAGCTAAGTTAGTCGGTATTAAACGTAAAACGACTGTAGAAACTACTTATCTTCTGGTATTTGCTTGTAGGCATAGTCCAGTCTAAAGTTTTTCGTTTGATGAAGCCTCAAATCCCGAGATGATGTCCAACAGCTCTGTGGTGATCGCATCCTGACGTGCACGACGATATTGTCCGGTCAGGTCCTCCATATGTTCGTCCAGATTTTTTTCGGCAGCTTGCATGGCTGCCAGACGGCTTCCGTGTTCAGCAGACTGGGATTCTGCGCAGGCACGAAAAAAGGAGATGAAAAAGTATTGATCTAACAGGGTGGGAAGCAACGCATCTCGGTTCATGGTAAAAGTGGGCAGGCTGGGACCAGGCCAAGCCAGGCCTTCATATTTATGGAAATGCGCGAGATGTAAGGGCAATAAGTGGAACCGAGTCGGGTGGTATGAAGCACGACTGCTGGGACGGTTATGGAACAGGTAAAGATGTTCCAGGCCAGAGTCTTCTCGCCAGCGATCTATGTACACGAGTACTTCTTGTATAGTAATCCCGATCTGGTTGGCGCCCCCCGGAAGATTGAGTACTGCTTCGACTGACTGCCCCTCCCTTTTCAACTTGTCTGCAACGCGCAGTCCGACACAAAGTATCTTGGGCTTGAAGCTGGTAGGAATTGTCTCAAGGTGCTTGAGCGTGTATTCGGCGATCTCCTCATTGAAGCGGCCACACAGACCATGATCAGAACCAAATACTACTGCGGCCAAACGCCCGTTGGGAGGGTGTGGTTGGACAGATTGCTTGTCACTATCGCGCATGACGATATGCAGGCCAAGCTCCACAGTACGCCAATAATCCGCCAGTGAAGTCACCGCCTGCTCATATTGATGGATACTTGCCGCAGACAGGGCCTTCATAGTCCCGACGATATTGTCCATATCTTCTAAACTATTTAGGCGTTGTAGTAAGCGTTCAGGTGTTTCCATGGATTACCCGATGTTGTTTGTCCTGTTGTTTAATTTCAGATCCAGGCATTGCATTGATCACTCCGTGGAGCACTTGTACTAATTGTTCCCACTCGTTATCCAGTAGCGGTTCACCCGATTCGATTTTTATCCTGAATGGCTCCAGATGTTTATTTACGGCTTTGCAAATAGCCTGTTGCGCTGCTTCAATCTGATTTAGTTGTAGATCATCAAACAAACCTTCGGTAACAGCCTTGAGTATGGCTATCTGTTCGGTGACCGTGAGTGGTTGGCGTTCTGACTGCTTCAGGACTTCGCGGACTCGCTGGCCACGTGCAATGGTGGCGCGGCTCTCATCATCCAGACGGGTAGCAAAGCGGGCGAAGGTTTCTAATTCCTCGAACTGCGAATAGGCCAGGCGAAGATCACCTGCTACTGCCCGGTATGCAGTTAACTGGGTCTTGCCTCCAACGCGCGAGACTGATTTGCCGATGTCTACAGCGGGCAGCACTCCTTTGCGAAATAGCATAGGTGATAAATAGATCTGACCATCCGTAATAGAAATCAGATTTGTTGGGATGTAAGCGGATATATCTTCAGCCTGGGTTTCAATGATGGGCAGCGCGGTGATGGAACCGCCACCGAGTACTTTGCAGAGGTGTGCTGAACGCTCCAGCAGGCGCGAATGGATATAGAAAATATCACCAGGAAAAGCCTCTCTGCCTGGCGGACGTCGCAATAACAGCGAAAGTTCGCGATAAGCGCGAGCGTGGCGAATCAGGTCATCATAGACAATCAACACATCCCTGCCCTGGTCACGAAACCATTCTGCCATGCTGGTAGCAGCATAGGGTGTCATGTATTGTAATCCTGGCGGGTCTTCTCCCGAGGTCACTACGACGATGGTCTGCTCCAGCACACCTTCATCACGCAGTGTGTCCACGACCCGCGCCACTGCAGTTCCACGTTGACCGATGGCGCAATAAATACAGATCACACCCGTGTCCCGTTGATTAATGATGGTATCGACTGCCACCGAGGTTTTACCAGTCTGGCGGTCTCCCACGATTAGCTCACGTTGACCACGGCCAATAGGAATCAGCGCATCGATGGATTTAATACCAGTTTGTAGCGGAATCGTGACAGGTGCCCGATCCATAATAGCGGGGACGTCCCGTTCCATGGGCAAGCGTGTATGAATTCCCAACGGTACGCCATCGTCCAGTATTTTGCCCGTGGCATCCACGACCCGCCCCAGTAAGGCATCACCCACTGGTGTATCAGCAATGCGTCCTGTGGGTTTTACGGTTTCTCCTGCTTTGATTGCAGGGTCATCCCCTAACAAAATCACACCAATCTCATCCTCGGCAAGATCGAGCGCAATGCCCATTACATTTCCGGGAAATAACAGGATTTCCTCGGCACGCGTAGCGGGCAGTCCCCGAACTCTCGCAATTCCTCCGCCTACATAGGTAATCACTCCGGTTTCTGTGAGGCGTAAATCGGTTGTAGAGTCGGATAGCGCTTCGTCAAATATCGACGCCACTTGCTTAAGGGTTTGTTGCAATTGGCTATCAGACATTAGTCTTTGATCCGCCATTAAGAGTTTCTTGCATGTGTTCATCCAGCATTTGCAGATAATCTTCCATGTTCCAGCTGATTTGATGGCCGCCTGTTTTAAGCTCAATACCACAGAGCAGATCAGTGGATCGTGTGTATTCGACCTTTGCTGAATCATCAAGTTGTTCGTGGATGGCCCGCGTAATACGACCCTTGGTGGCGGCATCAAGCTCGAAGGCACTACTGATATGAATTACATCATCTGAATCCAGTAGTTTCTGGCGTAACTCATTATCCACGTTTTTCAGTCGCTTCAAAAACACCGCTATCATCTGAGCTTCAAGTTCAGTGTCGGCCAGGTCAGCAAGGACACGTCTTCCCGTCTGTTGAATAGCCTGTACCGAAGTCTTGCGTAGCCCTTTTAGAAAGTCCTGTTGTTCCTGTTGCAGTTGTTGTTGCCACTGATTTCGCTGCTGTTGTATCTCATCACGTGCCTGCTCCAGTAACACTATACTTTTTTCCTGCGCCGTTACTTCAGCTTCTTGCAAACGTTGCCCACTGTCTTGTTCCAAGGCAGTTAGTTTATTTTCGTATTGCTGCACCGTCTTTTCGGCTGTCTGCTCGCGCTGTTGCGCCTCTTCCAGACGTGCGGCGATACGTTGCTCACGCTTATCCATGGCATTAATAACTGGACGATAAAGGAAATGCTGCAACAACCAGACCAGTACCAGAAAATTGACGATCTGGGCAATAACCGTCAGCCAGTCGATTTCCATCTCAGTTTCCCGAGACCGTTTTGGCGTAATCCCAGAAAGGGTTGGCAAAGATCAGGATCATCGCGACCACAAAGCAGTAAATAGCCGTGGACTCAATCATTGCCAGACCCACAAACAGGGTACGGGTGATTGTGCCGGCCTCATCCGGCTGCTGGGCAATGGCGCTTAACGCCTGCGCGACGGCGCGTGCTTCTCCAAATGCTGGTCCAATTGAACCAATGGCAATCGTAAGACCAGCCGTAATAATGGATACCATAGCAATCAGGCTAAGACTTTCCATGCGTTTCTCCTTGTTTTTGTTTATGTTGGGATTTCTGGGATGATGTAATCGTTTTATTTTGCTCTGTCTGTTGTGCAGCTGTCGCCGAGGCGATATAGACCATGGACAAAATCGCGAATATATATGCCTGTATGGTTCCTGTTATGAGTCCAAGCAATTGCATCACAATCGGGAAGAAAAACGGTGTCAGGCTCAGCAGAATACCGACAATCACCGTGCCGCTCATAATATTGCCGTACAAGCGCACCGCCAGCGCAATGGTGCGGGAAAGTTCTCCAATCAAATTAAATGGCAACATTAGCGGTGTAGGCTGGATGTAATGTTTGAGGTAAGAACTTAGTCCTTCATGGGCAATGCCGAATAGCGGCACCGCAACAAATACACAGATAGCCAGCGCCGTGGTGGTAGACAGCGATCCGGTAGGCGCGATAAAGCCCGGAACTATTGCCAACAGGTTTGCGCTGAGAATGAACAGAAACAGCGTGCCAACGAAGGATAGATACAGCCCGGGTTCCTGGCGACTTACTTCACGAATCTGATCGCGCATGCCAGTAACGAGTACTTCCAGCAGGTTCTGCCAGCGTGGAATATCGGCACCGGTAGTAAGCCGCCGGGTGATTAACCATGAACCACCAGCCAACAAAGCCATTACTACCCAGGTAAATGCCATCGTGGCGTTTATATGCAGAAACTGCCACTGCCAGAGCACGATACTGTCAGGTGTAATGTTCATAGCTGTTTCCCTGTACCAGTATCTGTACCCTTACCCTGAATGTAAGGAAGGAACCCAAGTCGCCGACTAAGAATCAGACGTACCAGCGTAAGACTAAGCAATGCCGCTAGTAGTCCCTGCCAGCCTGCCATACTCATTAATAAATAAAAACCGCATAGCACAAGACCCAGGCGCAAAAACAGACTGGATAACATCCAGAGGCCTGGATTTTTTCGTTGGGGAAGCTGCTTTAGGGTTATCCAAAGGCCAAAGAAATAAATAAACCCAAGTAATGCGCCCACAAGCAAGCCAATAATTACCGGCACTAACCACATCATATCTGTATACTCAATCATGCTTTACATCCCCCACACGAATCAGGACGCCGCGGGTAAAAACAAGCCCGATCAACTCGAAAACAACGGTCGAACCTAGTACCACCGGCAGGATAATATCCCTAAGCTCCGGAAAACGTTGACTGGCAAGCAGTGCCATACCAATAGCGACCCCCGCCTGTGACAACAGCTCCAGACCAAGCAAAAACAGGCCACCCAAGGTGATGAGAATAGTTGTAATTTGAGGAAGATGGACGGCTACATCAGTCATGCTTACTCTCCTTACGTATCCAATACCATGCGTTAATGCAACCAATCAATACTCCGATGATTAACAAATTCAGTGTCCAGGAGACCGTGCCTGGCCAGCGCCCATCAATCCACACTCCCATCGCAATGCCAATAAGCGTAGGAACAGCCACTGCCCACCCTACCAAGCCAAACATCCCCAGACCAAACCAAACAGGGTGTTCCTTTTCTCGTTGAGCGTGAAGCTTACGTACCGCCTTGCGTCCGACCGAGTGTTCGAATTGCTTTTCCTGTTGCGGTTTTTGCTCAGCCATGGCTTTGTTCCTCCAACTCAATAAAGCGCCGCATCACCCCAGCTTCCAGACGCGCTAATGCACTGCGCGCGGTGCGCTGCTGTTCGTCCAGATTGAGAAAATGCTCCTCGACCAGATGTCGCAGTTGGATTAGATCATCACCGCGCACACCATTATAGGCCGATATCAGGACTTCTCTGCCACATTTAACCAGCGTTCCTTGATCTATGGCAATATACTGCTCTATACCATCTGAGTTGGTAAACGAGAGAATGCCCGGTACTAATGCAGAAACAAAATCAATATGTCGTGGCAATAAACAGAAGCTACCGTTTTGGGCCTCGGCAATCACCTTGGTTACAGGCTCTTCCAACAAGACTTCTGTAGGCAATAATACTTTCAATATCATTGTGTTTGATGTCATTGTGTTTATTTCGGCCATGTCTTGACCTCCTGCACAGAGCCAATCATATACAGCGCTTGTTCCGGTTGTTCGGCAAATTCGTCGGCAAGGATTCGCTCGCAACCCTCTATGGTTTCATCCAGAGAAACCGTTCGCCCGCTGTGACCAGTAAACTGTTCCGTGGTATGGAAAGGCTGAGTGAGAAATCGTTCCAGACGCCTCGCTCTACTAACGGTCTTGCGATCCTCGCTTGATAATTCTTCCAGCCCCAGCATGGCAATAATATCCTTGAGTTCTTCATACTCTGCCAGAGTGCTACGCACGGCCTGGGCCACTTCGAAATGGCGTAGACCCACAACGCCAAGGCTCAGCATCTTGGAACTGGACTGCAAAGGATCCATGGCAGGATAAAAACCCTGTGCGGCCCTTTTTCGCGACAGCACCACGGAAGCAGAGAGATGTGCGAAAGTATGTGTAGCCGAAGGGTCGGTCAGGTCATCTGCGGGAACATAGACCGCCTGTACCGAAGTGATAGCAGCGGAAGCTGAACTACAAATACGTTCTTCCAGTTCTGCCAGTTCAGAGGCCAGAGTTGGTTGATATCCCACACGTGAAGGAATTCGTCCCATCAAGCCGGAAACTTCACTACCCGACTGAATGAAACGAAAGATGTTATCAATCATCAACAGCACATCACGTTTCTCCGTATCCCTAAAATATTCCGCCAGGGTCAAGGCAGCATGGCCTACCCGAAAGCGGGCACCAGGAGGCTCGTTCATTTGACCAAATACCATCGCGGTATTCTTTAGCACGCCAGCATCATGCATAGCACGGTATAACTCCTCTGCTTCACGGCTACGCTCACCAATACCACAAAACAGACTGATACCTTGATAATGTCCTGCGGTATTATTAATCAGCTCGGTAATGAGCACGGTCTTGCCCACGCCTGCCCCACCAAACAGACCTGATTTTCCGCCTCGCTCCATCGGAGCTAGTAGATCAATGGCCTTGATGCCCGTAGTGAAAATCTCTTGCTGGGTTACTCTTCTGGCCAACGGCAAAGGGGCCTGATGAATGGAACGATAATGATCCGCATGCAGCGGCCCTCTGTTGTCTATGGGCTCACCAAGAACATTAAGCATGCGCCCTAGCAGACCCTCACCAACTGGGAATTTTAATGGTCCACCAGTATCTGTCACTAGTGTGCCTTTTGCCAAGCCCCTGGTTGCGGCAAGTGCTATACAGCGCACCGTGGTGATATTGACATGTGCCTGCACCTCAAGCATTAGTGGGGCCTCCGCTTCAATTTTTAAGGCCTGGCGAAGTGGAGGTAGCGGTGGTGAAAAGTGCACATCAACCACGCTCCCCCGCACAGCAGTGATATGTCCCTGGCGTTGCTGGGAATCCGCATGGGAGAAAGTTGAACCTTGTTTATCTATTTTAACTTCCTGTTTTTTCTGCATGCTTATCACGTCATTCTCCTAAAATCCTCCGTTGGAAAGGATGAGCTTGTGCTAATGAAGTCATCTTGGCATCTAAGTATCATCAATAATATTTAATTTTTTACTTGGAACAAGATAACTCATGCTTCAAAGCTATGGTAGTCTGAGTTAACGAAATTCGACTGTGGAGACTATTCAGTTATCGTCCAGAAGGGTGCAACTGTGATCGACCTATACTAATACCAATAAAACTGAAAAAAAGCTATCGTGAATATACCTGACAAAATCAATGTAATCTGAAGTACTGTCGCTTTTAGTCCGGTACTCTTATGTAAGCTGGGCACCAGATCTGCAACAGCGATATAAATAAAACTCGCCGCTGACATGGCCAGAATATAGGGTACAAATTTAGAAGTTTCTGCCAGAAAATAATAAGCGACCATAGCACCCAATAATGTTGTAAGAGAGGATAGAAAATTCAATACCAGTGCCCGCAATTTGCTATAACCGCTATGTAACAAGATGGCGAAATCACCCACTTCCTGCGGTATTTCATGAGCAATCACGGCAAGCGATGTAACAATACCCATAGGTATGGATGTGAGAAATGCGGCTGTAATCACTAAGCCATCAACGAAATTGTGAAAGGCATCGCCAATGAGGATTATGGCCCCTGTGCTACTGTGTACTTCACAGCCTTCATTATGACAATGACGCCATAGCAGTATTTTTTCCAGCAAAAAGAAAAGCACAATACCTGCCAATATGGTGATAGAAATATTCAAAGGTTGAGCTTTAGCCATAGCTTTCGGAATCATGCCAAGGAACGCAGCTCCAAGTAAAGTACCTGTAGCATAGCTGAGTAAGCAAGGAAGTAATCTCTTACGGGTAGAGTCTGGAAACAGCAGGAGTAATGCCGCTCCTCCAATAGCACCGATACTACCCAGTGTACTGAATATGATAATCCATAGAAATAATGAGGAATCGAACATATCCTAAGCCTTAACGGCAGCCATGGCCTTTGCCATGCAATCCTTTACCTTTTCCACCACCGGCATTTCCGCGCCTTCCCTTTGCTGTGTTACCGGCGCCACTGCGACCCGCATCAGTTCCACCGCGCTCCACACAACGCTGAAAAGCGGGTAAATGATTTTCTTGAGATGCTCGCTGAAGATTTTTAAACACTTGCTGCACATCAGCATAGTCTTGAGTAGCTGCCAGTAGTCTTTCATACATTTCTGCATTTTCAATTTCAGCATCAATACCTGCCTGGCAGGCTTCGAGGATACTGTTTGGCGTTTCCACCCGATTACCCCATGAATTTTCAGGCACGCTAATGCCATACTTTTCGAATAAAGGCAGCAATGCCTGAATATGCCGCTTTTCAGCTTCCAGAATATTAGTGAAGGGACGAATTTCACCAAAAATACTGATAATGTGAGCGTAAGTTGCGCTGGCTTTATACTCGTCATCCAGTGCTTCAATTAAAGCTTGTTCCAGTGCTTGAGTCATAATTTCCTGATTTATTGAGGTTTAACCTATTTTCATTTTGGCATACATAAATGCTAATAACTGTCACCTGGCGGACTGTTATTAGCAACACTTTTAAAACATTAAATCAATGGAAGGAAGTAGTCGCATCAAAAACCTCATAAAAGTGTGGGGGGGGGGGTCTTTAATTCAATAGAGCAATCACTTGATTCTCATTTAAGTTTTTGTTGATAGACTAGAGGTGAATTTCTATTAATTAATTAGTTCTACCGCTTATACTCACAAGCATCTTTTTAATACCCTGGAGTGGCATTAATGCAATTTAAAAAATGGCTCAATAGATCTCTAATCATAATTCCTTTGGCTATCGGTGTTGCAGCTGTTGTAGTGGTTGCACCTAAAATGAAAAAGCCTCCTCAAAAGATTGAGTCCGTTGAGCCAGCGACAAAAGTACGCATAATTAAACCTCTGTTTCAGGAAGTTAGTCCGATGATAGTCGGCTATGGCTCTACCGTACCCACTAGAAGCTGGGATGCGGTTGCCGAGGTTGCGGGGCGGATTTCCTGGGTTTCAGACAAACTTAAAGAGGGCGAGATTGTTGCCAAAGGCACTGAATTACTAAGGATTGATAGCTCCGATTATATGCTGACGCTTAGTCAGGTTAATGCCCAGTTAAATACTTCGAAAGTAAAAGCTGGGACTACAAAAAGATCATTGGTTCTGGAGCAACGAAATAGGGATTCTTTAAAAAAGGAACTTGTTCGTCAACAGGGTTTATCAAAGAAAGGGATACTTCCTGCAAGCACCATGGAAGTTGCCGAGAGAAACCTGATTAAAGCTGATTCGACAATTCAAACACTGCAAAACTCACTGTCGATTCTGGATGCCGAAAAACAGGTTTTAGTGGTTCAACGTCAACAGGCAGAACTAGACCTCGCCAGAACAAAAGTTATCGCCCCGTTTGATGTGCGCATAGTAAGCCTTGCGGTGCATGAAGCACGATTTGCAAATAAAGGTCAGTTGTTGTTCAACGCCGACGCAACGGATAAAATCGAGATTGAGGGGCGTTTTCCTATTGGCCTACTCCGTCCTCTAATCGCGAGTAAACAAACGGTCAATCAGGCAGGTTTGCCTGGCGCGTTAGGTCTTGATGCTATTGTGCGGTTGCGCACGAATACTCATACCATTGAGTGGAAAGCAAAGGTTGAACGGGTTGCAGGACAAATTGACCGACAAACACAAACTTTGGGTGTGATTGTTAGTGTTGACGACCCTTACGGACAAGCCCGCCCTGGACAGCGACCACCATTATCCAGAAATACGTTTGTCGAAGTCGAACTGAGGGGAAGCCCAAAAGGCAAGCAAGTGATAGTACCCGCTTCTGCACTTCATCAGGGTAAGGTCTATGTGTTAGGTGATGAAGATAGGCTAGAAATCCGCCAGGTTAAAGTAGCTTTTACACAGGGACGTTATGCTGTTCTTGAGAAAGGATTAGACCCTGAGGAAAAACTGGTAGTCTCTGATCTAATACCTTCCATTCAAGGCATGTTGCTTGAGTCGATAATGGATAAAAAAACACGAGGCATGCTGATGATGGAGGTCACGGGTAAGAAACCAGCATCCGATCAAGAAGCGAATAAAAAATCGATGGATGCCGACCAAGAACAAGATAAGGATCAAAAGGACAATATTCAATGATCCGTTATTTTGCCAGTCACCCCACGGCAGCTAACTTGCTGATGATAGCCATGATGTTGTTGGGCCTGACTGCACTGCCAAAGCTACAACGAGATACCTTTCCGTTAATACCCGCGACAGAGGTTAACCTGCGCATACCTTACCCCGGCTCAACAGCCGCTGATGTTGAAAGTGGTATTTGCCAGCGTGTTGAAGATGCCATGGACAGCGTTTCAGGCTTGAAGGAAGTTCGCTGTGATGCGCGTGAAAATGTTGCGCTTATCACGATTCAAAGACGTGAAGAAGCCGATATGGATACCTTCTTCAATGATATTAAAACGCGCTACGATTCCATATCAACCTTTCCTGACAAGGTTGAACGCGCTTCCATGGAAATCGCCGAAAGAGTAGCCACTGTCGCCAGTATCATGATTACGGCAGATATTCCTCCCGCACAGTTAAAAGCCTATGCGGAAAAGGTCAGGTTTCGTATTAAGCGCGATAAACGCATTGCACAAGTCGATCTAAAAGGTTTCTCAGATGAGGATATCAGCATTCAAATCTCAGCATTTAACCTGCGCCGGTATAGCCTCGGCGTAGCGGATATTGCTGCAGTGATTGAATCTCAGAGCATCAACGTGCCAGCAGGCGTGATGAGCACCCCGGACAATGATGTTTTAATTCGGTTTTCCGGTGAACGCCAGTCTATCTCCGAATATAAGAATCTCACGGTGCACTCCAGTGCAATCGGTGGCGATATAAAGCTGGGCGATATTGCAACGGTTCGCAAAGTCTTCGATAAGCCCGAAGAAAAAATAATTTTTAACGACCAGCGTGCTGCCTTGCTGGAGATTTCCAAAACCTATACGGAAGATTCGCTTCGGGTATTCGATGCGATCGAGGAAAACCTTGCGCGTGAGCGAAAAATAGCACCCAAAGGCATCAAACTGGAAATCAGCCAGAACGTGACCTCTAATATCAAAGATCGTTTACGCATATTGCTTAGTAACGGTTTGCAGGGTTTGTTGCTGGTTTTCCTCAGCATGTGGGCATTCTTCAGTTTCCGCTACAGCTTCTGGGTAACTATGGGGCTGCCTGTGTCTTTTCTTGGTGCGATCTTCTGCATGCAAATGCTCGGTTACACGATTAACATGATGACCATGGTGGCCTTGCTGGTCGCATTGGGTTTAATCATGGATGATGCCATAGTCATCGCCGAGAATATCGCTACCAAAGTACTAAAAGGGCAGGATGCTCTGGAAGCAGCCATTGAGGGAACCAAGCAAGTCTTGCCAGGGGTTATTTCATCTTTTTTCACCACGGTTGTTATTGTGGGGCCACTTGCTTTTATGTCCGGAAAAATGGGGGCAGTACTTGAATATATCCCTGCGGTGCTGGTAATCACCTTGCTGATTAGTCTCATCGAGGCTTTTTTTATTTTGCCAGCCCACATGTATCATTCGATGAAACATGCGCATAAAACCACATCCTCAAAAATCCACCAATGGATTGATAAAGGTTTTAATTTCATACGCGACAGGATTTTTGGCCGGATGATTCACGCCACGGTTAAGTTACCGTACCTGACGTTCGGGGTTATTATTGCTTTGCTGATGCTGTCTTTTGCCACGATTCCTGCGGGTATTCTCAAATACCGGGCATTTCCACAACTGGAAAGCGACACCGTACAGGCACGTATTTTGTTGCCACAAGGCACTCCGCTAAAACAGACCGAAGCGATCGTAGAGAAACTGGTAACGGCTTTGAAACAAACGGATGATGATTTTTCAAAATTACAGGTCAATGAGCAGCGGCTAGTTCAAAGTATCACTGTCCTCTACAATACCAATATTAGTGCCTATGAAAGTGGGCCACATGTGGCAACGGTTAGTGCTGATCTGCTTTCGGCTGGGGAACGCAAGGGTAGTATCCCGAATATTTTAGCCAGTTGGCGCGAACTGAGTGGTGAACATCCCGATGCTCTCGCCTTAAAATTTACCGACAAAGAACGGGGCGTGGCGGGTAAAGCTATTGATATCCGCCTTCATAGTACGCAAACAGCGATGCTAGAAAAAGGCTCGCAAGAACTACAGCAATGGTTACGTGGCTTTAAAGGGGTGCTTGACCTTTCGGATGATTTTCGTCCCGGCAAACCCGAGTACAAAATCTCATTGCGTGAGGGCGCGGGTACGTTAGGTGTCAACGCTCAGAGTATTTCACGAGAGCTGCGCTCTGCCATACACGGTGTCACCCAACTGGATCTCGTAAAAGGTGGAAACACTTATGATGTTACGGTGCAGCTAGCGCAAAGTGACCGTAACAGTTTTGAAGACCTTAAAGCACTGACGATAAAACTCCCTGATGGAAGGCGTATTGCACTTACCAGCGTTGCGGATATCGAACAGGTACGTGGTCATGCCAGATTGCATCGAATCAATGGACTACTAACCGTAACAGTTCAAGGTACCCTGGATACTCAAATTGCAAATGCCAAAGAAATCATGGGTATGACTAAAAAAATGTTTTTACCAAAACTTAAAGAAAAGTATCCACAGCTAAGTTTTTCATTTGCGGGGCAAGGTGCTGAGAATGCAATAACAATGGCGTCATTAGAACGTAATGTGTTAATCGGTTTATTCGGCGTATTTCTAATTCTCTCGTTTCAGTTCCGAAGTTATCTACAACCCATTGCAGTAATGCTATCTATACCTTTGGGGCTCATTGGTGTGGTATGGGGACATCTATTCTTAGGGCTAGAATTGTCTATGCCAAGCCTCGTAGGACTCGCAACACTGATGGGAATTGTGGTCAATGACAGCATCCTGCTGGTTACTTTTATCAAGAAACATTGGCAAAAAAATATGTCGCTTACCGAGGCGGTGCAACAGGCAGCCCACGATCGTTTTCGCGCAATTATCCTGACCTCACTGACTACCATCGCTGGCTTATTACCGTTGCTGTTAGAAACCAGCACGCAGGCACAATTGTTAATTCCCATAGTTGCAAGCCTGACATTTGGCTTATTTAGCGCGACAATATTGTCATTGTTTTTGATACCAAGCTGTTTTGTTATTTTTGAGGACTTGGGGTGGATTAAGCCTGAGTAAACTGAACTCAAATATCTGTCTATACTGTATTCATATACGGACAATTAAGAACAGAGTAAGATTATTAATCTTTAATAATACTTAGAAAACCTAACACTTTATAAGTATTGAGTTAAGCTAAAAGGCGTACTTATTACTGCCGCGATATACTATGAAACATGAATAAAAACGCAAAAACAAGTCGGCTGTTCTTTGCCCTTTGGCCGAATGATCAAATTAGGCACTCGATTGTCGAAACTTTTCCCCAATTTTCTCAAGCAATGCATGGACGAGTCATGCAGCCACATAATTTACACATGACTTTACACTTTGTCGGTTCAGTTACTGAGGATATTAAAGAGTGTATGCGTATGGCTGCCACAACAATTCGTGCTGATAGTTTTGTCTGTAATCTGAATTGCTATGGCTATTTTCCCCGTGCAAAAATCTTCTGGATGGGCTGTCAGGATACTCCCGTTGAGCTAATCCATTTACGTGATAAGCTGGGCGCAACCCTTGAAAACTGTGGCTATCATACAGATAAACGTATTTTTACTCCGCATATCACACTGATGCGAAAATGCGTAGAAGCGGAACACCTTCAAGCAAATTGTTCACTACAGTGGCCTATTGGTGAATTTGCCCTGGTTGAATCCCGTAGTGACATGCATGGGGTGAATTACCAACTTATTGAAAAGTACCCATTCTCAGCAGATAAACCACAGAATAATAATTAGAGCCAGATTATTCCATATTTAATAGCTTATAAAGACACCCCCCACCTTTTACACACTTTTTAGAAGTCAGTTATTTGAAAAACCGCTTAAAAGTACGGGGATGTCATTCTAGAACCCTTTTACAGCGCTTTTCTGAACAACAACACAACAAGTAAACCTGAAACCAGCATCGATATTCCTACCAGCCAGAATGCGCTTCTAGTGCCTGTGCCCATTGTGCCAGCAAGCCCATGCATAGGGCACCAACCGCATAACCAAAGTCACGCCAGAAGCGGTAGACACCTAGCAGGCTGCTGCGTTGTGCGGGTGGACTGACATCCGCGACTGTAGCACCCAGTGTCGGGTATAGCATCGCCATGCCGAAACCAATCATCGCCGCTTCCATTGTCCAGCCCCATACCGTTGTGGTCAATGGCAACAGTAGTGTCGGTCGCCCTGATTTACGCGGTGAAGAAAAACGTATGGGGGGTTTATTGCATAATTCGCTTTTCACTAAAATTCTTAGCTTGCCGGAACATCTGGAAATATACCCCGGCGCACAGGCTGGCAGTTTACGCGGTGCTGGAATGTCAGGAAAGCCCTGTTCCACATTGGCATTTGAAAAGCGCTTCAATACGGCACTGATAGAAGACAAAGATGATTTTATTAAAGCCATCCTGGAGACTCTACCGCCTGAGCCTGCCAATATGCAAAAGATTATCCAGCAGAACATAAGCGCTTGAAACCTTGAGGAAATCAGTCATGGACACATTGATCATTTTGAATGAACCACCTTATGGCAATGAGCGAAGTTACAACGGCCTGAGAATGGCTAAAGCCCTCACTGCCAAAGAAAACCAGAAAGTCTCGGTATTTCTGATGTCTGATGTTGTTACATGCGCAAAGAGCGATCAAAATGTACCAACAGGATTTTATAATATTGAATTAATGCTTAAATCTGTGCCGTGAAATGGGAAGGTATTGTTTTGCAGCACTTGTATGGATGCACGTGGTGTTAAAGATGATGAAATACTTCCGGGAGTACAACGCAGCAACATGCCAGAGCTTTCAGACTATACAATTTCAGCCGATAAAGTATTGGTATTTTAAATACCAGCACATTTTAGTTGCTGTAGAAATAAGTATCTTGCTGCCCAGTAACCCAATTAACTATGAAAAAAATCTTCAAGACAAAGAAATCACATCCACACCAATTACATTAAATCTGAATAGACAAGCTTCTAACCATATAGGGCACCGCTATTAATTAGTACCCAATGACCTCAATATTTGAGGAAATTGATAAGCCCAAGGCAGCTTAACCACAACTAAGACTTCTTAATAGAAAACTGAAAACCACCAACCTAAGGCATTAAAGCTGACTCGCTAGGACTAGTGTTTTAAAAACGAGTAAAAAGTGCGGGGGTGTCTTTGTTAGGTAAATAGGACTGATCAAAATCAAGCACTTCGCTGTTCAGTCATCATCTTTATCTTCCATCTGATTCTTCGCAAATACCTTAAACATATCCAGAGGCAACGGAAACACAATGGTTGAAGAGTTTTCAGTCGATATATCACTCAGGGTTTGCAGATAACGTAACTGCAGTGCTTGTGGGTTTGCCGCGATGACATTGGCTGCGCCCAGGAGTTTTTCTGATGCTTCCAGTTCACCTTGAGCATGGATAACCTTGGCGCGTCGTTCACGTTCCGCTTCGGCCTGTTTAGCGATCGCACGAATCATGCTTTCATCCAGGTCGATGTGTTTAATTTCTACGTTGGTGACTTTAATACCCCAGGATGCGGTTTGCTCATCCAGGATATTCTGGATATCTTCATTGAGTCTATCCCGTTGAGAAAGCATTTCATCCAGGTCATGCTGTCCGAGTACGGAACGCAGGGTGGTCTGGGCAAGCTGACCGGTGGCGTTATAGTAATCTTCTACCTGAATAATAGCGCGCTCGGCATCCACTACACGAAAGTACAAAACGGCACTGACATGTACCGTGACATTGTCTTTGGAAATCACATCTTGGGGAGGGATATCCATGGTAATGACGCGTAAGTCCACACGTACCATTTTCTGGATTATAGGTATGACAATAATCAAGCCTGGCCCTTTGACCGCTTGAAAACGACCGAGGAAAAACACCACGCCGCGCTCGTATTCGCGTAACACGCGAAATGCGGAAAACAGGATAGAAGCTACAATTAACAGCGGTATTAAATATTCCAGATACATTACGATTTCTCCTTGCTAATGTCGGCAGGATTGAGGTCTACAGCCTCAACTTTGAGTACCAGATGGTCCGCTTCCTTGATACGAACTTTTTGTCCGGCGGATAGCGGTACCGAACTTTCAGCAACCCAGGATTCACCTTCCACCCTGACTCGCCCTTTACCAGTAAAATCATGAATCACTTCAGCTATCTGGCCATTTAGATATTCCATGCCACTGACCACCTGTTTGCGTCGAATCGTCGACAGGCGTCTTATAATCCAGAGTAAAAAGCCAGCCGCTATAGCCGCTACGCCACCTATCAATGGTAATGAAACCGCAAGGTATTCATCATCGAAGAGAATAATCGAACCCATGACAAAGGCGAAAACACCCCCTATTCCGAGTACCCCGCCACTGGTTACAAATATTTCGGAGATAATGAACACCAGGCCGATTGATACCAGAGCCAGTCCGGCATAGTTAATCGGCAACACCTGGAAGGCATACAAGGCCAGTAGTAAACAGATGCTGCCGACGACACCCGGCAAGATAGCACCCGGATTGGAAAACTCGATGATAATTCCGTAAATTCCGGCGAGCATCAGCACATAGGCAATATTAGGGTTGGTAATGACGCTTAGTAGGCGCGAACGCCAGTCCGGTTTAATCCGCTCGATGATTAACGCTTCTGTATCAAGGGTTACAGATCTGTCTTTCAGGTCAATCGTTTTGCCGTGTAGCTGTTTGAATAAATCAGTCACATTGTTTGCCATCAAATCGATGACACCCTTCTCCAGAGCTTCTGCTGCTGTCAGGCTGACGCCATCCCTGACGGCTTTTTCAGCCCATTCTTCATTTCTGTTTCGTAGTTTTGCCAGCCCTTTGATATAAGCGGAGGCATCGTTGATTATTTTCTTTTCCATGCTGGTTTTAGTATCTTGTGGAGGTTTTTCAGCCTCACCCTGGGGAGCTCCGGCAGGAGTTGGAGGTGTAGGTACTTTTGGCAGTCCGCCAATCTGTACCGGAGTGGCCGCACCCAGATTAGTTGCTGGTGACATTGCAGCAACATGGCTGGAGTAGAGGATATAGGTTCCGGCACTCGCTGCACGAGAGCCAGGCGGGGAAACGAAGCTAACGACAGGAACTTCCGAATCGAGAATCGCGCTAATTATTTTACGCATTGAATGATCAAGTCCACCGGGCGTATTTATTAGCAACACGAGCAGTTGTGCTGAATCTGTCTCAGCATCATCTATGGCGCGGGTGATCAGGTCCTGGGTCACTGGCCCAATGGCACCATCAACTTCGACAAGATAAGCCTTGTTCTCAGCCCATGTGGGCTGTAAATATAATCCCAGTAGCAAAAAAATTGTGATTAAAAGGCATTTAGAAAAAC
Source organism: uncultured Gammaproteobacteria bacterium (assembly GCA_963847495.1). Lineage (GTDB taxonomy): Bacteria > Pseudomonadota > Gammaproteobacteria > Thiotrichales > Thiotrichaceae > Cocleimonas. Next base: position 740,725 of record CAWJZX010000001.1, on the reverse strand, counting down.
GCATGATTGACTCAGTATTGTTCTTACATTTTATACATTAAGTTTAGTTTCGATCCTGAGTTAGTCAAGTTTACTAAGAATGTGTTTTTTAATAGACAAGCCAACGCATCTACAAACGAACTATCTACGCTTAAACAGTAATTAAATTCTGACTGGTAACTACAAATGAGACTTGTTCTAATAATCATTGCATACATATTGATTTTCCTTGGTGCGATCTCATTGATTTCACCCATTCCTGGAGCGTTTATATTGATTGCGGTAGGTTTATCTTTACTGATTTGCACCAGCACAGTTATTGCGACTTGCATTCGTTTTACACGCGGCAAATACGGCAAGCTTAACAAAATTATATCCTGGCTAGAAGTTCGTTCCGGTGATCGCATTGGTTCGATACTTCAACAAACCCGTCCTGGCAAATAGCGAATTACACCGCAATTTTTTCCTTTAACTCCTGAATGAACAGCTAATTTATAGAGGTGCCCTTTATTAGATATTCCAATCAATCATGGATACCCACCTGCCATTCAACAGAATTCGCTTTAAACACATTCGGTATATATTCGATGCGTTTTAACAGGTGATTCAGCTCGTCTTCTGGATCCAGTTCTATCAGCAGATCCATTGATACTGATTGATCGGCGGTATCGGTTTCGGTGTTGGCTTTTAGTACATTGGCGTGAGCCTGATTCAGCAGGGTTGTAATATCCTGCAACAAACCTTGCCGGTCAAAGGCTTCGATGTGGATAGTCTGCTTTGTTTTGTCGGTTTTCTCTCCCCATTCGAGCTCAAGAATAGGAAATTCATGCTTATTCTTTGAGGCGTTCGGGCATGTGGCACGATGGACTAAAATTGCCGAATCATTCTGATATACACCCATGATCCTGTCACCAATTTGTGGGTTGCAACATGGGGCCGCTGCGACTTGGTGGGCACCAATACCTGAGAGCTTATCGCTGGAGATCAGTTCGGTGCTGTCAGTGTCTTTGTAATGCGTCTTGAGCCAGTTACGGATACTCGCGCTCGCCCTTGCGGTAGTGACATAGTGTTTATGATGATTCAGCCAGCTTAGTTTCGGCGTTGAATCCGGATCCGTTAAAATTTCAACTCGTTCACCTGATTTTAGTGGATAGCTCAATGGAACGCGGTGACCATTAACCTTTGCACCGATGCAGTGATTGCCTATTTCGGTATGCACAAAATAAGCAAAATCCAGTGCGGTCGCTTTCTGTGGCAAATCTATAACGGCGCCTTTAGGTGTCAGCACATAGACCCGATCATTGAAGAAAGTCGGTTTTAATTCTTCCAGCAGTGTGTCGTCATCGACGGGATTTTCCAATAAGCCACGTAAAGCCTCAATGGTTTTCTCCATTGCCTGGTCTTGATTACTGCCCTCTTTATAACGCCAGTGGGCTGCAACACCGTGCTCTGCAAATTCCTGCATATCATGAGTGCGTATTTGCACTTCTATGATTTGCTGATCAGGACCAAATATCGCTGTATGGATTGATTGATAACCGTTTTCTTTAGGATTTGCGATGTAGTCATCAAATTCATGCGGTAGATGTTTCCACAAACCATGCACAATACCTAGCACCAGATAACACTGTGGAATATCCTCAGCCACAACACGTACAGCCAGTAGATCAGCCAGTTCGTGGCATTCCTGATTTTTGCGTTGCATCTTTTTCCAGATGCTATACAAATGCTTGGCGCGGCCGGATACCTTGGCCGGGATATTGTTTTTTTCTAACAAGCCTTCCAATTGAGCAACAAAGTTATTGATGATGACTTCTCTTTTAGCGCGATTAACATCCATTGATTTTGCAATAGACATGTACTGTTCGGGCTCAAGATAGCGAAAGGCAAGGTCTTCCATTTCCCATTTGAGCTCACCGATACCCAATCGATTCGCCAACGGGGTAAATATATCCAAGGTTTCTTTGGCAATCGCATATTGCGCTTCACGTGGTTCCTGATACAACTTGCGCAGGCGATGAAGCCTGAATACAAGACGGATAAGTACCGCACGCACATCATTGACCGTCGCCAATAATAATCGGCGCAGGGCTTCTGCCTGCTCGGGAATATAATCAATTGAGAGGTCTGCTTCTTTGAAGGTATTTAGCCAGTTAACATGCTTTGCCATATTGGCAATACGTTCATTAAATTGCTCTTCCATATACAATGGGTCGAGCTTTTCACGCAATCGTGGATCACTTAATAAGGCGGCAGTAAGGGTTTGCGCATCAACACCCAGTTTTTTCAGGGTGAAGGCTATATCGAGCGAAGAGGGTCTATGATCATTCTCGTCCTGCACCTCATAAACTAATTGAAGAGCTTTGTTCAGATGATCTCTGCTTACTTGACCTTTAATGCCTGCCAACAAAAAATTGCTCAATTCATCGTAGCTATTGAATTCAGGTTTGCCAGTAAAATTGCTGTGCTTCATGCGCGTGAACTATGAAATGAATGAATAAAATGTAGTATGCAATAAATATACCCAATATTTATAATATTTTCGTACCATCAGGCAATTTCATTAACATCTCTCTTGCTTATGCCAACCCCAGTTCTATGGAGCCACTGTTTATAAACAGAATAAACCATGCCCAAATAGTCTAGACTTAGACCATAGACATCAAAAACCCTAATACACTATGTGTGGAAGATTCGAACTCAATATATCCAAAGACAAGCTAACCGAAACCTTTGCTATTAGCAACTGGCAGCTCCCAAACTACCGACAGCATTACAATATTCCTCCCGGCACGACCATCCCCATTATTCGCCAGGCTGCGGACAATAGAATACTTGATGGCGCTTATTGGGGACTAATTCCCTCTTGGTCTAAAGATAGAAAAATCGCCCATCACACCTTTAATGCACGCTCAGAAACGGTTTCAGAAAAACCATCCTTCAGGCATGCCTACAAGCATAGTCGCTGTTTAATACCCGCTACGTCTTATTATGAATGGCAAAAACTGGAGGAAGACCCACATACAGCGACGAATAAAAGCAAACAACCTTACTGGATTGGACGTAAAGATAAGCAGGCATTTGCAATGGCTGGGCTGTATGAGAACTGGACGGATACCGAAACCGGAGAACTTGTTGAATCCTGTACGATTATCACGCGCGAGAGCTATCCCGAAATCAGCCATATTCATCCGCGTATGCCAGTGATTTTACCTAAAGAGTATTATCAAATTTGGCTGGTATGCGCCCTGCAAGATTTCCCTACAATTGAGATGGATGAACTGGATTTCTACCCTATTTCAGAAGCTGTGGGCTCCCCTGCAAATGATTACCCCTTTGAGCGGATTGATATTACAAACTAAAAACCGGGTAAAAGTGAGGGGGTGTCTTTTTAAGGAAGTTCTAAATCACTACTTATTCCAACCCCAGCTCTGACTTTATTTCATTCCTGATACTTACATCTGCATATTGCAGGGCTTGCTTATTTTGCTTTACTGCGGCAATCACAACTTCTTTATCTTTCAATAATGCAGAATCCAGATACTGGGCTGCCATGCCATTATTCTTTACCGCTTCGAGGACGATATCTTTATCATTCTTTAATGATTGGTGCGCATACACATAAGCCAGTCCGTCTTGCCGGATTGCCGCCAATACAACATCCTTGTCTTTACTGAGTTTCAGATCTGCATGGGCCAGACTTGCGCCATCGGCCTTGACCAAGTTTAATACAAACGCTTTGTCTTGCAATAGATACATCACAAACCCTCTGTCTTTCTTCAGGGATTCATCGGCATAAAGAAACACATCGGGGTTTTGCCTGAGCGCAGCAGTTACAACATCTTTATCTTTTTTAAATTCTACCTATAAAGTTTGTAGGGATTTCGGGTCTTTTGTCACTTTATTAATCGCCGCTTCTTTAGTTAAAGCAAGAGAAACCTGAGTCAGACCTAAACACAATAAAGCCAGCAGAGGCGGAAGAATACGTTTTATAACCATAATATTAATCCATGAACGATGAGTTTGATTATTTATTGTAGTTTAGACTATTTGATGTACACCAAGAAAATACACCGAATCTAATACCCGTGGGAAAAAGGGCAGGAAGCTTTGTATAGCTATGTGAATACCAAGAATGTGGCGATTCGGGTGAATAATAAGAGTTCTGATTGACTATTTAATTTGGATTTCGACTAAATCTGGAATTGCTGACAAACAGGTTTTCAAGTTTATAGGACTCATTAAGCGCAGCTAGTGCACCAGGTAGTTCGAGGTGCACGGTCACCAGACGCGAAACTGCCCGGCAGCGGTCGGGTCGATTCCGCACAATGGCAATCACCGAATAGTCCGTGCCACCTTTGCCCTTGGCATGTAGCGTAAAGTCTTCGGGGCGGGTACATCCGCTGCTCACTACCCGGATAATCACGTGTTTATCGGTGAATTGCGCGCCGTATAAGGGTTCGAGTTTGCCGCTGTTATTGGCAAACACGTTTGTACTCAACATGCCCGCTAATAGCAGTGTAAGAACAAGTGTGTTCCTAATCACGGGTTTGCTCCAGTTCTATTAGAAGTGTAATGATTTCCATCGTATCACCAAATAATTGGATATTTAGATTTAAAGCTAAAAATTGAACAGTCGAAATTATATCCGTTCGTAATTATATCCGCATAACCAAGCCGTTACGCAAAGCAAGAGGAGTCCATATGTGTCTTTATCATCTTGTATTCCGTGGTTGATTGCTCTATATAACTAGTTGGTGTACTAGCTGACAATAATTAGTGGAGCGGCCATGCAAACATCATCGCGACTACCATCAGTCATTCTATTATTCTTGTTATTGATACTGCAAGGCCCGCTAATCGCCAAAGATAATCGGGTCAAAGCGGATAGCGAGGCGAACGAGCTTATACGTGAGCTGGAGTTCCGCGAGAGCAAACTACCGGCTCGCGATATGCCTGGCTGGAAGGAGCCAGAAAAAATCGTTGTATTGATACCGGACAGCCGAATACCGACACGACCAGATTATAAAAACTGGTTACAGAGCGCTGCAGGTGAAGCCGAGCTGGTGTTTATCAAGTCAACCGAAGAACTTGAGTTCGAAAGTGACGACACCGATGTCTACCTGGGCTTTTGCCAGCATGTCAGCGAAGACATGGACAAGCTTACCTGGGTACAAAATTATTTTGTTGGTGTTGATCGCTGTGCGAACAATCAAAAATTGATGAATGACAATGTGCTGCTAACCAATACCAGTGCCATCCCCGGTCCAGGAATGGCAGAACATACCATCGCTATGATGCTGATGCTGACCAGGAAAATGAATGTCTTCTACAGCCAGCAGCAGAAACAGGTATGGAAACGGCTAGGACCTCCGGCCACACAGGTAATGGAAGTTGGTGGCAAAACCATACTGGTGGTAGGCCTCGGTGGTATCGGTCGTCAGATCGCGAAACGTGCTCACGGTCTCGGTATGACCGTCAAGGGTATCCGCAACAGTAGCCGTAAAGGGCCTGATTATGTCGAATATGTTGGCCTGCCAGATGAATTGCCAAAACTCGCCGCAGAGGCGGATGTGGTGGTAAACATCACACCTTTGACAAAATCCACCACAGGGCTTTTCGACAAAGCGTTTTTCAGCAACATGAAACCCACTGCATACTTTATTAATATAGGTCGGGGCAAAAGTGTCGTTACCAAGGATTTACTGGCAGCTTTGAAAAACGGTGAGATAGCCGGGGCAGGCGTTGACGTTACCGACCCAGAACCACTGCCCGCTGATCATCCCTTGTGGAAAGCACCCAACATCATTATCACGCCGCATAATAGTGCCCCTTCTGACCAGATGCTGGAACGTTTTTGGATATTGGTGCGTGAAAACCTGCGACGTTACGTAGTCGGTGAGAAAATGCTCAACGTTGTTAACCTGAAGCGGGGATACTAAGGACTGAGAGTTAAATTACATCCGACTCTAACTTGTCTTTTTGATTCAGTACCATGGATAAACCACTAATTCTGCTAATGGCATTGTTATTTGCCACACTGGTGTTGTTTTTTATGGGGATTTTCCCCTACCCATTCGGTTTAATTGTTTTATCCATTCTTGCGGTTAGCAGGATTTTAATACTCTCAAGCAGGCAGAAAAAAATTGAAAATAAAAAGAAGTAGTGAAGTATTGACCGGCTTGTGATGCGGTGGATTCACGTGCAACGTCAAACTATGTGTGTCCTAATTATTTTCGGGTGAATAATCAATCTGATTGAAGCTAAACTCAATTTATTAGACCACTACACCCCCCACCTTTTTGGCACTTTTTTGAACTATTACTTCGCTTCAAATTGGTATTTAATCACCCGGTCGTTTCCTGAATCCGAGATCCACAGGGTCGAACCGCGAATTTCAACGCCCTCAGGTGTCGTTAACTGATAATCTCCACGCCCCGGTCGCCCATCGCCCAATACGTGCACCAGTGTTCGATCCGGCGCGATAAATTTGACGACATGATTGTTTTTATCCGCGGCTACAATCATTCCGCCGGCGGTCAGATCCAGGTAGCGCACGCCGTTAAAATCGTAGGTCTTGCGGTTCAACTTTTCCTTGACCTTTAATTCAGGAGTTAATAACAACAGCCTGGAATTACCAGCGTCAGCCAGCCAGATATCGCCATTTGCGGCTAGTTCGAGGTCGTGTGGCGAACTCACGGCTTTGAGTTCGATGATAATGTTGCCGTCGCGATAGGCTATCACGTTATTTGACCAGGCGCCGGCGACATAAACCATTCCATTGGGATGAATCAACACGCCCTCGGGTCCGCGGATACCTTTGCTCAATTCACCTACCAGACTTGCACTGGTTCCGTTCATTTCATAAATGGTAACGCGATTGTTATGTGTATCGGCGACATAGGCGCGACCGGCAGTATCGAAATCGATGTCATGCGTGCCGGACTGATGATCGGCGCCGAATTCACCGACCCGTTCGAGACTTTCGGGATCGAGCAGAACCACACGGTTGTTACCGACATCGGATACCAGCAGGTTCTTTCCGTCCGTCGACAGTTTTAAATCGTGCGGATTTTCGAGATCGACACGACTCTCTGCCAGAAATTCCAGTTTGACCTCAAATGCGGCAACTGGCAACAGCATTAAAACGAGAGACAGGCTGATAGCTATTCTGATCCACATAAGTTAAAAGTTGTAAGGTTTGTCGATAGGTTTTTCGGTTAATTGAGAAAGCATTTATGCTTCAGGACTATTGTTATTATAGTGTAATCAGATTGTGTGTTGTTCTAATTTTCCGTTGTTATTGGCAAAAGCGTTTGAGCTCAAAATTCCAGCTAATAGCAGCGTAATGACAAGAGTGTTCCTAATCACGGTATGGCTCCAGTTCTATTGGAAGTTAATAATTTCCATCGTATTACCAAATAATTGGATATTTAGATTGAAAAGACACCCCCGTACTTTTGGGCACTTTTTTAACGTTGCGTAAAGTGCGCAAGATCCGTGCGTCACATTTTCCGCGTTTGTTTGGTAATAAGGGTGATGTTTTGCAAAAACATCATAAAAGTAGGGGGTGTCTTTCACAGTCTTAAAAAACCAAAAAGCCTCATAAAAGAATGAGGCTTACTGCATGGTTTTACACATTTAATCTTGACGCTAGTTTGAATCAAGTTTTTTCGGCGGCGATCACTGATACTTCCACCAGCAAACTTTCACGAGCCATTATAGCCTCTACACACGCTCTTGCGGGCGCACAACCCTCAGGTAACCAATCATTCCAGACACTATTTAGATCAGCGTAATCATCCATGCTTTTAAGGTAGAGAGTCGCCGACAGAATATGGCGCTTATCACTGCCTGCTTCAGCCAAAAGATTATCGACTTTTTCAAGCATTGTTGTTGTTTGATGATGAATGTCTTGTGTCTCATCAGAACACAACTGTCCAGACAAATATATCACCCTGTTGTGCTTAACAATAGGGCTCAAGCGTTCATTAGTTCCAATTCGTTCTATCATAATACTCCATTGTGATTTTCAAATTTTTATACTGCAAAATATGATTATTTACAGGAAAACTCGCTGCGCATCACTGTTAGCAGCTACAAGTTCTGCTGCTACTGATGCAACCGCTAAATCTTGAAGGCCGACGCCTGTGCCATCGAATAAAGTAATCTCACTTTCTGAGGATCTGCCAGCATGAGCACCATTAATCACATCACCAATAGAGGTAATATGCTGTTCGCTAATTGCTCCCGATATAATTGCATGTTGAGCCTCACCAATAGTGATGGATTGTGCAATTTCATCTGTGAATACTGTTGCGGCTGCAACCAACGCAGCATCAACTTCTTGCTTACCTTTAGTATCAGTACCCATGCAGGCTAAATGTGTACCAGGCTTAATCCAATCTTTCATCAACAATGGTTCGAATGCCGATGTGATGGTAATAATAACGTCAGCTTGAGCACCTAGCTCTTCAGGCTCAACTGCTTCGAATGGTATGCCTTTTTCATTGGCAATCGTTTCTAGATTAATCAGCATTTCTGGGTGTGGGTTCCATGCAACGATTTTTTCAAATGGACGTTGTTCAAGTGCAGCTCGAAGTTGGAAAGTCGCTTGGTGGCCTGCACCAACCATTCCTAATACTTTTGAATCTTCTCGTGCTAAATGTGCGATAGAAACTGCTGATGATGCTGCTGTTCGAATAGCAGTAAGGTAATTGCCACCTACTAATGCCTGTAATTTACCTGTATCTGGATCAAACAATAGAATTGAAGATTGATGGTTGATTAATCCCTTTTCGCTATTATGTGGCCAGTAACCACCCGATTTTACGCCAAGAGACATGCCTGCTTTATCGAAACCAGACTTAAAGCCATAAAGCGCATCAGCATGACCAATCGCTTCTCTAATTACAGGGAAGTTATAGGCATCACCTCGTGCCATTGAGCCAAATACACTCTCTACAGCTTTGAATGCATCTTGTCTGCTGATAACCGCTTCACAGTCTGCTTCTGAAACGATAAGAATACCGCGGTCTACTGGTGGTTTTTGCTTTGAATTACTCATAATGTTTACCTCTCAATGGCGATGACTACGAATAGTCATCGCCAAAGCTATTCGTACGTTTATCAACGTGCTTTTAATATGCTTTACCGCGAGCGGATACAGGCCATAAAGTTTCGACCTTGCCGTTTCTTACACCCACATACCAATCGTGCACATTACAAGTAGGGTCACAATGCCCGGGAACAAGCTTCAATGTGTCATTCACCTTCAAAACACCATCTGGATCAGCCACAACGCCATGCTCGTCGGAACATTTGATGTATTCCACGTCATCACGACCAAATATATAAGGCAGGCCACTATCAACCGATTGTGCTTTTAGCCCTGCATCAACTATCGCTTTGTCCGCTTTTGCATGACTCATAACGGTTGTTAAAATGAAAAGTGCATTTTCAAACTCAGAAATCTTCTCTCCACTTTCGTCTTTGATTCGTTGGTAATCAGCATCCATGAATGCATAAGAGCCGCATTGAAGTTCGTTAAATACACCTGAACTACCTTCGAAATAGTAAGAGCCAGTTCCGCCGCCACCGATGATGTCACATTCAAGCCCTTCGGCTTTTAGCATATCTACGGCTTCACGCACCATTTCTATCGCTTTACCAGTAGCTTCTTTACGACCTTCATAACTTTCTATGTGTTGCATTGCACCTTGGTAAGCTTGTATTCCTGCAAATTTAAGACCATCTGCTGCATCAATAGCCTTTGCAAGATCAACAACTAACTGGCTAGAAGTAACACCGCAACGTCCGGCACCACAATCTATTTCAACCAAACACTCGATTTGTGTTCCATGTTTGACAGCAGCGGCAGATAAATCAGCGATATTATTCATATCATCGACACAACAAATAGTACGTGCGCCAAGCTTAGGTAAACGTGCGAGACGATCTATTTTAGCGGCCTGAGTTACCTGATTAGAGACCAGTACGTCCTTAATTCCACCACGTGCAAAAACTTCTGCTTCAGAAACTTTTTGGCAACATACGCCACAGGCATCACCAAGCTCTTCTTGTAGTTTTGCAATATCAACAGATTTATGCATCTTACCGTGTACACGATGACGCACGCCCATACTTTTCGCATAATCTCCCATTGTGCGGATGTTCTTTTCCAGAGCATCCAAGTCAACAACAAGGCATGGAGTTTGTATATCTGCTTCATCCATGCCGATATGGGCTGGAATGTCATAGCCTACTTCTAATGTATTTGTATCTATATCTGTGTTTAATACAGCACTCATAATTTACTCCTAAATGTATTTAATTTAATGTTATCGGTTAAGCCATGGAAGTTTGTCTAAATCGACATTGCCACCAGTTATGATGACACCTACACGCTTACCAGCAAAAATTTCTGGGTTTTTAATAATGGTCGCCAATGGCACGGCACAGCTTGGCTCTATAACTATTTTCATGCGTTGCCAAGTTAGCTTCATTGCATCAATAATTTCTTCTTCAGTTGCTGTTAAGATGTCTGTCACATAATTACTAACGAAGTGCCAGGTAAGTTCTTTGAGGGGTACTTTCAAACCATCCGCTATCGTATTGGGCGAATCATCAGCAATAATGTGGCCCGCTTTTAGAGAACGTGCGGCATCATCGGCATTTAAAGGCTCAGCAGCATATATCTTAATATCTGGTGCAATATTGGAGAGTGTTAAGCATGTACCTGAAATCATTCCGCCACCACCGATTGGCGCAATGACTATATCTAGATCTTTTACTTGCTCATTTAACTCAAGTGAACACGTAGCTTGCCCTGCAATAACACGAGGATCATTATAAGGATGAACGAAATCAGCGCCTGACTCAGCGACAACTTTCGCAAAAGTCTCTTCACGAGAACTTGTCGATGGTTCACATTCGACAATAGTTCCACCATAACCAATAACTGCATCTTTTTTAGCTTGTGGAGCAGTACGAGGCATAACTACTGTTACTGGAATACCACGTTTCCCAGCTGCATAAGACAATGACAGCGCATGATTTCCTGAAGAATGTGTTGCAACTCCTAAAGCTGCTTTCTCATCACTTAATCCGAATACTGCATTAGAGGCACCTCGAACCTTAAATGCTCCAGCTTTTTGAAAGTTCTCACATTTAAAAAACAACTCGGCACCCGTTAACTCATTCATAAAAGTTGAAGTTAAAACGGGCGTTCTATGAATATATGGCTTAATTCGCTCATGGGCTTCTAAGACATCGTCATAATTTGGTATCTGTAATTCATTCATTATTAACTCCAGTTAATGCTAAGAAGCTGTCATACGATAATATTCTTGTGCTGCAACAACACCAGAACCTAATTTGATTGGATAATTTAAATCCGCCATTGCCATTTCAATAGTGGCAATGCCTGAAAGCAACATTACGTCAGTTAAAGCGCCTAAATGACCAATACGAAAAGCTCTACCGTTCATTTCACCCAAACCTATACCGAATGACACATCATATTTACTAAAAGCGTGCTCTGTGAGCTGGTTACTGTCAAAGCCTTCTGGAACATAAATCGCACTGACTGTATCGGAATAAAGCTCAGGGGACTCTGCACACAGCGTTAAACCCCAGGCTGCCACCGCTTGACGAACACCTTCTGCCAGACGATGATGACGGGCATAAACATTCTCAAGACCCTCTTCAAACAACATCGTAAGGCTTTCTTTCATGCCATAAATGAGTTGTAACGGTGGCGTATAGGGAAATCCACCACTTGCATTTGCATTCATCATGTCGCCGAAGTCAAAAAATGTCCGTGGTAAATCCGCAGTCTCCATCTTAGACAATGCTTTCTGACTTACACCAAGAATGGCCATTCCTGTGCCTAACATAAAACCTTTTTGCGAACCCGATACAGCAATATCAACACCCCAAACATCCATCTCAAAAGGCATTGATGCTAAAGAACTTACACAATCAACCATCAGTAATGCAGGATGATCACAACTGTTTATCGCATTGCGCACTGCTGCGATATCACTGCGAACGCCAGTAGCGGTTTCATTGTGGGTAACCATTACAGCCTTATATTCATGCTGTTTATCAGCACTCAGTTCTTCGGCGAACCTATCTGCAGGTGCCCCACTTCCCCAGGGACATTCAAGAATAGTTACATCTAAACCATGGCGCTGGCATAAGTCTATCCAGCGATGAGAAAATGTACCGTAACGAGCAATTAATACCTTATCACCAGCAGACAAGGTATTAGTGATGCCAGCTTCCCAACCTCCAGTCCCACTTGCTGGAAAAGTAATAACTTCTCCTTTCTCTGTCCCAAATACCTTTTTAATACCCTCAAGAACCGGAGCAAATGTTTTCACAAAATCTGGTGAACGGTGATCTTTTGTTGGTACATTCATTGCCCTGCGCAATTGGTCAGGGATATTGGTAGGGCCAGGTATGAACACTGGATTTAAATCAAACATCTTTAACTCCTGCTTATCAGTTACTTGTTGTTCTACAATTGAAAAATAATGATTCCAACGTTTGTATTTCAAATGCCTGTTTTGAATTATCTATAATCCCAAACATCTGAAACAAACATAGTGCAAGATCATATTTATTGCAATATGGCAAATCTTTCACATTGTGAAATTTTCTAATTTAACGCTTTAACTTCATATAAGCTGTTGTTTTTATATTGATTTAAATGATATTAACACCAATAATATAGTTTTCACATTGTGGGATTATTTTGTAATGTGGTATTATTCTGTATTATAACCTTCACGTGGGATCAATAGAGAGACACTATGATAGATAATGAAAAAGGCTCAGCTATTCAGGTTATCGATAGAGCAGTAGCATTATTAGACGCAATCGCACGTTACCCGGATCCCGTTCGACTGAAGATTCTGAGCGCGGAAACCGGATTACATACATCTACCACGCACCGCATCTTAAACTCTTTAATCGATAATGGCCTTGTTGAACGCGAACCAAATGGTTATTACAGGTTGGGCGTTCGACTGCTACAAATGAGTGTACGATTGCATACCAGTATTGACTTACGCTCGATAGCATTGCCTTTTATGGAAAAATTACGAGACCAATTAGGTGAATCTGTAAACCTCACTATCCGTGAAGGTGATGTTCTAATTTACATTGAAAAAGCCGTTTCAAATAAAATGATGCATGTACAACAAGTTGTCGGTAGCAGAGCGCCGCTGCACGTGACCGCCGTAGGCAAACTGATGCTTGGTACAGGAGGAACAGAGGAAATCAAAAGCTATATCAAAAGAACCAATCTACCTGCCTATACCCGCAACACACTATCAACACCAGAGGCATTAGAATCTGATTGTAAAAACTCATTTATGCTAGGTTATGCATTGGACAATGAAGAGGCTGAAATAGATGTTGGATGTATTGGGGTATTAATTTATGACAACAGTGGAAGTGTCGCTGGTGGTTTATCAGTATCAGCCCCAATCGAAAGACGCCGCTTGGAATGGGTCGAGGACGTCATTAAAACAGGAAAAGAAATTTCTGCACAACTTGGGTATGCCTACTAAATAACTTCACTGCATCCGCCAATCAATCACAAAAACTGCCAAACCGAACTCAATGACATATTAGCTTTGTTGTATAAAGATCATCTGTTGCGCGCAGGGCGAAGTTGGGAAACCGCGTAAAAGTTGGAGGTGCGCTTTAAATTAAACATTACCCATTCTTAATCAGGAAAAGACTAACAGATCAGAAAGACTGGTGCATTGCCCCTAAGAGGCCACTTTCCTTCTTCTTTGGTAATTTATCAATATTCCGTAATTTACGGCTTGTCTTCACGAGCTGGTGAATGAGAGGCATCAGTATCACCTCAAGTACATGAACCATCTGATTGCCAGGCACTAAAATCGTTTTATTACCTGACATAACTGCTTCGGGAATTAAATGCAGTAATCGGAAGAAGTCCGGGTTTTCAGTTTTCTGAAAATTAATCACCAAATAGCATTCTTCTTCACTTGGCTCATTCATTACTGAGAATGGATCAGAAGTGTCAACCACCGGAATCATCTGAAAGTTGATGTGTGTGCGTGAAAACTGCGGGGTAATATGTTCAACATAATCTTTCATGCGCTCGACTATGGTTTCCCTGACTTGACCAGGAGTGTAACCACGCAGGGTATAGTCACGCTTTATTTTTCTGATCCACTCAAGATTTACATTTGGTGCAATCCCTATCATCAAATCAGGATACTGTGAAATATCAACATCTTCCCACACTGCAGCCCCATGTAAGCCACGGTATAACAACAGATCACTCTTCTTTGGCAACTTTTTCCATGGAGTAAATGTACCAGGCTCCTGCCCATATTGCTCTGCGAACTTTTGGCTATGCAAATAGTAGCGCGCTAATCCTGTACCAACCGCAGCGTATTCAAAGAATAAGGACTCGAGTTTATCGAGATGATTGCCCTCAGGGCCATAGTGGCTAAGTACCTGGCCTTGCACCTTTGCATTGAGTATCTCTTGTTGCATTTGTTTGCGGTCATAACGGTGAAAAGCACTACCCTGAATGTAAACCGCTTTTACTCTTTCGCGCCAGAAAATATGCTCAAATGCCTTTGTGACAGATGAACTCCCCGCTCCTGAAGGACTGATGATTGCTACAATGGGATGCTCTGCCGACATATACTCGTCCTTTATTGAATAGTAACTCTGACTATTTTCTAGTTACTACATCGATAGTCTAATATTAGTTTATAAACACAACTTTACTAATACCACAAAAGGTATAGTTATTAATGCCAGAGCCGATTGCTTAAAAAACCGCTTAAAAGTGAAGGGGTGTCCTTTTAATATTAAGGCCACCTCTATTAATTAGAGGGGCCCTTAAGCATATCATGGCATAAATAAACTTAGCCTTACAGGCATTCATGATATACATCATTTGTCCAGCACACCTCTATTGATATAGTATTCTTAGAAATTCAAATTGTTAATATTCAAACGGAGGTGGAAAATATGGGTCAAGAAGTTTCACATTCACATTTTTCAGCTGAAGAAATCACCCGCTTTGAAAAACTATTACTCGAAGAAACCCGGCTTTTAAAAAAGAAAATGGATGCCGGGGAGTTTTCCTCACGCGAGCCGATGGGAGGATTCGAAGTCGAGGCATGGTTGGTAGATAGATCACTTCGCCCTGCTCCAGTTAATGATGCATTTTTTAAGCTATTCGATAATCCTTTAGCCACTCCGGAACTCGCCAAATTCAATATCGAATTAAACAATACTCCATTAGCCCTGAAGGGTTCTGCTTTAATCGACTTTGAAAAGGAGCTTCGGGCCGTGTTTGAGGATGCGGATAGAGTTGCTGGCAAACTTGGGGCGAATATACTCCTGACAGGTATACTGCCTACCGCAGTGGCCGATGATTTCTGTGTGGAAAACATGTCGGCAATGAAGCGTTACAAAGCTCTCAACGAGATCGTGGTTGCCGCACGCAACAATAAACCCTTGGTACTCAATATTGAGGGCAAGGACCAATGCTACCTGACAAAAAATTCGGTGATGATTGAGGCAGCAACTACCTCTTTTCAAATACATTTACAAACACCCTGGAGGCAAGCACATCATTATTACAATGCTGCGATTATTGCTTCTGCTCCGATTATGGCAATTGCAGGAAACTCACCCATCTTATTTGGCAAGAAACTCTGGCATGAAACCCGTATCCCACTATTTGAACAAGCAGTAGATACCAGCAATGGAAAACAACGTGTGAGCTTTGGCTCAGGCTATGCGAAACAATCAATCAGTGAATGTTTTGATGAAAACCAGCGTGATTTTTCGGTGCTGTTACCGATGATCTTCGATAGCAGAGCCGAAGATTTTAAACATTTGAGTTTACATAATGGCGTTATATGGCGCTGGAATAGGCCATTGATTGGTTTTGATAATGATGGCACACCACATATTAGGATAGAACATCGCATCCTACCCGCTGGCCCCACCATTACTGATATGATGGCCAATGCGGCATTTTTCTATGGCCTGACGCAAAGCCTTATGGAGCAGATTTCTAAAAAGAGAAAAATGCCCTTTGAGACAGCCAAAAACAATTTCTATGAAGCGGCTCAGCATGGCCTGGAAGCGACGATTGAATGGAATGGTAAGTTCTATAAGGGTGGGGCACTGCAAAAGCTAATCGTAGAAAAACTTATCCCTTTAGCCAAACTAGGCTTACAAAAACTGGGGATCTCAGAGGATTCAATAAAACATTATCTGAATATCATAGAAAAGCGCAGCACAAGCGGGCAAACTGGAGCTGTCTGGCAACTTAATCATCTAAAACAGGTTAACGGCGATTTGCAAAAATTAACCGCGGATTACTTGCATCAGCAACACCTTGGGAATCCGGTACATACTTGGCCGCATTTATAAACAAATAAACAACAAACCGAAAAAAAATAACATGCTAAAACTCAATATCATTCATGAAGTGCCCGATGGCTTACTGGAACTTGCCAGTGCAAAAGAATTACAACAGGTTTTTCAACAGCCCACGCTATTACATTTGCAGGGCAAACAAAAAAGGCCACTGTTTATATCTGTTTTACTGCACGCCAATGAAGATACTGGCTTTCTGGCGGTACAAAAACTATTAAAGAAATATAAAGATAAAGAACTACCGCGCTCGTTAAGTATCTTTTTTGGCAACATCAAGGCCAGCAAAGAAGGTTTACGTAGGATAGAAGGCCAACCCGATTATAACCGCGTCTGGCCGGGCACCGAACACCCTGAATGTGACGAAACCCGTCTGATGCAGGCTATAGTTGATGAAATGACAAGGCTGAGCCCTTTTGCAAGTATTGATGTACACAATAACACTGGTAAAAATCCGCATTATGGCTGTATTAATTCGCTCGATAATGAGTTTTTACAGTTGGCGGCACTGTTCTCTCGTATCATCGTATTTTTTGAAACTCCAAAAGGCGTTCAGTCCATGGCCATGGCCAAACTTTGCCCTGCTGTAACTCTTGAGTGTGGCCAACCTCACCAACCTCATGGCATAGAACATGCCACCGATTATCTGGATACAGTGTTGCATTTGGAAGAAATAAAAAGCACCCCCTTGGCACATAAAGACATTGATGTTTTTCAGACCGTGGCACGCGTAACCGTTCCAAAATCCTGCTCATTTAGTTTTACCGAGCCAACTGCCGACATACTGTTTGATACAAATCTGGATAGATTAAATTTTTCAGAATTAACCGAAGAAACTGTTTTCGGTCAAATACAAAATGCCGATAAAGCTTGTCTGGAGGTCTGGGATGATCATGAACAGGCAGTCAGCAACACCTACTTTAGCAATAAAAATAACCAGATGGTGCTAAGCAAACCTGTTATGCCGGCTATGTTAACCCTTGATGAAAATATCATACGGCAGGATTGCCTGTGTTATTTAATGAAAAGACTTGAGTTATAGCACTAGCATGGTTTACAAATATCGCTGTAAGAGTCAAAAGAGAACACTGTATGGAAGCTCTAATCAAGCCTAATTATTTCAGGCTGATTAAAACTGCCCGTAACTTCCCCGAAGTCCACCGCAATAGAATAACTATTACGGCACACTTGGTGAAAATTACGAACAGTTTTTACTTCGCCTAAATCCAGTCGGCTTAATCAGAACTTCCATAAGAGACATTGTTTTCTATACTTACTCGTATGAGTCTACGCAATACCGTCAACTACATCAGCAGAAAACTCCTTTACCTGTGGCTAAAAACAGAAGTCATACCTGGCGATATCCAGCAACTTGATATAAACCCTGACATACCCGTCATTTATGTTCTGGAAACTCGCTCATGGTCTAATTTACTGGTTCTGGAAGAGCAATGTAAGCACTTGGGACTACCTGCGCCACTCAATCGGATTGCGGTTCCTGAATTAGCTTCCTGGCACTCTGTTTACACCATCGCCCCTAGACAACCCTTCAAGGCCTGGTTACAAAAACAGCCTAAGCGCTCCAGAATGCTGCGCGGAATTATTGAAATAATGCGTGATTTACCCGAGCAGGAAATTCAGTTTATCCCCGTACAGATATTCTGGGGCAGGCCCGTTGCAACTCACAAACACTGGTTACAAGTGTTATTTGCAGACTCATGGGCATTGGCTGGCAGGACCAGAACTTTTTTCAAGATACTGTTGCACGGGCGTAACACCTATATTCAATTTTCGGAAATTATCAATTATCGCGGCAGCACTGCAAACACAAAGACAGACGATGACATAATTGATTCGCTGCAAAAGACTTTATCAAATCGATTAAAAAAAATTCGTAGCGCAACCCTAGGGCCGGATATATCTCATAGGCGTACTCTGGTACGGGATTTGATCCTAAAACCTGCGGTTCAATCGGCCATTAGAAAAAGAAGTGCGGAAGACAATCTAAGCGAGTATCAGGCAACACTGCAAGCCAGACGTTATCTGAGTGAGATTGTTGCAAACTGTTCCAGTGTGACTATTCAGGTTTTGCAACGTGCACTTTCTTCATTCTGGAATCGCTTTTATTCAGGCATTGAAGTGAGCAATAGTGAATACCTGAAGAGCCTCGCGCTCAGTCATGAACTAGTTTACGTACCCTGCCACCGAAGCCATATCGATTATTTGTTGTTGTCTTATGTAATCTATTTTGAAGGGCTTGCAATTCCCTATATAGCTGCTGGCAAGAACCTGAATATGCCCATTATTGGCTCAATTTTACGCAGTGGCGGCGCGTTTTTTATACGTCGTAGCTTTAAAGGCAATGAGCTCTATTCAACCGTGATGTTTGAATATATTGCTGAACTCGTCGCCAAAGGCATCGCAATTGAATATTTTGTCGAAGGTGGCCGCAGCCGCACAGGACGCCTTCTACAGGCAAAACCGGGGATGCTGTCAATGACCGTGCGTGGCTTTCTCAAATATCGAAAGCGCCCGTTAGCCTTTATCCCTGTGTATATTGGTTATGAAAAGTTACTTGAAAGCAAAGCCTATCAGGCGGAATTATCCGGAGAGGATAAAAAGAGTGAAACCTTTATCAATTCGGTTAGATCAATACTCAAAATCCGCGGAGAATACGGCAAAGTATATGCAAGTTTTGGTAAACCAGTATTTTTAAACAAGGTGCTAGATTACAATCATCCCGAATGGTCATCCGAAGACTATGATGATGAAGTACGCCCAACATGGATGCGGGACATTGTGGTTACCTTGTCCCAGGATATCATGACTCATATAAACCAGGCTGCAAGCGTCAATTCAATCAATCTAATCGCGAGTGTGTTACTCACGACCTCCCAGCAAAGCATGGATGAGAAGGATCTGGCCTGGCAACTGGAAACCTACCAAAAACTGATCCATTCGCTCAATTATTCCGAACAAATAAAAGTAACCCCACGTTCCGGCACCGAGCAGATAAAACATGCAGAATCCCTCAAAATGGTAAAAAGGCGAGCCCATGAGCTCGGTGATATTATTTTTCTGGGTGGCAAACGCGCAATCTCGATGACCTATTACCGTAATAATATTCTGCACTTATTGGCGTTACCATCAATAATTAGTTGCTGCTTTTTAAATGTGCGCACCCTTGCCAAAGATGAAATAATCAGCCTTGTATCCCTTGCCTACCCCTTTATACAAAAAGAGTTGTTTTTAATCTGGAATAAGGAAGGTTTGGCAAGTGCAATCAGCCAGATGATGGATACTCTCACCGGACTTGGCCTGCTCATCGAAGATAAAGAAAATAATACTTTTTCACGCCCCTCGTCCAACTCTAAAACATTTACCCAGCTCAGCCTGCTTGCCAAAGTTATCTCCCCAGTACTTGAAGTCTATTATCTGACACTCGCATTACTTTCCCGCAATGCCAACAAGGAGAAGGCAACAACAATAAGTAAACAGGAACTGGTAAATAAATGTACTCTGATGGCACAGCGTGTTGCGATGATTCACGAAATAAACTCACCCGATTATTCAGATAAAAACCTGATAGCAAATTTTATTGATACGCTTATCCACATCGACTATTTACGCGAGTTTGATGCAGAACATCTGGAATATAATGAGGTTTTTCAGAAAACGGATAAACGCATACGCTTATTATTACCCAAAGAAATGCGTTCCAATATTTTGCAAATGATAGGCAGTTAAACTTTTCTAAATTAAAAACGCTACCAATTAAATGGCATCATGCCAAAAGGTGAAAATTTATCTCCCATTTGATCGACTTCATAGTTCATTTGCCTCATTTGACTTAACATAGTCTGGTTCATTTCCGCCATGGTGTAATTCATACTGATTATATTGGGGCTGATATCCTCAATGGTTTTCATCGAAGTACCTATACTTTTCATGGTTGAGTTGATTTCATCTATAGTAAGCATGGTTTGTTCTATATGGCCCAGAGAACTGTTCATTTTTGCTATTTCTTCAAGCATTAAGGGAGCGACCTCTGAGGAAGGTTTGGCGGTTTCATTGAGTGTGGATATTGCCGCACTAATCGTGTGAAAATCCTTAAAGCCAGCGGTCCATATCGGTTGCCAGACAAAAACAAACATTGCCATGACAATGATTAATGATATTGAGGATAGTAAAAAGAAAACTCCCCTCCAAAAGTCAGCAAACCTTCTTGTCTGCACTCTTGTCCGCACACTTTTCTGCATGTTTTTATCCATAAAATAATTACAATCTATGCCATTTTAACATTATAGGACACTAGGACGCTAATAGCCGTCATTTAGGTGACTCATGCCACATCTTACAGTATTCAGACTTAATCTTACCTGACTAAAAAAAACACTAAAAATACCCTAAAAGTGTGGGGGTGTCTTTTTTATAAACAATTACTGGCAGTTCTTGCCAAAAACAATGTTGTTCTGTATTCTTAATAAAGCGAACAAAAAGCGAACATATGATACTGAAATCATGCACCAGCAGGACAATAAAAAATGGCCGCGCGTAATTATCCTTGTCGATATGAATGCGTTTTTTGCCTCTATCGAGCAACTCGATCACCCTGAGTGGCAAGCCAGGCCTGTGGCTATTACTAATGGAAAACTCGGGAGCACGATTATTACCAGCTCCTACGAGGCTCGCGCCTGGGGGGTAAAAACCGGGATGCGTTTGCCTCAGGCGCGGGAGCTATGCCCTGAGCTGATTCAGGCCCCCGCACGCCCCGAACGTTATGTGGAAATTTCAACCCGGATTATGGCATCTTTGATTGATATTACCCCAGATGTGGAGGTGTTTTCTGTTGATGAAGCTTTTCTCGATGTTACCGGTTGCCAAACATTATGGGGCACACCACTTGAAATGGGTTGGCGGGTTAAACGCACGGTAATGGATGCCGGAGGTATTCTTTGCTCTGTGGGTATCAGTGGTGACAAAACCACCGCCAAGTATGCGGCAAAGCTTAATAAGCCGGATGGCTTGACCATCATTCCACCCTGGGAAGCTGAAGCACGACTAGCCAGGGTGCCAGTCAAGGAACTCTGTGGGATCAATCACGGCATCGGTGATTTTTTAGCAGCGCGTGGCGTATTGCTTTGCGGTGATATGAAACGCATACCTGTTTCTGTACTCGGGCAACGCTTTGGCAATCCGGGGCGACGCATCTGGTTGATGGCACAGGGGAAAGACCCTGAACCGCTGACCCTCAATATCGCCGCACCCAAAAGTATCGGCCACGGCAAAGTTATTCCACCGAATACTAAAGATATTGAGACGCTACGCTTGTTCTTTCAGCATATGAGCGAGAAAGTGGCGGCTAGATTACGCAAGTATAATCTTAGGGCGAGCCGCTTTTATATTGCTTTCAATACCACCCAGGGGTGGATCAAGGACAAACTTAAAACTGCAATCCCCTGTGATGATGGTCATCAAATATATGCGCTTTGTCAACAGTTCTTAAAACTCTATTGGCGAGAAAATCTTGGTATATTTCAAGTGCAAATAACAGCACTCGACCCCTCTCCCTCCAAAGGACAAGTTGATTTTTTGCAAGAACCTAATCCAAAAACTGCTCAGTTAAATGCCGCCATGGATAAGATCAACCAGCGCTACGGCGAGTTTTCACTCGCGCCAGCACGGCTCATCAATCGTTCTGAAATGCCCAATGTGATTGCACCTGCCTGGAAACCGACAGGACACCGACAAACGATTACTAAAACCGGAGGTGAATAAAATGTGTGGTGGCGTTTTCTTTATGCACAAGGGGGAAGAGTATCGTTATTACTTTCCTAATCCAAAAGCAGTGCTGCCGGTTAAAATGAAAGATGGCGAGGCACAATTATTACCCTGGGGACGGCGCAAAAAGCAGATGGGCAATCTACCCAATGGCGGCTGGGCGAGGCTGGATTCGATCTATGCTGGCAAATGGGATCGCTTTGCACCTATATCCGTCAAACTAACTGTGTCACAGTTTATGGAAAAAGATATCGAGGGCAATAGCCACTGGTTTGATGTCACCAAAGGCAAATGGATACAGGGCCTGGTTGCCAGAAATGGACAGGAACAGCGCGTCTATGTGGTCACCGTGGATCCTGAATTGGAAAATGCAGTACATGACCGCTGGCCAAGAATTAAATCAGGGTAAGAAAATTAGAAAGAGGGGGGATGCAGTTAAGGCACCCCCCTACTTTTAGGCGGTTTTTAAATGCTGAGAAATTTCTTGCTGAGTGGTTGCGACAAGACGAACATTTGCATCATATAAAATTGCCCGCGAGCTGCTGGTGCCTTGATCAAGCGCTAGTATGTATCGTAATCCACTCAAGTTTTATCTCCTGATTTTTGATTTTTTTACTTTACTCTTTAACTTCGATAATAGAAAAACTATAGCTCAGAAAAGCAACTTAGCGAGCTAAAATGAGGTATTTTTACTATGACACTGAATTTGACGAAGATTGCGGATCAACAATAGCTTTAAGGCCATGCTGCTTTTCGAGATAAGCTTGCAATGTGTCCCTTGTACCTTTCAGCACATGTAAGCCATACTTGGTGCGTCGCCACAAAATATCGTCGGCGGCAACCACCCATTCATATTTAACTAAATAGTCGACTTCGGCTTGATAAAGTGGCCCAGTGAAATGCTGACCCAGCGCTGACATCGAACCAGCACCACTGATTAAAAGGTGAATCCTGGTGCCATAATTTCTCGCATAATTAAGCAATAAATCACTCTCAAGCCAAGGATAAAGCTTAGTGCAATGCTGTAAAAATTGTTCAAAATCTGCATCAGGCATATCGCCACCGGGTAACGGGGCTGACTCAGTCCAGGCTGGAGAAGAGTTACCTAATTGTTCTTGAATCATATCGACAACTTCTTCAGATAACTTTCTGAAAGTCGTTATCTTGCCCCCATAAACAGACAAAATTGGCGCACCGTTATCAGTATCAAAATCAAGTTTATAATCACGGGTGACTTTCGATGCGTTGCTTGCTGCATCATCATACAAGGGACGAACCCCTGAATAAGTCCAAATGATGTCAGCAGCTTTAACAGGGTTTGAAAAGTACTCGTTTACTGCATTGCAGATGTAATCGATTTCCGCTGCTTCAATATGCGATGACTCAGGGTCTTCCGTCACTTCAACATCCGTAGTGCCTAGCAATGTAAAATCCTTCTCGTAGGGTATGGCGAAAATAATTCGATTATCGGAATTTTGAAAAATATAAGGGTAAGCGTGATCAAAAATCTTAGGGACAATTATGTGGCTACCTTTGACTAGACGCACACCGTGTTGCGCACCATTTTCAGCATTTAAATTCAGTGTACGTTCAACCCATGGTCCTGATGCGTTAATTACCACTTTCGCAGTTTTGCTGGTTTCCTTACCCGAACGCTGATCAAGCATCTGCACTTGCCAGTGATCATCGTGCCGGGATAAACCGGTACATTTGGTATGGGTGAGTATCTGTGCGCCATTGCTTACTGCGTCCATCGCGTTTAAAACCACTAAACGTGAATCTTGAACCCAGCAGTCAGAATATTCGAATCCATTGGTGAATTCAGGCTTGAGTGGCCTACCTGCCACATGTGTTTTTAAATTTATCGAATGAGAAACAGGTAAGAGTTTTCTGCCACCAATATAGTCATACAAAAAAAGACCTGCACGGATCAACCAACGAGGTCGCAATGCCTTGTGATGAGGCAATATAAATCTTAATGGCCAGATGATATGCGGTGCAGCACGCAATAATACTTCGCGCTCTTTCAGTGAATGTCGAACCAGTTTGAAATCATAAAACTCGAGATAACGTAAGCCACCATGGATTAGTTTGGTACTAGCTGAGGAGGTGTGTTGGGCGAGATCGTCCTTCTCACACAACAATACTGTTAAGCCACGGCCTGCAGCATCTCTTGCTATTCCAGCACCGTTGATACCGCCACCAATAATGATGAGATCTATGTCTGTATTTTCCATTGTTAATACTGACCCATAGCTTGTTGCTTTTGATGTACTCGTGAAGTGTTCAGCTATACCAAAGTAAGAACTCAAACATATAGATTTCAGTGTTAATTACTAAACCGATTAGTGGAGTTTCCACCATTCTTGATCAGCCTAGATGAATTAGCGATGCAAAAAAACCAAGGTGATTATCTTATAATTCAAATATTTTATCTAAAAAGAATATAATGAATACATTCATTTAGAAACAAAAGAAAGACAGCTGTAATTATATTAAAATACACCCCCCCACCTTTTAGACCGTTTTTCAATTGAAGTTTTTAAAACCCACAAAAAAAACCCCGATAATATTAAATACCATCGGGGCTTTACGGATTTTACATAGTTAAACTACAGGATTTTACATAGTAGAAGTAACTTCAGTACCGCCTTTTTCCGCACATTCTTCAGCAGTGGCTTTTACCCAACCCTGACCTTTACAGCTGTTCTGACCTGCACAGGCATGTGTCGCTGTGGCGCAAGCACCAGTACCTTTACAAGAGTTAATACCAGAGCATTTAACTTCTGCAGGAGCTGCTGCTTTTTCATGTGATGCTGCTGATGCAGTGTTAACACCTGCAAGTAGAAGTGTTGCTGCAGCTGATGCTAGTGCCAGGCCTGATAATTTTTTAACTTGATTCATTTTCTCGATCCTTTGTGTAATTGTTTATAGTTTAAATTCATGGTTTATATTTTTTACAACTAGATACAACTAAACCAATATAAATCATGCTGTTAATTTTAACCAGTTTAGTCGAACTAATTTAATTTACGCACGATTAGGTTATATGGATGCAAAAAAAATCATATAGTTCAAAAAAATTATACATAGAACTTACTCAAACACTTAACGAATCTCTTTATCCGCGCTTATACTGAAGCACTGCACCTGCATTATTAGTTAGTGGATTTTTTAAGTAAATTTGTAAAAAAACACAGCTAAAAATGTAGAAAATAATCTAATCCTAATAAAATCAATACATGAAAATCAGCACTGAAGATTTATACAATCGCATTACTGGCGATGAAGATGCGCGAGTCTGTAAGGACATCCCTGACTCAGCCTGTAATGACCAGCCACGTAATTTTTTCGCATATCTTTGGGCAAATCTACTGGGAAAAGTTGCTGATGAAATTTCCAGCGCCAAGTTGATAATTCCATGGCTCTTTGGGTTACTGGGTGTGCCCGCGACATTCACTGGTTTTTTAGTACCCATAAGAGAAGCCGGTGTACTGATCCCTCAACTTGCGGTTGCGGCGGCAGTACGTGACATGCCAATACGCAAAGGTGTCTGGGTGGTAGGTGCCATTTTATCGGCTGCCAGTTTAATAGGTATGGCCTGGGCGACTATATCGCTTGAAGGCAAAAGTGCCGGAGGTGCAATCATTACAATGCTAATCATTTTCAGCTTGGCACGTGGTATCTGCTCAGTATCGGCTAAAGACGTGCTTGGTAAAACGGTTTCTAAAAGTCGCCGAGGCACTTTAATGGGGTGGAGCGCCAGTCTTTCTGGAATTGCTGTTCTGCTATTGGGCTTGTGGATGAGTAGTATTAATCTGGGTGATTCAAGCTTGATAGTGTTCTCAGGTTTATTAATTGCAGGAGCAATTTTATGGCTAATAGCTGCTATTCTATTCTGGGGGATAATAGAGCAGCCAGGTGCAACTGAAGGTGGTGGAAATGCTATTGAAGTCGCTATAAAACAATTGAAGTTGATAGTAGTTGACGCTCCTTTTCGACGATATGTGATCGCGCGAAGTTTATTGTTATCAGTTGCCTTAGCACCGCCTTTTTATGTGTTAGTGGCTCAGCAGAACACCACATCAGGTCTGTTAGGTCTGGGTGCTCTAATAATCGCTAATGGCTTGGCCACTAGCCTGTCATCACCCTTTTGGGGTTATATGAGTGATAGTTCTAGTCGACGTGTGATGATGTTTGCCTCAATTGGCGCGGGCTTATTAGGCATATTTACTTATATAGCTATCACCATGAAATGGAACTGGGCGGTTAATGAAATCGGCCTGGCTGTGATTTTTTTACTGCTGAATGTGATGCATGGAGGGGTCCGACTTGGTCGCAAAGTCTATTTGATGGATATGGCCAGCAGCGAAAATCGGGCTTCTTATGTGGCTGTCTCGAATACGATTATTGGAATCATGATGTTATTTGGAGGCTTAATAGGTCTACTTGGAGAATTGTTTGGCACTCCTGCCACATTGTTATTTTTAGGTCTTCTTTCGCTAGTAGCAGCTGCTTATATCTTTCATTTGACTGAGGTGAGTGAACATGAGTAACAAAGATTGTGTGGAAAAGAGGGTATAGCTAAAAAATAGGCTAAAAGGTGGGGGGTGTCTTTTTAAATATACAACGATACTTGTACTACACTCATAGCTTAACTCATAATTTACTTAAGGAATAATCATGCCAATACAGGCACTACTGCCGCGAGAAGCGGTTCCGGAATTAAATGTAGCTCTCACCAAAGGTGGCTATTTTAATCTACAGGAAGCACCTGCGAAAACCTTTGATCTGGTGGTTTTTTACCGCGGTCTGCATTGTCCGATTTGTACCAAATACTTAATGGAACTTGAACGCCTTGCCCCAGAATATGCTACTCGCGGAGTAAATATCATCGCGGTAAGCAGTGACAATGAAAAACGCGGGAACGCCATGGCAGACAAGGTCAAAGCCAATATAGTTAAATTTGCTTATGGCTTGAGCCTGAAAAATGCACGCCAATGGGGACTGTATATCAGTACTTCTCGCGGTAAAACCTCAATTGGTATTGAAGAGCCTGAACTATTTAGCGAACCTGCTGTTTTTCTTATCAAGCCTGATGGAACATTGTATTACGGAGCAGTGCAAACCATGCCATTTGCGCGTCCAGCGTTTCAAGACTTGCTCGGGGCTATCGATTTTGCAATTGCCAATGACTATCCTGCGCGAGGCGAATATACCGGAGAAGTTTGAAAAAGGTAATTTGAGCCTCAAATCATTAAAGATTAAACTTTCACTGAACAACGCATAATTCAGACAAAGCTAACAAAAACACATATGATCAATATTAAACGACTCGATATTAGTGATGCCAAATTACTCATCGAAGGCGCATGCAATAAAGCCAATGAAATTGGTATCCCAATGTGTATCGCAGTTGCTGATGAATCTGGCAACTTAATTGCGTTTGAGCGCATGGATGGTGGAAAAGCCCACAGTGTTATCCTTGCGCAAGATAAAGCATTTACCGCTGGCGCTGCACGCAAAGCCACACATGAATACAATGCGGTAAATATACCCGGTAATCTCGCTTTTGGTATTGATACCGAATGTGGAGGCAGAATCAGTACCGTTGGCGGCGGCATTCCTGTGCAAATCGACGGTGAGTTTGTCGGAGGTATCGGCGCAAGTTCTGGCTCACCTCGACAGGATATGGAAGTTGCACAGGCAGGCATTGACCATTTTTTGGCTCAGCGTTGACACTTTGTACAAACGCCACCAAACATGATTGCTAGTAAATCCAACGGGATTAGATTTTTATTCGGCATTACTGCCTTACTCTGCTTTCAACTACTTGGCGAAGTCGTCGTGCGTTTGCTTTCTGTTCCGGTGCCAGGTCCAGTTGCAGGTTTGGTATTTTTATTAATCGCCTTGACGATTATAGGAAAATCGAAGTCATCAGCAAAAACGGCGATGCAGGATACCATTCAGCAATCATCATCCACCTTACTCAATCATCTATCTTTGCTATTCGTTCCGGCAGGCGTCGGCGTGATGGTTCATTTCGACAAACTCAAAGAAGAGTGGATGCCAATCACAATCGCACTGATTGCAGGTGCACTAATTACTTTAGCGGCCACAGCAATTAGCATGAAATTAATGATGCGCTGGATGCGCGTCAAAGATCCTGAGTAGATTAGGAATGCAACAATCTGATTTACAAACACTCTGGGTTTATCTCTCTACCTCTCCACTGACGGGTTTAACGATTACACTGATTGCCTATTTACTCGCCTATATCATCCACCAAAAAGCAAATACTCACCCATTGACAAATACCGTGTTAATTTCGGTAATATTGCTCATCACGATTTTGCAATTATCTGGCACAAACTATAAAACCTACTTTGAAGGTGCACAGTTTATTCACTTTTTACTCGGACCCGCGACTGTTGCCTTAGCTGTTCCGTTATACCAACAATTTGATAAAGTAAAACGATTGTTAATCCCTATTTTTGTTGCAATGATTGCAGGTATTGGCGCAGGAACAACTGCCGTGGTGTTAATCGCCAAAGCATTAAATGCTGATATTGCGATTCAACTCTCCTTATCAGTTCGTTCAGTGACAGCACCCGTGGCAATGGGAATTTCTGAAAAAATTGGTGGAATACCTTCATTAACCGCAGTACTTGCGGTTGTTACCGGTATTCTTGGCGCCGTTATTGGAACACACTTTCTATCTGCAATTGGCTGTACAAATGATGCAGTCAAAGGTGTAGCAATCGGTAATACGTCACACGGTATAGGCACCGCACGCGCGTTTTCATTGAGTAGTACCATGGGTGCTTTTGCAGGATTAGCAATGGCGCTTGCAGCTATTCTAAATGCCTTGTTACTACCCTGGATTGTTAAGCTATTAACGTAGATTTATTTTGAGATAGAAAATATCCGATAACAATATAGACACCCCCGTACTTTGAGCACTTTTATTTTTATCTTTGCCTAGTCAAAAAAGCGTCCAAGTGGACGCTTTTTTTGTATTGCTTTATCACTTCGATTATTTATAAACAGAAGCTTTTTTGAAGTGCTTGGTCAATAGATAATAAACTACAGCGCGTTGTTTATTACGATTAGATTTACCGTATTGTTCCATCACCGCTGCGATACCTTCATCAAGTTTAGGGCCATCTGCAAGGCCTAATTTTTTAATCAGAAAGTTTTTCTTTAAAGTCTCAAGTTCCTTCGGATCTGAGCCAGAAACTTTGGCTGCGTCAGCTTTATAAATTGCCGGACCACAACCGATGGTGACGGCAGTCAACAATTTCATGTCGGCAGTTTCGCCGCATTTTTCTTTAAGGTCCTTGGCATACTTTTCAATTAGTTCTTCGCGTTTACTCATAACTGATTTTCCTTTGCTGGTGGGTGATAAACCTATTTATTCTATTCAATAGTAATTATTGGTGAAGCCTCAATGAATATAGTTCAAACAATTTACCTTGCTTGGTACTTTTATTCCATAAATTTTATCTCCAAATAATAAAAAACCATAGATAAAAAAAAGCCGAAGAATAAATTCTTCGGCTTTAAAGCTTGAAACAATGGTTAAAAATACATCCCAATATTTTTCATCTGTATCAAGAACTCATCAACAAAATTCTGATGATTATTTTTTTCAGCTGCGGATGAAGTCAATTCTTGAGCTTTTTCTAAAACGCTATATATCCATTAATTCACAACTTTTAGCATTAATTACGCTTCTATTTTACAAAAGCTAAGTATGAGTATAAGAAATTTTGGTTCATTATCTGGATTTTAATCTTAAAAACGCCTATAGCATCGTTTGGTGATGAAAAGTCAAAACTAACACATCCCTGTACGCCGGCTTGCTTTCATCAATGGAGTAAACTTCACTCACACCATGCCAAACCATACGATCATCGATCAATATGGCATCACCTACTTCTGTTAAAACACTTCCAAACAGCAGTCTTTTAGCATCGTCATAAATATGGTTTACGCCACCCGTGATATTTTCACGCTTGAGTACCATTATTAAGATAAAATCGGCGCCATCTCGATGAATACCTTCCGGGGAAGGATTACCAGCTTCGTCGGCATTTGCTTCGATACGAAACTGATGCGCTTGCACTCGCCATTTTTGCTCATCGTGGAAGCTGAATTGCCGGGTAACAAACTGGACAATCATTTTTAACACGGGGTTTTTAATCGTTTCTTTTTTAAACGGTTCAAAATCACGGTAAATCCCGCCGTTCATATTATTTCGGTATGTACTTTGATAGTGAGGCTCGTGTGGCAACAAGGTCAACTCACCATCCATTAGCCAGTTAAATACTGAATAACGACGATAGCGATAATGACCGCCATCACTCAAAAAATTATCGGTAGGTAAATCGTTCCAACTCTGGTGAAACTGCTCAAACTCTGCGGCCATCTGTTGCAGCATTTGAGTCCATTGCGAATCCGTAACATTAAGACCCTGCATGATCGAAAAACCCTGGGTCTGAAGTTCTTTAGAGATATCTATTTTTTCCATAATGCCGACCCTGAATTGCTGTATTAGCCCATACGCCATTTTGGCATGGAAATATTACAGCCCTTATGCAAAGCAGTACAGATATCATTATTAAATGACGCCCCCCATTTTGGGCCATTTTCCATATTTACATGAACTCAATCAACTTCGGTATTCACTATGCGTAATAGTGCGAATTTGATCGCGAGATTGATGCTAAGGAACAGCGCAAAATTACTGGGCATGTAGAAGATCTATCCGAAGAAGAATCAAATTTATCAAAAGCTCGGTACACCCACACTCTATGCTTAAAACCTGATTTGAAAATCTTAAGGACACCTCTATAAATTAGGAGTGCCCTTCAAAAAATACAAACGAATACCTTCTGTCAGTTAAGTTTGTATTTGTATTTAAGATAACTACAATTGAAGGTACAAGCTTATTTAACCGCATACCCAATAATAATAATTAGCAAAGTTGCCATGTTAAAAACATATATGATCGAAAAAGTTGTAGAAGAAAAGCACTCAGACACTGAGGGTACTATGACATTTCATCTGGTTGATGAGAATGGTGATTGTCGAACGGTGTCCGGTATTACCTTTCTTGATGAAGAAAAAAAGGCTCAAGGCATATCATCAGAAACCATACGTGAGCTGCCATTAATAGAAAAATTGTTCAGCTCACGCCACAAAACAATTATTGATATCGAGTTTGAAAATTTCAATAAAGTTTATGATCGCGATCTGAATAAAACTGTGAACCAGATCGCTTATGAGAAAGTTATGCAAATGCAAAAAGAGCAAAAGCTCACTCATCGCATCGCGAACTTCTTTAAGAAAGCATCTTCAAATAGCACCAATGCTGAATCGGTAAAATCTGAATAGACAGGCTTTAATAGATAGTACTGGGTCAATACCTTCACATATGAAAACAGCCGCATTATGCGGCTGTTTTCTTTTCTCAATTAGAGAGCAAAAAATATGACATAAGCCAATTATTATTTCATCTGTGCAACTGGCATAATTGGTGCTGTATTGTAGCCGTATGGAATTGGAGCATATCTGTTGTTATAAGTATTGTTCCAAGGCATGCTTAAACCGTTACCATTGTTACTGTTGTTCCATGGCATGCTGAAACCGTTACCATTATTACTATTGTTCCATGGCATGCTGAAACCATTACCATTGTTGCTATTGTTCCATGGCATGTTGAAACCGTTATCGTTGTTGCTATTGTTCCATGGCATGTTGAAACTGTTACCATTGTTGCTATTGTTCCATGGCATGCTGAAACCATTATCATTGTTGCTATTGTTCCATGGCATGTTGTTAGATCTACCATTCGTGAAACCACGATTGTTGTTTGCACTGTAACCGTTAACATTTACTGTACGAGTTTGATCAGCTTTTCCTTCGCCCTGAGCATTTCCTTTGCCATCACCTTGTGCCCGTACATTCCCTTTAGTGCTTAGGTCAGTTTTGCCTTTAGCTTTAAAGTTTATCGCAAAATCTATTTCACCGTCTGCATTGCCTTTTCCAGTACCCCAACCATTAGCTTCACCGTTAGTATTTGCATCGGCTTTAGCTTGTCCGTTTGAATTTCCTGTTACATTACCGTCGCTGTTGCCGTTTGACGAACCATTATTAAAACCATCAAACCAGTTAGCTGAAGCTGTAGATGTTGTTACTGACAGTGTGATTAAGGCACTTGCCAAAATTAGTTGGGTATTCATAAGTTGTTTCCTAGTGTTTTTATATTTGATAAAGGTTGGATGTTTTAAATAATATATTAGTTTATTCTAATATACTTATTCTGTAAAGCGTTTTCACAATTTCTTTCAAACAAGCCCTTTACTCAACTTATTTAACATCTCTAACCCTTAAAAAAGAAGCAAACCTAGGAATCCCGTTTTTTGACTTACCTCGATATTGGTAAGTAATGGTTGAGCCAATTACGGGTGGTTTACTTCTCTCTTCATAAGAAAACCCAGTGCCAATTTTAAAGCGTTTACCATCAGGCATTTCCACCATCATCGCTCCCAGCATATTAGTAAATTTTCCCTTGCCTTTTGTATGTTGGACTACAACCGCTTCAGCATCTTGATAATGTTTTAACTTTAATAAATCCCCATTACGCACTCCTTTATAGAGTGATGAGCCACGGTGGAGCATTAAACCTTCGGCGCCCGCTTTTGTAATTTCGTCTAGCTGTTGCATTAATGTTTGATGATCATCTACCTTCCATTGTTTAACCGCTTTTAGCCATTTAACATCTGCCTGTTGAATAAGTTTGTTTAAGCTCTCTAAACGACTATTATAGGTGATAGATTGCCTTAACAGAGACTCTGGCATGTCAAAAACCATAAATTTGACCTTTTTCCAGGCGCTATCATTCGGCACAATATTGCGCACGGTGCTCACTAGTAATTCAAAGCTTTGGCGACTTATCCATAGTTCTCCATCGAGTTTCTGTTTGGGGAAATCTTCGATAAACCACTTTGGCGCATGATATATATTGCCGCCACGAGATATTAAATACTGCCCATCCCAGATTGCGCGAACCCCATCGTATTTTTCACTGATCCAATAATCCTTTAGATTTATCCCTTCATGATAGACGTTCGCCAGCATCAAATTCGGCTTGGGTAGATCCCTGCCATAAAGGGGTTTCAATAGAATACTTGCCAAAATCATGAGAATTGTCATAAAAAACTTATGATACATAAACTGATTATTCGCTATGATAGAAGACGATATATCACTATAAAATCAATTATAAATTAAACAAAGCATAAAACGACAGGAGTACCCAATGACAACAAATAAAGACACAGACACTGAGAATATTCTCACATTATCTGGCAATGATGCTATTACTGAACCTCAGCCTGAATCTGAACCTAACCTGCAGGAACTTACTCCCGAGCAACAAAAAATATCAGCATTAGAAATAGAGATCGATAAACTCAAGCGTCATAAAAAGAAATCTGAAAGAAGATATGACAAAGAACAGGCACTCAAACCTTATCAGGCAGAGCTAATTAAACTTCAACAGTATTTAGAAGACACTCAGAAGCGCATGATTATTCTTTTTGAAGGTCGAGATGCTTCAGGAAAAGGCGGAACCATTCGTCGTGTTACACGCTACATGAATGAAAAGCATTACCGCAATGTTGCCTTAGGTAAGCCAACTATAGAACAGCGCACTCAATGGTATTTTCAGCGCTATGCTGAACAATTACCCCACGGTGGTGAGATAGTTTTATTTGATCGTAGTTGGTATAACCGCGCCATGGTTGAACCAGTACTCGGTTTTTGCACACCTGAAGAACATAAGAATTTCATGAAGGGTGTAGTAGGTTTTGAAAAAGATCTGGTCCGACAGGGCACAATAATGGTCAAACTCTATTTCAGTGTCACCAAGGCAGAACAAGCACGCCGTTTTGAGCGTCGTAAGACCGACCCATTACGCCAATGGAAATTATCTGAAGTGGACATTCAGGCCCAGGACCACTGGGATGAGTTTACCAATGCTAAATATGAGATGTTGAAACGTTCACATGCTTCAGCGGCACCGTGGATTATTGTGCGCTCAAACGATAAACATGCTGCACGCCTTAATGTCTTGAAAGTGATTTTAAATAGTGTGCCTTATAGCAATTCAAACCCTGATATTGATTATATCCCTGACCCCGAAATCGTGGTTTCTGGTGCCAGAGAAATAGAAACTATGGAAGGGGATCGCCTCATTAAAGGAAAATTCAAAGCTTAAAATATAAAAACTATTTTAAAAGGCCCCCTACCTTATAAGTGATTTTTGTTATTTAAAAATCACTTAAAGAACTTATGCAGAGCTCACTCATTTTTTAAAACACTCGCTTTCCGGATTAGCTTAAACAACAAAACTGTTGTTTCTCTGTGTTCGCTGGGCTTTTTTAGAATTTACAGCAATGGATTTTACTTATTAATTGTAAGTATGTTGCGCTACACTCGCTATTTGTTCCTGTCTTCCACCGGAATAGACCCACTCGATTAATTTATCATGAGCTGCTAAAGCTCTGCGCGGGGCACGTGGATCATTGTGCAAGATAGCCATTACATAGGTTTTACCATCAGCTGCTTTTACATATCCGGCGATACTTCTAACATCGCGTAAAGAGCCTGTCTTAAAGAAACCCCTGCCACGCACCTGCGAGCCTTTCAGGCGTCTTTTCATGGTGCCATCGACACCGGCAACAGCTAGTGATCGCATCAAGATAGTGCGATATGGACTGCGGTAGGCATCGACCAGTAAATCACCTACATGGCGCGCACTAATACGCGCATGACGACTTAAGCCAGAACCGTTTTCAATACGCAATTCCGGAAAATTAAGACCCCTGGAAGCTAGCCATGCCCCTATCGCATTTGCACCACTTTGTTCCGTACCCTGGCCACTGGCTCTGGCTCCAATCGTCAACATCACCTGGCGTGCCATGACATTATTACTATCTTTATCAATCATCGGTAGAATTTCCGCCAAGGTACGAGAATGCGTTCTGAGCAATGGTTTTGTACCAGCAGGCGCAGTACCCATGGCGAATTGTGTATTCAGTTTTCCACCAACATCACGCTTCCACATTGCCTGCATGGCTCCATATATCATTTCAGCTGGACGACTGATCACTCGGTTATATGTTCGTGTTCCGCAACGTCTGGAATACCTTCCACTGAAAGTGACAACGGTTTGTGCACCTTGATGGGACACCTTAATATGTGGCCTGCAACCGCGACGTACGGTGCGCATTCGATTAACAACTTTCAAGTTATGTGTTGGAGTTGTGGAGCTGACATGTACCTTCTTACCTGATGCACGAATCTGAAAGCTGTTGAGTCTCTCATTATACAATAAGGCATCTGGCTGAGCGTTATAAGCCGATTGCGATTTACCATCCAACGAGCCTTCATTGGGGACGTTAAAATAACTATTATCAAATACCACCCGACCCGAAACATTGCTGATACCTTTGTGCTTGATGCCTTGTAGCACTTTTCGTAACTCTGCCTTATTAAATTCTGGTGAACCATAACCCTTGATGATCAAATCACCTTTAAGAGTGCCTTTTTTAATAGCACCTCTGGTATAAACATCCAGTGGCCAACGATAATCTGGGCCCAAAGTACCCAATGCAGCATAGGAAGTAATCAACTTCATCACCGATGCCGGCACGCGTGAAGTCTTATCTTGATGACCCAATAATGGCCTGTTTGAACTAACATCTCGTACATAAGCGCTCATGGCCTTTGTATTCAGTTTTGCAGCTCTTAACTTGTGCTGAACTTCAAAAGGCAAAGAACTTAGAGAAGCAAGCTTACTATTCGATCGGAAAGCAGCACGACTTAGCTGTTTCTGTGCTTTTCTGTTTACAAATTTATTCGTATCAGCATTGCTTAATAATGGAGCCGCAAGATTGCCTTGAACTATTTGCTTTTGTTTTTCAAGTTGTTGTTTTTTCCAACGTGATTGATATTGTTCACGAGTTAAAGGCTTGGGTGCTCGATGCTTAACAACTTTTTTCGGTGTTTTTGTTTGCAAACCCTGGGGTTGGGTCTGTTGTTTCCAGACAGGTGTTTGATTCGCTAGCGCTAATTCTGCCGGAGATAATATTAATCCAGTTTCTGTTGTTGGTTTGGCTAAATTTAATGCGGTTTTTGCTGCTTTCCTCTGCATAACAGGTTTTTGTAGAGGGACTGCCAACTTTTTAGCTTTCTGCTCTGCATCCCATTTTGCTTTCCAGATTGCGCGTTGACGGGCTAATTTAGTATCTTCTTTTTTTGCCTGATCCGCTCGTGTCTTTTGTTTAGATTTTTGTTCTATGGAATTCCAAATAGCTT
This sequence comes from uncultured Gammaproteobacteria bacterium, assembly GCA_963847495.1. Classification (GTDB taxonomy): domain Bacteria; phylum Pseudomonadota; class Gammaproteobacteria; order Thiotrichales; family Thiotrichaceae; genus Cocleimonas. Next base: position 704,125 of record CAWJZX010000001.1, on the reverse strand, counting down.
CAATTGATTGCGACTTCTCTGTAGCTTGTAATGAAAAAGCCATTGGAAAAGAAAAAACAACCCCAAGCGAAACGAGAAGTAGCTTCTCAAATTTCATAGTAATACCCATTTTATTATTTTATTGGCCGACTGAACTTTCGCCGATTTTTATAATTATTTGAAAGAATTTTTGATTAATTATTAATGTATTCTTATTGTCGTGGATAGTATTGCATATTTTAGCTTAATCTAAGCTTAAGGAGATTTGATAAACGTTGTTTTTAAAGGGCTGCCAACGATTCAGAATTTACTTTTTAAGGCCCTAAACAGTATGATTTATACGATAAAAACCACTTAACACCGGTCCTGATATAGCCAAACTGTTTAAATTTAAATCCCTAAATCGCCCCATAATTCATCAATCTTCTTTTTTACATCTTCATCCATGAAAATTGGCTTACCCCACTCCCTACTGGTTTCACCCTGCCATTTATTAGTAGCATCAAAACCCATTTTTGAACCCAAACCAGATACTGGGGATGCAAAATCAAGATAATCGATAGGCGTATTTTCCACAATAGTGGTATCGCGTGACGGATCCATACGGGTTGTCATTGCCCAGATAACATCCTCCCAGCTGCGGGTATTGATATCGTCATCCACAACGATCACGAATTTTGTGTACATAAATTGGCGCAGAAATGACCACACACCCATCATTACCCGCTTGGCATGACCGGGATATTGTTTCTTCATGCTAACCACTGCCATACGGTAGGAACAGCCTTCCGGAGGCAAATAAAAGTCTGTGATTTCAGGAAATTGTTTTTGCAAAATGGGCACAAATACTTCGTTTAAAGCAACGCCAAGCATTGCGGGTTCATCGGGTGGTCTTCCAGTATATGTACTGTGATAAATGGGATCTTTACGATGCGTGATGCGCTCGATGGTAAATACGGGAAAGCGCTCAACCTCGTTGTAATAACCCGTGTGATCGCCGTAGGGGCCTTCATCTGCCATATCATCCGGGTATAAATACCCTTCTAAAACATACTCGGCTGATGCCGGCACCTGCAAATCTAAACCGATACATTTTGTGACTTCGGTGCGTGAACCACGCAATAGTCCGGCAAAGGCATATTCAGATAATGTATCTGGTACTGGCGTTACTGCACCCAAAATCGTTGCTGGATCAGCGCCCAAGGCTACCGTTATCGGGAACGGCTCCCCGGCATTGGTCTGTTGCCAGTCGCGGAAATCCAGAGCACCTCCGCGATGCGACAGCCAGCGCATAATGACACGATTCTTACCGATCACTTGCTGGCGGTAAATACCAAGATTCTGGCGTTGCTTGCGTGTGCCTTTGGTTATTACCAGACCCCATGTGATCAACGGTGCAACATCACCTGGCCAGCAGGTTTGAATGGGTAATTTTGAGAGATCAACATCATCCCCTTCAATCACAAATTCCTGGCAAGCAGCCTTTTTAATCATCTTCGGCGCCATATCCAGTACTTTTTTGAATTTTGGAATTGCCTGAATCGCGTCTTTCAGTCCTTTTGGCGGTGAAGGCTCTTTAAGGCTGGCAAGCAATTTACCGACCTCCCGTAAAGCGACCACAGAATCTTCACCCATGCCCATCGCTACACGTTCCGGCGTACCAAACAGATTACCAAGAACTGGGCTATCAAAACCTTTCGGATTTTCAAACAGCAAGGCCGGACCACCCGCACGCAAAACACGATCGCAAATTTCCGTCATTTCGAGGTTGGGATCTACTTCTGTGGTGATGCGTTTCAGCTCACCAATAGATTCGAGCTGGGCGATAAAATCTCGCAGGTCTTTATATTTCATAAGGATTTATTCAGTTTTCAAAAAACAGCCTAAAAGTGGAGGGGTGTCTTTTTAAGTATCTATGGGGATATATCAGCTTAAATTATTTCTCAAACAGTTTTTCAGCATGTAGCTGTAATTGTGGGAAAGGAATCTCCCATCCATTTTCGGTGCAGGCATCAACACACCAGCGCTGAATAGAACGCCTCAAACGATTCGAAACATCTGCCACATCACCTTTAAAGTCGGCAATCACAACCAGATTCAACGAAGAGTCAGCTGCTGATTCAAATTCGACATTGATATTCTGTATGCTCGCTTCATAGCCTTCTTCGACAGCACGTTTATTGATAGCAGCTTTCAGGGTTTGCACGATACTGGTTGTACTTTCCTTTTGATGCGAGTAAGCAATACCAAAAGTTTCCTTGATGCGAAAATTTTTAGAAAGGTTTAGCGGTGACAAAGACAGGAATTGATCCATTTGATAGGTACATACCGCCCCACCACGTTGAATTAATTGCACAAGCTCCAGTGAAATACCGATAACTTTTCCGCGTAATCCATCTTTCAAAATGACCCAGTCACCTTTTTTACATGGAAACCACGGTTCACCTTGGGCTATCGGCCGTGAGCGTAAATCGACCAGATCATTAATGTCTAAACGTAAGCTAAGGTCTGCAGCAGGATTTTCCAGAACCGAATACATATTGATGTTTTTCACTCGCCAGGGAATTTCATGCAACAAAAGCCTCTCGCCTTCACGAACCGGACCAATATTCAAAAATAGCTCAAGCTGAGACCAGTATCGGGGAATTGTCTGGCCTAATTTCCAAGCGAAGGCAATTAGAAATAATACCCCCAAACTAAATAACACCCAGTCTTCTTCAAGATAAAACACCACCATTGGACCTAGTATTACTAATATTAGAGTTGCAAGCCGATGCATTAAATCGATAGCGCGTAACTGCACACTTCTATATTGAGCTTGATAACCCTTAACGATATGTGTGAGTAATTTATGTATCAGTTGAGATAGAATTAAAATGCCAATAATCGATAAAAGCGCCTGGGTTAATGTCCAGCCACGACGCTGGAAGAAATTTTTAAAAAAGTTTTCTGATTGATCTGTGAAGGTTGTTGCTTCGGCTTCTATCTTATCCAGCTGGAGCTGTTTAGCTTTTAATTCACTTTGAATAAAAACCAGCTGCTTTGACCAGGTGTCGTTCATTTTTTTTAGAGCCTTACCTATCTCCTTATTTTTATTCGCTTTATTTAAAGTAGCTACATTTTTAAGTGCATCTTTTACAATAGGTTCACGCTTTTTAAAATACTCAATTTTCTCGCGTAAGTCAGCTTTAATACGAACATTACTGGTAGCGTACTTCATTTCTTTAAGGGCAGGCTCTAATAAAGCCAATAGTTCTTCTTGTATATCAAAGGGTTTCTGTTCGCTACTTCTCAACAAACCTAAGTCGGTATCAGCAGCTATATTTTCTATATTACTAGTAGTATCTTTTAATTTATCTATTGTCGCTGCGATTTGCGCTTTTAGTTCACTTATTTCAGCCTCAGATTTGGCAATCTTTAATTCCTTTTGAAAACCATTCAAGTCTTTGCGTAAGCGCTCCTGAAGCTCGACAAAGTTAAGCATTGTTTCTAAAGTTTCATTTAACAACTTTTCTTGTTTTTGTTCTTTTGTAAGTTCAGGTTCAGAAACCGTAACTTCTTTAACCTCATTTTTATCATGTTGCTCAGCAAAAACTGGCATTGCAAATATTAATAAGCATGCAAATAATAAAGTTCGAATATTTTGTATATTGTCCAATAAAACTTTGAATTTAGTTTTCATAAGATGTTGCATATTTATCTATCTTGCCACCGAATATTATTGGGCTTAGTGAGGTCATCATCATAACATCTAATTTTTATAGAATACGCTTTCTAACGCTTCCAAAAGTCTATTGATATCTTGCTCACTATGATTTGCCGAGAAAGTTACCCTTAGACGTGCTGTTCCTTCAGGAACAGTTGGCGGTCGAATAGCACTCACTAATATGCCTTTTTCCTGGAGTTTTTGACTAATAGTTACTGCACTTTCTGTATTCCCCAGCATTATTGGCTGGATAGCCGTATTTGATGACATCAACTCTATTCCTAACTGCATAACACCCTGTTTGAATTGCCGGATCAGATCATTGAGCTTTTCACGTCGCCGATTATCCTCCTGCACAATCCTCAAACTGGCGCTGCTTGCTGCGGCGATTGCCGGTGGCATTGCAGTGGTATAAATATAAGTTCGCGCTGTTTGTGTCAGATACTCAATCAAGTCGTGACTACCCGCAACAAATGCACCTGCAGTTCCAATAGCTTTACCCAGGGTTGCCATTAATATGGGCACATCATCCTGGGATAATTGTTGCTGCTCAAGTATACCTGCTCCATGATTTACCCAGTGTGCCAAAACCGTGGGCATCATCTATCATCAGCCAGGCTTGTTGCTGCTTCGCAATGTTTGCAAGCTCGTTAACGGGTGCTTCATCGCCATCCATGCTGAAAACACCATCGCTTAGAATCATACTGTTTACAAAGCTGTTTTTTGTGCCAATTTTCGCATAGAGCTTCTGCAATGCATACACATCATTATGTCTATAACGTTGCATTTTTGCTTTAGATAGCAAGCCGGCATCAATCAGGGAGGCATGATTCAAACGATCCGCAAATAAATGATCGCCTCGATTTATCAAGGCATCGACTACGCCGATATTTGCCATATAACCGGTTGAAAACAGCAACGTCTTTTCACGCCCGGTAAAATCAGACAGTGCCTCTTCCAGCTTTTGGTGTTCAATCGAATGGCCATTGATTAAATGCGCTGCGCCACTGCCAACACCATACTTGTCGGCAGCACTTTTAAATGCTTTAAGAATATCAGGGTGGTTAGCCAGTCCCAGATAATCATTACTGCAAAATGTCAGGTATTGCTTACCGTCAATTTGCATATTTGGGGCTTGTGCGGACTCGCTCACTTTAACGGAACGATAAAGATGCTGTTGCTGTTTTTCTTTCAGGAAAGCTTTTATCAAGGCTGGGTCGTTTTTCATGAAGTGATAATAATCTCTAGACCAAAAAAAAGCACCCGAAGGTGCTTTTAAAAACCAGTTTATTAAACGATGATCATCCGCCTTTCTTGATAAAGAAAGTGTATTCGCCACCGTCTTCAGCAGTAGAAACTAACTCGTTACCAGTCTGCTTACAAAAAGCTTCAAAGTCTTTAACTGAACCAGGGTCAGTTGCAATGATTTTAAGCGTTTGAGCCGCTTCAAGACCATTGATTGCTTTTTTAGCACGTAAAATTGGAAGTGGGCAGTTTAGACCGCGTGCGTCTAATTCTTCATTGAAATCAGTCATGGGTTTTCTCCTATCTATATAAGTAAAAGCTGATATGCGCACGGTACTTTATCATTAAAATCCAGCTTCCGCATTAACTTTATATGTCAAAGTTGACACTACATATTGTACTATATGATCGTATTGCTATTTTTCAAGAAGCACTCATGGAAATTAAATTCACCAAAATGCACGGGCTTGGAAATGACTTTGTAGTAATCGATGCTATAAACCAGTCTATTTCCCTAGATCCGGAACAATTACGCTTTATTGCTAATCGCCGTTTTGGCATTGGTTGTGATCAGATTTTGCTTATCGAAAGCTCAAATGTAGATGATGCTGATTTTCGCTATCGAATCTACAACGCAGATGGTGGAGAGGTTGAACAGTGTGGCAATGGCGCGCGTTGTTTTGCACAGTTTGTGCGAAATGAAGGTTTAAGTAACAAATCCGAAATCCCCGTTATCACCAATAGCGGACGCATTAATTTAAAATTAGAAGATGATGGTAATGTCACTGTCGATATGGGCCCCCCCATACTCGAACCACAAAAAATTCCATTTTTGGCTGATAAAATACAGAATAGTTATCAATTAATGATAGATGATGAAACAATTACTTTCGGTGCCGTTTCCATGGGAAACCCGCATGCCGTTATCGTGGTTGATGATGTTGATTCAGCAGCTGTAGAAGCTTTAGGAAAAGCTCTGCAAAAGGATAAGCATTTCCCTAACTCTGTAAATGTCGGGTTTATGCAAATATTAGACTCCCAACATATCAAGCTACGTGTTTATGAAAGAGGTGTTGGCGAGACTCAAGCATGTGGCACAGGCGCGTGCGCAGCTATCGTTGCAGGTAGGTTACAAGGCTTATTAGACGACACTGTTGATGTAAAATTACTCGGTGGTAATCTATCAATTCACTGGGCAGGCGCTGAAAATCCAGTTATGATGACGGGACCAACAGCTACAGTCTATAAAGGGATAATTACACTAAGTTAAATAGTTGATGGTTTAATCAAGGAGAAAGAAGCATGAGTTCTGGGGCTAATAACAAACCTGATACTGATAAAGACAATGACGCTATTATTGCTGATGCAATGATGGATGAAAGTGTAATTGCCAAATACCTATCTACCCACCCGGATTTCTTTCATCGCCATGCTGAGTTATTAGCAACAATTCAAGTTCCTCACGGCGCTGGAACTGCTTCATTAATCGAACGCCAAGTCGCAATATTACGTGAAAAGAGTCGCGACCTTGAGGAACAGCTTAATGGCTTGATACGTACTGCCCGCGGCAATGAACAAATTGTTACACGTCTGCAACGTTTCACCCTGGAGTTAATGCGTGCTGATGGCATTGATGACGTTATTGGAACTTGCCAAGATGTTTTACGCGAAGATTTTAATGCTGATTTTGTAACCTTGAAAATAATTGGCGGTGACGACACCATGCATTTTGTCTCCCCGACAAATGATGATCTTAAAAGCTTTCAAAATCTGTTCAAGACAAAAAAACCTATTTGTGGAAAACTCAAAGAAGAACAACTCAACTTCCTGTTTGAGAAGAACAAAGATAAAGTAAACTCAGTCGCGTTAGTACCATTATTTGGTGCTGAAAAAATAGGTATTCTTGCACTTGGCAGTGAAGATGAAGATCGTTTTCATCCGGGCATGGGAACTGTTTTTATTAGTCACTTAGGTGAGCTTATTTCGACCAGCATTACCTACCATATAAAGTCTTAAGTTTATAGCAAGCGATTAATTGTGGCTGATGCAACACAACAATTCGCCGAACATCTAAAATACGAAAAACAATACTCTTCACACACACTGAACGCTTACAATCGCGATCTCAAGCAATTCAGCGAATGGTTAATTAAAAACGATTGCGATGATATTCTAAACGCCGATAACCTGCATGTACGTAATTGGGTTGCTGGCCTGCATCGCCAAGGTGTTGGCGGTAAAACATTGCAACGCAAACTGTCATCATTACGTAGCTTTTATCAATTTTTAATCCGCAAACACCGACTTAAATATAACCCTGCTATTGATATACGTGCGCCAAAATCCGCTCACACCCTACCGGATACACTCGATGTCGATGCTTTAAGTCAATTATTGGAGATTCCTGCAGACAGTATTCTGGCAATTCGTGATCGTGCCATTATGGAGTTATTCTACTCATCTGGTTTGCGTTTATCCGAACTCACCAATCTTGATTTAAACAGTATTGATCTGGTAGAAAATTCTCTAAGAGCGATTGGTAAAGGGAATAAGACAAGAATTCTACCGATTGGCAGAAAAGCAGTCGAAGCACTTCAGAGCTGGTTATCAAAGCGAGGCACAATGGCGAAGATTGAAGAATCTGCTTTGTTTGTAAGTAACCGCGGAAAACGCATCAGCACGCGCTCTGTTCAGCAACGGCTAAATTATTGGCAAAAAAAGCAAGGTCTAAACCAGCACATCCACCCGCATAAGCTTCGGCACTCTTTCGCCAGTCATATCCTTGAATCATCAGGAGATTTACGGGCGGTACAGGAATTACTCGGGCATGCCGATATCAGTACCACGCAAATATATACGCATCTGGATTTTCAACATCTGGCAAAGGTCTATGACAATGCTCATCCGCGAGCTAGAAAGAAGAAAACCTGATTATCTAGCCTTAAAAAGGACACCCCCCTACTTTTTAAGGATTTTTATACAACCACGCCTATCCTGCGGATCAGCATTAAACAACAATGCAGTTGTCTCTCTTCTTTTGTCTCGTCCGTTATTTGGACGTCTTTCAATTATTTACATAGACAGCTTTTTAGAGAATTACAGGCTTATTTGACAACTCATTTGCATCATTTTTCATTACCGGAAAATGTTGTTCCAGTAATGCGCCAATCTCTTCAATACCCTTTATCACGCCATCGCCAAACCTGGCTTCGCGAAAATCAGTCTCCATCACGTGGCAAATACGTTCCCACTCCTGATGTCCAACTACCTTATTGATATTTCTATCGGCCCTGATTTCTACATTATTATCAGCCAGTAATAAATAGATCAAGACTCCGTTATTATCTTCAGTATCCCAAACGCGTAGTAAAGAGAACACTTCTAGTGCGCGTTCATTGGTTGCTTCATCACACCACAAGGCTTTTAAAGGCAAAGAGCTTTCTATCGCGAAACGGATTTCGCCGCTATGTTTGGCTTCCGAGGCTTTTATAGCCGCTTCAATTCTGGCCAATTCAGCTGGAGGGAAGTCACGTCTTAACCACCAGCCCGGATAGAATAAATGCTTTATCGTTCTATTGAAATTCATCACCATCCACCAGATGCCCCGCCGCCGCCAGAGCCACCTCCGCCGCCACTGAAACCGCCACCACCGCTGAATCCACCTCCGCCACCAAAACCGCCGCCATAGCCCCCACCATCGCGGTAGCTGCTAGTTCGGGAACGGTTAAAAGCTAGGCTGAAAACGGCTAGAAAGAATGCTGCAAATATTGAAAAGACGAGGTCTTGTGATAGAAACCAGATTATCAGGCCGCCTCCCAGGCTTATCACAGCAGTTGTCAGTAAACGTCCTAGAAATGGTGTTAAAAACGATGATAAAAAAGTACTGCCGAAGATTAATAAAAAAATCAATGGGCTTGAATCATTACTCCCTTGTTGGCTAGTAGCTGGCGGCAAAGGCTCTCCATTTACCAACCCTGTGATTTTCTCAGTTCCCAAGCGCACACCCTCATAATAATTGCCATTACGAAATTCTGGAGAAATATATTCATTAATGATGCGCCCAGCGGCAACATCGGGTATTGCGCCTTCAAGGCCATAGCCGACCTCGATGCGCATTTTCCGGTCTTTTATCGCAATCAGCAAAAGCACTCCATCGTCTACTTTTTTACGCCCGAGCTGCCACTTTTCAAATACCCTTGTCGCATATTGTTCGATTGATTCGGGCGAAGTAGTTTCGACTATCAAGACTGCGACTTGACTACCCTTGACCTGCTCCAAAGCAGCAAGGGATTGTTCAATATCTGATTGTTGTTGCGCATTCAAACTTTGCGTTAAGTCAGTCACCCTTTGATTTAACTCAGGAACAGCGACCAGTTCTGCCTGAGCAAAATAACTCAAGAATAAACAACAAAATACTGCAACTGACAGTAACCTCTTCATAAAGAAATTCAGCTTAGTTTGTAGCAGGCGCAGTATTGAAATCCACTTTCGGTGGTTGCGAAATTGTGGCCTCATTTTCAACACTGAAGTTAGGTTTAACTGCAAAACCCATAAGCCCTGCAATCATATTTCCAGGAAATTTACGTACCGTAAGGTTGTAATCTCTAACCGATTCTATGTAACGTTTACGCGCTACGGTGATGCGATTTTCAGTTCCTTCTAACTGCGTTTGCAAGGCTAGGAAGTTTTTATCAGACTTTAGTTCAGGGTAACGCTCAACAGTTACCAATAAACGACTCAAGGCGCCACTTAACTGATCCTGTGCTTTCGAAAACTGTTTAAAAACTGCGGGGTTGTTAAGCGTATCAGCTGTAATATTAATTGATGTTGCCTTCGCGCGCGCTTCAACAACGCTGGTCAAAACATCTTTTTCTTGTGCCGCAAAACCTTTTACAGTACTCACCAGATTCGGAATTAAATCAGCCCTACGCTGAAACTGATTCACTACTTCAGACCATGAAGAGGTTACCTTTTCATCACCTCCGACAATGCGGTTATAAACACCGATACCTAATATGATAAAAAGGGTAATAGCTGCAAGAATTACCATCATGAATTTGGACATTTTTACTCCTTTAATAAAATATTTATCAGTATTGCTAATAACACTATTAATCCACAACTCGCTTAGTTTGTCACTAAAGAGTAAAACAAGATTAGGGTTGGGCTATATTAGCCATAACAGTTCTTTAATAATTACTGGCAAATCACTGTAATACATGTTTCTACTTTTAGGTATAGAAGACCATACCCCCCTTGCAAAACAACCTGAGCTTCTGTTAGAATCCCCGCTCTTTGATTTTCAAATATTTATATAACAGATTTTAAGAGGATCTTCTAATGAAGGCCGAGATACACCCAGATTATAACCAAGTTGTTTTTCAGGACCTTGCGAGTGACTTTAAAATACTAACACGCTCTACACTTTCTTCTAAAGAGACAGTGAAATGGGAAGATGGTAATGAATACCCACTTATCAAAGTGGATATCTCTAGTGCTTCTCATCCATTTTATACGGGCAAGCAGAGCACCACTACCACAGCCGGTGCGATCGATAAGTTTAACAACCGCTATGGTAAAAAATAAGCTTATTGTTTAATAACTTTATACTTAAATAATCGATTGCGCTTGATTTTGCATTCGTTAAAAAAGGCACTCTTTATGAGTGCCTTTTTTATGTCATTCTTTTATTCGCAAGCACTTGCTAAAAATATCTGTGATCTCCCTGCAGGTACTTCACTTGAGAAAGCCACTGTGAAATGGGTCTATGACGGTGATACGCTTTTACTTAAGGATGAACGCAAGATTCGCATTATCGGCATCGATACTCCTGAAACTCATCACCACAAACAAAAAGCTGAAGCCTACGGAGCAAAAGCAAGAGAAGCTTTGCGCGAACTGCTGAAGAAATTTGATTATCAAATTTCACTTCAATACGACCAACAAAGTCAGGATAAATATTCGAGAACTCTAGCGCATGTTTTTTTGCCCGATGGTACTAATATCTCAAGCTGGTTATTGCGAAAAGGTTTTGCTAAAACGCTAGTAATACCTCCCAATGTGAAATTCGCAGAATGCTATAAGCAGGCTGAAAAAGTTGCGCGAAAAGAATCTCGTAATATCTGGCGATTAGAAAGTCACCAGCTACAATCAGTGACAACATTGGGCTCTAAATCAAAAGGTTTTGTTCGGCTAGAAGGAAAAATAAAATCCGTTAAAAAGAGTAAAAAGCAGATAGTGATGGAATTTGAAAGCGAATCAAAGCGTCCTATTCAAATTAAAATCAGAAAAAATAATTTACACTATTTTGAGACTATTAACCTTAATAACTTAATTGATAAACGTATAATCGTCTCAGGTATGCTAAAAAACAAACATGGAAATCGGGTAGTTCAAATAAATCATCCTTCTCAACTTGAGATTCTATCTATAAAGCATTCGACCAAGAAAATTGAGCCAACAATCAAATGGAGTTCAGAGAAATGAAGATTAAAAACCTAATAAATGGAGTCATTGTAGCCTCATTAATTAGCATTACAGGATGTTCAACCAATCCCGTTACAGGCAAAAAAGACTTTTCCTTGATCAGTAATGATCAGGAACTTGCAATGGGTGCCCAGGCACATAAAAGCGTCATCAAACAGAAAAAACCCTATAACAACCCAAGGCTACAAGCCTACGTTAATAATATTGGGCAGCAGCTGGCGAGACAAAGCCACCGAAACGATATCCGCTATACTTTTACCGTTTTAGATGATCCAACCGTGAATGCCTTTGCCTTGCCGGGCGGCTATATTTATGTAACCACGGGACTCATGGCATATTTGAATTCTGAAGGCGAACTCGCTGGCGTATTAGGACACGAAATTGGCCATGTAACCGCGAAACACGGTGTAAAGCAACAAAGTGCAGGACTAGCGAGCACCATTTTACTGAGTGTTTTAGCTAAAAAGGCTGGAGGTGGTGAAGAACAACTCGGGCAACTGAACAAAGCCTTACTTAGCGGCTACGGAAGAGATCACGAATTACAGGCTGACAGATTGGGTGCAGAGTATCTCGCGCGCATTGGTTACGCGCCAGAGAACATGATCGACGTTGTCAGTGTGCTAAAAGCCCAGGAAGAATTTGATAAATTCCAGGCACGCAAAGAAGGTCGGCAACCTCAAGCTTATCATGGTGTTTTTGCCTCTCATCCTAGCAATGATAAACGTCTGCAACAGGTTATCGCAGAAGCAAGGAAATTTAAGACCAGCAACACTCGAGATGCGGGCCATGACCAGTATTTAAAACAGATTGATGGTTTAAAATATCGAATCGACAAAAATAATGCAGGAAGAATTGTGGTCGGTCGTGCATCAACGCCTGGTTTGTCCTATGCTTCTCTTGCACGTAGAAGTAAAGTTGACGAGCAACGTTTGCGCCTACTTAACGGGATGTTCCCAAAAGGACAGCCGCTACAAGGACAATTAGTTAAAATAATTCAGTAAGGAACGAAACAATCATGTCGAATGACTCACAAAAAGACAATGCAAAAGAAACTCTAATAAAGGAAGCTCTTGATTATCATCAATTTCCTAAACCAGGGAAAATTGCGATTGAAATCACTAAATCTACAGAAACTCAAAAAGACCTTTCTTTAGCTTATACGCCCGGTGTGGCAGTACCGGTTTTAGAAATAGAAAAAAATCCGGAAAATGCCTACAAATACACTGCCAAAGGCAACCTGGTTGCAGTTATTACAGACGGCTCAGCTGTACTGGGACTAGGTAATGTGGGTGCGCTTGCAGGAAAGCCTGTAATGGAAGGAAAAGGCGTGTTATTCAAACGTTTTGCAGACATTGATGTTTTCGATATTGAAGTAAACTCCAACTCACCTGAAGATTTTATTCGAATTGTTGAGGCTATCTCACCAACTTTTGGCGGCATCAATCTTGAGGATATAAAAGCACCTGAATGTTTTGAGATTGAACGTATTCTAGAAGAAAAGCTCGATATCCCTGTTTTTCATGATGATCAACATGGCACCGCCATAATTATTGCTGCTGGCTTACTCAATGCTTTGGAACTGAAAGGTAAAAAGCTCGGAGATGCCAAAATCGTTTGTCTTGGTGCAGGCGCAGCAGGTATTGCTTCTATGGAAGTTTTAACTTCATTGGGCGCAGACAAAAATAATTTGTTCATGCTTGATAGAGGTGGAGTTATTCATTCAGGGCGTGATGATTTAAATAAATACAAACAAGAGTGGGCACTTGAAACAGACCAACGCACTTTGCTAGATGCATGTACAGACGCAGACGTATTCATCGGCTTATCAGGTCCAAATTTATTAGATGTAGATTCACTAAATGCAATGGCTCCAAATCCCATTGTATTTGCTTTATCTAATCCTGATCCTGAAATTGATCCAGCGGTTGCGCGCGCAGCACGCCCTGATATTATCATGGCAACGGGACGCAGCGATTACCCGAACCAAGTCAATAATGTATTAGGCTTTCCGTTTATTTTCCGCGGTGCATTAGATGTTCGCGCAACGCATATAAACACTGAAATGAAAATGGCTGCGGTCAAAGCGCTGGCTGCTATTGCTAAAGAACCTGTACCCGATTCAGTTCTGAAAGCATACAACAAAACTTCGATGGAATTTGGGCCGGAATACATTATTCCAACGCCACTTGATCCGCGCTTACCTGATAGACTTCCTGCTGCAATATCACAAGCGGCAATTGATTCAGGTGTTGCCCGAATCAAATAGAAAAAGGACTTAAAAGTATGGGGGTGTCTTTTTATGCTATCTAGACACCCTTTACTGAATAGTAAAACCTTGCTATTCATCCTCCTCAAAATTCATCGTCTCTTCTGCCTCTAAGGCAATCGCCTCCATAGCTACTGTGGTAGGACGTGATGGCACCAACTGATATTCACCTTGCTGTTCTTCCGGTACCGCTTCACGTCGATATATCCAGAATGATACTAGAATACCTGTCACCAGATTAATTACGCCAAGGTAGACAATGTAAGAAGAATTGCCAAAAATATTAATAATGTAACCAACTGAAATCGGGCCAATCGCTGCCCCTACCCCATACAGTAATACAATCGTACTACTGGCATTTGACATTTGATCCGTCCTGAGTCGATCATTAGTATGCGCGACACCCAATGAATAAATCGGCAATACCATTGCACCTAACAGACCAAAAGTAATAATAAATAATGTGCTCTGCTTATCTAACCTTAACAAGGCGACTGATAGTGCAACTGTAATAAAGCTCGCTATCACCACCACAAGACGCCTGTCAATCTGATCTGAAAGCCAGCCCAAAGGCCAGTGGGACACTGCACCAAATGCAATAAAAACTCCCATAAACAAAGCCGTTTGTGAAACACTCATGCCAGCATTGGCAGCATAAACCGCTCCCATGCCAAACATCGCGCCTTGGGCAATGGATGAGAGCATAATACTCGCAACACCCGCTGGAGCGATACGAAACAGCTTTCTTGGGCTCATGCTTTCGTTTTCTATTAAGTCAGGCCCATGTGTTCGCGTTATCAATACCGGAACCAGGGCGAACGATAGCAATATAGAAGCTAATAAAAATAGAGCAAAATCAGCAGGGTCAGCGACATTCAATAGCCACTGTCCTCCCGCTAGACCTCCATAAGAGACCATCATATAGTATGATAAAATCCTTCCACGGGTGTTATTATCAGACCGCTCATTCAACCAGCCCTCAACAATTACATACGTCCCGGCAAAACAAAAACCTGTAAGTAATCTCATCAAAAACCAGGACGAAGGGTTGATTAAAAGAATTTGAATCAGCATTGCGGCTGAAGCGAGTGAGGCCAATGCCGCAAAAACCCTGACATGACCAACTCTGCGAACCAATTTTGTGGTTAGAAATGATCCAGCCAGAAAGCCAAGATAATAGGCAGTCATAATCCAGCCCGTGGTACTGGATGAAAAGCCCTCGTAATTCGCACGCCAACTCACCAGAGTACCCTGCAATCCGTTACCGAGCATCAGAAATGCCATCCCCAGGAATAATGACCAGGTGCTTTTTAGTATATTAACAATCATAGAAAAACTTCAAATAAGTTCGAAGTGAACAACGGCCCTGAAATCAATTTATATTCGACTTCAATTTAATACTTTGTACGCCTCTGAACTTTGAATAAATAGTACCAGCAAACCGATTATTATAGTTCCAGCGGAGCATATTCCCCCACTGTTTAGGAGGCAAGAAAATTTAAGAAGAAATAATACTTCGAATCAACAAACCAATTTAAAAAAAGGCCAGCTGAGTATTGCGAGACAACAGCGTTATTTTTTAAAGCTGGCCCGCAGGGTGAATAAAATGAATCAAAAGGTGAGAGGTGGTTTAAAAAAAGACTTAAACAAACTATCATAAGGCAATGTATAAGTACTTTTTATCGTGATTTAAGTCATTGATCTATAAGAATAACTTGACAAGGACCATAAAAAATGCTTTTTTGTTTCTGGCTTAGGAGGTCGACTTAATAACTCGTCACTCTATTTTTAGGGTGATAGTGGCGTTAAGCTTCCTAAAAACAAGGTTATACATAAAAAAATATAAAAGAAATGGGGGAAACTATGTTTTTACGTATATTCACTTTATCACTACTTGCTATCACATTAAGCGCTTGTAATATTTCCGGTTCAGGCCAGAAAGGTCCTTTTAAAACTGGTTCTGAAGTTACATCTTCACAACTCGACAAACAGGCCTCGGCAATAGCCTCTACTACCATCAGAACTCAAATAAATGATAACCAGGGCCATTTTTCGATTCATCAAATACCCTGGAATGGCTGGACTGAGATCGTGGTTTCCGGACAATATTTTGATGAGTTTAATAATACTGATAGTGATCAGGCTCTAACGCTTAATACGATTACACGAAAAGACCGACGATTTGATAAGGCGAATGTGCATTTATTCTCGCACCTTGCAGCAGCACGCATTAAACAACATGTCGCAGATGGTAAAAACAGAAACAATGCTTGGCGTGATACTCAGACTGAAATGAAACAACTTTTTGGCTTAGATCGAGTCAGTCGTAATTTTAATCGTGGTGTAGAACAATTAAGTGTAATCCAGGGATCCGGACGCTACAGACGCGACAATGCCAACCTATTACTTTTCTCGGGTAGTTTTCTGGCAACTGGAGGAGACGCTACCACGTTACAATCTCTTACCGATGACTTTGCTGATGATGCTCAAATCAATGGAGTTGGCTCGCCAGCTTTTAATGAAATTGCTGTGGCAGGCAATACAGCTGGCTTACTACAAACTTTATCTCAAAACCTTTCGCGCAATGGTGCTAGTAATCCACCGAATGTAGGAGATATGCAAGAGCTACCAACGTGGGTTAATACCGATGGAGGCGAGACAGATATCACTCCAAATGTAACAGGACGTATAAGAGGATTAAATGGAACAGCACTAAGTGGGGTTTTGATTGAAATAATCGCCACAAATGGTCGAAGTTTGCAGCCTCCTACGAAAACTGATGATAGTGGTGATTACTCATTGACACTTGAGTCAGATACAAAATACACCTTGATAATAACAAAGGAAGGTTTCTCAAAACAGATCAAAACATTTAGGACTTTAAGTTCTACTATAAAAGCAGATTTTACTCTCATTGAGACTGGAATAGTAACTAACTTTAGTCAAGACAGAGACTTTAAGGCAATAGGTAAATTTGGGACAAGTGTTGAAGTAACTGCTAATAGTTTTGACAATGCCGCAGCAAGTGAAATTGTTGAGATTTCAACAACAACTCTGGATAAATTAACTCTTAATAATACCAATGCATTGCCAGGCAATTTCGCAGGACAACTGACAGGCGACATAACGCCAACACCTCTTAACATCCTCGGTGCTGCAGAGTTCAACTTTGTAAACACAGCTACGAATATTGATATTAATCTTGCAGCTGATAAGAGCGCTTTAATCACACTTCCATTGCTAAATTTAAGCAAGTCCGATGGATCACAAGTTATAGAAGGTGAAGAGATTCCCGTATTTAGCCTCGATGAAACAACAGGCATATGGGTTCAAGAAGGTAATGCTAAAATTATAACCTCTGATTCTTCCCCTACTGGTTTAGCTGCTTTAGCTACAGTTTCTCATTTTTCATGGTGGAGCATCGGCTTCAAAAGTCCTGTTGCCTTCGCAAATATTTCAATAGCATCTAGCATAAGTACAACTGGCACAGTTATGTTAAAAGCCAGAACAGATGCAGATGTTAGCTCCCAACCCGATGTGACTAGATTTGAAGTTGGACAAACTATAACTACAACTTTCCCAGGATGGAATAATACAGAAACATGTTTTTGGGCTGAAATCCTGGACAATGGAAATGTTTTTACAACACCTGAAGAGTGTGTGACTGCAACTTTTGACGAGGGTGAAACCTTCGAAATTATCCTCGGATCGGGTGTAATCCCTCCATTAGGTATTCAAGCGCAAGCTCCATTGAAGTCAATTCTAGGTCTAGGTAATTCCAGTAGAATTCTTGCACCTATCTCCGCTGAAACGACTGTAGATTACTCGATTACTTCAGGAGACCTTCCCGATGGAGTAAGCCTAAATAAAGACTCCAATACAACTGCTATCATTAGTGGAAGCCCCACTGAAGTTGGGACTTTCAATTTGGACATAACTGCCGTTGATTCCGATGGCATTGTAGTGGTTATCCCGTTTATTTATGAGGTAACAGATGTTACTACAACGCCAGTGTTCGTTGTTGGTTTTGCGAGTTGGAAATGTTATTTCAAACCCTAGTACCTTTAAGGGCTTGATAATGCGGAAACATTCTCTAACACCGATGAAGCTGGCCTATGGTTAAATGCTGTTGGGTTCACAATTTCACACTAGATTTAGCAAGCCTTAATATCGGTGCCCCTGCGACAAGCTGGGAGATATTCTATACCGATCCAACCATAAGCGATTACATTAGAGTTGAATATAATACAGGTAGCACCGGCGTCAATCCTGCTTCGGACGAAGGGATTTCCATATCCAATACTGGAATTTTGACAGTCGATAGAGCTACAACAACACTTCTACCATTTATTCCCCCATACAACTTCCCACTTTATTCACACACTATTCGAATTAGGGCGAGTAACATTAACGGGTCTAGCTTAATAGAGTTAAATCTGATTTATGACGCAGAGGCAGACTTTATCAAAACACAAGATGGGTTCAATCAGTAGTATTTGAATATACTAAAGCCCTAAATAGAAAAATACGAAACGCCCTTGCCCAATATTAACACGCAGTGATGCGTCACGATAGAGGGCGTAATCGACATACCCGGGGATTGGGCTATTTTCATGGCAGTCGCTGGCGTTTCTTGGTGACTCATAGTCATTATCCTTATCGTAAAAGGATAGCAACATATGTTCGTCCAGCTCAGTATCTGCTATCTTGTCAGCTAGCTCTTTGGCTTGCTGGAAGTCTTTCACGCCGCCTTCAGGTGACAATTCGATTTGCTTTAATTTACTGTAATCAGGCTCGAGCGGTATTTCGCAGAATGAGGTTTTTGGCGTGTTGTCTTGCATAAACTTTTACCTTGTAAATACAGTTAACTACTTCTTTTCGCATCCAATACATTGGGTAGCTGTGCTATTTTTTCCAGCACTTCAAATAGCTGAACAGTATTCTCAATTTGAATCGAAACGCTCAATAACGAAATCAGCTCAGTTTTCCACGCTTGGTGGAAATATTGACTACATTGATTTGTGATTTTGCCAATATCGTTACAACATCACTGATCAACCCGGGTTTATTGAAGCCTGTCACCAGAATATCAACTGTATATGTTGTTGTTTCATTACCCCAGCTTGCTTCTGCGAGACGCATTGATTTTTCTGGTCCAAGATTATTCTCATCGATATTGGCACAATCAGTACGGTGGATTGTTATTCCACGGCCGACGGTGATGTAACCGATGATATCATCGCCAGGAACTGGTTTACAGCAGTTGGCAATTTCGACGAGTAAATTACTAACGCCCTGAATTTGTATACCCCGATCGTTATTCTCACTTTTGACATTCACCTTGCGGAATTTAACTTCTTCTTTTCTTGGCACCTCGAGAGAGTCTGTCAATTGAGCAACACTGATGTCTCCACGTCCCAAAGCAATAAGAAACTCTTTTTCAGTTTGCTGGTGAAAGCGCTTCAATAATGGCTTTAGGTTAATTTTCTTAAGATTTAGACGATGTTTTTCCTGCTCGATAAGTTCTTTACCATCGAGATAATTTTTTTCATGATCTTGCTGTCTAAACCAGTGGCGGATTTTACTTCTAGAGCTTGGCGAACCAATATAACCCAGTGCCGGGTTTAACCATTTTCGTCGAGGCTGTTCTTCTTTCTGGGTAATAATCTCGACCTGATCACCATTATTGAGTTTATGGTCCAATGAGACGATAACGCCATTTACTTTAGCCCCTGTACAACGATGGCCAATACTCGTATGGATACCGTAAGCAAAATCCAGCGGCGTCGAGCCCTTAGACAGCTCGAGAATATCACCTTGAGGAGTCAATACAAAAACACGATCCGGGAAGATTTCCGCGCGGAAATCTTCGAGTAATTCATCATCATTTTCATTACTATCAAGCAGTCGCCTTAAAGAACCTACTACGCGTTCCATTGTAGCATCCTGACCGCCACCCTCTTTGTAACGCCAGTGGGCAGCCACACCAAGCTCAGCAAATACATGCATATCCTGAGTACGAATCTGGATTTCGACATAACGGCCCTGCGGACCAATCACTACTGTATGCAATGATTGATAACCATTGGGCTTGCGATTGGCGATGTAGTCATCCAATTCAGCAGGTACATGTTTCCATTTTTCATGCACCGTTCCTAGAGCGGTATAACAGGCCCTGACATCTTCTACAATGACTCTCACCGCACGTAAATCATAGAGCTGATCAATTGAAAGTTGCTTGCGTTTCATCTTTTTCCAGATGCTATAAATATGTTTTGGCCGACCGTAAACCTTGGCTTCTATTCCCGCATCCTTCAATAATTGCTGTAAATTTTTGGTGAACGTTTCTACATAAGCTTCGCGTTCTAGGCGCTTAGCAGTTAATGAGTTAGCTATCTGCTTGTAACCAATGGGTTCGAGATAACGAAATGCCAAATCCTCCATTTCCCATTTTAATTGACTTACACCTAGGCGATTCGCCAACGGCGCAAAAATATCCATGGTTTCCTGTGCAACCGCTCTGCGTTCATGTAACTCAGCACTTGCTAACAAACGTAAATGTTGCAAACGAAAACCCAGATAGATCAGTACAGCTCGCACATCATCAACCATCGCCAACAACATTCGACGCAAACGTTCAGCTTGTTCGGGTATAGGCGTTTCATTTTCGCCAAGATGTTTAAAGTTATGCAGCCAGCGCATATTTTTAACTAGCAGTGCAATCGTGCTACTAAATTTTTCCGCAATACTTTCAACAGAATAGGTATCACTGAGGCGCACATCACTGAGAATCGCTGCGATCAAAGTTACTTGATCAACTTGCAAATTACGTAAAATATCGGCGACATCCAGACTGAGTGGTATATGCTTATCTCGATCCACTAGAGCAACGTCAAGCATCAGGTCAATGGCTTCGATAAGCTGCGTCTGATCCTCTTCGTTATCACTTATCCATAAACGCTCGATCCATTCTTCGCGGCTACGATCACTGGTATCACTGAGTTGACTGTGTTGCATTCTATTGCCCCAATTTCATGAAACGTGAATAAGTATGATTAAAAAACACACCCCCGTACTTTTAAGGGGTTTTGCTAACTTTATTGTTATTTAAGGAAACTTTGATTAAGCAAGTTTTAAAAATCATTATCTCATAGTTTATCAATTTTTTCTTTGAGTTGATTATGATGCTGAATCACTGCAGCTGGTGTTTTACCACCTGGCCATGGCTTTAATTCAGGATTATACCAAATACCATGCATCCCTATTTTCTGTGCCCCAAGAATATCACGCTCAGGATCATCACCCACATAAACAGTTTGATGTATTTCACTGCTTGCAAGTTGTAATGCTTGATGAAAAATATCCTGATGTGGTTTAGCAACACCAGCCGACTCTGAAGAAAGCACAAAATCAAAATAATGTCCTACTCCAATGTGATGTACATCTGCATTACCATTGCTAATAACACCTAAGCTATAGTTCTTGGAGAGCTCATCTAGCATCTCAAGTGCGCCATCATAAAAGGTTACCTGATTACGCGCCAGCCAAAAAACTTCAAATCCCGGCTCGACGAGACTATGGTCGTAACCATTCTCATCGGCGAGATGCCTCATCCAGTTTTTTCTCAGATCTGTTAGATTATGCTGACTCTCAGGCCGCGCACGCATATAATTCATGCGATGCGCTACCAATTCATTCTCACTATATTTTTGGGTGATCTTTGGGTAATATGATTGCAACCAATGGTAAAAGCCCTGTTCGGCTTTTTCAATCACGGGCATAACCGCCCATAACGTGTCATCTAAATCAAAAGCAATGCATTTTATGGTCATAAGACAATTATACTTGATGAAAACCCTGATGAAACTTTTCTTGCTGTTTTTAACCTTATTTTTAGCCACACAGGCACACTCAAGAACCTTGGTCTTAGTGCACGGATTTATGAGTGATAGCGCCTCATGGCGTACCTCCAGCTTTACTAAACCACTTCAGTTTACTGGCTGGACAGATGGTGGTAATTACAACTTCAGCCCCTGGGGAATGTTGACACCCAATCGAATAATGGCCGATGGCGATGTTTATTTCACCGTGGACCTGCCTTCAACGCAGAATTTACAAAGACAGGAAGCGGTTTTATCTCAATACCTGGAACATCTTTATCAATATCGAGTTGAACCGATAACACTGGTCGGGCACTCTGCAGGTGGTGTAGTGGCCAGACTCTATGTGCTTGATCCACAGCGTCAACCGGTAAATGCCTTGATTACAATTGCATCGCCACATCGGGGTACTCCTGTAGCCAAGGTTGCCCGTCTCGCAGGAAATTCTCCAATAGGCATGATCGCGAGTATGGCAGGAGCAGACGAATTACAAGATTCGAGAGGTTTGTTTTCTGATCTCAAAGAAGAAACACCCTATAACTTTTTATACTGGATGAATCATCAACCACACCCTGATATTCATTATGCATCGATTATTCGCAGAAATGATAAAATCAGCAAACCCAACAAGTTTGACTTTATTGTTCCACCAAATAGCCAGAACATGAACAAAATCTGGGCTTTGAGAAATCGTTCAGGCATTGCCCTGACTACTGAGGACCATGCTATTAACGGAAAAGATGGAATGGTGCTCGTTAATATTCTCAAGTACGTCCAGTAATTTGCAATTCAAGAGAATTTGAAACCACGATTTCTTTACATCATGGCAAACCAAATACTCATCATAAATTTACAATTCAGCATTTAACACTTTTAATGGTACTCTTCAGCCTCTCCACAAATATCACCCGGGGAGTAGGGTTGCAATTGTGTTTTCTAGGAGAAATACACAGCCTATAGATATTTATAGTTCTTGACCTTATTTTAGCTAGAAATACTCTCGGAGTTTTTATTGTTTAATAGAAACTTCATCATTAAATTAATTAATAAATTTCGAACCATTTATTTACAAGTGACACTAAAGTGACGATTTTTAAATAGTTTGATTCTAGTTTTTTACTCAACAACCAAGGAAAATAAAATATTATGGGAATGATTAGCGACTTTAAAGCGTTTGCACTAGGTGGAAACCTAATTGATATGGCAACAGGTATTATTATCGGTGTTGCCTCAGGAAAACTGATTTCATCATTGGTAAGCGATGTCATTATGCCACCAATAGGAGTTATGTTAGGTGGAGTAAACTTTTCTGATTTAGGAATGAAGCTTGCAGAAACCGGTGGTGGAGATAAAGGGCTGGATCCAATCATGTTGAAATACGGGTCTTTTATTCAAAATTTCATCGATTTCTTAATTATCATGGCAGTTGTATTCATTATCATTAAAGTTGCAACTCGCAACAAAGTAGAAGAGCCAGAAGAAGCACCAGGTCCAACTCAGGAAGATTTGCTTACTGAAATTCGTGATGCATTACAAAAGTAAATTCTGAAAAACAGTAATCAATTACTGATTACAAATAGCTTAAAAACTAGGGGGGTATGTTTAAAAACACACCCCCCTACTTTTTAGAGATTTTTCATCCGTTTTCTGGATAATCCTATCCCTTACTTACGTTGTATGTATTGCCTTTTTTAGTTTCCTTAAAGCTTTATTCTATTTTATTGTGACAGCCTGACATTGATTTGTTAAATTGTCCTAATGACTCAACCCCCTTCTTCCAGTGCTTTAAATACGACACCCAAAAGCCTGCTAAATCATACTCCCATGATGCAGCAGTTTCTGCGTATCAAAGCAGAAAATCCCGAGCTATTATTATTTTATCGCATGGGTGATTTTTACGAGTTGTTTTTTGATGACGCTAAACGCGCTGCAGAGCTATTAAATATCACACTGACCTCGCGTGGCAAATCCGATGGCGAGCCGATCCCCATGGCAGGCATTCCTTATCACGCCGCTGAACAATACCTTCCGCGACTGCTCAAGCAGGGTATTTCTGTTGGAATCTGTGAACAAATTGGTGACCCTGCAACCTCTAAAGGTCCAGTTGAGCGCAAAGTTGTAAGAATTCTCACACCGGGAACCGTTACTGATGATTTTCTGCTAGAGGATCGACGAGATAACTTATTATTGGCAATCACCCAACATGAACAGCACTTTGGCCTCGCTTGTATTGACCTGAGCAATGGCAGATTTATTGTCCAACAAGTTAATGATCATCAATCTCTGCTGAATGAGATAGAGCGTTTACACCCTGCGGAGATACTCATCAATGAAGATTCAGAATTAAAGCTATCCGACAGTTACCCTATTACAAAACGAGCACCATGGCACTTTGATGAAGATCACTCCCGGCAGCTTTTGCATAAACAGCTTGGCACCAAGGATCTCTCGGGTTTCGGCTGTGATGATATGCCAATTGCGGTTATTGCCGCCGGTGCATTGCTCCAATATGTGAATGAAACACAGCGCATGGCATTGCCTCACATCACTAGCATGCAAGTTGAAAGTAGCAATGACGGCATTATTCTTGATGCTGCCAGCCGCCGTAATCTGGAACTTGAACACAGCCTTATGGGTGATCACAAAAACACCCTAATCTCAGTGTTGGATAATACCGCTACTAGTATGGGTGGTCGTTTATTGAGTCGCTGGTTGAATAAGCCTTTACGTGATCAAAATATTCTGCGAAACCGCCATCAGGCGATTGATAGTTTTACCCAGCAATATCATTATGAATCTCTACATGGTTTATTGCGACATATTGGCGATATCGAACGCATTATTTCTCGTATAGCATTAGCCACAGCACGCCCGCGTGATTTATCGACACTGCGTGATTCATTAAAAGTGGTTCCGGAACTACATAGCATTTTAAAGCAAATAGATAATCCACTTATTGATGAGCTTAGAGCTCGGATTAATGCTCACGATGAATTAGTTCTGTTGCTCGACAAAGCAATTATTGAAAATCCGCCAGTATTGATTCGTGATGGTGGTGTAATCGCAGAAGGTTTTGATGTTGATTTAGACGAGTTGCGTAACTTGAGCAAAAACTCGGATCAATATTTGCTCGATCTGGAAACACGCGAAAAGGCCCGCACTGGCATTACCAGTTTAAAAGTTGCCTATAATCGCGTACATGGTTTCTACATTGAAATTCCGCGCAGCCAAGCAGACGCAATTCCCCCTGAGTATATTCGAAGGCAAACACTGAAAACAGCTGAGCGATTTATACTGCCAGAATTAAAAGACTTTGAAGACAAAGTACTATCAGCCCGCGAGCGTTCGCTTTCCCGCGAAAAATCATTATACGAAATGCTTTTGCAAGATTTAGCCATCTATACCCTGACACTTCGTGAAACGGCACAAAATATTGCGGAAATTGATGTGCTTAGCAATTTTGCCGAACGTGCAGTGCTATTTAATTACTCCCGACCAGAACTGAGCGACCAGACGGGCATTAAAATTATCGCAGGACGACACCCTGTAGTAGAACGCACGCTCGATGACCCGTTTGTACCTAATGATTTAATCATGGATACAAAGCGCCGCATGCTGATGATCACCGGCCCCAATATGGGTGGTAAGTCTACCTATATGCGCCAGATTACCTTGATTGTCCTGATGGCGCACATTGGTTGTTTTGTGCCCGCAGAGTCTGCCATTATCGGCCCGGTTGATCGTATCTTTACCCGAATTGGTGCGCATGATGATCTCAGCACAGGGCGTTCAACATTCATGGTTGAGATGACCGAAGCAGCCAACATCCTGAATAACGCCACCGCCAATTCGCTGGTATTGATGGATGAAATCGGGCGCGGCACCAGCACCTTTGACGGCCTTTCCCTCGCCTGGGCTTTTGCTGAGTTTCTGGCGACACAGAAAAAGGCATTCACTTTATTCGCCACGCACTACTTTGAATTAACCGCCCTGCCAGAAAAAATCAGTATCATCGCCAATGTGCATATCAATGCGGTGGAGCATGGTGACAAAATCGTATTTCTACATAGCGTCAAAGACGGACCAGCCAATCAGAGCTACGGTTTACAGGTTGCACAATTGGCAGGCGTTCCTAAAAACGTCATCTCACAAGCCAGAAAGAAACTACATCAATTAGAATTGGATGCAAGACAAACACCGCAGCAGGGGCAAACACTATCTTTGAATTTAGGCTTTGAAGAAGACAATATTGATTCAATTGCCAAAGATATAAAGAGTGCTTTGGAAACGATTGACCCTGATGAGCTAACGCCAAAGCAGGCGCTGGATAAATTATATCATTTGAAGAGCTTATTAGATAAATAATTCCACTAGAGAATTAAAAAAGACACCCCCCACTTTCTAGGTTTTTTTGGTTATTGAATATTTATTCAATGGCCAAGAGATTCAGTATTAGTTAACGTTTTT
Organism: uncultured Gammaproteobacteria bacterium; assembly: GCA_963847495.1. Lineage (GTDB taxonomy): Bacteria > Pseudomonadota > Gammaproteobacteria > Thiotrichales > Thiotrichaceae > Cocleimonas. Next base: position 678,096 of record CAWJZX010000001.1, on the reverse strand, counting down.
TCTAACTCAGAATTATTTTGGTTAATGGTTGCTAATAGATCAGCGAAGCGTTCACCCTGTACCACGACATGATTACGCATTTCCTCTGCCGCTGCTTGTAAATCACCTGCTTCGATAGCATTTACAACGTTTTCATGCTCTTGGAATGAGCTATTCATTCTTCCGCGTGTTCTGAGTTGCAGTCGTCGAAAAGCCTTTAAGCGTTTATGCAATTGCCCTGACTGTTCTGTTAAAAATGAATTATGAGCAGCATCTAATATTTTTTTATGAAATATTTCGTTTTTATAATAATACTCATCAGGGTCACCACTAACTGCGGCCTCTGAACAGACTTGATGCGCTTGACGTATAGCGGCAATCTCTTCTTTAGACGCTCTACGTGATGCCAATCTAGCAGCCATAGCTTCAAATTCCCCCATAACATCAAACATCTCGATCAATAGAGTCGGCCCTACTTCTGCTACAAAATTTCCCTTGTGGGGTAGCTTTATAACCAAACCTGCAGTTGACAATTGAATCAGCGCTTCGCGAACGGGTGTTCTTGATACACCAAATCGTTCAGCCAAACTGGCCTCATCAAGACGCGAGTTTGCTTTAAGAACACCTGTGATGATTTCTTCTTCGAGTTTAGCTCTCAAAATATTGGCGGGTGATGCCATGCGTTCAAAGTCTCAAAAAGATTTACTTCTGAAGCTATACTTTAGCATATTAATAGTTCATGCAATATACGATACTTAACGTCATTGTATACAATGTTATGAATTATTGTATATATTGTACTATGATCAATTCAGTGATTTATAACACCACAGAGAAGCACTAATGCTTCCTACAAATATCCGGAGGATTTTCAATGAAGTTTTTTAAAGGTTTATTATTAGCAACGAGTTTCAGTTTAGCGCTGAGTGGAGTAGCGCAGGCAAAAGAACTTAAGCTAAGCCACCAGTGGTCTACAAAGGATGTACGCCATAAAGTTGCGCAAATGGTGGCGGATGAAGTAAAAGCTGCAGATGTTGATCTTTCAATAAAGATTTACCCATCAAAGTCATTATTCAAGCCTCGCGAACAATACAACCCATTGTCACGCGGCAAAGTTGACATGATCGTTTTGCCATTAAGCTATGCGGGTGGGCAACAACCTGCCTATAACTTGACATTAATGCCAGGCCTGGTAAAAAATCACGACCACGGAGCTCGCCTTGCCAATTCTCCTTTTATGAAAAAAATTGAAGAAATTATGGTTAAAGATGATGTAATGGTTCTCGTGCATGGTTATTTAGCAGGCGGTTTTGGAGGCAAGGAAAAATGTATCACTAGCCCAGCAGACGCCAAAGGTTTGCAGATACGTGCCGCGGGTAAAGCATTCGAGCAAATGTTAGCAGAAGCAGGAGCTTCAATTACCTCGATGGCATCATCTGAGATCTACTCTGCCATGCAAACTGGCGTATTAAACGCTGCAAACACCTCTTCTTCTAGCTTTGTATCATACCGCTTATATGAGCAACTAAAATGCTACACACCAGCCGGTGACGTTGCACTGTGGTTTATGTACCAGCCGATGCTAATGAACAAAAGTACTTTTGAAGCGCTTAATCCTGCTCAACAAGTTGCGCTTCGAACTGCTGCTACAAAAGCACAAGCATTTTATCTCGAAGAAGCTAAAAAAGCTGATACTGCTTCTGAGAAAGCCTTTGCTGATGCAGGTGTAAAGATCGCAAAAATGTCAGAAGAAGACTTCAATGCATGGCGTGAAATTGCGAAAAAATCTTCCTACAAAAAGTTTGTTGAGCAAACTGAAGGCGGACAGGAACTTCTGGATATGGCACTCGCTGTCGAATAACCTTTTTCATTAATGATAAGGAAAATTCTTAAGCCCTATCATTATTACTCTCGCTAAATCCATCGTGGCGCAATTCACTTGCGCCACGATCCTGGGATATGATTCGTATTATGCTGGAATCACGCACTATTACTGACGAGCCTGTCAGCACGAATGATGAGCATGGAAAGTTTGTCAAAACTATCCACCTGTTATCAATTATTTCGGGGGCAATGGCCTCAGTCATGATAGTCGCTTCGGTGTTTATCACCTGCCAGATGATTTTCGTACGTTTCGTACTTAATCAATCAACCATTTGGCAAACTGAAACTGTTGTCTACCTGATGACTTCCGCGACATTACTTGGCTTACCTTATGTTCAGCTACTTCGAGGGCATGTCAATGTTGACCTTATACCGCTTTTGCTAAAGCGTAAGCCGAGAAAGGCACTCAAACTTTTAAGCTTAATACTATCCATTGTCGTAATTGGCATTCTGCTGTTTTTTAGCATTGAATTCTTCTACACCGCTTTTGAAAAGAACTGGAAGTCAGACACAGTTTGGGGTGTGCGCATGTGGATACCCTATCTAGCACTTCCTGTAGGCTTTGGGCTATTTTTATTACAACTGGTCGCTGATACTATCGGCACATGGAATGATCAAGAGTTATCTCCCACAGAAAACACCAAGGAGAATACTTAATGGATCCACTTATTCTAGGCGCACTGGTTGGAATTAGTACGATTGTAATACTTTTTTCGGGCGTATCGGTTGCTGTCGGACTGTTTATTGTTTCAGCACTATTTTTAGTGATATTTGATGGTTTTGGTTCTTTAGAGCTTCTCCCCGAATTATTCTTCGGCAAACTGGATAACTTCGCGTTACTTTCAATTCCGATGTTTATCATTATGGGGGCGGCCATTTCCTCCACTCGCGCAGGTGCTGATCTTTATGAAGCCCTCGAGCGTTGGATGACTAGGGTGCCTGGTGGCCTAGTTGTATCCAACCTTGGAGCATGTGCATTATTTTCTGCAATGTCTGGCTCATCTCCCGCTACCTGCGCTGCTATAGGAAAAATGGGCATCCCGGAGATGCGCAAACGCGGTTATCCAGACACAATTGCAGCTGGCTCAATTGCCGCCGGCGGAACATTGGGAATACTTATACCGCCCTCTGTAACCATGATTATATATGGAATTTCTACTGAGACATCAATCGGCCGACTCTTTTTATCAGGCGTTATTCCAGGGTTATTATTGGTATCCCTTTTTATGACCTGGACAATTTACAGTAGTTACCGCCAAGCACGCAGTAGCTTGCTTGCAGCAAAAACAAGCTATAGCTGGGCAGAAAAGTTTGAAGTACTGCCTCGAGTACTACCCTTTATTTTTATTATTTTAGGAGTGCTCTATGCGCTCTATGGTGGCATAGCAACACCTTCTGAAACAGCCGCTGTTGGTGCCTTACTCACAATCATTTTAGCCATAGTCGTTTATCGCTTGTTTAGTATTAAATCACTTTGGATGATCTTGCGGGATTCCACTAAAGAAAGCGTGATGATTTTATTTATCATCGGTGCCGCGGGTGTGTTTTCATATATGTTATCCAGCCTCTTTATCACTCAATCTATAGCAGAATGGATTGGTTCACTTGATGTAAATCGCTGGATATTGATTTTTATTGTTAATCTGTTTTTACTCGTAGCAGGTTTCTTCTTGCCGCCCGTAGCTGTAATCCTGATGGCTGCGCCGATACTTTTACCAATAATAACAACTGCAGGGTTTGACCCCTATTGGTTTGCGGTAATCTTAACCATCAATATGGAAATTGGCTTAATTTCACCACCAGTAGGGTTAAATCTTTATGTGATAAACGGCATTGCACCTGACATTCCATTAAAAACCATCCTTATTGGTTCACTACCTTTTGTACTTTGCATGATGCTGGCAATTGTCATTCTTAGTATATTTCCGAGCCTCGCCACCTGGTTACCAGATGTTTTGATGGGGCCAGCTCGATGATAAGTGCCACGAATCTATTTAATGATTTAGTCACAAAAATCACTGAGGCCGGGCGGTCTTTAACTGGCGTTACCACAATCAGTAATGTCAACCTTGAAACGCTTTGTGAGTATCTCCTCACAGGAAAAGGTGAAGCTACTGGAATCGCTATTGCACGTGAAATTTTAAACCGTTATAAAAAACTGGATAACGAAAGTAAACGCGCCTTTTTTAAGACTATTCGTGATGATTTTGGTAGTGACCCACAAAAACTAGAACAAGCTTTTCGCGAATGGAAGGAGAATGGCATTGCTGCCGCAAGACGAATTCATTTCGCCTCTGAGCCAAAAAGCATTGAACTTATTCGGCGCCTAAATCGGGTAAAAGGGGCAACGAGTCAACTTGTGGAGATACGTTCCGAGCTATTAGGCTTCATAAAAAGTGACCCTGACTTAATGCCGCTCGATGATGACTTCAAACATTTATTCAACTCTTGGTTTAACCGAGGCTTTCTGGAACTTAGAAGTATCAGCTGGTCTACATCTGCTGAAATACTTGAGCGAATTATAAAATATGAAGCCGTTCATGAAATCCAGGGCTGGGACGATTTACGTCGCAGAGTGATAGAAAAAGATCGGCGCTTATATGCGTATTTTCACCCTGCAATGAATAATGAACCACTCATATTTGTCGAAGTTGCTCTGGTGGATGGCATCCCTTCCTCGATTGAACCTATATTAGCTGCAAAGCGAGAACCGATTGAACCTAATAGCGCCAATACCGCCGCGTTTTATTCGATTTCAAATTGCCAACCAGGTTTGCGCGGCATTTCCTTTGGCAACTTTATGATCAAAAAAGCGGTAATGGAATTACAGCGAGAATTCCCTTCAATTAAGAATTTCGTAACACTTTCACCGATTCCCGGTTTACATAATTGGGCTGAGCAGGAAGTTAATAAACCCTCGGATTTATTAAGTGAAACGCAAATAGACTATTTGAAAAAAATTACCACAGATAATATGCAACCCGGCAATAAAGACGAGGCCAATTTATTGCGAGAAATTACAGCAATATACCTAGTGAAAGCCCGCACTTCAGAAGACAGTATTCTCGACCCTGTTGCTAGGTTTCATTTAGGCAATGGTGCATGTTTAAAGCACATTCATGCAAACGCAAATTCCGATCAACAGGGCATCTGGAACGCCTGGGGGATGATGGTTAATTATGACTATAAACTTCAGGATATAGAGCGAAATCATGAAGCATTTGCCAATAACAATGAAGTTATCCATTCATCTGAAGTTCAAGCGCTGATAAAAAAAGGACAAAAAAATGTATGATGCTAATTACTTATTAAAGCAGCTTCGACAAGCTTCGATTGGCAATGAGCAATCCACGTTTGCGGAGCTAGATAATGGACAAATCGTAACTTATGCAGATCTTTTTGCAAAGGTTGAGAAAATTGCATCAATGCTGATTAAGGAGGGCTTGAAACCAAACGACAGAGTTATGCTTCAAGTCGATAAATCTATCCAGGCGATAGAGCTTTACTTAGGCGTTATCCTGGCGGGCGGTATTTTTATACCGCTAAATACGGCGTATACCGCTACCGAAGTAGAATATTTCTTATCGGACGCAACACCATCAGTGCTGGTATGTGACCCTAAAAAACTTTCCATTCTTGAACCAATCGCTAAAAGCCTAGGAGTGAATTTAATATTAACGCTTGCTCAAAATGGTAATGGAACCTTAACTGAAAAAGCCAAGCAGGAAAGTTCAGGTTTTGTTGGCGTTGCGCGGGAAAAAGATGATTTAGCATCCATCATCTATACATCTGGCACCACAGGGCGATCTAAAGGAGCGATGCTGAGCCATTCGAATATTGCCTCGAATGCGCTTACCCTCGCTGACTATTGGAAATTCACACCGAATGATGTGCTCATCCACAGCTTGCCAATTTTTCATGTGCATGGTTTATTTGTTGCCATTAATGTCACACTGATTGCTGGGTCATCGATGCTATTCCATCATAAATTTGATGTGAATCAAATCCTGTCTGAAATGTCCCGGGCAACAGTATTAATGGGTGTTCCTACATTCTATGTGCGCCTGTTAACGCTGGAAAGCCTTAACCAGGCAACTACTAAAAACATGCGCCTGTTTGTTTCCGGTTCAGCACCGATGCTCGAAGAGACACACAAAAGCTGGAGTGCTAAAACTGGCCATTCTATTATCGAACGCTACGGCATGTCTGAAACCAATATGAATACCTCTAACCCTTATGAGGGTGAGCGACGTGCGGGAACTGTGGGTTACCCGTTGCCCGGTATTGAAGTTATTGTCGCCGACCCTGAGACAGGAACACCCTTGAAAACGGGTGAAGTTGGCTCCGTTGAAGTTCGCGGACCCAATGTGTTTTTAGGTTACTGGGAAATGCCAGATAAAACGGCCGAAGAATTTCGTGAAAATGGCTTTTTCATCACAGGTGATCTTGGTTGTTTTGATAAAAAAGGTTATTTGTCGATAGTCGGCCGCTCCAAAGATCTAGTCATCAGTGGTGGCTATAATATCTACCCCAAAGAACTCGAATTGATTATTGATGAAATAGACGGCGTTGAAGAAAGTGCAGTGATTGGCTTGCCTCATGCTGATTTTGGCGAGTGCGTCGCTGCAGTTATTGTTAAAAAAGCCAATGCAAATTTACAGGAAGAAGACATTTTCAAACAATTAGAATCTAAAATCGCGCGTTTCAAACAACCCACGCATGTATTTTTTGCCGAAGAACTACCGCGTAATACTATGGGTAAAGTCCAAAAAAATAGCTTACGAGAAACATATAAAAAACATCTAAAAGCGGTATAAAATGACACCTCCCCTGTTTTTGATACTTTTTAATGCTTCAGAAGCAGGGAAGGCAGCATTCTTTTTATTTTAGGCGCTTATTAGAAAATCCGAAAGCACGCATTGGAGCAGCCATGGTGTTAATATCTTTGGTCATGACCCTTACATTATTTGACATACCCGTAACACTCAATGCGAGTATATCAGTGCTTTTATTAAGGCCCGTAACGTTGATATCCAGATGATGAATGCTCTTATCCATCTGTGCCATAATTTTCCTTACGGTGTTGAAATTAGCACTCATATCGCCCGTATTATTGTTTAGCTTCGCAAGATCCTGCCGCATAAAAGCGATTGAGCTATTAAGCATATCCATATCTTTATGTACCCATGAAAAATCTTCACGAATTGCTTTCACATGCTGGGATACCTGATGAAAATCGCTTCGCATGGCTTTCATCTCCGTTGATATCTCAGACATAGGGGTGCTGATCTTGCTCATATTATTAGTCAGGACACTAATCAAAAAGAACATGCTCAAACCAAGAATAATTAAACCGAGCAAAGTAAACCGTATGAATAGTGTGGTACGTTTTGCGTCGCGCAAAGACGTATCGTGGCTGGATTTCATCGCCAATTTAAAATCATCCATGCCTTGACGAAACTCTTCTATCATCAAGCCATTGATATTTATTTTATTTTTATCAAAGGTTGTCATAGGCCCTAGAGTTAAACTTACTCTACTGCCGATGATTATAACCCTTTATCGGAACTTATCATACTCTCATAAAAAGGAGCTAAAACACGAAAAATCAATAATAACCATATTTATTCTGAAACTCACTCGAAATTTAGATACAATCCTGCACCATGTCCCGATAGCTCAGCAGGATAGAGCGGCCCCCTCCTAAGGGGCAGGCCGGGGGTTCGAATCCCTCTCGGGACGCCATTTATCAGCCTTCTTGTATAATCAAGCTTTAGTTTTTCAATGCTGGTTGACTCTCATTTTTCATCTTCTACACTTTGTATTTAATTCATCTATAGAAGAACTTTATGAAAAACCTAGATGTCACTCAATATGGCATACACAATGCATCTGAAATCTTACACAATCCCTCTTACGAAGTTCTATTTAATGAAGAAACGTGCGATGACCTTAAAGGTTACGAAAAAGGTGTTGTAACAGACACTGGTGCGGTTGCAGTGGACACAGGCATCTTTACGGGTCGATCGCCAAAAGATAAATACATTGTTCGAGACGATGTTACGCGGGATAATTTCTGGTGGTCTGATCAGGGTAAAAATGACAATAAACCCATCACACCTGAAATTTGGGAACACCTCGAAACACTCGTTACAAAAGGCTTATCCAATCAGCGCTTGTTTGTTGTCGATGCTTATTGCGGAGCCAACGAGAGTACCCGCCTAAGTGTACGCTTTATAACCATGGTTGCCTGGCAGGCGCACTTTGTAAAAAACATGTTTATCCGCCCTACTGATGAAGAGCTTGAAACCTTTGAGCCAGATTTTATTGTGATGAATGGCGCCAGTGTGACAAATCCCAACTGGAATGAGCAAGGTCTGAATTCAGAAAATTTTGTCGCATTTAATCTAACCAAGCGCATCCAGCTGATTGGTGGAACATGGTACGGCGGTGAGATGAAAAAAGGCATATTCTCAATCATGAACTACCTGCTGCCTCTTAAAGGCATTGCCTCAATGCATTGTTCGGCAAATGTTGGAAAGAATGGCGATTCAGCTATTTTCTTTGGTCTCTCTGGAACCGGTAAGACCACTTTGTCTACAGATCCTGAGCGTGCCCTAATCGGTGATGACGAGCATGGCTGGGATGATGATGGCATCTTCAATTTTGAGGGTGGCTGTTACGCAAAAACTATTAGTCTTGATCCTGAGCAGGAACCAGAAATTTTTAAAGCAATCAGAAGAGATGCCTTACTGGAAAATGTGGTAACGCGTGATGATAACAGCATAGATTTTCATGACGGCTCCAAAACTGAAAACACCCGTGTTTCATACCCGATACACCACATTAAAAATATTGTAAAACCGCGCTCGAAAGGCAAAGCAGCAACCAAAGTCATTTTTCTTTCAGCTGATGCCTTTGGGGTATTACCTCCCGTCTCCATACTGACGCCCGAGCAAGCGCAATACCATTTCCTGTCTGGCTTTACTGCAAAACTTGCAGGCACAGAACGGGAGGTATCAGAACCGACTCCGACATTTTCCGCCTGTTTCGGTGCGGCGTTCTTATCTCTGCACCCAAGCAAATACGCGGCAACCTTAGTGGATCGTATGCAGCAATCTGCTGCCACCGCTTATTTAGTCAATACTGGCTGGAATGGCAGTGGTAAACGGATATCGATTAAAGATACCCGAGCAATTATCAATGCAATTCTGGATGGTTCAATTGAAAACCAGGAAACACAAAATATCCCTTACTTTAATTTAAAAGTACCGCTGCAGCTGCCTAAAGTAGGTACTGGTATCCTTGATCCACGTGAGACTTATAGCAATTCTGAGGAGTGGAACAAGAAGGCCATAGACCTGGCTGAATTGTTTATCGAAAATTTTGAACAATATACAGACATCCCAGAAGGAAAAGCACTGCTAGTGGCATCGCCCACACTCACATAGTTTCTTCAATGCCAAGCGCCGAGTTTCATGTACAATCCCACTCTTCAAAATTTTAAGAGTGGGATCAATTGAATGGATATCATTCATGCCATTATTCTAGGTATTATCGAAGGCATTACCGAATTTCTACCTATTTCATCGACTGGTCACTTGATTGTCGGTAGTGAGTTAATGGGATTGCCACAGACAGATGCTAATAAAGCCTTTGAAGTGATAATTCAGCTATCTGCCATACTTGCAGTGATAGCCAATTACAAAGACAAGTTTTCACTCAAGCATTTTGATTTATGGGTAAAACTATTCATTGCCTTTATCCCCATTGCAGCTATTGGACTGTTATTTCGAACTCAAATAAAAGCGCTGTTTTCAGTAGAAGTCGTTGCCATTATGTTTATTGTAGGCGGCGTTGTATTTTTAGTAATTGAATATTTTCAGAAAAATGCAGTTGTGAAAACCCTGAATGTTGAAGATATCAGCTATAAACAAGCAGCCTGGATTGGCGTTGCACAAATTTTTGCTTTGATTCCCGGCACTAGTCGCGCTGGCTCAACCATTGTTGGCGCACTATTGGTAGGCTTAAGTCGAAAAGCCAGTGCCGAATTTTCATTTTTATTGGCGCTCCCAGTACTTGCTGCCGCTAGTGGCCTGGATTTACTAAAACATTACAAAGAGTTTAGCGGTGAAAATCTACTGCCATTACTTGTCGGCTTTCTAGTCTCATTTATTGTTGCCTATTTTACGATGAAATTATTCATTCGATTTCTGGAGAAATTCACTTTTGTTGGCTTTGGCATCTACCGAATACTCTTCGGTGTGATTTTGCTTTATCTAATCTATACAGGCGTAATTAGTGCTTCTGCACACGCCTAAACAGTATAAAAGGACACCCCCCTACTTTTGGGCGGTTTTTCATGAAATCCACAAATTCTAATATATAATCCTTAAGCGCTAATCAGAAACCTGATTATCAATTTACTGGCACGCTTTCACTCCAGTTTGTTTCCGGCATGAATTCTGCCTGTTCTTTTAACAAGGCAGCTTCTTCATCATGCCCCATTTGTTGAAGAATCAGGCTTTTAAGTAATACAGCATCCTTGTGATTAGGATTTAGTGCTATCGCCTGATCAACCATCTCTAAAGCCTTCAAATCCTGATTAACAAGATATAATGACATCGCCAGGTTGTGATAAGCCTTCGCATAGCTCGGATCAATCCTGACCGTTGCCGAAAAATGCTCCACAGCTTTTTGATAGTCCTTCTTTCTGGCGAAAATGACACCCAGATCATCATGAGCTTCGGCATTATTCGGGTCAAGCTCCAACGCTTTTGATAAATCTTTTTCAGCGTTTTCAAAATCCTGCTTCCACATATGGCGAACACCACGTTTGGTATAAGCCTTAGAACTATCTGGATTGCGTTTAATGAATACTGATAAATCAACAATGCCTTCATCGACATTACCATCTCTGGCCAATGCCATACCTCTGCCAAAGTACGCCTGATCAGCTTTAGGGTCTAACTCGATGGCTGTGGTGTAATCCTCCGTTGCATCAAAAAACTCACCTTTCTCAAAATAGAGATCACCTCGTTTAATATAAAGCTGTGCGTCTTTTTTATCCTTGTCAATCAGTTGAGTTAAGTTTTCAATAGAAGGTCCTGATTCGGAAAATGCCTGCAACATCAAACCGCTAATAAATAAAGGGACAAGTAAAAATGTAAAACCCCGATTACGAAAAATACTAATCATCGTTTTTACCTCGGTTAAAAAAATATAGTCAGGAAACTATTTGACAAAAAAACTGTGAGCTGTGAATTAATATAGACTGGAATGATATTAATATTATTCCATATGATTAGCATGTAAAATCGTAATCTGCTCCCGCACATATACCCATGCACTATCTGATAAGAACGTCAAGGCCCACAAGCAAGGATTATTTAAGGATAATAATGCTATCCCGTGAACAGAGACAAGAAATATGCCTGCGTTTGTGCGAGAAACTTCAGGGATGACTAAATAGATTAATTTTGTTTTTTAATGTTTCTTTTTTTAATCTCATCCCAGTCAATATCATTGCAAGCATCGCATTCCTCTTTAAAAACCCCCATCCATGCCAGCATCGCATGTAGTTTGCAGCCTAAACAAAAACCTAGTACTGATTCTAACCACATCAAACCGAGACATATCCAAACAAGATATGTTGGTATCCAGAATGGCATGTAGTTTCTATCTGTTGGTAAAATTTCTTCATTGAATATTTTATTTAGCCATTCAGCAAATGTATCCGGATTAAAGAAAAGAATGCAGGCTATTATAAAACTAGCGCCAAGAGCCCAGGCAACACGCTTAGGAACAAGTGGTTTCCACACAGGTTTGGTATTTTTTGCTAGTAAACTGCTAATAAGAATTGTTGGGGATAAACGAGAGGTGCTGATAAACATTCCTGCTATCATTTCAAACAGAGCATAAAATAAAATTAGAGTCTGGATTGAATATTCATACGTTCTTTTGGTGGCTTGCACTGCATAGATAATTCTGTCTTCAAAGTCTGTATCATAAGTATCTACAGCTGTGTTGCCGTCAACAACCCATTTAGACGTGTAAACTACATCATACAATGTTAAGCCCATGAATAAAGGTATGGCTAAGAGCATGCCAGCTCTTATGCGGACAGCAACATCGTTAATAAAAACACTGGATTCACTGGTATCTCGAAACCAGAGATTTTTGAATATATCAATCACACTTTGATAAAAATACATTCCATTACTCATTTTAAAAATCACCAGTAGCACCGGCCTCCATTATTTTTAATAATGACCTCTTTAACTGAGGTCGCTTCTTTATATATGTCATCCAGTAGTGTTTTACCACCAAAAATCATCATATCCATATCCATTGCATATAACCAGATCTTACCTTTTTTGTCCTCGATCATGGCGATACGGCAAGGCAAGTAGGCAGAAAATGCATCTAAATTATCAACCATTTTCATCGCAGTTAGTGGGTTACAGTATTGATAGATTGTTAGTAAGCGCTGCTTTTCACCAGTATTCACTCAATTTCTTTTTAATGGTAATACGCCTGCAGCTTTTATATTAAGCCCTGTAACTACTGAACTCATAGCATCTGTAGCATCTTCTGCAGAAACTCAGTCCTTCAATTGTCTTTTCCAAACAGTTGCATCGGCAGAATTTCCGCTTTCCTTTAGTTTACTCCATATATTCATGTAAACTTTTTGGCGCCAGGGTCGAGTTTATTAAATTCATTTAACTCATTTACAATTGCACTATATGCGTAAATGCCAACGATGATTGCAATCACTCCAATGATTGCTAAAATATTTCGTATTAGTCCCATTTTTGTAATCCCATATTAGGTTTGTAAAATTCATACAACTTAAGGTTCAACGCAATAAGAATCATCTTAATCATGGGCATAAATGTAACTTGTGTCTATGAAGCTCCCTAATAACAAGGGAGGTGTTGATTAAATTGTCTTGGTTATTGAATGCTAAAAAATCAGCCGATGGATATCCCGATGGATCCCTACCCAAGCCGGAAAACAGAAATAAAAAACCCGCCCCAGGGTAGGGGGCGGGTGAAATAGTTTTCTTCTCCTAGATACCTTGATTATTTTTTAAATGATTATGGTTTGATTAAGGTATAACCCTTATCCACTAAATCCAGTATTTGCGTAACACCTGCAGTAACTTTGTTAGAGTGCTTATTTAGCTTGGGCTCTTTACCTGTCTTTCTCTTGATCCCTGCTATCGTATTCATACATGCACTAAATTTAACGCCACTCGCTTGTAAGCTTTCAATACGTGGCGAACTCATTTCATTATTGGCAAAAAGTAATTTCAAACCCGAGCCAAAAGCAACAATCTCTATCGCTACTTTATCCTGGCCATAAGCTTTGACGATGTTATTGGCAACATTCATTACCTGCGTTTGTCTAGCTGCATCTCCTTGGCTTATTTGTAAAACGATATGTTTCTCGGCAAAGTCTTCACCAGCTTGAACAGTGAAGGCATTTAGCAGCATAAACAAGACTGCAAACGGGATTAATATCTGTTTGATTCTCTTCATTATTTCATTCTCCTAGGGGTGTTGGTTGATGTATTGATTATCAGAAGTGCATAAGGAATTTCCTCCCTAAAAACGACTTCTACCAAACTTGATGCTTTGAGACTAAAAAATATTCCATTTATTTGGAATATTTGTTCAAATTAAAGCATCATGTGCTTATGAGGATGTGTTTATGCTAAAAAATATATTTAGATCGAGGAAATTAGACAAGCTGTTATCAGCGCAAAGGCCAAACTTGTATCGTCTGGCAAATTCATGGTGCGGGGATAAGATGCTGGCTGATGATTTAGTGCAGGACACTCTGGGCAAAGCACTTCTCAAACAGGAACAATTGAAAGATTTTTCGCGTATGGAGGCGTGGCTATATAGAATTCTTCACAACACCTGGATGGAGTATTTACGTAGGAATAAACCAACATTGGATATTGATGATTTAACCCTTACGAGCGAAGAATCGCCCGAAAGACAATTGTCGGAACGACAAATCATTATTCAAGTCAGGCATGCTGTTGAGATACTACCTTTGACTCAACGGCAAGTTATAACTCTTGTGGACCTGGAAGGTTGTAGTTACGCCGAGGTAACAGAAATTCTGGACATTCCTATGGGCACGGTAATGAGCCGTTTAAGTCGGGCGAGGAAAATGTTGAAAGAACAATTAATGCATATACGGAAAAAACATACATCACATAACCATCTCAGGAGGGTTAAATGAATAATAAAAACGATTCTATACAAGACATGCTAAATGCACATGCGGATGGGCAACTGGATTCTGCCAAACGTGAAGAGGTACTGTCACTTTTGGAGGCCGATTCAGAATTACGCGGTGAAATGTGTGACATTTACCGCATCAAGGATCTAGTGCAAACAGCATATCCTCTTGATGAGTTTGAACATAAGCCTTATTCGCAAACACTTTTAAATTACCGAAATTTTGCTAGGGTAGCTTCTATCCTGTTGGCTTTTATAGTGACTCTAGGAGCAGGTTACGCACTTCGCGATTCTGGCGTATTGGATAAATACAATGCCATTACACTGACGAACACCAAGGTTCAGAATGAAAAAGTTATCTTGTTTATCAGTTCTTCTGCGCCGGGTAAATTCAAGAAGGCTTTAAACAAGGCTGAAACACTCGCAAGAGAATTTCAAAATACTGGTGGTAAAGTGTATGTGGTTGCCAGTGCTGGAGGGATAGATTTCCTAAGCTCGAAGGACTCAAACTCACTAAATAAGAATAAAATCAATGAGTTAACTGAGCGTTATCCTCAGTTAGATTTTGTGGCATGCAACAACACACTTTATCAGCGTAAACAGGAAGGCCACCCGGTTGATTTAATCGACACAGCTAAAATTGCCCCATCAGCAGTTGAGTTCGTAGTTAAGCACTTGCAACAAGGATGGAAATACATTGCCATATAAAGCTTAAATGATTTAATCTGATAATAGTATTTAACGGCCTGCATAGGCCTTTTTTTATAGTAAAAAATAGACACCCCCCTACTTTTGGGCGATTTTTCAACATCTTTACATAAACATTCGTCTAACTATTCCAGATGTATAGTGTGTTGCAACCTCTTGTATAAAACGAGGAAAATCTATTATCGAGTCATCATTTGCTTTATCTGAAATTATACGTATCACAACAAACGGCAAATCATATTGATGCGCGACTTGTGCGACTGCTGCGCCCTCCATTTCAACCGCTAACAGCCCAGGTAGCTCGTTTAATAACTCCCGCTGTTTTTCTAAAGAACTAATGAATTGATCGCCACTGGCGATTAAACCAGTATGTACCGCAGGTTTAGTGATATTGAGTTGAGCAAGTTCCGCTTCTACAACATCGCAATCAATGTCATCCGATAGATACTGGAACGCTGCCAGTTCAGCAGCCTTCTGCATGATCAATGACGATGGAATTTCGGTTAGCGATAGCAAGGGAATTTCAAAACGCTTGATACCTAGCACACCTGCGCAATCCATATCATGTTGAACGAATGAACTCCCGATAACGATATCACCGATATTCAAGTGCGCAGGAATGCCACCTGCGACCCCGGTAAATACCAGCTGGGAAATTGCATAGCGCTCGATAAGCATGGTTGAGGTTGTTGCTGCTGCGACCTTTCCCCAGCCAGAGAAAACTACTACAACATTTTTCTGATTGAGCGTGCCTTTATAGACACACTTTTGCCCAACGATGTCTTCAGACACGTTCTCAAGCATAGCAATAATGCGATTTAACTCTTCATGCATTGCCGCCATTATGCCTATCATTTTTAAACCCTGGTTCTTCTGTAACTAGTCTTCAATACTTTGGCTTGCAAGATACTCATCATAGGTTCCTGTGTATTGATTTATACCAGTCGGTGTCATTTCGATAATACGTGTAGCCAGTGAACTTACAAATTCGCGGTCATGACTGACGAAAAATAATGTTCCCGGGTAGTTCTCAAGAGCCAGGTTGAGTGATTCGATAGATTCCATATCCAAGTGGTTGGTAGGCTCATCCATTAATAGGACGTTATCTTTTCTCAACATTAGCTTGCCAAATAGCATACGACCTTGTTCACCACCTGAAATCACCTTTACCGACTTTTCACTATCATGTTTTGAAAAGAGTAGACGACCTAATACCGAACGAATTGATTGCTCATCATCTTCTTCTCTTCGCCATAGATTCATCCAGTCGTAAAGTGTTTCCCCGCCCTCGAAGTCTTCAGTATGATCTTGCGCGAAATACCCAAGTGCAGCGTTTTCTGACCATTTAACAAAACCACTGTCTGGCTTGAGATCTTGTGCTAATAAACGCAACAAAGTCGTTTTACCAATACCATTGGGACCGATAATCGCAATTCGTTCGCCTACTTCAACCATCAAATCGACATCTTGAATAACTGGCTCATCATAACTTTTGCTTAAACCCTTCGCTTCAAGTGCATTTCTGTATAATTTCTTTTCTTGTTCAAAAATAATATAAGGATTCACACGACTGGAAGGTTTAATATGCGTTAACTCAATTTTTTCGAGCTGCTTCTGTCGTGATGTGGCTTGCTTGGCTTTTGAGGCATTTGCCGAGAAGCGACTAACGAACGTCTGTAGCTCGGCAATTTTTGCTTTTTTCTTGGCATTTTCATTCTGCAACAGCTCACGAGCTTGAGTTGCTGCCGTCATGTATTCATCGTAATTACCGGGGAACATGCGTAACTCACCGTAATCCAGATCCGCCATATGTGTACAAACACTATTCAGGAAGTGACGGTCATGAGAAATAATCACCATAGTACTTTTGCGATTATTAAGTATTTTTTCTAACCAGCGAATCGTGTTGATATCGAGGTTGTTGGTAGGCTCATCGAGTAATAATAAATCAGGATTTGCAAATAACGCCTGTGCCAATAGCACCCGTAATTTCCAACCTGGTGCGACTGAACTCATTGACCCCCAATGCTGATCTTCAGAAATCTCCAATCCAAGTAATAATTCACCTGCACGAGATTCAGCGGTGTAACCATCCATTTCACCAAATGCTATTTCAAGGTCAGCGACCTTGATGCCATCTTCTTCACTCATTTCTGCTAAGGAGTAGATGCGATCACGCTCTTCTTTTATCTTCCATAGCTCTTTATCACCCATGATAACAGTGTCTAGAACACTATATTCTTCAAACGCGAATTGGTCCTGGCCCAGTACTGCGAATTTAATATCTGAATCCAGTGATACACTTCCGGCAGTGGGTATAAGTTCGCCGCTAAGAATTTTCATAAAAGTGGACTTGCCACAACCATTTGCACCAATCAAACCATATCGGTTGCCATTGCCAAATTTAACGGATACATTTTCAAACAGTGGCTTTTCACCAAACTGCATTGTGACATTAGAAGCTGTAATCAAAACGGGTACCTAATTAGAATATTTTCGGGCATGCAAAAAAATGCACGGCCTTTGAGAGACTGTGCATTATAGGTTTATAGCGGTTCTAATCAAGTTTTGATTAGTCCGTTAGATGGTAATTGATGTTTTTTAGAACTCAGTCCAGAGATGCCTGTCTAATTACACCATGACCACCAATACGGGCATTAATAGCTTGTGCAAGTTGATGAACCGCCATGGCATAGTGGCTGCTATGGTTGTAACGTGTAATGACATAAAAGTTATGCCCACCCAACCATAATTCATCGCCGCTATAGGTATCAAGGTTGATTAAACTGGCCTTACCCGAAATCTTGCCAATATTGTCACTTGAAATACCCTTTCTTTTTAGACTAGCTAAAGAATGATTGCTTTTAAACCCTGTTCTTAATGATTTATAGTCATTTGTATCTGCTTCAGCACGGACAGCGACTGTGCCTCCGGCTCTCCACCCATGCTTTTTAAAGTAATTGGCAACACTTCCAATTGCATCATGTGGAGTCCATAAGTTTACAGAACCACTACGGTCATGATCAACTGCATAGCGTTTAATATTACTAGGCATAAACTGGCATAAGCCTAGAGCACCAGCATAGGAAGCCATAGGCTTAAGTGGATCCAAACCTTCTCTTCGAGTCATAAGCAGATAGCCTTCGAGCTCGCTTCTAAAATACTTGCCGCGGCGAGGATTTTCAAAACCCATAGCTGAGAGCGCATCGATAGCTCTGTTTTTACCAATATTGCCGCCATAACGTGTTTCAACCCCAATAATGCCTAAGATATACTCTTGTGGAACACCATACTGTTGCTCTGCTCTTTGTAACGCGCTTCTATTTTCACGCCAGAACTGCACACCTTTATTAATTGTTTTATCGGTTAAGAAATTTCCACGATAGCGATTCCATCTTCCAGCTCTCGGTTTAGTTAATTTCTTCTCATCTCCAAATGCATCAACATAAGCCATACGCCGTAAAAACGGAGTTGCTTCAGTGTTTGAAAACAGATAATTAAGATAACCACGATCAAAGCCATGTTTTGCCTCCATCATTTTGATAAAAGCATGCGTTTGCGGGTTTTGTGCATAATCTCCTGAGAGAGAAGCGAAACGAGTATTCTTCGCAAGTGCCTTGTATTCAGGTGCGCGATAATTGGTTGTCCCTGCTCTATTTGGAACTGCTCGCTTAATAACACTTTTAGCAATACGTTTTTTGGGAGCCCTTCTTACAGCTCGCTTAGCAACTTTAGTTTTTTTCTTTTTGCTCAGATTACGCTTATCTACTACATCAGTTGAGGTAGTTATAGTCTTAGATTCTGACGAGGTTGCAAGTCCTTTTTTTTCAGCAGATTTTGCATCTACTCTATGTTTAATTTCTGACTTTGCAGGTTTAGTTGATTTAGTGGTGCTACTGCATGATGATATACTGATGACAATTAGCAACAGACTTAATTTCTGTAGCAGTTTTAAGACGTACATGACTTTTCCCCTTTAGATAACTCATCCTTGAATATCTTAGGGGTGTTATTTTACATAAGTAAAATAAATACTAGCTGAACAGAATTTATAAAATCAATTATTATTAATTAGCGCCTTGACGACTATACTGACAAGGCGCTCCAGAAATTATAAACCTTACTTGTTATCAAACATTCCCCAGTCAGAGGGATCCAGCATATTCCCGCTCTCTTCTGCCATCGGTGGAAATTGATTCGTAATCGCATCTGAAACAGTCACTGGATCCGGGGTGCTAATGTGTGGAAAACGCCAGCCACCTGGCATCACACCAAGGTTTCGCGGACCACTTGAAACCTCGTCCCAAGCATCATCGGTAAAGTCCGTGTAAAAGTCTGGCCAGATATTTCGTTCATCCCCCCACGCTTTTTTTCTTGTCGAATGGCTTTGCTTAAAGAATGGCAATTGCCCGTTATTGTTATTCCCAAAGGGCATATTACCACCGGAGAATGGATTAAAGTTATTACCCGAGTTATTCCCAAAGGGCATATTACCACCGGAGAATGGATTAAAGTTATTACCCGAGTTATTCCCAAAGGGCATATTGCCACCAGAAAACGGATTGAAATTATTGCCCGAGGTATTCCCAAAGGGCATATTATTTCCGAAAGGCATGTTATTGCCAAACGGACTACCTTGGCTGTTATTATACATAGGGTTAACAGGGTAATTTCTATTTTGCATGCCATAAGGACTAGACATTTGAGGCTGATACCTTGGTGCGCTTACCTGTGGATTCCTCATAGGTTGCTGATAAGATGGCATATTCCGATTTGTGTTCCCGAATCCATTTACTGGATTTTGTGGGGGATACTCATAAATACGCGAACTATCCGCCGGTGGATACATTAAACCATTGTCTGCACTTGCTACATTTATGTTTGAAAAAATAAACAATGTAGAAATGGCTGTGAATAATATTTTCTTGGTTTTCATTATAATTTCCTAATTAATATAGTCAGTCGATACCGACATCTATCGTTATATTAGCATATACTAATATAATATGCATCTTTAATTTCAATGCACTTCTTTTAACTATAATAAGTACTTAATTATGAAATAAAAGCACACTCTCCACTTTTTTTCGCGTTTTTTTGGCAGTTGCTTTACGTATAGACGTCAGGCATAAAAAAACCCGACCATTTCTGATCGGGTTTTTAGTGTAATAACCTGGTGATGACCTACTTTCACATGGGGAAACCCCACACTATCATCGGCGATGACACGTTTCACTTCTGAGTTCGAGATGGATTCAGGTGGTTCCATGTCTCTATTGTCACCAGGAAAACTGATTTGTTGATCGCTGTTTATAACAGCTCTCAACGTCCATTAATGATGGTGCTTTATCATTAACAGGTAATTAGGCAAAGCATAGGCTTCTCAATATTTCTTGTTACGTTTGTAAAGTCAACTCACAAACCATTTAAGGTTATAGAATCAAGCCTCACGGGCAATTAGTACACCTTAGCTACATACATTACTGTACTTCCACATGGTGCCTATCAACGTCGTAGTCTTCAACGGCCCTTCAGGGGGATCTAGTCCCCAGAGAATCCTCATCTTGGGAGGGGCTTCACGCTTAGATGCTTTCAGCGTTTATCCCGTCCGAACTTAGCTACCCTGCTATGCCACTGGCGTGACAACAGGTACACCAGAGGTTCGTCCACTCCGGTCCTCTCGTACTAGGAGAAGCTTCCCTCAAGATTCTAACGCCCATGGCAGATAGGGACCGAACTGTCTCACGACGTTCTGAACCCAGCTCGCGTACCACTTTAAATGGCGAACAGCCATACCCTTGGGACCTGCTTCAGCCCCAGGATGTGATGAGCCGACATCGAGGTGCCAAACACCGCCGTCGATATGAACTCTTGGGCGGTATCAGCCTGTTATCCCCGGCGTACCTTTTATCCGTTGAGCGATGGCCCTTCCATTCAGAACCACCGGATCACTAAGACCTACTTTCGTACCTGCTCGACGTGTCAGTCTCGCAGTCAAGCTCGCTTTTGCCTTTGCACAAACCTCCCGATTTCCGACCGGGATTAGCGAACCGTCGCGCTCCTCCGTTACTCTTTAGGAGGAGACCGCCCCAGTCAAACTACCCACCATACACTGTTCCCGATCCCGATAAGGGACCTGGGTTAGAACATCAGACATACCAGGGTGGTATTTCAAGGTTGACTCCACCAGAACTAGCGTCCCGGTTTCAAAGTCTCCCACCTATCCTACACAGGTAGGCCCAATGTTCAGTGCAAAGCTGTAGTAAAGGTGCACGGGGTCTTTCCGTCTAGCCACGGGTACACGGCATCTTAACCGCGATTTCAATTTCACTGAGCCTCTGGTGGAGACAGTGTGGCCGTCGTTACGCCATTCGTGCAGGTCGGAACTTACCCGACAAGGAATTTCGCTACCTTAGGACCGTTATAGTTACGGCCGCCGTTTACCGGGGCTTCGATCAAGAGCTTCTCCGAAGATAACCCCATCAATTAACCTTCCGGCACCGGGCAGGCGTCACACCCTATACGTCCTCTTTCGAGTTTGCAGAGTGCTGTGTTTTTGTTAAACAGTCGCAGCCACCTAGTTTCTGTGGCCCCTCGCAGCGTGAACCGCAAGGGGCGTACCTTCTCCCGAAGTTACGGTACCATTTTGCCTAGTTCCTTCACCAGAGTTCTCTCAAGCGCCTTAGAATTCTCATCCCACCCACCTGTGTCGGTTTGGGGTACGGACGCTATTAAGCTGAAGCTTAGAGGGTTTTCTTGGAAGCATAGCATCGACCACTCCAATCTCGTAAGATCGTCGCATTCACGCCTCAGTGTTAAAAGGACCCGGATTTGCCTAAGTCCTACACCTAAACGCTTAGATACACAAAACCAACTGTGTTCTGGTCTAGCTTTCTCCGTCACCCCATCGCACTTAATAGCGGTACAGGAATATTAACCTGTTTACCATCGACTACGCCTCTCGGCCTCGCCTTAGGATCCGACTAACCCTGCGCCGATTAGCGTTGCGCAGGAAACCTTGGGTTTTCGGCGGACGGGTTTTTCACCCGTCTTATCGTTACTCATGTCAGCATTCGCACTTCTGATACCTCCAGCATGCCTTACGGCGACACCTTCAACGGCTTACAGAACGCTCCTCTACCAATTACAATAAATTGTAATTCCGCAGCTTCGGTACATATCTTTAGCCCCGTTAAATCTTCCGCGCAGGCCGACTCGACTAGTGAGCTATTACGCTTTCTTTAAAGGATGGCTGCTTCTAAGCCAACCTCCTAGCTGTCTATGCCTTCCCACTTCGTTTCCCACTGAGATATGATTTTGGGACCTTAGCTGGCGGTCTGGGTTGTTTCCCTTTCCACGACGGACGTTAGCACCCGCCGTGTGTCTCCCGTGCTGAACTTCCTGGTATTCGGAGTTTGCAATGGGTTGGTAAGCCGGTCAGGGCCCCCTAGCCATAACAGTGCTCTACCCCCAGGAGTTATACACGAGGCTCTACCTAAATAGATTTCGAGGAGAACCAGCTATCTCCGAGCTTGATTAGCCTTTCACTCCGATCCACAGCTCATCCCCGCATTTTTCAACATACGTGGGTTCGGTCCTCCAGTGCCTGTTACGGCACCTTCAACCTGGCCATGGATAGATCGCTCGGTTTCGGGTCTAATCCTAGCAACTAAACGCCCTATTAAGACTCGGTTTCCCTACGGCTCCCCTATTCGGTTAACCTTGCTACTAAAATTAAGTCGCTGACCCATTATACAAAAGGTACGCAGTCACCCCTCAAAGGAGGCTCCCACTGCTTGTACGTATGCGGTTTCAGGTTCTATTTCACTCCCCTCTCCGGGGTTCTTTTCGCCTTTCCTTCACAGTACTGGTTCACTATCGGTCGGTAAGGAGTATTTAGCCTTAGAGGATGGTCCCCCTATCTTCAGTCAAGGTTTCTCGTGCCCCGACCTACTTAATACGTCAAAAAAGTTATTTCAAATACGGGGCTATCACCCACTATGGCCACACTTTCCAGAGTGTTCTTCTATAACTTAATTGCTCGGCTGGTCCCCTTTCGCTCGCCGCTACTTGGGGAATCTCGGTTGATTTCTTTTCCTCCGGGTACTTAGATGTTTCAGTTCTCCGGGTTTGCTTCGCCTACCCTATGTATTCAGGTAGGGATGACAGCTTATGCTGCCGGGTTTCCCCATTCGGAAATCCTCGGGTCAATGCTTGTTTATCAGCTCACCGGGGCTTATCGCAGATTACTACGTCCTTCATCGCCTC
>CAWJZX010000001.1:0-650000 GCA_963847495.1 uncultured Gammaproteobacteria bacterium | reverse complement strand
GCAAATATCCGTTTAGTCTTCAGCTCGGTGATGCGAATATGATTGCTGAACGAACGGGTATCACAACAGTTGCAGATTTCAGAAGTCGTGATATCGCTGCAGGCGGCCAAGGTGCGCCGCTTGTGCCAGCATATCATCAAGAACTATTAAGCCACCCAGAAAAAAGCAGAGCTATTGTCAATATCGGCGGTATCGCTAATATCACCTTATTACCCGCTGGAAATTTAAAACGACAAACTAGTGGGTATGATACTGGCCCGGGAAATGGACTGATTGACGCATGGATTTTAAAACATAAAAAACACTTTTTTGATAGAGATGGAGACTGGGGGCGGCATGGCAAAATACTGCCGGATATCCTGGAAACTCTTTTAAAAGACGACTATTTCTCAATTACACCACCTAAAAGCACAGGAAAAGAGTTATTTAACCTCTCGTGGTTAAATGAAAAATTAGGTCGTCAAATTGATGCATTAGAAGCTCAAGACATTCAAGCAACTCTGACTGAGTTAACCGCAAAAACCATCAGTGATAATATCGGCTCATTTGATGAGGTGTTTATCTGTGGTGGCGGGGTTCATAATAAATATCTCCTGGAAAGACTAAAATACCATATGCCGGACATTCTAATTGAATCCACACAAGAGTTAGGAGTCGATCCTGACTGGATGGAAGCTATGGCATTTGCATGGTTAGCTAAACAAAGGTTGGAAGGAAAAACAGGAAATTTACCTATAGTTACAGGCGCTAAAGGCAAGCGTATATTAGGAGCAATTTATCCTGCTTAATATATAAAACCGTTTAACATTAATCAAAACAGCACCCCCCACCTTTTAGGTGCTTTTTTAACTTATTATATAAACTCACCCAGTTGTAGTTAATCACCAATGATACTTTAACAAACCTATTTATCTTAGAATGTCACTTATATGAGATTAAATTGCGTTTATTAACCTCGCTCTGCAATCTTATTCATTACTATGGCAGGCGTGAGCTGAAAAAATATAACCCTAATCAGGAATTTTCATATCTCTCTAAAAAATAAAATAATTACTGCAGGCAATACCAATTTCTGCCTTAGTTGCCAATTTAGCTTTTATCATTACACATATAAGCCCCATATTTACCGTGATACCACTTGATTACAAAAGGTGACATCAGTGTTGTCAAGATAATGACAATAATCATGCCTGCATGAATTTCATTATTTAAAATTCCACTTATCCTACCTAATTCAGCGAAAATCAAACCAATTTCTCCGCACGGAACCATGGCAATTCCGATGGCCACTTTTGGCTGAATTGATTCCTTAAGAAAAAATGGGCCTTGCATTTTATCTATAATGGCAAGAACAAAAATAGTGAGTGAAAAACCCCAGATAAAAGGGAAACTCCATTCAACTTTCCTTAGATTTAATGACAAACCAATATAAACAAAGAATATTGGTGTAAAAAGTTGAATAATTGGCTTCATTTGTCTTTCAATATTGAAAGCAAATGCTTTATCTGTACTTATTGTTATACCAAATAGTATAAAAAAACGCCTTGAAAGAGCCAGATCAACCGGCAAACCCTCCTAATAATTCTGGCGCTCCCAAAATGTGGGAAACCCATGAAAAAAACAGCACCAGAGAAATAATAGTAATTGGAATCAGGCCTGGAATTCCACTGATTCCATCTAGACGTTTTATATAGACTGACATGAATTTCGCGGCAATCGGGGCAACCACAAAAAAACACTCACAAATAACATAACTTTAAAAATATTAAAGTAGCTAATCTCACCACTAACTGAAAAATCATACAGTACCGCTAAGAGTATGACGCCCAGTACATCATCTAGTACTGCAGCACCCAATAAATACGACTTGCCCTTCATGTGAATGCTGACAGTTAAAATCACGTAATACTCTAACCGTAATGCAAATACTGGTTGCAGTTATGGTTCCGCCTATAAACAGGGAGACCAATACCGATAACTCAAAGTACCAGTAGCTAAGCATAAATCCTAATAACATGGGGAACATAAAGCCCGATAAGGCAACGATTCCAGATTTAAATCCGGAATGTAACAGGCGTTTACCATCAGTTTTAAGACCCACTTCAAAAAGCAGCAGGATAATACCGACTTCAGCTAATACTTTTAGTGTTTGATAAGGTTCTATCCAGCCGAAAAGGCTAGGTCCGATGATCATACCCGCCATGAGTTCCCCTATTACAGAAGGGGCACCCGAATAAACCGCAAATTCTGCAAAGAACCGTGCTGATAACAGAATAGTTAACAGACATAAAAAGAAAAAATGTACTTCCATAGCAAACCAGGCTTTATCTATAACTGGCTATAAAGACAATTACATGTCAGCTTCCAAAGTTTGAACCATACAATCTAATGTTCAATGATTTTATACCTATTGCTACTGTCCCGTTCTAATATTCGCTCTTCTACCATTAGATCCAGATACTCCCTGGCTTCATTTCGTGTCAGTGTACTTCCTTTATATTCAAAGTTCATAACTGCTTTAATTGTTGGTGGGATTGATTTATCCTCAATAATTGCTTTAAGTAATAGTTGAAACCACTCATCAACTGGCTCATCTACGTCCACAGGAGCTGAAATTAAACAGGCTTCAGCTTCATCATAATCATCAGCAGGACATAACTTTTTATGTACGGAAGTACAGCCCAGAGGAACTACAAATAGTGTCAAGGTTGTTGCTACAATCGGCCCGAACAGTAACGAGATAGCCATGCCCTGAAAAATGGGATCAAACAGTATGGTAGCAGCACCGGCCATCATGGTTAAATTGGTCACCCAGATAGGACGCATTCTGATTTGCCCAGCAGTGGCAGCCGCATGCATGGCATCCTGTCCTAAATGAACTTCATTTTTTACAAAATCGACCAACAGAATAGAGCTTCTAACCTCAATGCCCGCTAAAGCAATGAAGCCAATCATTGAAGTTGCAGTAAACTCGGCATTCATAATCCAGTGTCCAGGAATAATTCCAATCAGGGTCAATGGTATGGGCGCCATAATCACCGCAGGGAGAATAAAGTTCCTGAATTCAAGTACAAGTAAACCAAAGATCAATACCAGCGCTGCAGCAAAGGCCAGACCCATATCGCGGAAGGTTTCATAGGTCACTACCCATTCCCCACTCCATTCAAAACCCGAATGCAAATCATCTTTAGGTGGCCCCATCATGGTTCCAGAGATTTGTACGCCATCTGGTGTAGTATATTTTTTTAATGCATCTTCAACAGAGAGAATTCCATATATAGGCGCACCCAACCGACCCTCCATTTCACCCACAACATATTCCATCGGACGTAAATCTTTACGATAAATAATGTTTTGTTCCTCAATTTTATCGAAACGGCCTAGTTCACTTAATGGCATCATTTGTCCATTGGCCGAAGGTATGGGAAGATTTGACAAACGTTCAATTTCACCCCTTTTTTCCAAAGGCAATTGAAGTACGATATATTTGGGTTCGAGTGAAGTATGTCCCTTGATATCCCCTAATTTATAGCCTCCCATCGCCATCTGTACATTTCGATTAATCGTTTCGATCGAAACCCCTTGCCGGAGTGCTTTTTCAGTATCCACATTAAAATGCCAACGTTCATAAGGCATAATCATGTAATTATCTGCATCAACCAGGTTTGGTGTCTCTTCAAAAATGCGCGTCATATCGGTAGCGACCTGACGGCGCGTCACTGCATCTGGGCCATATATTTCAGCAACTACCGTCTGCAACACGGGTGGTCCGGGTGGCATTTCAATGACCGCAATTTTTGCGCCCAGTTCATGTGCCTGTTGGGTGAGCAGACTTCGAGTAGCCTCTGCAATCTGATGACTGCTCCTTTCACGATCACCCTTATCCTTCAGCATCACCTGAATGTCCGCATTCCAGGGTTCCTGACGTAAATAATAATGCCTAACCATGCCATTAAAATTGAAGGGGGAAGCTGTACCTGCGTAAGTTTGCAGAGCGATGACTTCAGGTACATTTTTCCGAACTGTTTCCGTCAGGCGTCTGGCCACGTTAGCTGTGTCCAGCAGAGCGGTTCCTTCCGGCATATTAATCAGAATATTAAATTCTGGCTTGTTATCGAAGGGCAGCATTTTTACCGTAACTGCCTTGGTATAAAACAGCGCACAGGAGAGAAAGAACATTACGATAATACTTATTAAAAACACCCACCCCAGAAACCGGTTTTTTATCAAGGGAAGTAATAGTGGGCGGTAGAAATCACCAATTTTATCCTGGATTTTTTTCTCATGTTTCTCTGCGCGTTCTAACGCACCCAATTTGGGTTTTAGACGTAAAGACAACCAAGGTGTAAAAACAAAAGCGGCAAACAGTGAAAAAATCATCGCCACAGAGCCTAGTACAGGGATGGGGCGCATATAGGGACCCATCATGCCACTCACAAAACCCATTGGTAACAATGCCGCCAGAATTGTAAAGGTTGCAATAATGGTCGGATTGCCGACTTCACGAACTGCGTCAACCGCAGTGTCTATCGTCGTCTCGCCATTTCTTAACCAGCGCCTGAAAATATTTTCTACGACAACGGTTGCATCATCCACCAGGATACCAATAGAGAAAATCAGCGCGAACATACTGACCCGGTTAATCGTATTGCCCAGTGCCCAGCTAGACCAGATAGTAATTAGAATCACCACCGGAATAACCGCTATAACCACGATGGCTGGGCGTGCACCAATCGTTATCCAGCACAATATGCTTACCGCAACGGCAGCATAAAATAAGGCTTTTAGTAATTCATTAACCTTGTCATTGGCAGTTTTACCATAATCACGGGTGATAGTAGCGTGGATATTATCCGGGATCATCCGCCCTTTAAGGCTCTCCAGCTTTTCTATCACATCTTCGGCAACAGTAACTCCATTAGAACCTTCTTTTTTAGCAATGGCAATGGTAACGGCGGGTATATCACTTACGACTGTTGCAGTGTTTGTTTCAACTGCTCCACTATAGTAAGAAACCAGCTCACTAGCTTCTGAGGCACCGTCAATAACACGCGCGATATCACGTAAATAGACCGCCTTCCCCTGATTCACACCAACGACCAGTTGCTCAATTTCACGGGTATTTTTCAAAAAGGAACCGGTAAAAATCTTGAAGGACGTTGCACCCTGCTCAGCATAACCGGCAGGAAATGAGCTGTTTGCTGTTCTGATGGCATTGGCAACCTGGTCCAGACTGACGCCAAAGCCTATCAGGCGCTCCGGCAGTACTTCAATACGCACCTGCTGCTTTCTGCCACCCACGACAAAGCCCTGTCCAGTATTGGGCACTTCTTTTAAACGCTGTAATACCTTGTGGGCCAATACCCGCAATTCAGAATCATAAACGCCTTCGGCCCATAGTGTCAGGGTAACCACGGGAACATCATCAATCCCTTTAGGCTTAACAAGCGGCATGGAAACACCCGGCGGGATTTTATCCATATTGGCTTGAAGTTTATCATGCACTTTTACTATTGACGGGCCCAACTGCTCATTGACTTTAAAACGAACGGTGACTATTCCCTGATCGTGCTGTGAGGCTGAGTAGATATGCTTTACACCCGGGATTTCTTTCATCATCCCCTCAAGCGGAGCAATCGCCAGATTGGCCACATCTTCCGCAGAAGCACCTGAATACTTAATAAAAATATCAATCATTGGAACCGAAATTTGCGGATCTTCTTGGCGCGGGGTATATATCAGACCTATCAAGCCAATGAATAGCGCTGCTGCAAAGAGCAATGGTGTTAGCGGTGAATCAATAAAGAAGTGCGCTATATTACCCGCGAGTCCCAGTCTTGGTCCCTCAACATGTTCATGAGAAGGATGGGTTACGGCCGGTCTTCTTGAGTGATGCCGATTTTTTCTCTTGGACATAATTTTATCCTGAGTCTTGAAAGTGTCATTGCATTAACAGTTAATCTACAACTATATATCTTATAGCTATCTGCTAATAACTTAAGAAAGAGATAAGTTAATACACAACAACTTCTTATTGTTTTATAACATAACCTGATGTGACAAACGCGGGAGGCTTATCCAGTACGCGATCAGTTTCACTCACGCCATAGTCAATGACAACATCACCTGAAGATAAAAGCCTACCCGCCCTTACAAGGCGTAACTCAACCTGATTCTGCTGATCAACAACAAAGATTGTAGGTAAGCCACCTCGCGTAACAATTGCACTGGATGGAACCAGAAAACGTTTTTTACTCGCACCTTTTGAGACTGGAATCCATATTTCAGCGTAATTTCCAGGAGAAACATCAGTGGTTACTGGTAAAGAAAATTTAACCCGGGTTGTATGCCTCACGGGATCTGAGGTAGGAAAAATCTTACTGACCTTAACCTCGATTTCCGTATTGATACCATCAATTCTGGCACTCAAATCCTGACCTTCTCTAAGTGACTTAACAAGGCGACTGGGCATATCAGCCACGATCTGCAACTCACTAATATCTTCGTAAATAAGTAATGGTTGTCCTGGCTGAACTGTATCACCAACCTCGATACTTTTTTTCACAATAACGCCATCAAATGGCGCAATACTTAGAGTGTCACGAAGTTTTGTATCTATTTGTTGAATTTGTGCACGTGCTTGTTGGAGTGCTTGGTGAGCCTGATCGAGTTGTGCTCGACTAGCAAAAATATCTGCACCTCGTTCCACATCATAATCACGGGTCCCCATCATATCGGACATTGGATTTGTAAAGAGCTGATCAAACATCCCAGGCATTCCCATTCCCCCCGGCGCACGATTGGATGTAGAACGCGAAGATATTTGTCTATTAAATTGCACTCCCGCATTGTTCACAGCAATTGATGCAGATGTAAACTGTGCTACTGCAGTTTGCCTTCTTGCCAGCAACTCATCATCATTTATTTTTACCAGAAAATCACCTTTTATAAAGCGATCCCCTTCCTCGCCCAAAATAGCGGTAATACGCCCAGGCATTTGGGCTGATAATACGACCGACTTTTGTGCTGCAACACTCCCACTTACAAGTAATCGATTGGCTGAAATAGGGAGTGTTTTAACAGGAATCACTGATAAAGATTCAAGCGTTTCTGAATGGACGTAGCTGGAAGTCAGTACCAAGGATATGACTAATATGTAAAAACTTACTCTCATCTCACCACCTCCCACTAATAGTTTCTAGTTTCATGTCGAGACACATAATCAGTCTAGCAGTGATTAAAGTATCCAAATACGATATATATCAAAACAAATAACATTAAGACTGCCAAAATTACAGGTCCCATTTTAACTGAGCTAAAAACATAATGAACAATACCCTCAAATAACCCGTTTTGATGTCCACCAATATGGGCCTTAGCAGGAAAACTTGCTGTTACAACACTTATAACTAATAGTATTCTCTTTTAGAGTTTCATTCGTTAAACCACCCTCACATTCATAATTTCTTCGCCATACGAATCAGTTAGATGTACCGCGCAGGCAATACATGGATAAAAACTGTGAATGGTGCGTAAAAATTTCAACAGGTTGCTTTGGGTCATGTAGTTTTTGCCCGCCAATGCAGCTTCAAACGGCACAGCCTGGCCTTTTGCATCCCGAGGACCTGCATTCCAGGTACTGGGAACAACAGCCTGATAGTTATTAATAACACCATCCTTAATCACAACCCAATGCGCCAGGGCACCACGAGGGCTTCTGTATAACCGACACCTTTAGCTACTTTCGACCAAGATGAAGGCGCCCACTGCTTTTCATTAAAGGTTTTAGTATCTCCGGCTTTGATGTTAATGATCAGGTCATCCAGCATGCCTTGCATTGCATCAACCATTACCTTTGTTTCCAGTGTCCTTGCCGCTGTTCTTCCCAGTGTTGAGAATAAGGCTTCAACAGGCACTTCCAAACGCTTCAAGGTCACATTAACCAATTATTTGGTCTGTTCATGACCTTTGGCATAAAACATTAAAACACGTGCCAACGGGCCTGTTTCCATGGGTTTACTTCTCCAGCGAGGTGATTTCAACCAGGAAGAGGATTCATCAACATTCAGACACTTATAGGGTGGCTTAGGTCCCGTGTAGTCCAGATTGGTCTCACCATTATAAGGGTGTAGACCTTTATCTTTACCACCACTATATTCATACCATGAATGGGAAACAAATTCCTGAATTTCATCCTCATTATCCATATCTACCGGATGAACGGTAGGATAGGTCACGATCAAGAATACCCCCCCTGGAATCATAAAGGATGAAGAATCATCCATTCCATTTTTTGGTAAGTCACCATAACAAAGGAAGTTCCCAAACCCTTCGCCTTGTGCTCCCCACTCTTTATAGAAGCTAGCAATGGTTAATGTATCTGGCACATATTTGTTAATTTTAAAGCACACTCCCCGCCTTTTAGGCCTTTGCTACAAACTGATTGTAATATTGTCAATCAAACGGGCTTTACCCAACCACACGGAAACCAGAACAACCAACTCTTTCGAGTCAGAATCAGCGGGCGATAAATCCAAAGCATTACGCACTTCAAAATAATCAGTATTAAAACCTTGCTGGTTTAAATCATTGATACTCTCTGCCTGCAAAACCAAATAATCTCGTTCACCACTTATAATCCCTTTCTTAACTTTCTGCATTTGTTCATATATCCCCGGGGCAATCTCGTTGCGCTGCTTATCATCCAGATAATTGTTTCGCGAACTCATAGCCAAACCTGATTTCTCTCTCGCGGTGGGCGCTGCAATGATTTCAATACCAAAGTCCAGGTCACTTTCCATGCGTTTGATTAGCATCAATTGCTGAAAATCTTTTTCACCAAATACCGATACATCAGGTTGTACCAGGTTAAATAACTTAGCAACTATTGTCGCTACGCCCGAAAAATGGCCGGGTCTTGAATCACCTTCCAGAATATCACTTATACCAGCGACTTCGACCCTGGTAGCACTTCCTGATGGGTACATTTCATCGGCATTCGGTACAAAAACCAAGTCTACATTTTCCTTTTTCAACAAAGCCAAATCATTCTCTAATGTGCGAGGGTAGGCCGCTAAATCTTCAGCCTTATCAAACTGAGTCGGATTGATGAATATAGAAACAACCACACGATCAGCTACTTTTTTTGCCTTACGCACCAAGGACAGATGTCCATCATGTAAATTCCCCAACGTTGGAACAAACGCTGTTTTCTCGTTTCTTGCGCGATAACCCCGCATTACAACCCTTAGTTCATCTTTGTCATTTGCCTGCAACATGTATTAGCCTGTAGTGAATGAAATTTTTATTCTGAGTAAATGAATATAAGTGGTCTAATTAACAGTTACAAAAACACACCCCCCACCTTTTGGGCTGTTTTTGAGCTTATGTCAAAAGAAACATTGATCATCGGAGGGGAAAGAAGCCTCTCGAACCGCATCTACGTAGGCTTTTATAGCTTCAGGTATATCAAGTCCATCACATAAAAAATTCGCGGAGAATTTAGGCGCCAAACTCGAAATCCCAATCATATCCTGCATTACTAAAACCTGTCCATCGCACGCGCGACCCGCGCCGATGCCGATAGTAGGAATCTCTAATTCATTGGTAAGTTGTTCGGCCAGGTCAACTGGCACACATTCTAATACCACTGCATCAGCTCCAGCATCCTGTAACGCAAGCGCATCGGATAACATTTGTTTGGCAACTGCATCTTCCCTGCCCTGAACTCGATAGCCACCGAGTTTATGCACGGTTTGAGGTGTAAGGCCTATGTGGGCACATACAGGCACTCCATGCCGCGTCATATGCCGGACTGTATCCAGCTGCGCTTCGCCGCCTTCGAGTTTGACAATGTGCGCACGACCTTCCTGCATTATACGCGCTGCATTAGCTATTGCCTGATTAGGGTTGGTATAACTCATGAACGGCAAGTCCGCCATTACTAGCGCACGCTTACATTGAGGCGCCACCGACTTTGTATGATATATAATATCATCTACCGTTACAGGGACTGTTGAATCATGCCCTTGCATCACCATCCCAAGGGAGTCTCCTACCAGGATAACATCGACTCCCTGTTCATCAATCACGCGCGCAAAACTGGCATCATATGCCGTTAGTGAGACAATTTTTTCACCATTAGCTTTCATTTCACGAATGGTTTTTACGGTAACTCGCTTAGACATAACCAAGATCCTTGATGCTGTTTTTTTCAGCTTCGGCTAATTTATCGATACAATCCTGAAGTGTAGTCGTTTCATTGATTTTCAAATCACTGGCACGTCTTTCAAATCCTTCAACAAGGTCACGGAGTGGGTATAGCACAAAAACACGCTCACAGATTTGTGGGTGTGGCACTATTAAACGTTTGGTATTAAAAGTCTGATCACCATAAAACAATAAATCCAGGTCTAATGTTCTCGCACCCCAGCGCTCGACACCTTTTCTTACTCTAGCATTAGCATTTTCAATTTGCTGTAAAACATCAAGTAGTTTTTCAGCATCTAGAGTTGTTTCAAAATAAACGGCAGCATTATGATAGTCAGGCTGATTTTTTGGCCCATGCGGCTTGCTTTGATAAAACCGAGAGCTTATTAGTGTCTTAATATCAGAGTGTGAACCAATAGCGATTATTGCTTTGTGTAAGAATTCAATTGAGTCACCCAGATTGCTACCGATAGCGACATAGCAAGGAACAAAATCCTTTGCATACTTAGCCATTACTTCTTCGTTTGCTTCTATTCTTTTTTTTCGCATGTTTTGCAGGAGTAGATGCATGACACATGGACTTTTTCTCAGCTTCATCAACTTCCTGTATCAAGGTCCACCATTCACATTCTTCAATAGGAAGCTCGCCAGAATGAGCACGCAGACACATAAAATCATAAGCCGCGCGAAACCGCTTGTGTTCTAAAAACCTGAAAACACGTCGTTCATTTTTGAAGCTAAACAAGCCTTGTAAGACCCATATTTCACGCGTCATATTACTAAATCGTCGTGGCACAGAAATACATCTTACTTGCTCGGCAAAAGCATCAGACGCAGCTAGATGCATAGATTGCAATGTTGGGTTACCTAGCTCCACATACATCCTAAAGCCTTCATTGACCCTTTTCCAAAGCATAACCGCAAACAAAAACGCCGGCGTAACAGGCATCTCGGCACGAATGCGTTTGTCAGTATTGCGTAAAGCTGAAAAGACCAATTTAGTGTAAGCACCTTGTAATCCATCAGCTCCGGTATCTTCTTCCAGACTTTCTTCAGCTTGAGGAAATAAATACCTCAACAAGTGATACTTACGCAAATACTCTAAAGTCTTGACTGCTTGTCCACTGTGGAAGAGTTTCAAAACTTCATCAAATAAACGTGCCGGCGCTATATTTCCCAGCAATGAAGAAAGTTCTTGTATTGGTGCTTCTGAAGCAGGCTCAATAGTTAAATCCAGCTTTGCGGCAAATCGTACCGCGCGCAACATTCGTACAGGGTCCTCGCGGTAACGAACTACTGGGTCACCTATCATGCGTAGCTGGCGCTTTTTCAAATCATCCATTGCGCCCACAAAATCCAAAACTTCAGCTTTTTGTAGGTCATAAAAAAGTGCATTAATACTGAAATCTCGACGGTAGGCATCTTCGATAATAGTGCCATAAACATTGTCGTGAATGATTCGCCCATGCTGGCCAACCTGGCCTTTATCACTATCATCATGAGGAGCACGAAATGTAGCTACTTCAAAATATTCACGGCCAAAATGTACATGCGCCAAACGAAATCGACGACCAATAATTCGCGTAGATGGGAGAACCTGCTTTACCTGTTCCGGTGTTGCGCTGGTGGCAATGTCAAAATCCTTAGGGTGATAACCCAGCAAAAGATCACGCACGCCACCGCCAACCAAATAGGCTTCAAAACCTGCATCGGTTAGTGATGTTAGTATAGAGCGGGCTTTTTTATCAATTTCCCGAGGATTAATACCGTGCTCGCTAGCAGGTATTCTTGTGGCTGAGCTCATTCTTTTGCGAGTATAGTTTGACTTATTGTAAGGCCTGCTAGCTTATCACACAAAGCAAGTGGTTTTATTGCTATTTAAGCATTTTGCTTATGCATTGACCAAGCCTTTTTATGCCTTCCGCTATTTTTTCTTCACCCACAGTAACGTAACTTAATCGAAGTGTATTTTGCTTTAAATTATCCACGTAAAAGGGGTTTCCAGGGACAAAAGCGACTTTGTTCTTGATTGCTTCGTCAAACAAATCCATTGAAGAAGTGCCATCAGGTAATGTAACCCAAAGAAACATTCCTCCCTCTGAATTTGAAATGCGAATGTTGGCGGGAAAATACTGATCAATCGCTTTAAGCATTGCCTGCTTCTGGCTTGAATAGAGCTTGGTAATTGATGCTATATGTTTATCAAGCGAATTATCATGAAGATATTGATGCATTATTCTCTGCGAAAAATAATTTGTGTGTAAATCAGATGCTTGCTTTGCAATGACTAGCGGCTCAAGCAGCCAATCAGGCGCTACAATCCATCCTAAACGCAAGGAAGGTGCAACTACTTTTGAGAATGAACCGAGGATAATTGTTTGTTCTGGTAATAGTGAATAAAAACTTGAGCCTTCATCGCCAGAAAATCGTAGTTCACCGTATGGGTCGTCTTGAATGAGCAAGGATCGATAGCCAGAAAGTGTCTTCGCGACTGCCCTTCGATTTTCTTCAGAATAAGATATACCTGTCGGATTCTGAAAGTTTGGAACGGTATATACCAGTTTAGGATTGTGCTGTTCAAGCACACTCTGAAGTTCTTCAAGATTCATACCCTCATCACTAATCCGAACCGTATGCATATTAGGTCGAAATAGTGAAAATGACTGAATTGCACCGAGATAACCAGGGTTCTCGATGACAATATCATCCCCTTCATTCAAAAGTACCTTGGCGATCAAATCAAAAGTTTGCTGTGAACCATTTGTAATCAGAATATTATCTGGCGAAACTTCAAGACCTTGTTTTTCCTGGTAACGTTTTGCTATCCATTCGCGTAATAAAACATCACCTTCGGTGCTGGCATATTGCAAAGCTTTAGCGCCATTCTCTTCGAGAACCTTACTACTCGCAGCTGCAATCTCGGTAACAGGAAAAAGCTCGGAATTTGGTAAGCCGCCGGCAAATGAGATAATATCTGGCTGATTTGTAACTTTCAAAATTTCACGTATAAAGGACTTAGGGACACTTTTAATCCGCTCTGATAATAGATTAGTCGCATCGATATTCACATAGTTCTCCTTTTAATACAGTAATTGCATAACCTTAAATTTTCACATGATCTGCTTTTACTGCAATCTCTAATGCACCACCGCATTCAGACAATGGTAAGGCTTTCATTCTGGTTTTACCTAATCTTTCCGACCAGAAGGGTCCGAGAGAACAGTGTATTGAGCCTGTTACTGGATTCTCATCGACTCCTACATTTGGACCGAAAACCCTTAGACAAAATAAACCGGATTACCCTTTGCAGTAACTATTATACAACGCACTGGCAGAGTAGCAATTTGCTGAAGATACGGCACCAACGCCGCTACAGTTATTTTCATCTGCCACCTCTACCAATAAATCCTCTCCTGCTTTATAGGTATTCAATACAGGACAAGCTAGCGCCATTTCCAGGCCGACTGGCTCTTTACATACACTCACAGTTTCAATCGTAAAATTCATTGTCATTAGTGAGTCGCCAAGAGTGACTTAAAGTGGGCCGCTTAGCGTATCAATAATCGCTGATTTATTCCTATCTAAGCAAGCCTTCAGAACAAAGTATGTAAGCTGTAGCCAGTTCCATGCCCGCATAGATTAACCTCAGTCGCCGGGGTAAACCAACGCAATGATAAGACACCCCCCACCTTTTCTTATAAAAATGTGGTTTTAGATAAATTCATTTCAGCTGCAACATATTGCATCCATAACTTGGTATATGATTCTTCTTTATCCATGATACAAATCGCCGCAGGGTCGCCTTTAAATTTTAAGTAAAAGCATCAACTTGATATATTTTCATACTTACTTCTCTTTAATCTGCATTCTACGTGTTACTGCGATTGCCACTACAACTGCCAAAGCAAATAAATAGGTTCTGAGTTCTACTTTTTCGTTGAGCAGCAAAATGGCAGCGACGATACTTAAAAATGGCTGGATCAACTGCGTTTGACTCACACGCGCAATGCCTCCTAATGCTAAACCTCTATACCAGAGAAAAAAACCAAATAATTGACTAGCAAGTGCCAGATAGAAAAAACCTGTCCAGGCTGAAGCAGGGATTTCAGTAAAACTTATTGGCATCAGTAGCCATGAGCCAATAAGTGTAACCGGCAAACCCAGTACATTGACCCAGCAAATTACCTGCCAACCTCCCATTTCTTTGGCTATTTTTCCTCCCATTGCATATCCAAAAGCACCTAAAATACTTGCTGCAACCAGATAGACATCGCCAATATGTAATTCCATACCGCCTTGCATGAGTGAATAAGTAATCACCAGCGCTGCACCGATCATAGCCGCTAACCAGAACCCGACACCTGGTCGTTCATCAGAAATAAGTACAGCGATTACAGCTGTTAACAAAGGCAATAGGCCGATCACAACACTGCCATGTGAGGCTGGCACTGTTTGCATGGCTAGGGCGGTAAAGACAGGAAAACCTGTAATTACTCCAATAGCAGTTAGTAACAAACGTGTCACTTGAGATTTATTAGGAAATGGTTGCTTAAAAAATAACAATATCGGTATCGCAATAAAAGCGGCCACTACTGAGCGTCCAAGCCCGATGAAAATAGGATCAAAGAAAGGTACTATCAAACGGTTTACTGGTAGTGTCAAAGAAAAAAGAACAACACCCCAAAATCCTAGCGCCATGCCATGATTAATCTGTTTCTCATTTTCAGCTTTGCTAGTATTTAATATGTTTTTGCTCATTTTATTGAAATAGCCTTCTATCAGTTCGGTTTGAGCTTAGCGCTATTCTTGACTAGGATGTCATTGATAAATTGAATAATTATGCATATAAATGACAAAAACAATAATAAAAGGCACTCATCTCCTTGGTATTTTCGCTATAGCGTTTTTAACATCAGCTTCTGCTGATGGCGTAATCAGCAAGCAAGTGTATTCATTCAAGACTGAAGATGGCACGACCGTTTTTACAGATAAGCAGCCGATCAAAACCAACACTTACGAAACACATACGATAGAAGCGGCAAATTCAACGGTTAGTAATGTCTCAACAGGTGATCGTTATATCACTCAAGCTGCCCAAAACGTTAACATAACACAAACACAAAAAATCATAATCGCGCATAAAAACAAGCAGGGTGAAAAACACAAAGTATTAAAGAAAAGCAGCACTTCTCGCTGCCAATCCTATAAAGAAAAACTGGAATATTATGCTGCTAAAATGCGCTCGGGATATACAAATTCTGAATATAAAAAACTTGAAAAGAGCCGTAAGAAATACAGAAATCTATTATTTAGCCGCTGCGAAACTAAAACATTTAGTGATTGATGCCTAGAGTTAAACTCTGGTAACAATATTAGAATTTAATAAAACCCCACTTTTAGGCCACTTTTAGTTCTTTCAATACCTAAAGGAGAGTTTCAAACAAGCAGTTCTGTTTCATCTAATGGGCACTCAATAGCCTTATCAACCACTACATCAGCAGGAAACTCTTGCGCTGATATCCAGATTTGATTAATCACTTTACTCACATTGGGGAGTGCTAACATTGTTGATTTTGTTCTTAATTGATCGAAGAAAGCAAAAGGCTCATCAAGGAATATAAATTGCTGATCATTGCCAGTATTAATCGCGAGCTCTTCCGACATCGCAATTCTCAGAGCTAACATAACCTGTCGCTGTGTTCCTGATGATATTTCATCAAAATCCATGTAGTCTTCTTTTTCATCAGAATAGATTTGAACACTAAAATCCTCAGCAATTCGCACTTCACTGTAGCGACCTTCAGTAAATTTCGGCAGTG
Source organism: uncultured Gammaproteobacteria bacterium (assembly GCA_963847495.1). Taxonomy (GTDB): domain Bacteria; phylum Pseudomonadota; class Gammaproteobacteria; order Thiotrichales; family Thiotrichaceae; genus Cocleimonas. The sequence continues at coordinate 633,972 of CAWJZX010000001.1, read as the reverse complement.
TATCAGCAGATATATCTGCTATATTTTTATTAAACAAGTCAACTGAGTCTTTTGCTGCCCGGTGCATTAAGCCAATCGCTATATTTTGCGTATCAATACTGTAGCGACATTTATCGACAACTTTTTGCAAGTTCTGTAAAGAAGAACGTAACTCACCTGCAAGATCAGATCGTGCTTTCTCTTCACTAATATCATCGTTCAACTTATTACCAATATCTTCAATTTCATCATCTTGCTTTTTAAGCGCATCGGTCAAACGTGCAACTGCTGCAGTTAACTCTTCCGGATCTGATTGATAAGCAGGAGTATTCTGAATTAAGTACGTTAGATTGTTAAACTGCTCCCTTGGCGGAAGCACTTGCAAAGTAGAAGATTTCGTATTCTTTTCATTCAGCATTTGTACAACGCGTTCTGGCAATAAGGTTTCTATCAGCGTCGTAACACAGCGATGACCCTCGTGTAACGAGCCAGCGAATCCCTGTGCCTCTTGATCAAGGCTTTGCATTTTGTTCGTTGCTTTTCTTCTAATTACTAGAGTTAAAAAATAGCCAATAGCAGCGATAATAACAGCGGGCATTGCCCATTTATCAATTAGACCAGAAAATACCGAAACATCTGTATCTTCTAAAAATGATGCGAGAACACTAGTCAAGCTTTCTTTAAAAAACTTATTAGCTACCCAAAGCAACCATAAGGTCAGGGCAATAGGAAATAGCAATTTTGAAAATGTGCTAAAAATGCTATACGTTTTTCGAGCACGGTGAAAAAAACCAAAGTTATTGGTGTACAACTGTTCATCATTATTTAGATACCCAACCAATGATTCGCGCTGCTTTTTCTCATTACCCAAAGTTTCTTCTGCATCTATTAATTCTGGCAACCAATTTTCATCTAGGTTAATTGCCTCCAACTCGGCCTTGGTCGAATCAATCTGCGGCTTTAATTCAAGAATAGCGTCTTCGTGTATCTGATTTGAAATTTCAAAATCATCAGTGATTTTTGCATATGCACCGATGCCAGCCATCTGTTTAATAGTATTACTTTGTGGATCCGGTGAGGTAAGCTCGCGTTGAGCGAGATAAAATGAATTGGCGAAGGCATCATAATCAAAACCTAATATTTTAGTGAGGGCCGCTGTTACATCCTCTTCTTTATCGAGCTCATTATTCTCATCAATAATATCGATATCAGTTGCCGTTCTTTGTAATTTAACATGTGATTCGCCACTGCGATTAATGCTGCGCCAAAGTACATACGTATCACCCAGGCCCGTTTTAAATGTTAGTGTCACTTCAGCGACATCACTACCCCAGCAAACTATTTTGTTGAGGCTCTTCTCATCAAGAAAGAAAGTTCGGCCATAAAGAGCAAAACAAATTGCTTCACCAATACTGGTTTTACCGGACTCATTTGAACCTGAAACAGTTATAAGCCCAGATTCAGGGATATCCTCAATAACTAAATTTTGATATTTGCGGAAATTAGTCGCGAGGATAGATTTAATCAGCATTAAATAATTCCTCTACAGAAATAGAATCATCCAGTTTTTCTAAGACAAGTTTAACTGCATCTTGATATTTGCCGATGTCAAAGCCTTCAAGTTCAGATTGATCCCTAATATCTTCTTTACAAAATTTGGCAAAACGCCTAGCTGCACCCCGTACACTCTTCGTTTTTAACCAACGTAATTCCAATTCAGCAGACATGTGATCAAACTCCAAGAACCTTAATCCAGCCATTGTAGTGAATTGAACGGAAAATACAACGGCAATAAAAAGCCTCTACTAACATTGCTAGTAGAGGCTTGGATTAACTTATATAAAAAAACTTTAGCCTTTCATATTGTTAAAAAATTCTTCATTAGTTTTGGTTTTTTGCAATTTATCAAATAAGAATTCCATTGCCTCAACCTCTTCCATGGGGTGCAAGAATTTACGCAAAATCCATAAGCTCTGGAGTTCATCTTCTCCCACCAGCAGTTCTTCACGGCGAGTACCCGATCGATTAACATTGATCGCTGGGTATACACGTTTCTCCGAGATTTTACGATCAAGGTGCAACTCAGAGTTACCTGTACCTTTAAATTCTTCGTAGATAACTTCATCCATTTTTGAACCAGTATCAATTAAAGCAGTAGCAAGGATTGTTAGACTGCCACCTTCTTCAAGATTACGTGCCGCGCCAAAAAAACGCTTTGGACGATGCAATGCATTAGCGTCTACGCCACCAGACAACACTTTACCAGATGAAGGAACTACCGTGTTATAGGCTCGTGCCAAACGCGTAATAGAGTCAAGCAATATAACCACATCCTTTTTATGCTCAACCAATCGCTTGGCTTTTTCGATGACCATTTCAGCAACCTGTACGTGTCTGCTTGCTGGCTCATCAAAGGTTGATGAAACTACTTCACCTCTAATCATGCGTGACATTTCTGTGACTTCTTCCGGACGTTCATCAATCAACAATACTATAAGATGAGCATCGGGCTGATTGGTTGCGATACTTTGTGCGATGTTTTGTAGCATCATGGTCTTACCAGCTTTTGGTGGCGCAATAATCAATCCACGCTGGCCTTTACCGATAGGAGCCACAATATCGATAACTCGTGCGGTTATATCTTCGGTGCTACCATTACCACGTTCCATGCGCATACGCTCATCAGGGTGTAGTGGCGTGAGGTTTTCAAATAGTATTTTATTACGCGCGTTTTCTGGCGGCTCAGTATTGATAGTATCAACTTTCAATAATGCAAAATAGCGCTCAGCATCTTTTGGTGTACGTATTTTACCAGATACACTATCACCAGTTCTTAAACCAAAGCGACGTATCTGGCTAGGTGATACGTAAATGTCATCTGCTCCTGCTACATAATTACTATCACTTGATCGCAAGAAACCAAAACCATCTTGTAGAATCTCTAAAACCCCATCGCCGTATATATCGTCACCCTCTTTAGCAACTGCTTTTAATATGGCGAAAATGACGTCTTGTTTACGCGCTCTTGACATGCCATCTACGCCTTTTTCTTGAGCGATGGCTAGTATTTCAGGAGGAGTTTTTTGTTTTAGTTCAGTAAGATTCATAGTTAATTATTTTTTACTTTATTAGATTATTAGATTATTTGGTTGGAATAAGGAGGTTGGGTTTTTTTATTTCAGATAATCGTTATACAAACACTAAGATAAATTTGAAATTATTGACCAATATAGACTTACGGCATGAAACTTAAATTAATAGAAAATCTAGGTAATTGTTAATTATTTACTAAGTCATTAAAGTTTGATTTGTAAATCTTTGCCTGAAGCGGCAAAACATGGAATTTAGCTGCGAACAACTGAAATAAACAGTATCACGAGAAGAATTAATAGTCCAGCTTTAAGCGATAAAGCCGGACCATAAAAAATAATCAAATATTCTGATCTAGAAATGCGGTCAATTGTGACTTATTCAATGCGCCAACTTTTGTTGCTGCAACTTCACCGTCCTTGAAAAGCATTAAAGTAGGAATTCCTCGAATTCCATATTTAGGTGGTGTATCACCATTGTCATCAATATTTAGTTTAGCGACAGTCACCTTGCCTTCATATTCAGTGGCAATTTCTTCCAGTATAGGTGCGACAGATTTACAAGGTCCACACCACTCTGCCCAGTAATCTACCAATACAGGAGTGCTACTTTTTAAAACATCTTGTTCGAATGACTCATCACTCAGGCTTACAATATTCACGTTATCTGCTTCTCCAGCAAGGTTAAAGTTTAATTATCAGCTCTATTTGAAATAATTCAAGTCTAATCGTTCAATAAACCAATAAAAAGCCACTATTGCAATCAATAACGATATTGGAGAAGTTATAATTTTTCGATACCAAGACTTTTGCCCAAACCATAAACCAATCAACAAGAATGCAATAGCAATCACTGTAAGTTGCCCCAGCTCTACCCCCAGATTAAAGCTGATTAAAGCCGTCATAAATGCATTTTCAGGCATACCAAAATCAGTAAGCACACTCGCAAAACCTAATCCATGCAAAAGCCCAAAGCAAAATACCAACAACAAACGGCTATTTTTAAGTCGTTTGGAAAACACATTTTCGACGCCGACATAGGCGATTGAAAGCGCAATCAGTGGTTCTACTATATTAGCCGATAAGCTAATAATGCCATTCATAGCTAAGCCCAAAGTAATAGTATGAGCAAGTGTAAACATAGTAACCTGCCAAAGTAATGGCTTGAAAGCAGCAGCGAACAAGAACAAACCAAGAATAAATAAAATATGATCCAGACCCTTTGGTAGAATATGCTCAAAGCCAAGCACGATATAATTAGCAACAGTTTGGTTTAGCGGTTTACGCGCAACAATTTCAGTCAGTGAAAGTACCTCGCTCGGCTGGTCTTTGCGTAACCACTGCCACTGCGACCAGTGAAATTTCTGCTTAACTTCATCTACCTGTTTAAGTCTTATAGCATTATCGCCAAATGCCACTGGGTAATACCAGCTTAGCGATTTAATTGACTGATCTATCTTACCCTTAAGCTTGATAACGCTAATTCGCGGTACTTTTGTATAACCTGGCTCAGGGATTTTCACATCCTCAAAAGCCAGTAAAACCTGATTGTTCGTGTCATCCTTTAAATAAACTCTCTCCAAAAAGGACTGCATGAATTTTTCAAACTCGACGAGTAACTCATCGCTCTGCATTTTGCGCAAGACATCATATTCATCTGCATTTGGGGCATCTTTTGTATTTTTATATTTTCCATTAATTCCCGTTAATAAAGCCTCAATACTGGCACGAATCTCTATTTGAATTTGCCCCTCTTTATTGACAATGATTTCGATTAAAGCAGGTTTAACCACATCAGCCGACACTAGGGTAGGCATTATCCACAATAGTAATAGCGGCAAATATAGGGTATATTTTTTTAATGTATGCATGTGGATATGTGCTGAGCAGCAGCTGTTTTTGTTGATTTGCTTAAACAATATCACTCCAATTTAATAAAACACAATCCCCTAGGAGAAAGAACAAAATGCCAATAATGGACAAACGAACCTTTTTAAAAGTTCTAGCAATAGGCACCACTAGCGCTGGCACGCTACCCTGGTTATTACAGAAAGCGCAAGCTGACTCTGCAAAACAAGCCTCTATGCCAAAAGACTATTACTCTGTTCCCAAAAAAGGTCAAGCTCGTATCCTGCACACAACCGATGTGCATGGCCAATTACTGCCAGTATACTTCCGCGAACCTAACGTGAATCTTGGTGTTGGTCCAGCGCTTGGTAGACCTCCACATATCGTTGGCAAAAAACTTTTAGAAAAAATGGAGTTACCATTAGATGGCCCAGAGGCTTACGCCTACACCTATCTTGATTTTTATAACGCCGCAAAAAAATATGGGAAAATGGGGGGTTACTCCCACATAAAAACATTGCTCGACATGTTACGGAAAGATGCGGGTGGTGTAGAAAATACTGTCACGCTTGATGGTGGAGACTTGTGGCAAGGATCTGGCACATCACTCTGGACGCGTGGCGTTGATATGGTTGAGGCCTCAAATATTCTTGGGGTTGACGTGATGATCGGTCACTGGGAATTCACTTATAACGAAGCAGAAGTACTAAGTAACGTTGCATTATTTAAAGGTGATTTCATTGGTCAAAACGTGCGTGTAAAAGAAGATTCCTTGATGAGTGACAAATATGCAGAACTCGTTGAAAAGAACGATGGTCGTGGGTTATTCGATGAAGATAAAGGTTATGCATTCCAACCCTATGTAATGAAAGAAGTTGGCGGTAAACGTATCGCAGTTGTGGGCCAGGCTTTTCCACGCACGGCAAATGCTAACCCGCCAGAGTTCTTCCCTGACTGGTCATTTGGGCTTCGTGAAGGTGATATGGCTGATTTGGTTAAGATGATACGTGCTGATGAAAAACCCGATGCAGTGGTAATGCTTTCTCATAATGGCATGGATGTTGATATCAAAATGGCTGAAAACGTTGGCGGCATCGATGCGATCTTTGGCGGTCATACGCATGATGGCATGCCTAAACCAATTGAAGTCAAGAGCAAAGGCGGCAATAACACATTAGTGACTAACGCCGGCTCTAACGGCAAGTTTATTGGTGTTATGGACTTCGACGTTTCCGATGGCAAAACCAATATGCATTACACAATGAAGCCAGTAATTACCAACTGGTTGCCAGCAGATAAAGAAATGGAAGCTTATCTATCACAGATGCGCAGCACCAAATATGACGACAAAGTCATTGAAGCACGTAATGAAAAATTCAAAGTTAACAAAGATCGTCTTGGTAAAACCTACGATAAAATTCTCACGGAAAAACTAGCAATTGCAGATCGCACCCTATACCGCCGTGGTAACTTCATGGGTACCTGGGACCAGGTCTTATGTAATGCGCTGCGTCATGAATATAAAGCAGATATATCTTTCTCGGCAGGTGTTCGCTGGGGTACAACTACCCTGAAGGGCGACTGGATCACGATGGAAGATGTGATGACGCAATGTTCCATGACATACGCAGAAACCTATGGCAGCGAAATAAAAGGTAAAGATCTGTTAGAAACACTTGAGCAGATTGCCGACAACTTATTTGATCCGGATCCTTATCTACAATCTGGTGGAGATATGGTTCGCGTAGGTGGACTGGATTACACCATTGATCCTAGCAAAGAACTATATAAACGTATTACCGATGCACGTCTGGATAATGGCGAAAAGATTGAGCCCGACAAAACCTACAAACTTGCGGGATGGGCCACAGTTAATCGTACTCCGGATGGTCGATTAATGTGGGACGTAGTAAGAGATTACATCCTTGCCACCAAAGGCAAAGATGATGTACTCACGCTACCTAAAATGAATCGCCCAAAACTCGTTGGTGTCAATGATAACCCAGGCCTTGCTGATTACGCTGGTGAAACGGGTTAGAGCTTCCTCGAATGAACTTTTAAGTTATGTGTTAGTCTTTAAAGCATGATCAATTACATATGCTTTTAAGATTATTGCTATGAGACTAACAACGATAATAAAGAATGTTTCTACCATATGCTTTGTCAGCCTGCTGTTGTTTTCAGCGCAGGCTGCACTAGCACTTCCAGCAGCATTTCAGGCTAATTACTCAGTTGCAAAAGGCAGCATGACCTTGGGTAATTTGCATGCTTCACTCAAGTATTCAGGCAATAATTACCAATACCATAAATACACCAAGGCGACAGGAGTTGCAGCCCTATTGACGGGTATCAAAATAACTGAAAATACCGATGGCCAATTTTCAGGACAAAACATTACACCAAGGAATTACCTGTTCAATCAAAGCCGTAGAAGCAAAGCGCGAATTGATAAAGCACAATTTACATCAAATAGAGCAGTAGGAAGTTATAAAAACAAAGCATATAACGTAGCCATTTCACCCGGCACCCAAGACAGGGCATCGTTAGAATTGGTTCTTGCCCGAGATCTTGCGCAAAACAAAACACGTTTAATATATTCAGTCTTTGAACGTGGGAAATTAAAACATTATAGTTTTCAAAAACTCGGGTATGAAAAAATACAAACGCCTGCTGGTACATTTAATGCGCTAAAAGTACAGGTCGTGCGCAAAGGAAATAAACGAGAAACTACTTTCTGGATGGCAAAAGAGCTTGACTATTTGCCAGTAAAAATACGCCACAAAGAAAAAGATGATGTGATCACAACTATCATTAAAAACTATAAAAAATTATGAATAAGTAGTTATAATAAATAAAGAAGCTTTTATCGAAGGATGTCTCTTTTCTCAACAATAAAGCCCCGATTCTTGGGGCTTTATTTTGCCTGAATGATTTGCGCGTTTTATACACATTTCTTGTTTAAAGTTGACCCATAGGGCGCGATAAAAACCGCTTAAAAGGTGGGGGTGTCCTTTCACTCGCTTGTTGAGATCGGCTGGAATTAACAAACTTCTCTTGCTTTTACTGTGCGACCTTTCACCTTACCCTTTCTAAAGTGATTGAGCGCTTGTGCGACTGCTTTTTTCTCGATAGCGATATAACTGAACAAATCAAATATATCTATTTTGCCGATCTGGGTACCTGCTAATCCTGCATCCTTGGTTAATGCCCCGAGTAAATCACCAGGGCGGATTTTATTCTTTTTGCCTGAATCTATTTGCAGGGTTATCATCGGAGCCTGAAGGCTAAAGTCTTTAACGCGTGTTAATGAATCGACCTCTTCATTGATACACTCTGTACCAAGGTAGTCTTCTAAAGCAATGATGCGCGACACTTCAGCTTCGGTATATAAACTCAAAGCCAAACCGGTTTCCCCTGCCCGTCCAGTACGCCCTATTCTATGCACGAATATTTCTGGATCATGAGGCAATTCATAATTAATTACCGCTGCCAATGACTTAATATCCAGACCACGCGCCGCCACATCTGTTGCGACTAAAACCGAACAGCTATTATTGCTGAAACGAACCAATACCTGATCACGATCGCGTTGATCCAGATCGCCATGTAAAGCCAGGGCATCTATCTGATGATCACGCAGGAACTCCGCAATTTCATCACACTGAATTTTTGTATGACAAAAAACCAACGCATTTTGCGGTTGATAATGTTCCAGCAATGCCAGCAAGGTATCTTTGCGCTGATAATTATTGGTCTGATAAAAAATTTGCTGAATCACATCGGCCTGATGTTCGGCATCCACTTTTACGCTGATGGGATCGCGCTGAATCGAGCGACACATTTTTTTAATCGAGTCTGGATAAGTTGCAGAAAACAGCAGTGTTTGGCGATCTTTTGGTACTTCCCTGATTATATGCATAATCTCATCGTAAAAACCCATATCCAGCATACGATCCGCTTCATCTAAAACCAGCGTTTCAAGACTGCCTAAATCCAGAGTTTGACGACTCAGATGATCCTGAATCCGCCCCGGTGTACCCACCACAATATGCGCACCGTGCTCCAAAGACTCCGCTTGTGGCCTGAGTTTTTTACCGCCACATAAAACCACCAGTTTGATATTCGGCACACACCGCGCTAATTTACGCAACTCATTCGCTACCTGATCAGCCAGCTCACGCGTCGGGCACAGCACCATTGCCTGTACACCAAAAAATCGTGGGTTGATTTTATTCAGTAGTCCCAAGCCGAATGCCGCCGTCTTGCCGCTACCTGTTTTTGCCTGAACAATTAAATCCTTATCTTCCAGAATATGAGGCAAACTTTCAGACTGAATGGGCGTCATCTCTGCATATCCTAGAGAATCCAGATTATCTAGCTGTGCCTGAGGAAGAGAGAGGGTTGAAAAACTAGCACTGGACATGTGAATACCATCAAACTAAAAAAGGGAGTATTAGAACACACCCCCCTACTTTTGTGGGTTTTTCAAAGATTAAATAGAATATCCCACTATTCTGACACCCTGAGATTTATCACCACATTAAATCATCAGGAATTTGATAATCTGCATAGGGGTCGTCTAGATCATTATCGTCAGCTTTTTCGCTTTGTGTAAATGTATTCAATAAAACAATCGCAGCACTATCGCGTTCACCAATTTTTCGCGCAGCTTCAGCTGGAATCAGCATGTAACTTTCATTGCCACTATTCATTAATTTGGCAATGGCTATCAGGCCGCGTGTAATCAAGCCATGGTTTTCCGATGAAACCTGTAACGTTTTAATTATATTATTATCGGTAAAATTATAGGTAAGGACATCATCTTCAGGCGCTTTATCGTTAACTGGCTTGATGCTGTTGATTTCGATTATCTGGCTAATCTGTGCCTGAATTGCCTTATGTTCAGCTTCCCGCTTGCGCTGGGCGTTCAACTCCTGGCTTTTGCGCTGTTCTTCTAGACGGGCTTTTTCAGCCAAATCTGCTGCCTCATTATGTGCTTGACCTTTCTTGGCAGCCTTTTTTTTTGCTGTTTTAATATTATTCGCTTTTTGTTTTTGAATAAGACCCGCACCGAGCAACTGGTCTTGCAGTGAACCTTTCATTTATACATCCTATTTTACGAGTCCTCAGATTATATGCCTTAACTGAATGATTTAAAATCAGCCTAAAAGGTGGAAGGTGTCTTTTTAAAGACTATTTGGCAAATAACTGCGTTTCAATATCCTTAAACGCCTTAAACTCCAGAGAATTGCCCGACGGGTCAGAGAAAAACATCGTACCTTGTTCACCGGGTTGCCCCTCAAAACGAATATAAGGCTCAATAATAAAACCATCGATAAAGGTTTTTACCCGCTCTACCAGTGCATTCCAGTCTTCAAATGTTAATACCACACCAAAGTGTGGCACTGGCACGCCATGACCATCGACTGCATTATTGATGGCGTTCACCTTGCCCTCTTTACCCAGCGCTTTATTGCAATGTGTAACCAGCTGATGCCCGAACATATCAAAGTCAATCCAGTCTGCAGAGCTACGCCCTTCTGAAAAACCCATTTTGTTACCATAGAAATCACGCGCTTCGTCGATGTCGCGAACCTGAATTGCCAGATGGAATGGAGTCAATGACATGCTAAACCTCAAATTAGCTTACTAATAATTACCTTGTTATAGCCTATGTTCCACAAAAAGTTTGAAGAACCACCTCTTCCGGTTTTGGCGGCAACATATAAGCATCCTTTCCCTGCTGATACTGATAAGGGTTTTGCAATACCTCATGCAAGGCATGGAAAACACTGAAATCATTGTGATCCTCGCCGGCCCTGATCGCTGCTTCTATCTGGTGGTTGCGTGGAATATAGACTGGATTTACCGTTTGCATAATCGCCTGATGCTCGCCATCACTTAATGTTTCCTGTGCGAGACGCTGCTGCCATTTTTTTGCCCAGCCATCGAACTCAAGCGGATTGGAAAATAAGTCACGGGTTTTACCTAGATGCTCAGCATCATCCAATTGCGAAAGGTGATAAAAGGTCAGCGTGAAATCGGCTTTATTACTCTGCATGATATCCAGCAATTCACCGATTAGTGCAGTATCGTTTTCCATGGATTCTGACAAACCGAGCTTGCGTTGAATAGCTGCCAGCCAGTAACTTTTATAAAGATCGGCATAATTATTAAGAATATCCTGGGCAATCGTCACAGCGGCAGTACCATTTTCGGCAAGGAATGGCAGCAGTGTTTCAGCCAGACGGGTCAAATTCCACTGCCCGATTTGTGGTTGATTCGTATAGGCATAACGGCCATTTCTATCGATAGAACTATAAACACGGTTATGCTCAAACTCGTCCATGAATGCACATGGCCCATAGTCAATGGTCTCGCCAACAATAGACATATTATCGGTATTCATGACACCATGAATAAAACCAAATGACATCCATTGCGCAATCAGTTTTGCCTGTCGATCAACAACTGCCGCAAGAAATGCGGCGTAAGGGTTTTCAGCTTCTTTGGCTTGCGAATAATGACGCTCAATCTCATAGTCCGCCAATTGCCTGACTGCTTCAAGATTACCCTTGCTGGCAAAATACTGAAATGTGCCCACGCGAATAAAGCCCGTTGCAACTCGCGTTAAAATTCCGCCCGGCACCAGTGAATTTCGCGCGACTTCTTCTCCCGTGGTGACTGCCGCCAAGGCGCGAGTTGTTGGCACACCCAGCTTTGCCATTGCCTCGCTCACCAGGTATTCACGCATTACAGGGCCTAAGGCAGACCGGCCATCGCCACCACGTGACCATGGCGTTCTGCCAGAGCCTTTGAGCTGGATATCGTAACGAACTCCATCAGGACTGATGACTTCACCCAGTAAAATTGCGCGGCCATCTCCTAACTGGGGAGAGAAACCGCCAAATTGATGCCCTGCATACGCCATCGCAATGGGCTCTGAACCTTTGAAAACCTTGTTTCCCGCAAAATATTGCAGCGCATCAGCATTCAAATCAGTTAAGCCCATTTTTTTCGCAAGCTCAGTGTTTAATTTTATCAGTTCAGGTTTTTTAACAGACGCAGGTCGCGTTTTACTGAAAAAATTATCCGCTAATCTGGCATAACTGTTATCAAATTGAATTGAGAATTGAGTCGTCATAATAGATTAATTTCTGGACGCGCACGCCACGATGGAACAAATGATACTTATATGTGAAGTGGCTACGATGTGCAAATTCCCTGTATAAATGACAGAAATTACTGCAGATAGCTTTTAACTAGATATACAAGAGGCTTGATTTAAAAATCACAGCTGTAAAACACGCTAAACGGTTTCACTCTAATTATTGAGTTCAACTACTCATAAAACAAGTCGTAGAAGCTCACTAAAAGGTGGGAGGTGTCGTTTTTAATGTATTCCGGGATATTTATTCTTCTGAAATGACAGTTCCCAGAGAATAATTCAAAACATTGAGATTACCAGTACTGTCAGTCCAGCTACCCCCAGAGTTCGTAAACCAGTCCATAGCCAGAACTCTTTACCCAGCTTACCCAGCATCACCCCGAGGAAAAAAATAATGATCATGGCGACAATAATCGCAGAAATAAAAGGCGAAACAGGCAGTGCTATCCCTATTTGCGATAAATATAGAGGGGTAATAATGATCAGTGCAATCAATAATGGTGACAAGCCATTCACCAAGGCAACAAGCACCGGCATATAACGGCTTGCCTTACCATAATCTGATTCACTCAGATCAGAGAGTAAAGAATGCTCAAGTTCCTCCAGCTCTTTCTTCCTTTCTGCAACTTCACTCAGGTAAGCACTACTGATTCCGCTCATAAACAAGGCAATAGCGGCGCCGAGACAAGCAGTAATGGCTATCGACAAATCAACATTTTCACTCGAGGCAAACGCAACCATCAAGCCCAGTATGGTGAGCGCTCCATCAAAACCATTGGTTACGAAATACCTGCGTGCAATGCCTTTGGCCCTATTTGCATGAATAAAAATGCGGGTATAAACATTGTCCTTCATTTATCTTCCGGTGTTTTTTCTGGCTTATGCGAGCTGACAACCTGGACTTCGTCAATGCTATGCACTGAAGCGCCTAATTCCTTGATATGGGCAGTTAAGCGCTCAAAGTTAATGTTTTCACCTTCGATTTCTGCAACCACGCTCTCGGTTTTTTCATCGACCGCTACAACGTTTAAGGTAACCTGGATATCGCTGGCCTGCTCTGCCAAAGCTGATGCGAACTCCAGCGCATTGGGTTGATGCGGTTTAAGGATATCGAGAATCAGTTTTTTCACTTTAGTCATGTCATCACCTTAACAGAGGAGTTAGCCATATTGATGTTAATTGTAACGGTTAATCATCATAAATGCGGCTGAAAAATTTGTCTAAAAGGAGGGAGTGTTTTCAAAGCAGGTGATTTCATGAGTCCAAATCTACTATTTCATCGTAGATAAGCTAAGCATGCTCCGAAACCCCATTTATGGGCACGTAAGTAATAATCCCTTAGGAGTTAAAAATGAATATGCACAACAGATTAATCTCAGCCTTTATTGGTTTGAGCATTCCCCTTTTTGCGTTCGCCACATCTTTTGGTAATGAAGATGATATTGCTGATGCTGAAAAAGTCTGGAAAGCCTCGCTTGAAGCTGGCTTCGTCGGCGAAAATACAATTGTGACACGGCCATACACAGGCGCACCGCCGCATGGAATGATCCTTGAATTAATGGAAAAAACCGTCACCATAGATGGCGTCACCGGACCTTTGGTGGTGAAGAAAAACTATGGAGGAAATGGCTTGACCGTAAACGATGTCATTGGAGATCCGAATAAATACCTGAAAGCCATCACCATCCAGTTTAAACGCGAAGAAGGCTACGATAGTGAAAACAAAAACTGGTTTTACGGTAAATACTCTCCTGATGGCTCATTACAGGCTAACCCAAAAGGCATGAAGCTTGCCGGCCGTGTCGCCAAAGACGCACCCACAGGATGTATTGCCTGTCATAAGTCAGCTCCGGGTGGCGACTTTATTTTCAATCACGACAGATATAAATGACTTCCCCATAATAAAAAAATCTCCTTCCCTAGATTGACCTAAGCAGTAATGCTTGGGTCTTTTTTATTATAGGGCGCCTCTATAGTAATTTAGTACAAATAACAGGATCATTTTCAAGCGTCTTGTGTACCGGACAACGGTCTGCTATCTTTATTAGCTTGTTCTTTTCTTCTTCCGTTAAATCACCCTTGAAACTGATGAAACGGGTGATTCGTTCGACTTTTCCGCTGCGCCCTGCGCACTCCTCACAGTCCTCGGCATCCAATCGTTCATGTACCAGGCGTATCTTAACATCGTCCATGGGTATTTTCTTGAAATTGGCATACATGCGAATTGTCATCGATGTACAGGATCCCAGACTCATCAATAGCAAGTCATAAGGTGATGGCCCCAGATTACTGCCACCAGCGCTGAGGGGCTCATCACCCAGCATTTGGTGGCTGTCACTGTATAAACCACGTAGGAATTTTTTATCCAGCTCGGTCACAACGACTTCGCCTTTCTCAACATTCGGGGCAGTTACCTTGGCAGTTTCAAATTCTGCGTTTTTCGTGTGAAGATAGCGACTCGCCCAGGCAGCGAGTGTCAGTCCGACGTACTCTGAATCCTCCCGATTACTCAGCAGATGATCTGCTTTATCCAGAGATATAAAACTTTTCGGATGTTTCGCCGCAGCATAGATTTTTGCTGCTTCATTCACCGAAACAATGCTATCAATGGGAGAATGAAAAATCAGCAAAGGGCGTTTTAAATCTGCAATATGATCCGCCGACGCATTCTGATTCAGGTCATCCAGCAACTGCTTTTTGATATTAAATTCGCGCAAGCCAATACGCACCCGGGCTTCGCCTTTTTCTTCTAATTCTGGAACTGCATCTATAAACAAATGCTGCACATGCTCTGCCGTCGCCGGCGAGCCAATCGTCGCCACTGCTTTAACCGCGGGCAACTGATAAGCTGCGCTTAAAACTGCGGCACCACCGAGGCTATGGCCAATCAGTAAACTCGGTGCTTGATACTGCTGCTCCAGCATTTTGGCTGCTGCAAGTAAATCCTGAACATTCGATGAAAAATTGGTATTGGCAAAATCACCATCACTATTGCCCAGACCGGTAAAATCAAATCGGAACACCGCGATACCTTTTGCTGCCAACGAGCGACTAATTCGTGAAGCCGCCGCAACATCCTTGCTACAGGTAAAACAGTGCGCGAATATTGCAAAACGCGCCGCTATTTGATTATTCCCAGGAGTCTCGAGCAAACCCGCCAGGGTATCTCCCTGATCATTTTGAAATTCGACTTTAAGGCGCGGCATTAATAACTCCCTTGAATGGTTTAATGCAGATTAAAACTGTTTAAAGTGTTTATACGCCGCCCAGGAAAAGATAGAGGCGCCTGAATTGATTATAGTTATAAAAATGACACCCCCCACCTTTTACTCGATTTTTTCCTCATTGCGTCTGAACAGGGTTAAAAATTGTAAATTGAACTAAGCTACTGTTATTCAATCAAATGTGAAGTGATTATAAAACTATAAAAGGGGACAAGGATTATGAAAGCACAAATTACCTCCTCTATTGCAGCCGCTGTATTAACAGGAGTTACCTTATCAGGGCTAGTTACAACTGCAAATGCGGCAGATTTTAGTTACAACTATGCGCAAGGCGCCTACGAAAATATCGATTTTAATGGCCCAGATGCAAATGCTGCGCGACTCTTTGGCTCCTATGAGCTTACGCCACGATTTAATATTACCGGTGAATATGCTAATGGTGATATAGATAATCCCTTGGGTGGTAACGACCTGGATTATGAAGAATTCGCTGTTGGCCTGGGCTACCATAGGGGCATCGCAGTGGGCACAGATATAACGGCAAACTTCAAAATTGTTGATCAGGAAATTGATCTCGCCGGAGATGATACCGGCTATGGCCTGGGTGTCGGCCTTAGACACAAGTTAATGGAAAACATAGAAGTCGATGCGAATATTGACTACATCAATGTTAATGATGAAGACACTAGACTAAAAGTTGGCGCCCGTTATTACATTAATGAAGATATTTCTGCGGGTGTCGGCTATAGCATATCCACTGAAGACGTGGATATCCTTTCCGGCAATCTGCGCTGGAATTTCTAAACCACAGCATAAGGGCATTCTCCCCTCCCATAGTGCTAATCGTTATCTTCTGCTAAGCCGGAAGATGATGTTTCTTTTAAAAAAGCAGCTAGCTAAAGCTGTTTTCTTGCTTGTCTCGGCAGTACGCTTTTTACTAAAAACTACTACACTTTTAAATAGCTTGGCCTGTAATTACTGCATCTTATCAAAGTCTGCATCTACGCCAGAACTCTGTACGTAAATAACACCACTTAATAGAAATCAAAGGAAAGTACAATGAACAAACATGCACACTGGCTTATCCGCATTCCTTTTGCCGCAACTTTTATCTTTCACGGTATCGGCAAATTTACCAACCTATCAGGCTCGGCTGAAATGATGGGAATGCCGGTATTTTTACTCGGCCTGGTCGCAGTCGCAGAAGTACTGGCGGGTTTAGGCGCGATCATCGGTGGTTTACCGTTTTGCACCAAGAAAGACCTGGTTACACGCCTCGCTGGCCTCGCCGCAGCGCCGGTCATGCTCGGAGCAATATTTATGGTGCACTGGCCACGATTTTCTTTTGTACCCACCAAAGAATTTCCCATGGGTGGATTTGAATTCCAGTTACTGCTGCTTGGCGTAGCCATCTACTTTATCCTCACTGGTAATAAAACAGACGATAAAGCTTAAGCACTTGCTGCAATTAATAAGTCAGAGCCAGTTTTTACTGGCTCTTTTTTTAATTTGTTCTCCCTACCAGTGAACAAATAAAGATAATCGATAATTGCAGCAATGCGCTACAATAGTGTCATGCTGGCACTAGAATGTGCCGATGAAGACTGTTAGCAAAAGGAGATAACTCAATTGAACCGATACCTGAAATCAGGCAATTCATCAGGCACTGCTACTCGCGCAAAAAAGGCACAGCTACATGGTTGATCGAACTCCTGGTGCCGATGGTTTTCTGCAACTATGGCCAACGCAACTTTTGCAACAGCGCAATGCTGCGACCATCACCCAACTGAGGATAAAACCCACCAAACTCAAGTCCCGAGTAAGCCATAGCAACCGCTTCTTTACCTTCGAAGATTTCATTTCTGGAAAAATACTCGACTGCATCAGTATTCCAACCCATCTGTTTGGCTAATTCTGTATTGAATGCAATCAATTCTGGCTTATTTAGGAGAGAAGGCTGCGTTTAGCTGTAAAAATCATCCGTTAAACTTGCATAGCTATTATTGAATAGGGTTATAAGCTTATATTGTATAAAAGATATGTGTGTTCAAATCAATGCAATTGAACGTTATTAGTAATAATAATATCAATCCATATCACTTACTTACTTGCATTCTAATAATGATTTCTTGAAAAGAATATATAAATAATTTATATATTAGTGCAGAGCACCTCTCATAGAAATATAACGAGCCACAGGTAATTATGTCAATGGATCTAAACAAACAAGTAGGCTTCAACTTTTATACTGGATGGCGTGCGGTCACTTCAATCTATAAAGATATTTATGGTAACGACATCACCCCACAGAATATTTTTATTCTCGAACTTTGTGGGTTGGATAAAAAAATAACAATGAGTGAACTTTCAAGTGGTATCGATATTAACAGTTCTGCGGTTTCAACCATGGTTTCGAGGATGGAAAAAAGAGGTTTTCTTAAAAGAACATTTGGCATTAGAGATAGACGTACCGTAAACGTTCAACTGACTAAAAAAGGTTATAAACTTAGAAATCAAATCAGAGGAAAAATGGATTTATTAACCCGGACCATTACCGAGAATCTCTCACAAAAGGATATTAAAACTTTACGGGATATCGTCACTACCTTAAAAAAGAATAGACGTAAAAAAACCGTATAATAAAAGGCAGAGGGTGTGCTTTTTTAAAGACTGTTTCAATATTACAATGCCCCATTCTTAACAAGCAGCTGATGAATCGCTTCTGCCATTTTTTGATAACCCGTTTTATTCAAATGCACCATGTCGGATTTATACGAACGTTTGTGTAGCAAGTTAGCGATCAATTCGCCATCGAATACCAGTTTATGCTCCTCTGCCAACTCTTTATAAAATGGTGCAACATCGGAGAAAATCTGTTTTTGCGGCACGCCGATCAGCACCAGCTGCACACCCTTCTCCCTTGCCATGGCGATCATCGCTGTAAGATTCTGTTTAGTCTGCTGTAAGTTATGATTGCGGATAATATCATTGCCGCCTTCCAGCAGAATCATTAAATCAGGCCTGGTTTTATTGATCACATAATCCAGCCGTGCCAGACCTTGTTCGGTAAGCTCCCCAGAAATACCAGCATTCACCACCTTACGGCCGCTGAGCCTGGATAATACACTCGGATAACTATGCCTGATATCTGTCCCAACCCCCAGAGTCAGGCTATCACCAAACGCCAGAATCGTTGCCTCAGTTGAAATACGCCCTAAGCGTTGCCTCTCACCACAGCCCTGAACTAACAGCGCCAGGATAAACAACACAACGATGTGTTTGAAGACCTGGGAAAATGGAATAGTTACGTTACTCATGTTGTTGATTATGAGACTGGTTTGCTAGAAAGGAAAATTGGGCTGATGAACGTAGCTTTCTGAGACGAACGAGGTCGACAAATTCATTTGGAATGAATTTGAACAATTAAGCGTAACGAAATTGCCTCGCAGAGGTGAAGTATAGGGATGTACTTCATAGAGACAACAGCCTTGTGTTTTAAGGCCGACCCAAACGGCAGTGTTTAAAACGAGTAAAAAGTGGGGAGTTGCTTTTTTAGGCTCACTAAGAACCAAATATATATATCGTCTTTTCGCAAGGAAACGACGATTGCTGGCCGAAACATGGGATGAAATTTATTAAAAAAGTGCCAAAAGAATTGTCTAATTAATAGAAGTGCCCTTAATAATCTAAAGCACACCCCCCTACTTTTGGGCATATTTTCAGAAAACCTTTTATTAGGTAGGAGTGGGAGTGTCGTTTAAGTTCCTTTTACGCAGCTGTAGAAACTTTAGAGTAAACTGACTTAGGTTTATAAAGTTGAGATGAGATATGGTTATTTCCTATTGATTTTGATTTTTCTAAAGTTTTCTCGGCGTTAGCCATTAATGAATCAAACGTCAAATCATCTTCGACCTTATGGCTAACAATGCCAATTGATAAAGTAATATAAAGTGTTTCTTGCTCCCATAGCACTGGGCTATTTTCGACTAAATCACGCAGTTTTTTCGCCGTTCCCTGTAGTGATTTTGAGTTACTGTTATTGATATACACAACGAATTTATCGGCGTCATCATAACGCGCGGCCATGTCCGCATCTCGAATATGATTATCGAGAATCCGGGCAACATGTTTAATCACAAGATCACCTACATCCCTACCCCTTTTAGCCAACATAGTCTTATAATTATCCACGGCAATCAGCATCACACCAACTTCTTCACCTTTATGGATCGATAAAGTCTTACTCAATTCTGTTTCAAAGCATTCTCTGGTAGTAATACCAGTGAGCAAATCTCTATTTCTATCTTTGTTGATGTTATTTGCCCTAAGTTCAGCAACAACCCGGCGTAAATCTTTATTCATCGAGCTGCTCAAAGCACTAACTTCGGCATTGGCATCCTGAAAATTCACTATCAATTTTGAAATAGTATTCCATAAAACCCGTATTTCAATGGGACAACGTTTGGGAACTTCACCAAGCCTAAATGACTCTGAGCGTACATCCAGCTCTTTAGCTTTAGTGACCAATGTATTTAACGGGCTTGTGATTTTTCGTGTCACTAAGAATGCAAAAAATAGAGCTGCAAAAACGCCGATTACTACCCAGCTATAAATAGCCGTTTTGATATTTTGAAACGGTAAATCAATTTCTGCTGCAGGCCGCAGAACCATAATCCCCCAGTCCAAGTTATTTACTTTGGAAAAACCACCTAGCATGTTTTCTTTGTTAGCTGATGAGTAATATTCAAGTGCGCCTGAGGCAGCGTTACCCTTTTGAATTTTCTGTGCGATTTCGTCTTGTGACAGATTATGCATCCGTGAAACCTTTGCAGAGTCAGGGTGAGCCATTGTATTACCTTTATTATCAACAATGACACAATGTCCATTATTGCCAAAAGTAATCTGGCTACAAATCTGTCGTATAAAGCCAAGCCCAAGCTCGGCAAAAAGCGTACCGCGTTTTTCAGATTCCTCATCAAGAATATGATGCTTGAGTAAAATAACAGGTTGACTGGAAATATTGCTTTTAAAAACAGGGGATATAGAGTCGGTCTTATCGTATAAACGATATTTATTTTCCACCAGAATATAGTCTAGTGAGGCAGTATCTATACTCTTTCCATCAGATGGTTGGAACGATTTATTAATGCTGGCCGTATGTGATCTGTCTTCGGCAAGCAGCAATGAAACTGCCACCATGTTTTCAGTAGAATTTGTAAAAGTATCCAGCAAAGATCCAGCATTTTCATTGTCCTTCAAGCCGGCTTTTAGCAAAGAATTACCTAAAGATTGCAGAGAATTTTGATAGCTGGCAATGTGCAACTTTATAGGCTCAACCAAACTCGTTGCCAGTAATTTATGCTTAACAAGATTATCTTTGTGTACATCCTTCCAGATATTCTTATCCAGGCTTGGCAAGAGAAATGCAAGCGGTAACAGCAAAGCAAAAATAAAAGTAATCATTATCATGCGACTAATCGACCTGCTCAAATAATCCATGACAGGGATAAATGGGTTTTTTGTTTTTATTTTTATCATTGCTTGGAGTTTATATACAGTAATGATTGCAATAAAGTTTAATGTGACTAGTGGTATAAAATGAGAAAAAAATCCCGGAATTCATGGCTTGCTTTATGAGGCCAATTAATTATTCGAATAGGCGGGCAAAATGGTAATCCTGCAATTCGGCATCCTGATCAGACAATGCATTCCACACAGGCTTGCGGAGATTTAATGTATCGGTGTCAAAATTTATAAAACATTACAAACCAGGATGATACAGAGAGGTGAGGTGTTAAGGGTTGGCGAGTTTTTGTAAAAAACGGGTAAAAGGTGGGTAGTGTGCTTTTTAATTCTGCTCTGACACTGATTATTCATGCCTAAGCGGCAACCAACAATAACGGCTTAAGCAATGCGGAAGGAGTCTGGATTTGGATAACTACAGTTTCAATATTAAGTCCAGTGACATGTGCCATTTCAGGCCCATGTTTTAACCATTCGATTAAGATCTCCAGATCAGCGTCATCACCACAGGCAAGAACTTCCACCCTGCCATCGGGCAAGTTTTTAGCATACCCGGTAATCCCCAGACGATTCGCCTGCTCGCGTGTGGCACCCCGAAACCACACGCCCTGAACCCGGCCGCTAAGCCATGCCTTGATACATTTTTTATGAGTCAAGGTGCTGTTTAAAAAACTCAATGGTACGGGACCATGCTAACTCTGCCGCTGCTTCGTTATAGCGCCCCGTCGAATCATTATGAAAACCGTGATTAACGTCTGGATAAACAAATGCCTGATAGTTTACTTTATTGGCTTTTAAGGCCTTTTCATAATCGGGCCATGTGGCATTGACGCGTTTGTCTAGTGCGCCAAACTGTAGCAACAACGGCGCTTTGATTTGTGCAATGATTTCAGCTTTTGCAGGTGTTCCATAAAAAGGCACGGCTGCATTTATCACGTCAGGTATTGTGGCCGCCAGCATATTGGAAATATAACCACCAAAACAAAAACCTACTACACCGAGTTTTCCGTTACCCTGTTGGTGTGCTTTCAAAAACTTTGCCGCTGCGATAAAGTCCTGTTCGATCTTGGCTTGATCTAGCAACTTCTGCATTTTACGACCTTCATCATCATTACCGGGATAACCCCCCAAAGAATACAGAGCATCCGGGGCAAATGCGATAAAACCGGCTTTTGCTACACGGCGTACAACGTCTTCGACATAAGGGTTTAAACCACGGTTTTCATGCACCACCAAAACAGTAGGAACTTTGTCATCCATTACCGCTGGCTCAACCAAATACCCTCTTCCTTTTCCATGCCCGTCGGGGGAATCAAATATCATGTAACTTGCTTTGATATCTCTATCATTGAAAGAAACCTGTTCTGCGAGTGCGTAATTTGGCATCAATGCACTTGAGACCATACCCATTGTGAGACCAGCTACACCGAGTTTACCGAGCCGGGCTAAAAACGTTCGCCGATCAATAAAGCCATGGGCGTATTCGTCATACCAATCAAATGCTTCCTGAGGGATTTGCGTCTGCTTAGGATTTTGCATGTTGTGCCTCCTGTGTTTTAACAAGTGTTTATATCCCAATAGTGTAGTGCGTAGAATAGAGGTGTCCTAAAAGCATAGGATATTTAATGTTATTCTGACCTGACTATCAGCTTGCTCCTTCCTTTTTAAGAATATTGTAGTGCACACTCCCCTACTTTTAGGCATTTTTTAAATTAACCACAGAGAAATAGTATGCGAAAATCTGATTTTACAAATATCCTTAGGCTGCAGGTCCGCTGGATAGATGCAGATTCATTAGGGCATGTAAACAATGCGCAATATTTCAGTTACCTGGAATCAGGGCGTGTTGAGTATTGCGACAAGGTGCTGGAGTTACAGTTTGTACCCGGGATGAAAACAGGATGGATACTGGCGGATATCCAATGCAGTTATCTGCAGCAAATCCACTTCCCGCAAGCGTTAGAAGTCTGCTCATGCATCAGTAAAATCGGCAATAAAAGCGCAACGATAATCGCCCATATCTACCGCCAGGGTGAATCAGAGCCGGTGGCAACCAGCCAGGGGATAATTGTCTGGTTTAACTATGTGCAGCAAAAAACAGAACGCATTCCAGATTCGATTAAGCAGTTGATTATTGATTATGAGAAATCGGTAGAAGTTAGCGGCTAAGGTATTCTGAGCCGAACGGAGTCGACAAATTCATTTGGAATGAATTTGAACAATTGAGTGAAACGAAATTACCTCGTAGAGCTGAGGTACAGTGAAGTACAACATAGACAACAGCATTGTTGTTTAATCCTGAACCGCAGGATAGGCACAGCCGTGTAAAAAGTGCCTAAAAGGTGGGGGGTGACTTTTTAATTCTTCTAAAACCCTGAATATTTCAATACCCTGATATGCCTCTGAGAATAAACATCATTCCCAGAGGCTCACAGATTGATTAAGGAAACTCTCCTTAAGGGACTTTAGTCGCTTTGATATCCGCTTTTTCTGCACCAAAGCCAATACTCCTGGGCCAGTAAACATAGTGACCACGAGTCGTGATGTTGTCATCATGTATGGCAAAACCAATATCATAGGCATTACCTGGCGACAATTTCTTGTCATCTGGATTAGTCAGACCAAATTTGCGCGAGAAGACAATCGTCCACATGCCATCTTTCCACACACCTTTAGCTTCGTTATTATCGGCAGCAGAACCTTTTGCATCTTCCCTGCTAGTGACATATTCAGGGATAAGATCGCCTACTTTCCAGTCGAGACCCGGATCGAAAGGCACGGAATTCAATTCACGGGTGAGTGGAGTAGATTTAGTGCGTATCTGATCTTCCAGGGTTGAATTACTGCCAAATTTTGCCTTGTCATACATGAACTTTGGCTGGTTCTTTTTCTTGTCCCAATTCTTAGAGAATGGCCCTTTACCCTTATCATTAAGACGATATTCCAGCACGTTAAAGTCATCTGTCATACCTACTACATTAGAGCGGTGAGCACGCCACTGCATCAAATCCAGAAAACCACCGGCGGCACCAATCTTGTCAATTTCTTCGCGGCTTTTGGTATCAGCCCACTTGTCGCTGTTTCTGGTTGAAGGCAGAAACTTGCGTACATCTTTCTTCTTGAGTCCCTTGTCTCCCAGAATTGCATGTGCCTTTACCTCATCCTTGCCCGCCTTATTCGGCATATCACGCTGGCCATTGTGACAGCTTAACCAGCAGCCATGCACATTAAAGTTAGGCACATTGCCATCATCGATTAGCATCGAAAAACGGTCTTCATAAATTCCTGGATGTGATCCGTCCTGTACTTTCTTATCCAGCTTCGGGCCACCATAAGCCTTCCAGCCCTTACCATCAAAACGCCAGAATGGATGTGCATCACCAGCATAAGGATTCCGCGTCTTCCACTGCGCTCGAAAATAGGCTTTATCATTGTCGTACGCGATCTGTATAGCCAGGTTCACACTGCCTGGTTTTCCCTTGACAGGCATCGGCTCCAACGGACCACCTTTAACAATATTATCGCCCATCTCGGCTTCATCGCCCTCGTGACAGAAATAACAATCGGTGCCTTTGGCAACTTCTTTGTGCCCCTGATCTTTTCCATCTTTGCTTTGATGCGCATCACTCATGATCCACTCAAGACCAGATTGTCCCGGATAAAACGTTGTCAGATTATTCACTGGAACTTTAGACCAGTCAGCCGGTTCTGCTGACATTACAGCTGACGGTAAACCTACAGTGAAA
Organism: uncultured Gammaproteobacteria bacterium; assembly: GCA_963847495.1. Taxonomy (GTDB): domain Bacteria; phylum Pseudomonadota; class Gammaproteobacteria; order Thiotrichales; family Thiotrichaceae; genus Cocleimonas. The sequence goes on along the minus strand of CAWJZX010000001.1, from coordinate 609,395 downwards.
CAAAGCGCAACCGACAGCCCGGCAACAGGCTTAAGTGATGACTTCTTGGAAACAAAAGGTGAAATGGACTTTAATTCACCTTTTTTGGGGTTTATCATTATTTTCATGGTTTTATGATCCTTTGGTTTAGTGGTGTTCTAATAATCGGAGTAGAGCTGGTTTATCTCTAGACCCCGCAAAATGGCCCTCTTATAAACCTAGTACCAATTGACGCTTAATTCTTTTTATATGGGGATTTTATTAAATAAAATGAGATTATATTGATACACGTCAAGTTTATACCTTAAGAAAATTATGGTTATAAACATAGGTTAGTATTAAAGGCATCTCTGTTAATTAGGCATTTCTTCTGCGAGCCTAAAAGTATGTCGTCGTTTCAGCAAGGAAACGACGGTTTCTAGTCGGAACATGGGATGAAACCAATTAAATAAGTGTCAAGCTGAGCGATAGTCGACAAAGTCCTCTGGAATGAATTTGAACAGTTGAGTGTAACGAAACTGCCTCGTAGAGGTGAGGTACAAGGTTGTACTTCATAGACAACTGCTTTAGCTGGCCGCGTTAGCTAAAAAGAGGGGCGAGGTTTTTATAAAAAACCGCGTAAAAGGTGGGGGGTGTCTTTTTAAATAAACAATCCATGTTTTACTTTTATATTATCAACTAAAAGTTGAACTAAGCACCTTAGATTCAATCTAATATATAAGTATCGGCCTCAGGCATATGATAATGGATAAAATAGAAGTCGATGCCGACATAGACTATATCGATGTAAACAAAAACGAAGACACCCGACTAAAAGTAGGCGCACGTTATTACATCAATGACATTATATCTGCCAGCGTAGGTTACAGAGCATCGGATAAAGACGTGGATACGGTATCTGGTAATATTCGCTGGAATTTCTAGGCCAGCGCATTAAAGCTTAAGTACGTCTCTATTACACGTGAAAAAATAGGGTTTCAAGTTCTTTGGACTCCCCTTCCTAAAGAACTCTTCATCACCTTCTGATAACTCAGAAGGTGATTTTTTTTAAAAACAGCCAGCCGAGACAATGTTGGAGATTCTATGGTAATTGTCAAACACTTACGCAGTTCTAAATTCAGATTGATCTCTTAGCAAAGCAAAAGCTAATCTAGCTATTTTTCGAGAGAGCGAAACCGCAGTAGCGGTTGTTGAATGTCCACGTGCTCTCATAGACATATAGTAGTTATTCCATGTTTCTGTTCTTGCGGCAGCTCTTGCTGCATTAAACAGCAATCTTCGTATTTCTGGGTTTCCTTGTTTGGTTAGTTTTCTCCTACCTTTGTAGTATCCTGATTCACGTACTCTCACATCGAGTCCAATGAAGGCGATGAACGAGTCTGATTTTCGAAAGTGTCCGCGATGAAACATCGCAACTAAGGCCGCCGCATTAGCAGGACCGATCCCTGGAATGCTCAAACAACGCATGTAATCTTCTTTATATCCAGCGTCTTTGATGCAGGCTTGAATACGTTTATCAATCAACGTTATCGCTTATTCAATCCGTTTCATTAGGGCTTTACATGTTTGTGCTAACTCTGCGACACCTTTTAGAGAAAGGCCAATGGATGCTTTTGATTTAGCCAGTTTAGCGCGTGCTTTAAGTAAGCGATTAAGGCGTTTAACGGCTTTTGGAATAGGTTCAAAAACAGTCAGGTGTTGCTTTTCTGATCTCATATATCGCAATAATAAATGGGCATCATTGGTGTCTGTTTTAGCCCTGATGCCAACGGCATCACGGTAGCGTGAGAGCCTATAGGCATCGACGATATAGATTGTATGCTTGGCAAGAAAGGCTAGTTCAACAAATAATTCGTGGTACGTATTTGTTGATTCAATTGAAATACACGCCGTTGTACCTAGTTGTTTAAGATAGCTCTTTATTGCTTGTTGATTATTCTTGATACGTACAACGTCCTTACCATTAGAAATATCAAGCCAGTCTTTGGCTACGTCTATTCCGAGTTCAGTGTTAACTGTCATCATTGCCATAAGATTTACTCCAGAGTATTGTAGAGAAGTCGGGGAACATCGATAGCGCAAGCTTGTTGAAATCGGCCGTGCGGGCAAGATTCTTTATAGGCGCTTATTGATGAGTGGGGCGGAGGGGTGATATCTCCAACAGTCTGTACACATTCTAGTGGCAGATACGTAGCGAAAAACCTCCCCCTCCCCGATGCCTTAACTATGATCGTAGATAAGGGCAGGAATTACCATACAAGCATAGTGACAACTACTCAAAAAATATGGTTTTGCAAAAACCGCCTGAGCTATGCATAAGTTCTTATAGTCATTTTTAAAAAAACAAAATGAGCCGAGATTCTATGTTAATAATCAAGAAAAAAACCTAAATAGGACGATATTCAGATTGATCTCTCATTAACACAAATGCCAGTCTAGCGATTTTACGCGATATGGCAACCGCGGTAGCGGTTGTCGAATGACCTCTTGCACACATAGCAAGATAATAGGCATTCCATTGTTTGGTTTTTGCGCCTGCTCTCGCGGCATTAAACAATAACCGCCTCATTTCAGGACTCTCTTTTTTCGTCAGTTTGCGCTTACCTTTAAAGTACCCCGATTCTCGTACCCTCACATCCAGCCCCATAAAAGCGATAAAGGCGTCCGACTTGGAAAAATACCCTCGATGAAACAATGCCACAAGGGCAGTTGCATTCAAAGGACCAATCCCCGGGATACTTAAACAGCGCCGATAATCATCTTGATACTCCGCTAATTTTATACACTCCAGCAACCGTTTATCAATCACTGCCATTGCATCTTCAAAGCGTTTCAGCAATGCCTTACGTGTTTGTGCCAATTCAGCAACCCCCGTTAAAGATAAGCCCATAGCGGTTTTTAACTGCGCCAGTTTGGCCCGTGCTTTAAGCAGGCGATTCAGGCGTTTAACGGCTTTAGGCAAGGGTTTAAAGGCCACTAACTGCTGTTTCTCTGAACGCATGTAACGGTGCAACAACCTGGCATCATTTTTATCTGTTTTTGCCCTGACTCCGACCGCATCCCGATAACGAGAGAGACGATAGGCATCGATTAAATAGACCGTATGCTTTGCTGTAACCGCCAACTCCACCATCAACTCATGGTATGTATTCGTCGATTCAATCGCGATAGCACAAGTGCCAGGAAGCGTTTTAAGAAAAGCGCGAATAGCCTGCTGCCGATTCTCAATTCTAATGACTTCAGCACCATCAAAAATATCCAGCCAATCTTTAGCGACGTCAACTCCGAACTCTTTTACATTAACGAGCATTGCCATTTTGTGAACTCCCAAGTAAGGTTAAAAACGTATCGGGAATCACGAAAGGCGCAAGCTTGTTGAAATCGGCCATCATAGGCAAGATTCTTAATAGGCGCTCATTAATGAATGGGGTGGAGGGGTGTAATCTCGGCTAGTCTGTACACGTAAAGTGGCAGAAGCAAAGCGAAGAGCCTCCACCTCCCCGATGCCTTAACTATGATCATAAATTAAGGCTAGAACAACCATACAAGCGATAGCGAGACAAATGCATTGTTGTTTTATGCAGACCCGAAGGGTAGGCGTAGCCGTATAATAATCACTTAAAGTGGTGGGGTGTCTTATCTAAACTCATTCTACACTTATGCACCGGCGCTGAAACCAGCACCAGGCACAGTTGGTATTTTCTTTTGTACTATCAACAATTACTAAATTCAGCGCCAGTTTTTACTGGCGTTTTATTATCGTATGCCTTTTTCAGCACTTTACCCAATTCTTTATAAGCACTACTTAGCAATGATAAAACTCGATCACGCCTGGCACGCGCCTGATTTGCCTTTAGCTTTCTACGACTTTGTTCATATTTCTGTTCTTCAAATGATGGACTATTCCAGTTGGGCATGCCGATAAAGCCTTGCATGTGGTTTAACTGATTTTCGAATTTTTGATCCTGCCTGTTGTTTGAATGTTTCACTTTAGGTTTTCTCCTGTATAAATCGTTAATGAATCTGCTATGAGCTCATATTCACCCTTTTTAAGGAACTTAACAAACGATTAGATCTAAGCTATGCTTTAGAAAATCTATTGTGAAAGTGATTAGCCGAAATAGATAAACTAAGGTAACTCTATGCGCCGTTTACCCCCATTGAATTCGATCCGAGCTTTTGAAGCGACAGCACGTCATTTAAGTTTTTCAAAAGCATCGGAAGAATTAAACGTCACCCCTGGCGCAGTCAGCCAGCAAGTCAAAGTACTGGAAGACTACTTAAACCTAAAACTCTTCAAGCGTAAAAATCGGATGATTCTACTGACCGATGAAGCGCAAATCAGCCTGCCTTTGCTAACCGAAAGCCTGGATAATATGTCGCAAGCCATCGACATGATTTGCGAGCAGAGCAATGACAAGCCTCTAACAGTAACAGTCTCCCCCACTTTTGCCTCACGCTGGTTGATGCCACGATTGAGCAGCTTTCGAAATGAATATCCAGATATAGATGTACGAATCGACGCCACCAATGACATCGTGGATTTAGTCAATGATGATATCGACGTTGGAATTCGTTTCGGCACAGGAGAATACTCCCGGCTGGAAGCCGAATTCCTATTCTCACAGAACGTAATCCCGGTTTGCAGCCCAAAACTATTAGATGGAAAAGTAAAACTGGAAATGCCTGAAGACCTTGAAAATCACACACTACTTCATGCTCACGGCGATTACTTTTTTATTGAAAGCGTCCAAGTAGATTGGGAAATGTGGTTTGCCACAATGGGCATAGAAAACATCAACGCAAGACACGGCCTGCATTTCTCGCAACACAACTTGCTTATAGAAGCCGCCATTCGCGGCCAAGGCGTAGCACTCGTTGGCGATGTCGTTATCAATGATGAGTTAAAATCAGGACAGCTTGTCAAACTGTTTGAAGACACGGACATCCCGCTGAATCTTTCCTATTACCTGATTTACTCAAAAAACAGGTCAAACCAACCGCGAATACAAGCCTTTAGACAATGGCTACTTGATGAAGTTAAGAAAGTTATGTGGGCATAAACATTTGAGAACACACCCCCCTACTTTTAAGCTGTTTGACGTGGTCAAGGTATTTAGTACAACCTAGTTAAGCCGCTTTTTGTTGTTTCTCAAAATCATTAGGGCAAACATAGTCCAGCGTCGAATGTAAGCGGAAGCTATTATAGAACATGGAAATGTACTGCACTATATCTTGTCTTGCTTCATAACGCGTTCGGTAGTCGTACCATTGAACCCGTTCCTGTTTCAGGCTGCCAAAGAAGCTTTCGGCGACGGCATTATCCCAGCAGTTACCTTTGCCACTCATACTGCCTATGATCTCGTTATCCTTTAGTAACTTTCTAAAAGCGTCACTGGCATATTGAGACCCGCGGTCTGAATGATGGATCAAACCAGGCTTTGGTCTTCTTTGCCACAGGGCCATTTTTAACGCATCACAGACCAGTTTGGCTTTCATTTTTTTGTTCGTACTCCAACCAACGACTTTGCGTGAATACAGATCAATCACAACAGCCAGATATAACCAGCCTTCGCGGGTACTGATGTAGGTTATGTCTGAGACGTAGACCCGGTCTATTTGTAACACGGTAAACTGACGGTTTAGTACATTGGGATACACGGGCTTGTGGTGTTTGCTATCCGTGGTTACCTTGTACTTCTTTTTGCGACGAACGCTGATACCTGCTTCGCACATGAGCTTTCTCACTCTGTTTCGGCTAACAACATGGCTCAGGGCATTTAACGCCCTCTTCATCCGACGACTGCCGTAGCTAAAGCACTTAACACAGCGAGTTCTTTAATCCATTCGAGCATCTCTTGATGCTCTGCCGTCTTTTGTTTGTTGGCGGTTACCTTGCTGTAATGATAATAGCTTTGACGACTGACACCCAAAACCCGACATTGCAGGCTGATTGGATAGGTATTTTTATGCTGGGTGATAAACGCGTATTTCACTTCGTTTCGTTGGCAAAAAATACCGTCGCTTTTTTTAGGATGTCCCTCTCCATTTCCAAACGTGTGATACGGGCTTTAAGCCTGCGATTCTCTGCTTGTTCTGGGGTCAGTTTACCTTTACCGACAAAGGCGTGTTTATCCTTCTCTTGATATTCTTTGACCCAGCGACTTAGTGCATTAATACCCACTTCAAGACTGAGTGCGGCTTCTGCTCTTGTGTAACCTTGTTCCAGGACGAGACTTACTGCATCTCGTTTAAATTCTTTTGAATAGCTTTTTCTTTTAGTCATAATATTTACCTCAGTTAAGTGTAATGTGTTTAACTGGGTTGTATCAAATATTAGACCACTTCAGTTTTTAATCAAGCAGACCAATCAATTCCTCATCTATCAGCTTATCTGAAAGTCAAGGCTATAGAATCTCTCTCCTGTATGATCAAACAAAAAATCCAATAAAAATTAACGGCAAAATAATGAATAAAACAATAGTATTACTAGTCGGCGTGGTGATTGCAATCTTCATCTTCGGTAAATCAGAGAAAATGCCCAGCGCAGTTTTAGAACTGCACAATCAAGACGAATACTCCAGCATGGATGGCTCAATCGGCGGTCGCTGCCCCGAAAAACAATGCCTAACTGTTTACGTCGTTCCATGGTGTCCTGCCTGTAAAAGCTTAAAGCCAACGATAATCTCACTAACCGAGGAACTCCAATCTGAAGGCATCGATGTCAAAGTTATCGTTGGAAAAGACACACTCAAAACCACCAAAAAATACGCATCAAGCTACCCGTTCCCGGTGCTACTTGACCCAAAAGGAAATTTTTACAATAAAGCCAAACAAAGAGGTGTTCCGTTTTTTCTGGTAAGTAATAAGAAAGGAAATATCACCAATAAAATTGTAGGTGGCTACCCCAATGTATCAGCAATGCGTGACAAGCTGGAATTGTAGATTTAAAATCTTATGAAGATACCCCCTACTTTTAGGCTGTTTTAAAAAAAAGGGCTTAAAAGTGAGGGGGGGGGTGTCTTTTTCTAATAAATATAACTCGTAGAGCGCTTAGATTTTGGTTCAGATCAAGGCGCTTCCACACGCAGAAAGTCTGAGCATACAATTAGTATGTGATGCTTTCGAGTATGGGAGCAACGCCGAGCTGGGCCGAAAGATAAATGCTCTACCCCTGATCTCTAATATCACAAGGCCCCCTATACTCTTCCGGCACATTGTCCGGACAGACTCCGCACAGCTCATTGCCTGGTACGGCGAAATCTATTTTGCGCGGGTAAGGTAAATCCAGGCCATTCATGATTTTCACGAATTCTTCTTTACTTTTGTTATTGCCCAGGCGCGGATTGCGTGCCTTTTCCTGGGCGATGGTGGTGATTTGCCGACCTTCGTAATCGTGTGCGGGATAGACCAGTGTTTCATCGGGCAGAGTGAAAAACTTGGTATGGATGCTGTTGTATAAAGTTGCCGCATCGCCCGATTGAAAATCGGTTCTGCCACACGCTTCGATAAGCAGCGCATCACCTGAAAACAACATGGTGTGCGTACCGTTTTCAATCAGGTAGGCGTGGTGTGTGCCGGTATGGCCGGGGGTAAACAGCGGGTGTATTTTGAGATTACCCACTTGAAATACTGTGCCTTCCTCAACGCCCAGATCGGCACAGGCTAGCCCGTCCATTTTCGGCACAACGATTTTTGTCGATGCCAGCGCCTTCATTTTTCTTGCACCCGTGAGGTGATCCGCATGGATATGGGTATCCAGCGTATAGGTCGGCTTTAGCCCGAGTGATTTCAGAACCTCCAGATCGCGCTCAACCATATCGATAACGGGATCAATAAAAACGCTTTCGCCTGTTTCTTCACAGCCTAGCAAATAGGTGTAGGTGGATGAGTCGGGTTCTATGAGTTGCTTAAAGATCATGTTATGCCTCTGTTCTAGTAATAATGATGCTGTTTAGAATGAAAAACCGCCTATAAGTGGTGGGGTGTCTTTTATTATTATAAGATCGTTAAATTGCTTAACAAGCCTCTCCCAATCGATTTAATGTTATTTTGTTGTTTGGGCATTAAACACTAAAAATCAATCAGACTCTTTCTCAAACTTAAAACTGGGAATATTCGCAGTGCCAATCACAATAAGAACAAATGCAACAAATACAAAAAAGAAGGTAGATGCCAGCAGACTAGCGCTTACCGGGTTCTCCCAACCCAAGGTATCGATTTTTAATACGAGATAAATCACACTGGCAATCGCGACGATAACACTGGCAGCAGCAAAATACAGAGCTGACCTCTGGAATTTGCTCTTTTTGTTTTTCTTTTTGGGAGTATCTTGGGATGGATTCATTGTCTAAGGATACCCTTTTTCAAGGGATAAGATGTAAAAATGCCTAGCTTTGCATAAGTTCTTTTAGTCGTTTTTAACACCAATCTGCCAAGCTCACACACGTCGCTAGAAAAACGGCGACATAATTGAGTTGCACATTTCAAGAAAACTAAACGTCAAGCTCACTAAAAAAGGGGGTGCTTCGGCTGCGCTCAGCAGAACTGTCTTTTTTAAGCTTTAGTCTGTGTCTACTTGTTTTAGACATATGTAAAACTGTAAATACCGATAAATTGATAATATCATACATGGTTAGTGTGGTTTTTGTACAATTCCTGTATAACTTATTTTATGCTTATTTATTACCCTGTTTCTGATTGTTCGCTTATTATCATAAAATATATAATCTATTTATTTTAAATACTTACATTCATTTATTTCTAATAAATAAAACAGAATTGTTGTTAGTTTTAGTTCTAGCTAAAGGATTGTTTACTGCATTTTTCTGTAAAATGTTGACAGAATTTTTTTTATTTCCTATTATCTATACAAATCCTATACAAAAAGATTTGGATTAGATTGTATAAGTTAAGTAAGGCGTATTTAAAGATGATTGGCTGTAGCAAACGCGATTAGCTCGCGGATAACGAAAGCCCTATCAATTGAATATGATTTTTGCGTTAAACACATCTGGACATCAATTGGAATGATCCAGCTAACAACAATGGAGAATGGAAATGAAAGTTTTTACAAAGATTACAGCAGCTGCCGCAACATTCGGTGCAGTAATGTTCGCTGCGCCAGCAGTAGTATTGGCTGGTGATTGTGGCTGGAAAGGCATGAAGTCAGCACACGGCGGAAGCGGTTACACCAAAGCCTATATGCAAGGCTCGGCGGCGACCAACCAGGGTGGTTTCTACAAGACAGGAAACTACGCTGCAAAGAAGACAGCCATGAGCGCCATGCCCGACATCGTTGATACTGCCGTTAGCGCTGGTAGTTTCAATACACTGGTAACTGCAGTCAAGGCCGCCGGACTCGTCGAAACTCTCAAAGGTGATGGACCGTATACTGTATTTGCGCCCACCGATGAAGCTTTCGCAAAAGTACCAAAAGCAACACTGGACGGCCTTTTGGCAGACAAAGAAGCACTGAGAAAAGTCCTGCTATATCACGTAGTACCAGGCAAAGTGAGCTCTGCTGAAGTCGTAGAGCTAACGTCGGCAAAGACCGCACAAGGCTCTTCAGTCACTATAAATGCTACAAATGGTGTGATGATTGATAATGCAAAAGTGGTTAAAGCAGACATCGAAACCAGCAACGGCATCATTCATGTAATTGACGCGGTGATTCTGCCTCAGTCGTAACTTCGCTTAGGATGAATCCGTGGTGAGATCTTATTTATCAATTGTTGAGTGATAGTAGGATCTTGTTTTTAGCAGATTGATTATTCAATCTGCTTTTTTTTGTTTGTGAAAAAATTTTAAAGCAGGAAAGCTGAAAAACTGGCTAAAAGGTGGAGGGGTGTCTTTTACAAAAAATGCATTAACGAAACTGAGCTAAATACTCCTTTGCATTTATTTTTTTACAGCCGTTTACGTAACCCGGGAAGTTCGTCTGGCATTCCCATTTGAGACTTAGCCCCCCCATGGCCGTCTTGGGAGATAACTTTATAATTAAACCATCACCAATTTTCTCATCAAGCTTAACAATAATACTACCTTTTTCCCCTAAAATTAGATCATCAATACCTTTTTCTGTTCTCATTTCATTTCTGTCTAAACCAATTTCATCAAGTTTCTGCGGAAATTCCCCCTCACCTTGATAATACTCCATCATCATTATTCTAATTGGAACAATGGAAGCCATCACATTTGCTATATTAGCTTTTGCTCTGAATTGACCGTAATCCGGACTAGTGCCCGCATTAGCAACCAGCAGGGCGGGATCCATGGTGTGTGTTTGCTGTAAACCAGAACGACCTAATAACAATAGAGAAATAACCGTTATGATAATAACGGATACAATTACTTCTTTGCTGTATTTGATGATGCCTTCATAAAGCTTATCTTTGAAATTCTGGTGTTGCCCTTGTTTTATTAATACATCTTGAGCGATTTGTTCAATATCAGTCTTATCCACGCCGAAAACCTCAGAGAGTGCGTCGATATGAATATCCAATTCATTCGATGAATTTATAGAGTTATTCTGACGTTTATTGAATTCTGCCACACGACTAGCAATCAACTTCATTGTAGTGTCATCAATTTTTTTGCCGTTTACATAAGATGCCTTCATTGTCATGGATACCAATTTATTTTTATTATTCTGATGTTAGATACAGGTTATTTTATACAAAAAATGCTTTGTTTTATTTACTTATCTGACGAAGTGAACGTTCGTCACACTACAAAAATAAAAAGTTATAGGCATCTTCCGCTTATCAGTAATTTTTATTACTTTTTCTTTTTACTGTTAAAATATTTAAATTAAGTTGAATGATTTCTTAAAAAGAATAAGACTTAATCGCTATTTTTCAAAGCTTTACCTGAATAATTAAATAAAAAAACGGAGAAAAGGAATGAGCATTACAAGTAAATTAGCCAGTGCCTTAAGAGGCAGTGTGAGAGAGGCAGCCGAAGAAGTAATCGATGCTAATAGCATTCGAATACTCGGACAAGAAATTCATGAGTTTGAGAATGATATTACAGATTCAAAGCAGAAACTGGCGTTAATCATTTCTCAGGCAATGCAGGTTGAGCGTCAAATCAGCCAAGCTGAAACAGCAATCGAAGAAAACGAACAAAAGGTTGTTACGTTATTAGCTGAAGAAAATGAAGCGGGTGCTATTGCTATCGCAGAAGATATTGCAGAACTAGAATCAAAAGTAAAGCAGCTTAAGAAACACCAAAAAAATCTGCGCACACATGAACAAACATTAAAATGCTCTTTAAAAACAATGATCTCTCATCTTGATACCTATAAAAGTGAATACAACATGGCGAAAGCAAATGAAAATATGCATAGAGCCCAGAGTAAACTCTCACAAACAGATCAAAATGCTAACAACCGTTTTACAAATATCCAGGACTCTTTAGAGCGCATACAAAACCGTCATCAAGAATCATCTGATCAAATGGAAGCGATGGAGCAAGTGGAAGCCAGCTTCAGCACAGAGCCCTCAAATAAGTTTAGAGAAACAAATAAATCCGCAGAAGAAATTCTAGAACGAATCAAAGCCAAGTCTGCTTAACTGAAGAAGTACAATCTAGAAGTAGTTTTAGCGATTCTTATTTGCTTAAGTATCAACGTTGCTTTCACAAGCAGGCTACTCAGAGTTTGGCCAACAGATGTTGTATTAGAATATTTGAAAAAGGCCCTAAGGCAAGCTCTAATAATTGAGTTATCTGTTTTTAAAACAAAACGGTAAGCTCACTAAAAAAGTCGGAGGGTGTCTTTTTTACTCATTCAATCTATGCACTTAAATAATCACTCAGAGTGCCCAGAATTCGTTTCAGATCAAGGCGCACCTGTACTCGAATGGTTACGTACTAAGTGTACGTAACCATTCGAGTACAGGAGCAACGCCGAGCTGAAGCGAAAGATGGATGCTCTGCGTGATTATTTTATTTCATTGTGACTAATTCTTCTGCACTCACTGGATGTATCGCAATCGTATCATCAAAATCAGCCTTGGTCGCACCCATGCGAATCGCTACCGCAAAGCCTTGCAGCATTTCATCGGCGCCTAGACCAATGACGTGACAGCCGATAATCTTTTCGTTTTCGCCCTGCACGATCAACTTCATGTGCGTTTTGACTTTATGCCGCGTTAACTGGTAATACATCGGTACGAAATCGGTCTGGTAGATTTTAATATCATCACCGTAGGTTTCACGTGCCTTTTCTTCGCTCATGCCGATGGTGCCTATCGGTGGATGGGTAAACATTACCGTGGCGATATTGTCATAGGACATTTTGCGATTGGGTTTGCCGCCATAAAGCCTGTCGCCTAAACGACGGCCTGCCGCAATGGCTACCGGTGTCAGTGGTGCCTTGCCGATAATATCGCCAATCGCGTAAATACCGTCCGCAGTAGTTTTTTCTTCGTCATCAACAATCACCATGCCGCGTCCATCGAGTTTCACATCGGTGTTTTCAATGCCGATGTTATCAAGGTTCGGACGGCGACCAATCGCCCAGATAAGTACATCGACGTCCATAATATCGCTGCCATCTTTAAAATGAATGGCGAGCTTATCGTCCATCTGTTTTTCGACTTTGGAAATAATCTCATCATGATAGCGCTTCAGGCCATCACTTTTCATTTGTGCGGACAGGGCATCCTGAATCGTGTTGTCAAAACCTTCCAGCACTGGCCAGCCCTGATGCAGCACGGAAACATCCGAACCTAAACCGTCCATCAGCATCGCCAGTTCCAGCGCGATATAACCGCCACCGACAACCACCACTTTTTGTGGCTGTTCTTCGTCCAGATCCTGGAAGAAGCCATCGGAGTCTATACCGAGCTCCGCGCCTTTGATATCGCTCGGGATGATTGGGCGCCCGCCAGTGGCGATGACGATATTGTCTGCGGTATACCTTTCTGTACCGTTGCCACCATCTACTTCTACGGTATTGTTATCGACGAATTTTGCATCTCCGTTGATAACCTCTACACCTGCATCGCCAAGATAATCATCGTACCAGTCGAGGATGCCGCCGATGAAGTTTTCGCGCTTCATCACCAGCTTTTCCCAGTTGAGCTTTCCGCCTTCGCCTTCGAGGTCAATATTAAAACCATAATCCTGAGCATCTTGAAGATCATGTGCTAGTCCAGCGGCGTACCACATGACTTTTTTCGGCACACAGCCGACATTGACGCAGGTGCCGCCTAGTTCTTTGTTTTCGATCACCGCTACTTTTGCACCGTAAGATGCGGCACGCTCTGCGATAGAAAGACCGCCACTGCCAGCGCCGATAGAAATTAGGTCGTAGTGTTTGCTCATGAATCAATATCCTATTTATTTATCAATGGGTAATGCCTGTTTAAAAAGACACCCCCCTACTTTTGGGCTGTTTTTACAATCTGCTAAAACTATAAGTGCGAGATTATACCCGCACTTATACTTACTTATTGTCGTTCTGGATGCAGCTTTAGTGCTTTAGGTACTCTTCCAGATCACTCGATCCACCGATGTGGTCACCATTGATGAATACCTGTGGCACACTGCTTGAGCCTACAATCGCACGCAGACTTCGGTCGGTATAATCTTTACCCATTACCAGTTCTTCGTATTCCATACCAGCTTCGGTCAGCATTTGCTTCGCTTTGGCACAGAATGGGCAGCCTTTACGCGACATTACAGTTACGCTTGCAGGTACTTTTGCATCCGGCGCAATGTAGTTCAACATGGTATCGGCATCGGATACATCAAACGGGTCTGCGCCTTCTACCTGTGCTTCGATGAACATTTTCTTCACAACGCCGTTTACTACCAGCATCGAATATCTCCACGAGCGTTTCCCAAAGCCCAGGTTTTCCTTGTCTACCAGCATTCCCATGCCTTCTGTAAATTCGCCATTGCCATCGGGGATGAAAGTGATGTCGTGTGCGCCCTGGTCTTCCTGCCATTCGTTCATTATGAAGGTGTCGTTGACAGACATACAGATAATGTCATCTACGCCATTTTCTTTAAATGCAGGCACTAGCTGGTTGAAACGCGGCACATGCGCTGATGAACAGGTTGGCGTATACGCGCCCGGTAGTGAAAATACCACAACCGTCTTATCTTTGAATAATTGATCCGTGGTTACATCAACCCAGTCATTGTTTTTACGGGTGTGAAATGTAACGTCTGGTACGTGTTGTGTTTCTCTGTTTACGAACATTTTGGTTTACCTCAATTTTAAAAAGTTTAACTTACAAAAATTCTTCATTACCTGATTTATTGCAAAGCAAATCTATCAAACCCTCTACTGTTATAAATAGGTACTTTAAATTTACTATATACAAGCTGATTCATGCTTTGAATTAGATTTTAATGACTTATATCACTTTTGGGCGATTGGTTTATCCGTGAACAGATAGTCCTTTAATTCTTTGTCCATCGCCGGATCTTTACGGCGGATCCATTCCAGCACCATCGCTGCATGCTCTTTTTCTTCATCACGGTTATGCGCCAGAATTGCTTTTAGTTCTTCGTCCTTACAGGCATCAACCCTCTGGTTGTACCAGTCGACGGCTTCAAGTTCTTCCATTAGCGATACAATCGCACGATGCATGTCACGTGTCTCGTCGCTTAGCTCTTCAATTGGCTCATGGTAACCTTCGTTTGACATTGTGTACTCCCTGTAGATTGTTATAAAAATATAATTCTAGTGTCTTTCGACCACGTGAGTATAGTAGAACGCTCAACACATTCTGTAAAACAGTTTGTTTTTATTGTTATATCCTATAAAATAGAACATGTGAATTTACCAACTATAAAACAATTACGCTACTTCGTGGCTTTAGAGAAACACCAGCACTTTGGCAACGCAGCCAAAGCGTGTTTTGTTTCTCAGTCTGCTTTTAGTGTTGCGATTAAAGAACTGGAATCCCACCTTGGCGCGCAACTGGTTGATCGTACGAATAAAAGTGTCACTATTACCCGCACTGGCAGAGAGATTGCGAATCACGCACGACACTGTTTACGCGATATCGAATACCTTGCAGAAGTAGCACATAGTGACCAAAAACCACTGACTGGGCGCTTGAATCTTGGCGTTATACCAACCATTGCTCCCTTCATTTTGCCAGATTTACTGCCTAATTTACGCTCAAGTTTTCCTGATCTTAAGCTTTATTTACGCGAAGATACCACACAATCACTGCATGATTTATTAATTGATGGTGAACTTGATTTAATCATGATCGCACTACCATACAAACTGAGCAATGTAGAAGTCTTAACTCTATTTAAAGATCGTTTTTCACTAGCCTGTCATAAAGACAGTAAGTTGATTAATCCAGATAATTACTCCTTAAATAATCTACCCAAAGAAAGTGTATTGTTATTAGAGGATGGGCACTGTTTGCGCGACCATGCTTTATCTGCTTGTAAAATACGTAACCAGGATACAGTTAGTCGTTTTGCTGCCAGTAGCCTGCTGACATTAGTGAGCATGGTGGATTCTGATATTGGCATTACCTATCTTACTGAAATGGCGAAAAATTCCTCTTTATTACTGAATACAGATATCAATACCTATCCGCTGGATGAAAAAAGTTATCGAGAAATCGGACTGGCCTGGCGCAAAGGTAGTGCCCGTGAAGAGGAGTTCAAAATATTAGGAGATACGATAAAAGCAATGCACGAGACAATCAACCCAAAATAAGCAGTTGAAAAAATAAGTGCGCTTAAGCCAGCATTCAGCCAAATTCATTTAGGATTGAATTATAAAAATAAAGTAAAGAAAGGTTAGGGGTATATTTGAGAGGATACACTCTCACGTTAGCAAGCCTTATGTATAAATTATAAAAACAAGACGTTTTTATAAAAACATTTAAAGAAGAAGAATAATAAAAAAGGGGCACTATGTCTTCGCAAGCCACAGTATCGATACATCCATCATTGCCACTGATCTTCCCACTGCAAGGCGCATCTAGTGCCGAAAAAAAGTCTGAGCTAGATAACCTTGATGCCGATGCAGCATGGCGTTTTTATTCTAACCGTATACGCAGAAATCCTAAGGACTTATCACAGCACACACATCGTGTGTTTTTTGCAATGAAACATAAAAATGCATCATTGCTTGCGGGATCTTTGCACGATCTTTTTTATGTTCTTAAAGATGATGCTGGCGAAAACCTTCGCAAAAGATTACTCAAAGCCTCCCTTCCATATCTCAGCAAGGAAGATACACTGTATTTTGCCGTGTGGATTAAAACCGGAACTAAAAAAGGCATAGGTTACAAATGGGTAGAAGGTTCTGTGCTTTCTGATGGCCTATTCGGACCTAATCAAAACCTAGTTACCATGCATAAGAGTAATGTGGATGAAATGAAACTCACACCACTTGAAGAAGCAAGGTCATGCATGGAGTTGGGCCAATTAGATGTTGCACGAAAAATTCTGGAAGAAGCTTTAGAAGCCGATGCTGATGACAACATATTATTAGAAGAACTTGCATATCTAAATCAATACGTGAAAAGCAGAGAGATTCAACCACCTAAGGAAAAACACATGGATATTCTTAAGAAGTTGAAGGAAAAAGTCTTAAATTAAAAAATTATATAAAAAAACAGTGCGGTTTATAAAAGAACTAAAAAGAAATTAAAACTTATGTTGAATAATAAAAACAATGATCAAATAAAAATAGCGATACTGGAAGTCAGTGATCAGAACAAAGCTATTTTGGGCTTTTATTTCAGCACTGCTGGAAAGTCTCTGTACAAAGAGGTAAATAAATCGGAAGCAACTGCATTTATCACTGATTATGATTATCCTGGTGCCATTGAGCATTGGGAAGAAATATCAAAAACCACAAATAAACCTGGCTTAATCCTTTCTATTTGTGAAAAAAATGTGCCCTCAACTGTGTGGTTAACCAAACCATTGACCTCCAAAGCGATTTCAGAAGCTGCTGCAAAAATCAAACAAATGATTAATACAAAAGCTCCTGCTGAAGTCGCCAATTTGGTAAAATCAGACATCGCAGAAACTGTTTATGAAGATACAGAACGGCTCGATTCTTACAATGAAGTAATCGAGAATGAAGTTGCTAATGAAACTTTCGCAGAAGCAGATTACCAGGAAAAAACAGCTGTAGTAGAAGCTACCAAACAACAAGAATCGATCAAAGAACTAAAATCAGAAAAGGAGTTGGCTATAGCTGGTAGTGATGCAGAAGCCATAGCGCCAATAGCATTTGATGACTCTGAAACCGCAGGATTTACTGAACTTGAAAACATTCACAACGAACAGATTCCATTTACAGATCTCATCGATACTAAAAATAATACTAACGACTCAGTCGCAGTTATCGATGAACAAAAACTTGTGAATATATATGCATCAGATGCAATTGAAGAAGAATTAAAACCATCAATACTCCCAGAGAATGAAGAAATTGACTCCTTATTAGAATCACTAATTCTAGGAGAAGGTAGAAAAAAACGAACTATTGTTGAAAAAGAGAGCATTGAGTCTATTGAGGGCTCTGACTTTGTTGAGGGCTCTGACTTTGTTGAGGACTCAGACAACGTTGAAGACTCTCACACTGTTGAGGTCTCAGACATTGTTAAGGACTTTATAGCTGTCGAGGACTCTAAATCAGATAAAAGCTCTTTGCCCAACGTAGAAAATGTATTTACAGATTCAGAAACAATTGACTCTCCGACAAACAATAAATCGAATGATTATTCAGACTTTGACTTTGACTCATTCGATACGACTGTTGATTCGACTGAAACAGCTGATAATCATCAATCAAAAAAACCAAATCAGGATGCTTCGGCAACAAGTATGGAGAATAATGGTGATTCAGATTTATTAGATATTGATTTTGAAAGCATTCCAGCAGGCGATATAAAAAACAAAACAATCGTTGAAGATGATGGTTCGGCATTAAATTTAGCTGATCATAGAGAAACGGAAGATGATGACTTTACTGAAATAACTGCGGTAGCAGATGTATCCATCGATGTGCCATCTATTAGGAGTGAGGCTATCGCTGACAATACTGCTATAGAAGCAACAACTGACCTTGATGATTTCATTGATGAAGAGTTTGACAAGGATTTAGGTATTGCTACCCCTGCTATTGAAGAGGCAGTACCACTAACTGCCGAACAAGAGTTGCAATATTTACTCAATGAGATTCGTCTCGAAGCAGAGAAAAACTCAGCAGGAATTAAATCAAACTCATCTACATTCACTTATGGTGACAAATCTGCTTGCTCAAGTAATAAGCAAACAAAAGCTTATCAACCTAGCAATGCTGAAAAACGCTGGTTTCAGCTATGTGGCGAAAATAATAAAACTCTGACGGCGTCGGAGGTTAACAAAAACTCTTATAGACTAAATAAACACATGCTTTCAGCTCTGCTTGATCAAATAACTATAGCTAAACAAAGCAAGCATGTTTTACGCCTCAAATATGACGATGCTATCATCGTAATCGATTCTGAGATGGATTCAGTATACTGTAATATCTCTATGAATACAGATGACTATGCAGATATTTGTTTTGAAACTGCAGATGCAGAAAAAATTAAAGTTCATTCGCTGGATTATAGTGAAGTCAGGCTGTATCGAAAAAAAATGATAGATAAACCCAAAAACACACATTCGATAGAGTCATTCATCTGGACTACTAGTTTACTTACATCCAGAGGAAGGTTAATAGAAGATACTGATATTACGAAAAAAATAAGCTTAAAGGCATGGCCAGACTTGACCCGTCTAGAAAAGGTACCGCATGCAATGAATATTGCAGCAGTATTTAGCAAACACCCTGGAAGCTTAGAAGAAGTTCGAGAATGGCTAAATATACCGCAATGTTATGTTTTTGCATTTTACAATGCAGCTACTGCCTTGGACATGGTCGAGTATGATATTAGTAATTTCAAAACTTCAACGTTTGATTTCAAAAGTGATAACATTTCCGATAAAAACGCCAAAGAGAGAGGTTTCTTTGGTCGATTGCTTAAAAGGCTAAATACATAACCATGTCTATCTCAAATAAAAAAATAATATTCTCTGGACCAGTAGGTTCGGGTAAGACCACCGCGATTCTAACGATGAGTGACATACCGATTGTCAGTACCAATGAAGATGCTAGTGATATGACAAAGGATCGCAAGCCTCAAACAACTGTGGCAATGGACTATGGTCGAATAAATATAGGAAAGAAGGAAAAAATTCACCTCTATGGTACACCTGGGCAGGAACGATTCAGCTTTATGTGGGATATCCTGACTAATGGTGCGTTAGGTTTAATTTTATTGATCGATAATTCAAGAGATAATCCAAAACAGGATTTAAAGTTTTATCTTCAGTCTTTCAAAAAATTCATCCAGCAAGGTGATGTCATTATCGGCGTAACTAGAATGGATGAGAAAAAAAGTCCTTCTATCAACGATTATCGAAAATGGCTAAATGAACTATCAGTTGTCGCCCCGGTATTTACCGTCGACGCGCGTGAACGCCAGGATGTATCTGCCCTGGTTCAAGCATTACTCTATTCGCTTGATCCAGGTATAGCGGCGTAATGAATTCATTCACACTAAATAGCCGCCTATACATAAACATTACACCACGCGGTGCTTATTATGCAGTGCAGGATGTTGCAAATGATGTAACGCGTAACGTGCTTATTCGATTGCTCAATAGAGAGGAAACTCCTGAACTAACTGACGAAACTATTTCAGAAATTTGCGATATGGATGAGGAAGATGGATCAAATATTATCCATAGAATGCAAAAATTAGGTCTAATATCAGGGCAAAAAGAAATCGAAAAAGCACCTGAAAACAACCTTGAAGATATTTTGCCTGACTTACTAGGCTCATTATCAGACTCCAAAAAAGTACTGCTTGCTGAGCATAGTGGACTTTATGTGGGCGCATCTGGCTTCCCGCATGAAGCTGCAGAAGAACTTGCAGCAATTAGTGCGAATCTGTCTGAAGTTTATCAAAGACACAAAGGCTTATTACACGGGAATTTAAGATTTAATCAACAGGCGTGGGGATTAGTGGACGCTGCAGGCAATAGTGAAGTTGGTTTTTGGCCATTGTATATTGGCTACAATCAGTTTGCTTTAGTCATACACGGGATGCCGCAGCTTAACAGACCCGCTTTTAAACAATTAATCTGGTCCTTGATGAGGCGCTATGGTGCAACCACGTAAAAAACAATGAAAAACAACACTCTATCGGGTCGAGGAGATTTTTTGATCCAATTAAATTATAGTTGTTCTAAAAGAATTAGAACGATTCCACTAATAATAACAAAAATGATATTTATACAAAGGGGTATATACAATGCGTTCTGAAATGTTGCGTTCAATTTTGAGCGATTTAAACGGTTCTAGTGCTGACATTGAAGCATCTGCAGTTCTTTCTACAGACGGTTTAATGATGGATTCACTACTTCCAGCCGAAATGGACGAAGATCGAGTTGGCGCTATGAGTGCTGCCATGCTTTCTTTAGGTGATCGCACCGCTGAAGAATTAGCTAGAGGTAAATTGGAGCAGGTTTTAATTAAAGGTGATCACGGCTTTATTTTGATGACTTATGCAGGGCCTGAAGCTGTTTTGACGGTTCTCACGAAACCGGAAGCTCGTCTTGGTTTGATTTTTCTTGATGTGAAACGTGCCGCTGACGCGATTCAAAAAATAGTTTCTTAATATATTCGCTGTAAATAATCTGGAATGAGTTAGATATTCATTTTTGAATGCAATGTAAGCAAGGTCAAGACGACACTCTAGTCGCATAAAAACACTGAAAAAAGCAGATTAGGCACCACTACGCCTGCTCTGCTTTTTTTATTGTATATATACAAAAAATAGATACCCCCCTACTTTTATTCGATTTTTATGCGACTACGCCTTCCTTTCGGGCCAGCATTAAAAAATTATGTTGTTGTCTCGCGATCGTCTCAAACCTCATCCTAACAGGCTAGCTAAATCTGTTATCTCGCTTTACTCGGCACTTTCAAGGCTTAAGGAAGCTTACCTTTAATCTCATTGAGTTTTTTAGCCAACCTTTTCTCAGAAACAGGATAGGCTGTACCCAAATCCTGAGCAAATAATGATACCCGGAATTCTTCCAGCATCCATCTGAATTCAGTTAACTCTGCGCTTTTTCCATGTTTTTTTATAAGTTCTTTATACTCATCCCAAAGTGATTGAATCTGTAAACGTAAGCCACGATCCTTATGCGCATCTCCTGCCATTTTTTCCAGGCGTTTAAGGATTGCTTTTAAATATCGTGGATACTGGCGTAGCTCTTCTAAATTCAACTCATCTAAAAATGCAGGGAACACCAAAGCAGAAAGCTGGTCTTTGACGTCATTCAAGGTTTCCAGCAGGTTAAAATTAATATTACCTTTTAATTGTTTTCGAATATCATGGTTCAACGATAATACGGTGAGCAGCTGTTGACATAATTCTTCCAGCGACACTTCTAAGCCAGAGTATTTTTGTGTAAGAAGATCAGTAAATACCTGTTCCGATAACTCACTACCATGTTTGTGCTTCAATAAATCATCTGTGATGAAAGTCAGTCGAAAGACATTTTCTATAATGCTGTTTTTGAGTTCGTCACACTTTCCTGTTGAGGCGTAATACAAACACATCTTCTGTGTTTCAGGAATAGCCTTGAGTAATGCCTTTTGTTCTTCTTTGTATTTGAGCAGTATTAATCTCAATAAGCCATTCTGCTTTTGTGCTTGTTGCGGCGAATCGAATAATTTAATTGAAACCGAGTCACCCTCGTCAACAAGGGCCGGCCACGCCTTAATTTTCATTCCAGAGACATTCATCACGACGTTTTCTGGCAAAGTCTCAAAATCCCATTGCTGAATGTTTTTGCGCTCGATGGTTTTATTATTCGTAGCAAGATGCGCTATTTTCCCTTTGGATTTATAGTCTACAGTTTTCTTCAATTGTTCCAAATCTCGCCCCGAGGCGACAACTTTTCCTGCCTCGTCAATCACTTCATAACGCATCAACATATGATCACTAAACTGGTAGTTTTCGAGTAACTCATCGGCGATTTGGTGACCCGTAATACGTTTTAATGCATTAGTTATTGCATTCACAATCGAGACTTTATTTTTAGGTCTGTTATTTTGGCGGTCAGAATTGATAGCTTCCAGACAAGCTTTCGCATACTCAGGCGCTGGTACAAATTGCTTACGCACCTGCTTAGGCAAACTTCGAATGAATTCGGTGATTTTCTCCTCCAGCATTCCTGGCACCAGGTAATCAAAGTCATACGCTGAAAGTTGATTTAAAGCTGCCGCAGGAACTCGAACCGTGATGCCATCATCGTCTTTGCCCGGCTCAAAATGGTAGCTTAGAGGTAGTATCATCTCGGCAACAGTCAGGTGATCGGGGTACTTCTCACCCCGAACATGCGAGTCATCGCGCTGCATAAGATAATCACGAGTTAGCTTTAACGCTTCAGGGTTGTCCTTTTCGTAAACCTTACGCCACTTTTCAAACGCGGGCCCATTGTAGATATTTTCGGGGACGATCTGATCATAAAAATCATAGAGAATTTCTTCATCGACCAGAATATCTCTTCGCCTCGCCTTGGCCTCAAGACCTTCGACCTCTGCTATCAATTCCCTGTTATGCGTAAAAAACGCTTCATTACAATTGTATTCGCCATAAACCAATGCATGGCGTATAAATAACTGGCGAGAAACTACAGGATCAATCGGGCCATAATTTACCCGCTTTTTGGGAGTAATCACCAAACCGTACAGCGAACTTTTTTCATCTGCTACAACCTGCGCTGGGCGTTTCTCCCAACGTGGCTCGCTATATTTTTGCTTTAACAAATGCTTAGCGGCAACTTCAACCCATTCTGGCTGTATCTTGGCCACGGTTCTCGCAAACAATCGCGAGGTGTCTACTATCTCCGCAGAGATGATCCATTTAGGTGGTTTTTTGTGTAAGGCCGAACCTGGGAAAACATAAAATTTGCGATTATTAACACCTTGAAATTCATTATTTTCTTCTTTAAAGCCGATATTGCTCAATAGTCCAGTGAGTAGACTTTGATGGATTGCATTGTAGCTGGCGAGATATTTATCATCTTCAATCTGGATAGAATCTTTTGAGTGTTGCTTTTTTTTCCTTTGGCTTATCGTTTGAACAATTGCAGTTTTCTTAAGCGCTTTAATTTTAGGTTTATTCTCAGCAAAGACAATTTCCTTGAGACTCATTCTGAGTTGACGGTAGGTCTCATTCCATTCACGCAAGCGTACATAGGATAGGAACTCACGGCTACACAGTTTACGTAACTGTCCCTGTGACAATTCACCATTTTTATCGTGATAGTAATCCCATAACTTCAGTAAACTAATAAAGTCCGAAGACTCATCCTTAAATCGGCTGTGTTTTTGATCCGAAGCATGTTGTTTGTCGATTGGACGTTCGCGTACATCCTGAATTGATAAGGCGCTGACAATCACCAAAACCTCGTCTAGCACACCAAACTCTTTTGCTTCTAACAACATCCGTCCCAAACGTGGATCAATCGGAAGATTTGACAGTTGTCTGCCAACTTGGGTAATTTTAATATTATCACCCTTGGCTTTAGTAACTGCTCCAAGCTCGTATAAAAGCTTATAGCCGTCACGAATCATTCCTGTATCGGGCGCTTCCAGATAGGGAAAATCGTACACATCTCCCAAATTTAAAGATGTTAATTGCAGAATAACGGAAGCTAGATTGGTCCGCTGTATCTCTGGTAAAGTAAATTCTGGGCGGGATTCAAAATCATCCTCGGCATATAGCCGAATCGCGATTCCGCTACTGGTACGCCCACAACGCCCTGAGCGCTGATTTGCAGATGCCTGTGATATCTTCTCTATCGGCAAGCGTTGTACACGTGAGCGCCAGGAATAACGGGAAATTCTGGCTAAGCCAGTATCAATCACATACTTGATACCGGGAACCGTTAATGAGGTCTCTGCTACATTGGTTGCCAGTACAATTCTTCTCGCACCACCTGGATGGAATATTTTATTCTGCTCGGCACTCGACAATCGAGCGAATAGCGGTAAGATTTCAACACTAGGTTTATGATGTTTTCTTAGTGCTTCACTGGCTTGCCGTATTTCCCGCTCTCCAGAGAAGAAAATAAGAATACCACCCGGTGATTCTGCCATTAATTCATCAGTTGCATCGACGATAGCCTGCAACATATCTTTTTCTTTGGCTTCTTCATTTGCAACATCGTCTTTCTTTGAATCAGGAATCAGTGGGTGATAGCGGATTTCTACTGGAAAAGTTCTACCAGAAACATTAATGATTGGCGCATCACCGTCTTCCTTCCCGCTAAAATTAAAATGACGGGCGAAACGTTCAGGATCTATTGTGGCTGAAGTGATAATCACTTTCAGGTCTTTGCGGCGCGGCAATAGCCAGCGCAGGTAACCCAACAGAAAATCGATATTGAGGCTGCGTTCATGCGCTTCATCAATGATCAAGGTATCGTATTGGTTGAGGTAACGATCGTTACGGATTTCTGCCAGTAAAATACCGTCAGTCATCAGCTTGATATAGCTCTCTTCTTTGGTACGATCATGAAAACGCACCTTATAGCCGACCACAGTGCCTAACTCTGTGTTTAGCTCTTCTGCAATACGCGCTGCAACACTTCTGGCGGCAATTCTACGTGGCTGGGTATGACCTATGATGCCATCGATACCGCGCCCCAATTCCAGACACATTTTCGGTATTTGCGTGGTTTTACCTGATCCAGTCTCTCCACAAATTATCGTAATCTGATTCTCTTTTATGGTGTTTATGATTTCATCGCGGCGTTCTGCAACGGGTAGCTCGATAGGATAATGCGGTTTAGGCAGGTTTTGAATACGTCTTTTGCGTGCCTCAATTGAAGTTTCGATCGAGGCTTTGACTCTCTCAAACCTATCAAGATAATTTTTGTCAGATTTATTCAGTTGAGATAAGTGCCGTATTTTCTTAGAAAAAGAAAACCGTTCTGATGCGCGACAGTCTTTTACTAATTCTTTAAGAACTTTGTGATCATACTGAGAACCTCTTTCTGCGTTTAAAGTCTTTTTCATCGACACATCGGAAAACGGCCGGTTGAACAACGTGAAATAATAGCTTTAGCTAGCTCGCAGGGCCTGATCGAGCCGTGCAACACAGGATGATGGCACGGCTGTTTAATACTGGCCTTAGTAATAAACGTAGTAGCATAAAAATGGGCTAAAAGTAGGGGGGTGTGTTTTATATTAATCATCTTAGACATGTTAACAAAAACAGCTAAACGGGGTCAGTAAGTAGTATAAAAATTATTGAAAAATTCCAGAAATTACGCAATAACTGCCAGAAAGCAAAAGTCTAGGCAATCGGAATATTTTCTTCAGCTTGTTTTTGCAGAACCTTAGACATTTTTTGATCTCCACAGCCTTGTTCAGAAACCTGATTTCTGCCCTGCTCTTTTGAGACATACAAGGCATTGTCTGCAGCTGTTAATAACATAGCAGGAAAAGTCACCTTCTGCTCTTCATCAGGAGTTTTACCAGTAAAATCCCATGCCGGTTCACAACAGGAAACTCCAATACTAATGGTAACAATTCCAAATTCGGACATTGAATGTTCTATTTTTAGAGACTCAACTTTCTTACGTAACCGTTCTGCTAGCATAACCGAATTTTCTTGTGATGTTTGTGGTAATAGCACAGAAAACTCTTCACCACCATAACGAGACGCTAAATCGGCAGGGCGATGAGTAATAGATTCCATGGCTTTCGCAATTTGCTGTAAACATTTATCACCCGCTTGATGACCGTAGGTATCATTATATTTTTTGAAATGATCCACGTCGATTAACAATAGTGAAATCGGAGTCTGATCGCGCATTGCTCTGCGCCATTCGACTTTAAACTTTCTGTCAAAGTGCCTGCGATTGGCAATACCCGTGAGTTGGTCAGTATCTGCTAATTCTTGTAAGGCAATTTGGGCATTTTGTAATTCGAACAATAGATGGTAGATATAACCGGAAATTAACACCAGTGTAATCGCCATCACGATCATCGCTATTGCAATTAAGTCATGACCGGTATCTTTGCTTAAAAACAACAGAATAATAGTTGGGATCAGGGTAACAATTATTTGAAAATAATAGGCAATACGGGAAGCAGCGAGCGTTGGAATGGCAGCAAGCAATACACTAAATAAAACCAGTACCAGAAGGGTCTGATGTGGTAAATCATTAGGAAAGAAAACGATCCCAGCCAACCCCCAAATGGTACTTAATAGACTGGTGAAAAACACATGTCGATTCGCCCAACTAGTTAATTCAGGTTGAGTATATTGTCGCTCAGGCTTGAAATTTTTTCCAATTAAAAATCTTACAAGACTTAGCATAACAACCAAGCCAAACCAGATTAATAAGGATAAATGCTGTTTGGGAAGATGAAACCAGAAAAACACCAGAAAAACACCAGCGAGTAAAGTATTACTCCAAACGCCTAATGTTTTATTTTTATAGAGATAAACAATTTGCCCTTGCATTAAGCTAGGTGCATCTGCTTTATCCTTACTTGGGTCTAAAGGTGTATTTTCATAAACTGAGCCTACCTTTGGCACAAATCACTCCACAGTTATCTAACTGAAATAACCAGTGGACGATGCCCTAGCTTTTCTGCTGTCTGCTTCCAGTTATCAACGCTGGATTGATTTACCGGTCCAGCGACAACGCGATACCAATAGCGCCCCTTAACCATTTTTTTCTGTACATAGGCTTCGATACCTTTGTTATTAAGACGACCTCGTGTTTTATCCGCCATACTTTCTTTTTTGAAAGAAGCCACTTGTAATAAGTAATCACCCAAACCTATAGACTCAGCTTGTTTATTTGTGCCATCATCCAGATCTGCAGTTTCTAAAACTGGCGTATTTTGAGTCTGATCGGCATCAATAGTTGCCTTTGGTGTTGTATCAATTGGTCTTGCTGAACCCACGGGTACGTCTAATGTTGGCAGCACTGCATAATAACTAAATTTGTGCTCTCTTGGCTTTTTTTGCTCTAGATTACTGAGCTGATTTTTGTGTATCGTTTCCCCCTGGCTTGCGGTAGAAGCTTGTTTTTTATGAGAATTCGTTTTGCTTGATTGGGCGTTTTCAATCTTCTTTTGCAGCGAGTCAACTATCGATATTCGCGGAGTTTTGTCATTTGAAAAATAAAACATTCCCATGCCAAAAAGTAAGCCTAATACAACACCTGAGAACATCCATATAATTCCACTGCCACCCACAAAGCCCGTGTCCAGTGATTCACTTTTCTTAAAGTCCTTATACATTTTGATACACTCTTTTTATTTTGTTTGCTAATGAAAGTTTAACTATAATTATTAAAATTCTCTGAAGTGCAAACAATCCCCATAGCAATATTGCCATTATTTTCGGATACTTACAAGAACCTTCTAATCAAGTTTTACCAATTTCATAGATATTTCTAATGAATCTATAGATAATCCACCGGGTCAACATCAATTACCCATCTAAGCCCACCGGTTTTCCTTGCTTGAGTCAATAATGACAAAGCTTTACCCAAAAGCTTATGCAACTCCCCTCTCTGTTTTGCAGATATTAAAAGTTGAAAACGGTATCGATCAGCTCGCCTCGCAAGTGGCGAAGGCATTGGACCTAACAAATCAACTCTATCTTGATTTGTGCCTGACCTTAACTGCACATTTAGCTTTGTGATAAAGTTCATGGCAACCGCGGGGTTCGCTGAGCTAACTCGAATTAGTGCTTGTGAACCTACGGGTGGGTAACACCAAAGCTCTCTTTCGTTCAAAATTTGTTCTGCAGTTTTTGAATACCCTTGAGCCAACAAACTCAATAGCAAGGGATGTTGAGGTTGTGATGTTTGCAAAATGACCCTGCCTTTATTAAATCCTCTGCCAGCGCGACCTGCAACTTGTAAAACTTGCTGTGCTAGTCGTTCCTGTGCACGATAATCCATGCTGAAGAGTGCCTGATCCACATCTAGAATTCCGACTAATGTGAGATTGGGGAAATCATGCCCCTTTGTCAACATTTGTGTGCCAATTAATATCACTGGCTTACCTTGTTGTACTATCTCAAGTTTTTCCTCTAACGATCCTTTACGCGAGGTACTATCCCGATCAATACGAATAACAGGGGTATCTGGGAAGTGCGTATTCAGAACTGACTCAATCCGTTCAGTTCCTTGTCCTTGAGTTGTTAGCTGATCACTATGGCATGCGGGGCATGTGGGATTTATCGTTTCTTCAAGCCCGCAATGATGACAAATAGCTTTGCCTGCTGCAGCATGATAAGTCATTCCTCTTTCGCATTTATGACAACTAGCATGCCAACCACAAGAGGGGCACAAAAGAACAGGGGCAAAACCCCGGCGATTTAAGAACAACATGACCTGATGTTTATTATTCAGATGTTGACGAATTTCAAGCATCAACAGACTGCTAATACCAGCCTCTAAAGGCAATGTACGAATATCCTGCAATACCATCTCTGGACGCTGGCTATCGCCTGGGCGGCTATTTAGCTTGAGGTAATAATAACGATGCCTGTTGACATTGTGGAGTGACTCAAGCGAAGGAGTGGCGCTACCCAACAACACCGGAACACCAGTATCATGGGCACGCTTTATCGCCATATCGCGTCCTTGATACAAAAAACCTTCTTGCTGCTTAAATGACGCATCATGTTCTTCATCGATCAGAATCGCCCCAAGATTTTTCATCGGCGTGAACACTGCCGAACGCGTTCCGATAACAATCTGTATTGCCCCCGACCTTGCCCCTAGCCAGATCCGCATGCGATCACCATCTGCTAAGGCAGAATGTAATGAAGCAATAGTGGATTGAGGAAAGTGTTGCCGAAAACGAAACAGTAATTGTGGCGTTAAGCCAATTTCAGGCACCAATACCAGAACTTGTTTACCTTGTCTTAGGATAGTCTCGATTGAACGAAGATACACTTCGGTTTTACCGCTCCCTGTTATGCCGTGGAGTAATATAGGCTTTGGTTTTTTCTCTTGAAAAAATTTCGTAATTTCAGTAACGCAAGCTTGTTGCTCTGATGTTAAGTTAAGGTGTAATTTACCAGGATGCGTAGTATTTGGTTTATGAGGAATATAGTCTGCATCCATTTCAAGCTTTGTAACCAGATCTTTCTTTTTTAGCTCTCTTAAAGTATTTCGCCAATTTTCACCAAACTCACTCTGCAGTTTTTGTGAATCAGTTTCGTCTTGCTTTAATCGATCCAGCATGGCTTTTTGCTTGGGTGCACGACATAAAATTAACTCTGGCAACTGCATTGCAGTTTCACTAGCTTGCCAAATCTCCAGCGTTGGTGTTTGTTTGCCTTTACGCAGCGCAGCGGGTAAAGCATGAAACAATACTTCACCTAACGGATAAAAATAATAACAACTAGCCCAATTTAGTAGATCCATCATAATAGTATCAAGCAATGGTTTCTCGTCCAAAACTTCAATTATGGGCTTTAGCTTGTTAAATTGACTTTTGACATTGATCTCAACCACTATTGCTGTAATCACAGCATTACCTAGCGATACCCTCACACGAGATCCAGGCCTGGGCATATTAATTAGGTCGCAACGATAGTCCAGAGTTTTATATATTGGCCTTTTTATCGCTACACGAACCACATTCGTTGGCTTATCCTGCATACGTGATTTCCATGTGATTTAATTAGTGAGGATCAAGAATCGCTTGAGTATGACGAGTCCTAAAATAGAAGACAAATAGCATTTTTATTAAAAAACCAATTCATTATCTATTTAAAATAGCTGAATAAGAAATACTCACAAGCCTGTGGATAACTTTGTGGATTAAATAGTTAAATTTAACTAAGTTGTTGCTTTTTAATGAAGTTCAAAAAAGCAGAAGTATATTATAATATATTAATATTTTAGCAAATTCAATGACTTATAAATAGCCTTGTAAAAAATATGGTATTCGTTGCCCAGAAAGCCGTGATTGTTTAAGATTGTGAATAACAAAAAAAAGAAGAACCTCATTGTAGAGGCCTTTCTAAAATTTCAAGTAAAATATTAACTTATATTTTCAAAAAAATATGAACCGCTTTTAGAGTTCTTTAATGCTTGTTACAAGGTCACTTGCAACTGCCTGACCATCGCCGTATAGCATACGAGTATTATCAGCAAAGAACAGATGGTTTTCAATTCCTGAGAAACCTGTTCCTTTACCACGTTTTACCACAATAACATTTTTTGCGTAATCAGCGTTAAGTATTGGCATGCCATAAATCGGGCTACTGGTATCGGTTCTTGCCGCCGGATTCACAACATCATTTGCACCGATAACCAGTACCACATCTGTTGTTGCAAACTCTTCATTAATCTCATCCAAATCATAGATGATGTCGTAAGGAACACCTGCTTCTGCGAGCAATACATTCATATGGCCTGGCATACGTCCTGCAACTGGATGGATAGCGAATTTAACAGTTACGTCATGCTCCTGTAGTTGCTTGGTCAGTTCCCATACCTTATGCTGGGCTTGAGCGACTGCCATTCCATAACCAGGGATAATTACTACTTTTTCTGCAAATGCCATCATTACTGCAACGTCAGTACTGTCAATTTCCTTCATACTGCCTGTGACTTCGGTCGCTTCCCCTTCACCACCATCACCGAAATTACTGAATAAAACATTGGTGATCGGACGATTCATCGCTCTCGCCATCAACTGAGTCAGCAAAGTACCTGCAGAACCTACCACAATCCCCGCAATCATCATTGCCGGGTTTTCGAGCACGAAGCCTTCGAAGCCAACTGCGAGACCTGTAAGGGCGTTATACAGTGAAATAACAACGGGCATATCTGCACCACCGATTGGGACAGTCATCAACACCCCAAAAACAAGTGCTAATACAAAGAAGACTGTCAAAGAGCTCATTTCATATTGGGTACCACTTAGAATTATCGCCAAGCCAAATGTCAGTGCGATGACAAATACCAGGGCGTTAATCCACTGCTGCATAGGAAAACGTATTACGCCGTGCATCAGCCCTTGCAGTTTGGCAAAAGCAATCATGGAGCCAGAAAAGGCTACCGTTCCAATTAATGCTCCGATTACTGCCAGGGTTTGCACCGTAAGGCTCATGGGTTCTTGTTTAACTAATTCTACAGCGGCAATCGCAGCAGCTGCTCCACCACCCATGCCGTTATACAGAGCGATCATTTGTGGCATGTCCGTCATGGCCACTTTCTTGCCGCTGATATATGCAATCGAACCACCAATAGCAATCGCAACAGTCATCCATATGTAGCTATGATGAATCTCATGATGGAAATAGGTAATGAGTGTCGCCATTAACATGCCGATACCAGCCCAGATAATGCCGCGACGTGCCGTCACTGGCGAGCTCATCTGCTTTAAACCAAGGATAAATAATAAAGCGCCAATAAAATACGTCGCTTGAATAACAAAATCAGGCATTATTTATCCTCTCTTCTTATCTTTTGAGCCACTGGATTTAAACATTTCCAGCATACGCTCAGTAACTACATAACCACCGACGGCATTACCTGCGCCGAGCAACACGGCAAAAAAACCGATTATGGATTGCGTAGTACTTTCAGCATGACCCATTGCGAC
The DNA here is from genome assembly GCA_963847495.1 of uncultured Gammaproteobacteria bacterium. Classification (GTDB taxonomy): domain Bacteria; phylum Pseudomonadota; class Gammaproteobacteria; order Thiotrichales; family Thiotrichaceae; genus Cocleimonas. The sequence goes on along the minus strand of CAWJZX010000001.1, from coordinate 577,702 downwards.
CATCGCGCCAACGAGTACGATTCCATGAACGAAGTTGGAGCCAGACATCAGTGGAGTATGTAGAATCACTGGCACCTTGGAAATAATCTCATACCCAGTAACGGCTGCCAGCATAAATATATATAGTGCGACAAATCCTTCCATTATTTTTCCCCCAATGTTTTATTCAAGAGCGCTACTGTTCCTTCATGCATGACTTCACCATCTTTAGTTAGCAACGCTCCAATGACTATTTCATCCTCAAAATCAGGAACGTAATCACCTTTTTCATCGATCAACAGTTGCATGAAATTGAACAGGTTTTTGGAATACATTTCACTAGCATGTACCGGAACCTGACTCGCTACATCTAATGGCCCATGAATTACCACACTACCATGTGTTATGGTCTTTCCAGGCCTAGTTAGTGTACAGTTGCCACCACCTTCAGCAGCAAGATCGATAATAACAGCACCTTCTTTCATACCATCAACAGTACTATCGGGAATAATTTTGGGAGCCGGTTTACCTGGCACTGCAGCCGTTGTGATAAGTACATCGGCTAATGATATATATCCAGCCAGTTCTTGTTGCTGTTGCTCGCGCTCTTCAGCAGACAATTCGCGCGCATAACCGCCTTTACCTACAGCAGAAATTGAGAGTTCAATTGCTTTAGCACCTAGTGATTGAATTTGCTCTTTAGTTTCAGGTCGAACATCGTAGGCTTCCACAATAGCACCCAGACGCTTAGCTGTTGCTATGGCCTGCAAACCTGCCACCCCGACACCAATTACGATCACTTTAGAGGGTCGAATCGTACCAGCGGCTGTGGTTAGCATCGGGAAAAACCGTGGAGCGATATCTGCACCCATAATGGCCGCCTTATAACCAGCAATTGCCGCCTGAGATGACAACACATCCATTGATTGAGCTCGCGAAATACGTGGAATAAGCTCCATCCCAAAACTAGTGATTTTTTTATCCTGCAGGGTTTTTAGCATGGCTATATTATTATGCGCCATTAATGTTCCGATCAGCACGGTGCCATTTCGCATGAGTTTAATTTCGTCGCTTGTAGGTGCTTGTACACGCCACATTATGTCGACTTTCTCAGAAAGCTCTTTGATATCCTTGACTAAAGTAGCCCCTTCAAATTGAGAATCAGAAATTAATGCCGATTTCCCCGCACCTTCTTCAACGTATATTTCTACGCCAAGCTTAGTCAAGCGCGATATCACAAATGGGTCGATTGCCACACGTCTTTCACCTTTCGCGGTTTCCCGTGGAATACCTAATTTAAGTGGCATTGAGTTTTTCCCCTGTTTCTTGCAGATGCTCGATTAATAGTGTCAGTCATTAGTAATAAAAAGCATCGATATAAAATTGTGCCTGTACTTTACCAGAGCTTGAGAGAAAATTCTTTATCTCAAAAGCACTAAAAATGTGGTTTTAATGCTTTTTCGACTTATAAAAGACACCCCCCCACTTTTAAGGCATTTTTAAATGCATTTTCTAAATGTTTATTCTTCAAATCGCATGGATAAATCCACGGCTACAACATTTTTTGTAATCTGCCCTACTGAGATGAAATCAACCCCTGTTTCCGCAATGCCCCGAACACTTTCAAGATTTACACCGCCCGAAGCTTCTAGTTTAATTTTCCCTACATTATCAAGCACTGCTTCGCGCATCGTTGGCAAATCAAAATTATCCAGCATAATTACATCTGCGCCTGCTGTACTAGCTTCTCTAAATTCAGCCAGATTTTCTGCTTCAACTTCTACTTTTATTCCGGGGTGAAGTTTCTTCGCTTGTACAACGGCTTGAGTAATCGAACCGGCTGCCATAATGTGGTTTTCTTTAATCAAAATCATGTCATAAAGTCCGATTCGATGATTTTTACCACCACCACACAGCACCGCATATTTCTGTGCTTCGCGAAGATTAGGGATGGTTTTCCGTGTGTCTAAAATCCTGGCATTCGTGTTTTTGACCTTATCTACAAATTGCCTTGTTTGAGTCGCGGTTGCAGAAAGTGTCTGTAAAAAATTTAACGCCGCCCTCTCTCCGCTTAATAGCGAGCGCGCACTTCCGAAAAGTCTGCAAATAACTTGATTTTCACTAACCTCATCCGAGTCTTTAAAATTCCATTGTATTTCGACTAGCTCATCAATCTGCTTAAAAACCTCATTAAACCAGGCAATGCCTGACAAGATGGCATTTCCACGACATAGTACCGTTGCTGTTGATTGATTCTCAGCAGGAATTAAATCTGCTGTAACGTCACCTGTACCAATGTCTTCTGCCAACGCGAGTTTAACTTGTGTAGCAATATTTTCGGGAAGTTTCATTATAAGCCCTTACTTTAATTCGCAAATAAAAACGGGAGGCTAATACCTCCCATCTAGTCTATCAAATTTCCGAGTGGAATTACTTCAAACGTGTAACTCCCATCATTTTCAAGATTGATTTCTCATAAAATGGCTCAGAACTTCCTTTTTTCATCTTACGAATAAAGTATTTTTCAAACGCTATCTTTGCAAGGTGTACCCACTTTCCTTTTTTGAACCAGGCAACATTCCGTGGTGGAATTTGCGGAATAGCTAGGAATGCTGCGCCAGTATCACCCATATCAGCCAGGCATAGCGCTGTCCACGTACCTCTCGCATGAGGTTCTTTACCCTCAAGAGATGCTTTTATATTATGCACTGCTGAAGTCACCATCGATTCGATCATATAACCAGTCTTAGGCGCACCCGTTGGTACCGGAGTCGCTTCAACAGGAGGAATTGCGATACAAACTCCTGCTGAGTAAATATTCTGATAGGTGGGATTACGGTGAAATTCATCCACCATCACAAAACCACGCGGGTTACATAATCCTTCGACGGCAGCAACAACATCTACGCCGAAAAATGCCGGTAACATCATCGCAAGGTCGAATGTAACTTCGTGTTTTGTATAAATTTCACCTTTGGCATCGAGCTCATCAACATACATCTTACCTTCTTCAACTTTTGTAGTTTTCGCATTGGTGATCCATTTAATATGCTTACTTCTAAGTTCTGATTCCAGCATACCTTTGGAGTCGCCGACGCCGCCTAAACCAAGGTGTCCGATATAAGGCTCTGAAGTTACCATCGTGATGTGAAATTTGTCGCGAATTTTGCGCTTGCGAAGGTCAGTATCAACGATCAACGCGAATTCATATGCAGGGCCAAAACAACTGGCAAAGGGCATTGCACCAACGACAATATGACCACTGCCTTTCTCAATCTGTTTTTGGTAATCAGCATAAAAACTCTCGGCATGATCTACTGTACAAACAGAATGTGTAAATCCACCGTGTGGCCCACTACCTTCAACTTCATCAAAATAGAGCTTAGGTCCTGTAGCAATAATCATGTAATCGTAATTAACGACTTCTCCGCCTTCTATGGTAATTGCATTATTTGCAGCATCAATTTTATCCGCCCGCCCCGCAATAAATTTTATACCTTTTTTAGTGACATATTTTTCAATTGAGAAAGTAATATCATTACGAGAGCGCCAGCCAACTCCAACCCATGGATTAGAAGGAGTAAATTGAAAATAATCGCGCTCATTGATCAATGTGATTTCATGACCAGCACCAAGCTCGTCTTTTAATTCGTATGCCGCTGGCATACCACCTGTACCCGCTCCCAACACAACTATTTGGGCCATAATTAATACTCCTTTGTTATTTTGAATTGACGGTTTTATCTAAAATTCCACCATAATTTATAATGGAAGAAATTGACTTTAGAGAGACTTGTTTGATTGACACAATGGATAACTTACAAATTCTGGGCGAATTAATCGATAAAATCACAATTATGACTTTCAGTCAATTTAAAAACAGCTTCATCAAAGATTTATAGAGGTCCCCCTAATATGTATTTTAGTTATACGCTTTCTGTTTTTATAATCTTCATTTTAGCTCACATCTTAATCAGGTATAATTCATATAATGAAAATCTATTTAGTTGGTGGCGCAGTCAGAGATAAAATCTTAGGCCTAAAGGTCACAGATCGCGATTGGGTTGTTACAGGGTCGACTCCGGATGAAATGCTCAAACAGGGATTCACACCAGTTGGCAAAGACTTCCCCGTTTTTTTACACCCTAAAACACATGAAGAATATGCTTTAGCGCGCACCGAACGCAAAACAGCAGCTGGCTATCATGGCTTTCAATTCCATGCAGACAGCGATGTATCGCTTGAAGAAGATATCAAGCGCCGTGATCTCACAATCAACGCTCTGGCTGAAGACCAACTAGGAAATATTTTTGATTATGTCGACGGCCGGGCAGATATAGAAAATCGTGTGTTACGTCATATCTCTCCTGCTTTTGCAGAAGATCCGGTTCGCATTCTACGGATTGCTCGTTTTGCTTCCCGATTTTCCAATCTCGGATTTAGAATTGCCGATGAAACCATGGAACTGATGCGTGACATGGTAAAAAATGGTGAAGTAGATGCATTAGTGCCTGAGCGTGTTTGGCAGGAAACAGTTAAATCACTGGCAGAACCATCACCGGATGTATTTATCGAAACACTAAGAGCATGTGGCGCTCTGGAAATTTTATACCCTGAAATTGACCGCTTGTTCGGTGTTCCACAACCTGAAGAACACCATCCTGAGATTGATACCGGTGTGCATACCTTGATGGTATTACAACAAGCCTGTTTATTGAGCGACGAGCCAGTCGTGCGATTCGCCGCACTAACCCATGACCTTGGTAAGGGCTCCACAGTAAAAGAGCAATTGCCCCATCATTATGGGCATGAAGAGCGAGGCTTCCACTTGGTACGTGAATTATGTGAACGTTACAGAGTTCCAAATCAGTTCAGGCAGTTAGCAGAAATTACCTCTCGCTATCATACCCATGTACACAGAGCTTTTGAAATAAAAGCCAGTACCTTGCTTAAAGTGCTGAACAAAACCGATGCTTTTCGCAAACCCGAGCGATTTGAAAAATTTTTACTTGCTTGTACCGCCGACAGCCATGGCAGACCGGGTTACGAAGATTATGATTACAAGCAGGCACCTTTTTTTGCCCACATACTGAAAAAAGCTGCAGCAGTTGATGTACAAGAAATCATCAAAGATGGCTTTGAAAAGGAAAAAATAACAGAAGAGCTTTATAAACGCAGGCTAATTGCGGTAAAATACACGAAAAATAATTATAATTTATAATAATTCATTCTATTTTACGGGGCGGCCTTCAGTTAAATATAAATGAACTTGAATCCAGTTAAATGATCCATACGTTAATAACTATATAATTTAGTAACATCAACCTTAGGGGCAATGACATGAGTATATTAATAGCAGGATTTAATATCGGTGACGTAATCGTTCACAGAGATCAGCAATTTCGTGGAGTAATTGTCGATGTCGATGCCGACTTTCAAGGTTCAGATGATTGGTATGATCAGTACACCACCAACCAGCCATCAAAAGAAGCACCGTGGTATCATGTACTGGTTGATGAAGAAGGTTCGATGGCTTATGTCTCGGAACAGAATATCTATATAGATTCATCAAACATGGAAATTGAGCACCCAATGGTCGACGATATTTTTGCAGATTATGAGCCAGGGCACTATATGCCCCGCCAGACAATAAACTGAAACTAAGCACTTTCTATTAAGAACTAATGCTAGAATGGCTTAGCCACTCCCAGTATCTAGTTGCGTTTATAACTGGCTTGTTGGGTGGCGTTCATTGTTTTGGAATGTGCGGCGGTATAGTTGGTGCACTCAGTCTCGGAACTCCCGAAAATACCACTCAAAAATCTAATATAGCGATTAACCTCGGTTACAATATCGGGAGAATCTCAGGCTATGTGGTTGCGGGAACAATCGTCGCATTTATCGGCTCCTCTTTGATCGAATTAACAGGTATGCAATCTGCTCAGCAAGTGCTAGCAATTATCGCATCACTCTTCATGGTAGCTCTTGGCCTTTATCTAGCAGGTATTTGGAGTGGCATCACCAAAATAGAATCAATTGGTAAATATTTGTGGAAATATATTCAACCCCTTAGTAAACGTTTTATGCCTGTGCAAAGCTTTCAGCAGGCTTTGCCCGTAGGTTTTTTATGGGGCTGGCTACCCTGTGGCTTAGTCTATACCGCTTTGATCTGGACACTTTCTGCGGGTAGCGCACTTGAAGGGGCATTGATCATGCTGGCATTTGGCCTAGGCACCTTACCCAATTTACTAGCCATGGGAATCGTAGCTGCACGTCTATCAAAATGGATTAGGCATCCGGCTATTCGAGTAAGCGCAGGTTTGCTGGTTGTATTTATGGGTTTATTAACACTAAGAAGAACATTTTTGTTTTAATCAGCTAGTTGAAGCATAAATTAAATGATAAAAAGACACCCCCTACTTTTAAGTGATTTTTATGCGGCTACACCTTCCCTTGTATGTTCTTCTAACTAGGTATTATCCTAGGTTTGATTCTGACTTGCTTCCTGAATCAAACGGGTATGGCAGACTGTCCTTCCCTAGGTTTGTTAAAACCGTCCGAAGTTAAAGTCGCCATACTCTCCCTTAGCTTATCTCGAACAGTTGCCTGGATCTTATGAATCCGTATCTACAAGGCAGAGAAACCAAGGACTATTGATTATGACTAACTCAATCAAAACACTCAACAAGATCGGCGTTGATGTCGCTAAAAGAAAACTCGATGTAGCGTTGGATGAAACCCGCTTTGTTACCATGGACAACCATGAGAAGGCATACATTGCTTTCCTGAAAACTCTTAAGGTTCCTCTTGATAGCCTGCATTTTGTGATGGAAGCTACGGGTGGCTATGAGAAGAAATTCGCGGCCTTTCTACTTTCAAAGTCTATTTCCGTCAGTATCGTTAATCCTAAACGGGTTAGGGACTATGCCAAAGCCATGGGAAAACTGGCCAAGAATGACCGTATCGATGCCGCTGTGATTCGAGAGTATGCAAACACCGCAAAGCTGGTTGTTACAGAACAACAAAGTCCATCAGGGCAGCAGCTTAAAGCTCTGGTTAAACGCAGAAATCAACTCTCAAAGCATCATGCGCTGGAGAAGCAGTATCTGGAAACAACCACTGATAAGGCATCCTTACGCTCCATCAACAGCTTAATCAAAGTGCTTGAACGTCAAATCCAGTCTCTGCATACCCAGATTCAATCCTTAATGGATCAAGACCCGGACTATTGTGAGAAAAAGCAAATGATCATAGAAGTGGATGGTATTGGCGAACAAACAGCCGCTAATATACTCGCGAATCTTCCGGAGCTGGGGACGCTGACGAACAAACAAATAGCCGCATTAGCTGGTGTTGCGCCGTTTTGTAATGACAGTGGTAATCATAAAGGTAAAAGAGTGATCTGGGGTGGTCGAAAAGAGGTTCGGACTGCCTTATATATGCCTATGCTCTGTGCCATCCGTTTTAATAAACCGATTCAGGCGTATTACCAGCGCTTGGTGAAAAGAGGAAAAGTCCGCCAAGTCGCTGTTATCGCCTGTATGCGAAAGCTGTTAACCATCCTGAACTCAATGCTGAGAAACAATACACGCTGGAATCCGGATTATGCTAACAGTCATTGACTTTTAACACAGTTACTTCGGGCCAGCATAATAATACTATGCTGTTGTCTCGCTTTGCTTGTATGGTTGTTCTAGCCTTAATTTATGATCATAGTTAAGGCATCGGGGAGGTGGAGGCTCTTCGCTTTGCTTCTGCCACTTTACGTGTACAGACTAGCCGAGATTACACCCCTCCACCCCATTCATTAATGAGCGCCTATTAAGAATCTTGCCTATGATGGCCGATTTCAACAAGCTTGCGCCTTTCGTGATTCCCGATACGTTTTTAACCTTACTTGGGAGTTCACAAAATGGCAATGCTCGTTAATGTAAAAGAGTTCGGAGTTGACGTCGCTAAAGATTGGCTGGATATTTTTGATGGTGCTGAAGTCATTAGAATTGAGAACCGGCAACAAGCTATTCGCGCTTTTCTTAAAACGCTTCCTGGCACTTGTGCTATCGCGATTGAATCGACGAATACATACCATGAGTTGATGGTGGAGTTGGCGGTTACAGCAAAGCATACGGTCTATTTAATCGATGCCTATCGTCTCTCTCGTTATCGGGATACGGTCGGAGTCAGGGCTAAAACGGATGTGAATGATGCCAGGTTGTTGCACCGTTACATGCGTTCAGAGAAACAGCAGTTAAAAACCGCTATGGGCTTATCTTTAACGGGGGTTGCTGAATTGGCACAAACACGTAAGGCATTGCTGAAACGCTTTGAAGATGCAATGGCAGTGATTGATAAACGGTTGCTGGAGTGTATAAAATTAGCGGAGTATCAAGATGATTATCGGCGCTGTTTAAGTATCCCGGGGATTGGTCCTTTGAATGCAACTGCCCTTGTGGCATTGTTTCATCGAGGGTATTTTTCCAAGTCGGACGCCTTTATCGCTTTTATGGGGCTGGATGTGAGGGTACGAGAATCGGGATACTTTAAAGGTAAGCGCAAACTGACGAAAAAAGGGAGTCCTGAAATGAGGCGGTTATTGTTTAATGCCGCGAGAGCAGGCGCAAAAACCAAACAATGGAATGCCTATTATCTTGCTATGCGTGCAAGAGGTCATTCGACAACCGCTACCGCGGTTGCCATATCGCGTAAAATCGCTAGACTGGCATTTGCGTTAATGAGAGATCAATCTGAATATCGTCCTATTTAGGTTTTTTTCTTGATTATTAACATAGAATCTCGGCTCATTTTTGTTAAATAAAAAATGACTAAAAGAACTTATGTAGAGCTCACTCGTTTTTTAAAACAGTCGCCCTACAGGCCAGCTTTAAACAACCAAGTTGTTGTTTCTGAAGTACATCCCTGTAACTTCACCTCTTCGAGGCAGTTTCGTTGCACTCAACTGTTCAAATTCATTCCGAAAAAATTTGTCATCTTCATTCGGCTAGTCTTTTTACACGATTCATGATTATTTCAGTGGTGTTTGGCTAAACAGGATATAAGGGGGCTAGCCCATGCTTTTGCTCTATCTGGCGTAATTGTTTTTTATAAAGACCTTTCTGGACCAGGTTGTGTAACTTTCCACCATCCCAATCACCTGTTTCTGCCGCGTATAATTGCTTGTCAAGCTCCTTGATAACCATTGATCCGTGATTTAAGCGAGCAGCGAGTACCCCCAAATTCTGTACCGATGGATCATTCCACTGTGTTTTGGCTAACTTTAATAGCAAACGGGCAGCCATGTGCTTATCATTATTTTTGCATGCTTGTAGCAATGAAGCCCTCAGTGCTTCGAAGTCTACCAACTCGGGCATTATCTGTTTATTATGCTCTTTTAGTATAGGTGATTTTTTTATACGCTTTCTTAACCAGTAAACTAATACTAATAGAGCAATAAGGAGCAAGCTTATAGCAACGAGTATTTTCCACCCCAAATACCCTGGATTTACATGCAATGGCTCAATTGAAGACTTTTCTGCTACAGAAATTATATCCGACACTGGCTCATCCTCGAGAGTAGGTATACTGCTTCCCGGAGCCCCTTCCGCGACAGTCAGATTCCATTCTGGCAAAGTAAATGTTTGCTTTTTCTTATTTTTGACATCCCACCAATCTACCTTAATTTCCGGAATGGTTACTTTTCCTTGTTTGTTAGGAATATAACTTATATCAATGTGCTGTATTCCATATATGGTATTACCATCGTTTGGAGTTTCCGTTTGAGCTTGCTCAGGATACACTTTCATCCCATCTGGTCTGGGTATCTTGATCTCAGGTATTTGAGAACTAGCCAAACCCTTTACCTGCAAAACAAGTTTGCGTGAAACTGGCTCACCTACTTTTAGTTCTGGTGGTTCAGTGCTCCAGCTATCCGTCATAACTACATCTTCTGCAGGCAACCAGGATGTACCCTTGAACGAATCTGGCACAGGTAAGACATTTACATCCATTGTTTCACTATTGACTGAAAATGGACGAGTAGGACCAATTGAACGTTTGGAAAAAAACTCATCGAAAGGACTACTAAAGAATGGATCATTTTTAAAACCATTAAAGAATTGATTCAACATGTCAGTATCATCCGTGCGTTGTCGCAATTGTTGAGAGTCGCCTCCAGATAAGGCTATTCGACCCTTAACAGTTGTTGGTGGAATATGTAAAATGCCACTTTTTTCAGGGGAAATAACAAAGCGCTTCTCTACAACCATATATTTTTTACCTGCGCGTACTACTTGATATTTTTTGTCATTACCGAGCGCCCGAATATTGGCATTTTCTATTTGCGGTGAAAAAACTTCACCCGTTTGCATTGCAGAGTCATAAAATAATTTAACCGTATAAGGAATTTGCTGTTGCACATAGGTTTCACCACCTTCAATATCAACAGATGACTCGATAAAAATATGTTTACTGGTTTCAGCCGTGACTTCGGGCGGGAGGTTATTGACTGTTAAGCTAAGTGGCTCAGTTTTATCCCCACCTATGTTTATAGCAGGTATCTCTACCTCACCGGTTAATTTGGGTTGTAATTCAATAGTCCAGATTTTTTTAAAACTACGATTACCGTTAATGATATTTATTTGTGAACTTGTACTAGTGCCTTTTAAATCAAAGCTATTAAGCAAAGGGCCCAGATCGGGTTGCTCTTTATTATTTTGGTCACTCTGAATGGTTAATGTAACAGGGTCACCTTGAAAAACCACACTTTGATTTACGGATGCTTTTACTCCAGCGATTGCGGAATTAGCCACAAACAGCAAATTAAGAGACAGCAATAATTTAACTATAAATTTCATATTACCAAGGTTGTTCTGTATTCGATTGGTTTCTTCGCCGTTGTTGATATTGACTTCTAAACTTTCGTCTTAGTAAGCCACCCGGATCATCTGGTATTCTTCGAAGCCATTGTTCGGCGGCCATCTTTTCTTCCTTGCTTAGTTCTTTAGCTTCGTCATTGGTTCCTTTTTTGTTTTTATTGGTATCATTACTTTCCTTTTCATCCATCTGCTGCGCTACTTCTTCCTCAGTTGAAGGGGTTTTCTCAGATTCATCTTTTTGTGCACCTTTAGATTGTTGTTGACTGGCTTCAGGCTTGTCTTTACCTGACTGACTATCTTTGTTTTCCTCCAGTGCTTTATTGGCGTCAGAGAACTGGTTGTTTTGCTCTTTATCTTTATTCTCCTGCTGCTCAGATGTCTGCTGTTGTTGCCCGGACTTCTTACCTTGTTTGGCATCACTTTGCTGTTGCTGGTTTTTATCAGACTGCTGTCCTGCTTGTTGCTGATTATTTTTGTTATCTTTGCTCTGTTGATCCTCTGATTTCTGCTGGTCTTTCTGTTTTTGCTCTGTATCTGACTCTTTATGCTGTTTTTCAGTATCAGACTGATTTTTTGAATCTTCGTTTTTTTCTTCCTGCTTTTTTAGTAAATCTTCAATAGCTTTCTTGTTTTCTATAGCATCTTCCATATCAGCTTCAAGCTTTAAGGCCTCATCATATGCTGCAATCGCTTCTGTATATTTCTTCAATTTGGCCAGGGTATTAGCTTCGTTATAACGGGCACCGGCTCCTTTTGCCTGTTTAAAACTTTCAAGTGCCTCCGCATATTTATTTAGTTTATATTCAGCACTACCGCGTCTTAATGGGTCATTTGACAGCTCGCTGGCTCGTTCAAACTGTTGCTGACTCAGTGCGGTGTCCGCTCGTTGCTCCTTGTTTTTTGAAAGCGTTTGCCACAGGTCATCTAGCGAGAAGGCCATCACGGGCTGTGGTTGAAGCATAAAACCTGTCAGAACAAAGGCAATACAGACATTAAATAGCCAACCTCGGCGAAATGCTAATGCGGCCAGAGGCAACAATAATAATATTAGAAATGGTCCCGTTGATTTCCACTCTTCGTTTTTTAATTCTTGCTGTTGCAAGTCACTTGGGTTGGTTGCTTTATTCTCAACAGTTTTGGTTAAAACATTTTGCAAATCAGCATTGTTAATGGTGATTAAATGATAATTACCACCACCGCTACTAGCTATATTACTCAATGTATCTGATTCGAGTTTTACTGAAACACTTTCGTTATTGCGGAATTTAAGTTCACCGCCCTTTTCGGTACCCACACCAAGCACAGAGACTGTGTGACCGTCTTTGACTAGATCTGAAGCCGCATCGAGTGCCGAGTTACGGCGAATCGCGCCATCTGCAATTAATAAAACCTGTCCACTGTTAATGCCAGACTGCTTTAATAATTCATGCGCTTTAACCAAGCCCAAATCTGCGCGGCTACCTTGGACTGGCATTAGTTGTGGTGTAAGAATCTTAAGGAATGATCGAATTGTCTCAGTATCTCGGGTTAATGGAGATGCTGTAAATGCGTCTCCAGCGAATAATACCAAACCAGTTTGGCCTTCTTCTTTTCGAGATAAAATATCTTCTATTTTAAATCGAGCTCTGGCTAAACGGTTAGGCTTTAAATCATCGATTAACATTGAATTTGATAAATCAAGCACTATGACACGCGCAGTATTCGTTTGAAATATTGGCCGAGGAGTTTTCTCCCAAACAGGATCAGCTAAGGCTACAACACTAATAATCCAGCCTATAGCGAGCAATAGCTTTGCGAGTTTTCCTGTGCTTCGATCTTTACCTTGTAGTAGCAACGGCAATAAATTTGGATCTATTATTTTTTCCCAAGATTTAGACTCTGAAGTTGAACGAAACACCAACCAAAATAGTACGAGTAAAGGCAACAATGCCAGTAACCACAGTGGTTGTAAAAAGTGAAATTGCTCCAACATCAAATTGCCTCTTTAATGATATTGGGGTTGTTTATTTTATTCTTGTTTGAGTTTATAAAAGGAAATAAAGGCGCTAAAAGTGAACTGCCCAATAAAGCAATTAATGTGCTTAGCAATAATGCTATCGCTAGAGGGTAATAGAATAACTCCTCAATAGGTCGATAGCTCAACTCATCTTTAGAGACTGGTTCAATTTCATCAAGAGCCTTATAAATTTCCAATAAACCCTCAACATCTCGGGCACGAAAATAGCGTCCTCCTGTTTTATCCGCAATAGCCTTTAATGTTGGCTCATCCAGATCACTACTTCCCAGTGAGCCAACACCTATGGTGTATATTTTAACTTTTTCTTGTGCTGCGAGATCTGCGGCTTTAAGTGGCTCAACGTTTCCAGCGGTATTTGCACCATCTGTTAATAAAATAAGTACGCGGTTTTTTTCATCCTCTTCACGTAGACGCTTAACTGCCAAGCCAATAGCATCACCAATAGCGGTAGCACGCCCAGCCAATCCCAAGAAAGACTCTTCCAACAAGGTCGCTACGGTCTTACGGTCAAATGTCATTGGTGCCTGAAGGTAAGCCTGACTGCCAAAAAGTATCAACCCAATCCGGTCACCTTCACGTTTACTGATAAATTCACCAGCGACAGCTTTAACCGCAGCAATACGTGTAAGCCTTCTCCCAGAAATGACCATATCCGGTTCATTCATTGACATAGAAATATCTACAGACATCATCAAGCTACGTCCGGTAATTGCTTGACGGACTGTATCTCCAATTAACTGAGGACGAGCTGCAGCTGTAACTAAAAAAGCCCACGCCAGAAGAGCTAATAACAAACGAAACCACGATGGAGATCGCTTGCTAGTAGACTTATCAGCTTCGAGATGCTTAAAGAAAGGAACTCGCAAAGCAGCAGTGCTACTTATTGTCGCACGCGGCAACAGCAACCTAAACAGCAATGGCAAGGGTAATAATAGAAAAGCCCATAGTACGGCGAATTCTATATTATTCAAAAGACCTCCCCCCCCCCACTTTTGAGCGGTTTTTCATCCGCCTTTGGGATAACCTTATCCCTTATCTGGGTTTTTCGCATTGGGTGTTTTGTGGTAACTATGGAAATCCAGCTTCTTATCAGCGGGATAAACTCATCAATGTTGAGGTTTTGCAAACTGCCATGTTGATATGGCGCATCCATCAAAATTCGTCCAGCACCGCGGCTAAACTCATGAGTGTTGCCGGACTGGTCCAGAAAGTTCAGCCAATCACCACCCGTAAGACTAGCGATTTCAGTACGAGGATAATAAGCAACAGCAAGCTGTCGTAGTAAAATATTAAATTCTGCCAGAGTCTCATTTCCCGGATTTTTTCTGAGCTGATTTTCTAGCTCTGTGACTCTCCTTAATAGTATTTGATACTTTTTTTTGCTTCGGTTGCGTTGTCTTACTTTAATTATCGTCCAAAGTAACATGAAGAAGAAAAGCGATAAGAATAGCCACCAACCAAGTGCTAGCGGCCAGAAATCAGGGCTTCCTGGTAAATGTATATCCCTTAACTCTAGCGATTCAAACGAATCCATTTATACTACCTCTGTACTAATCTTAGAGGCATTGTTTATTGGTGCACGTTGTTTTCTATTACCAAAGCAACGTTGCAACGCTAACAGAACATCGTCTTCTGTAGATAATTGAATCATTGGAATATTATGACTTCGCATCAATTCTTGCACCCTTTGATGGTGTTGCATGAAAAAATCCTGATAATTTTTTCGATCTTTTTTTGAACGTGTATTCAAGATCCCAAAGTTAGTCCCGTCTGTCACAGCATAACGCTCTGGTGGAGGTGGTGTTAGTTCCAAAGGATCAACAATTTGAATAGCCTGAATATCATTATGGCGTGAAATACTTTGAAGATAGTTACCCGTTTCTTCATCAATGTCATAGAAGTCACTGATCAAAAATACCAATGACCCCGGGCGAGCCAGTCGCTTTAGACGTTTCAATTCATCGTTCATACTGGTATGTGTAGATATGTTTTGCAGGCCGATCAACGGATCACCATGTATCACCAATTCTCGAATGAGTTGTAATGCTCCGCGTTTGCCTGTCTTTGGTGGTAATTCATGATGAGACGAGTTGATGATCAATGCGCCAATACGGTCACCTCTTGAGGCCACTGACCAAGCAATAAGAGCAGCTGCTTTGGCTGCTAGCACTGACTTAAGTGATTTTGTCGAACCAAAAAACATTCCCGGATTGAAATCGACCAGGAGTACTACTGGGCGTTCGCGTTCTTCCTGATAGAGTTTGGTATGAGGTTGTCCTGCGCGCGCCGTAACACGCCAGTCCATATTTCGTATATCGTCACCAGCATGATAAATACGAGATTCCTGATAATCCATACCACGACCACGAAAATGGGAATGATGTGAACCGGTATTGGATGAACTTGCGTAAGAACGACGACTCATATCCAGTTTATGCGCCTGCTGCCGCAAAACTATAAGCTCTTTTGCGGTAACATGCGTCGCTGTGTTGATAGGGTTACTATCAACTGGCTCGGTAGTTGTCGCTGGAAACCAGTTCTTAAAAAAACTCATAGCTTATGAGACCGGTACTTGTTTAATCAGTTCCTCAATGACGTTATCAGCTGTTACTCCTTCTGCTTCAGCTTCGTAAGAAATCAATAAGCGATGACGTAATACCTCAAATGCGACTGCCTGTACATCTTCTGGAGATACATAGTCACGTTCGTGTAGCCAGGCATGCGCACGCGCACAGCGATCAAGGGAGATAGTTGCGCGAGGACTCCCGCCATAACTAATCCAGCGCGCGAGTTCCTGGCTATAGGCTGCAGGTTTGCGGCTACCCAAAATCAACTGTACTAAATATTCCTGCACTGGCTTCGCCATATGGATTCTCAGAACAGCTTGTTGCGCTGCCTCAACATCAGATTTGCTTAACTTAAAGGGTGTTTTCTTTGCAGGCGTATACGTTTCTTTGGCCTGTTCACGGGCTAATTCAAGTATCAAGTTTTCAGCTTTTGCATCTGGATAATCGATAAACACATGCATCAAAAAGCGATCTAACTGTGCTTCTGGTAATGGATACGTTCCTTCTTGTTCAATCGGGTTCTGGGTTGCCATGACCAAAAAAGGACGGGGTAATTGGTATGTGGTGCTACCAACTGTGATTTGGTGCTCACCCATTGCCTCTAACAGAGCCGATTGTACTTTTGCTGGCGCCCTGTTAATTTCATCAGCTAATATAAGATTGTGAAATAACGGACCTCTTTGAAATACAAACTCACCTGTCTCAGGCCGGTAAATATCACTACCCGTTAAATCACCGGGGAGTAGATCAGGTGTAAACTGTAATCGATGAAAGTCACCCTCAAGCACTGCCGATAATTCTTTAATGGCAGTGGTTTTGGCTAACCCTGGCGCCCCTTCCACTAATAAATGTCCATCAGCAAGTAGTGCAATCAAAAGACGATCAACTAAAAGATTCTGACCGATGATTTTGGTTTGCAAATGTTTACGCACCTTGCTAAAAGCAGCATGGATATCAGTTTGTTCTACCTGGTTTGAAAGTGTTTCTAAGCTCATAAGTTATAATTTCGTTTATCTAGAATTTTATAAGTAATATAAGTAGCTATTACTTAGAAGAACAGACTCACTCTGCAATAAATCAAACAATTTAGAGCACTTACTAATGAATCTTTTGTAATGATATACAATATAAGCACACCCACCACCTTTTCAACGGTTTTCAGTAGAATAGTTTAAGAATCAGTAAATGCCTTGTTTTATAGCTAATCATCACCATAGTAGCACCACTATTATGGGATATATTATATTCTGCTAAGGTTTATGTATAATCGCCCGTCTGCTTATGATTTATCAGGACTCCCCAATGAGTACAAGTGAAGGCTGTACAGACAACAGCTGTGATTTACCCGACATCGCCAATGAACCCCATTCAGGCCCAAATGCACCGCTCAACTGGGTAGGCATGAGTGAAATCGAATTACCTGTACACATGTTCAACGGAAAAGGTCAACAAATTCAGACTGTTGCCAGTGTCCAAGCCTACGTTAACCTGATTGACACCGAAAGCAAGGGCATACACATGTCACGTTTATACCTGGCAGTTGACCAGATATTGAGTGATCATATTATTACACCTGCGTTACTCCATGAAGTAGTAGAAAATTTCGCCGCATCACAAGATGGCATTAGTGATAGTGCCTATCTGGAATGCCGTCTTCAATTTTTCGAACGACGAAACTCTCTAATTAGTGACAATACCGGCTGGAAAAGCTACAGGGTACGAGCTATCACCTCATTACGAAAAGGTGTAATGACTACAGAGCTTAGTATTGAAGTCCCTTATTCATCGACTTGCCCATGTTCTGCGGCATTGGCGCGTGACATTATCCAGCAAGGATTTCAAAATAAATTTGGCCAAAGCGGACAAGTTGATATAAATCATGTCCATAAGTGGCTGGGGACTACTGAAGGTATTTCTGCAACCCCTCATAGCCAGCGCAGTCTTGCTCAAGTTCGGGTGAAATTATCAGATCAAGTTAATGATATGCCAATATCGCGTTTAATCGACGAAATCGAAGAAGCATTAGCGACACCCGTGCAAGCTGCTGTTAAACGTGAAGATGAGCAGGAGTTTGCGCGTTTAAATGCTTCGAATTTGATGTTTTGTGAAGATGCGGCGCGACGTGTTCAGGCAAAACTTGAATTAGATAATACTTTGGATGATTTCTGGATTCGCGTGAATCATATGGAAAGTCTACACCCGCATGACGCTGTAGCAATTGTTACCAAAGGCGTTGTGGGTGGCTACCGTGATGACCCGCGCGAGTTTCCTCACTAGACCATCAGGCAGAAAATCGAAAGAGTTTTAGTCTTTTTTTGTCGGCAACTCATCATATTTGATAAGTTCGCTGGCCTCCTGATACCAGTCTGCCCGTGATCCGTAAAATATATTCTGAAATGGTCTAATTTCAGGATCACCATCAAGAGTTCCTGCAGGAATAACTACTGACTTTCCGCTTTTTGCTAACCAGGGTAATGAAGAGCCGCAATTCTTACAAAATGACGTTGCAAAGTGGCGAGCTTCTGGAACTTCATATCTACCTAACAATTCTTCTCCTTCTAACCAACGAAATTGGTTAGGCGCAACGATGATATTCGCAGCATACGCACTCCCAGTAAACTTGCGGCAACGCGAGCAATGACAGTATTGGAAAACACCTAAACTACCAGTGATCTCATATTGAACTTCATTACACAAACAACTTCCTTTTGTTTTCTTCATATGATGCCTCCGTATTAAAACTTAGTACAATTGATTTAATAAAACTGACAATTCTCATGCTTGTGCTACATACAGAGATACTATCCAAAGATATTATTCAGGAAAAATCATGAGCAAAGCATTTAGCAAAGTAATGCAACGCACGACCCGCACAAACTTGCCTACCATAGCGTCTGGTGAAGGAGTTTTTTTGATTGATAACAAAGGGAATCGTTATCTCGACGCCTGTGGCGGTGCAGCAGTGTCTTGTTTAGGCCATTCAAACCAGCGGGTAAAAGATGCCATCATCAAACAGATCAATGCCATACCTTATGCTCATACCAGTTTTTTCACTAATGAACCACAAGAGAAACTTGCCGAAAATCTGTTAAATAATTCCCAAGGAGACTTTTCTAAGGTCTATTTCGTCTCTGGAGGCTCCGAGGCTATCGAAACCGCCTTGAAGCTAGCCCGTCAGTATTTTCTTGAAGTCGGCAAAAGTAGCAAAAAATATTTTATTGCAAGGAAACAAAGTTATCACGGCAACACTCTGGGTGCTTTAGCGATTGGTGGAAACTTATGGAGGCGTAAGCCCTTTGATCCGCTGCTAGTAGCAGGTCACCATATTTCAGCCTGCAATGAATATCGTGACAGACTTGAGAATGAAACATCATTCGAATATGGGCAACGCATAGCGAATGAATTGGAATCTATGATTTTAGATTTAGGTGCTGAAAACGTTGTTGCATTTGTTGCTGAAACAGTAGTTGGTGCAACTTCTGGTGCTTTGACCCCTCCTAAAGGATATTTCAAACGAATACGGGAAATATGTGACCGATACGATGTACTGCTAATCCTTGATGAAGTCATGTGTGGTATGGGTCGCACAGGCACACTTCATGCTTGTGAGCAAGAAAGTGTTCAAGGGGATTTACAAACTATAGCCAAAGGTATCGCTGCAGGTTACCAACCATTAGGTGCCGTATTAATTCGTGATAAAATTGTCGGGGCCATTGATTCCGGCACAGGCTTTTTTCAGCATGGTCACACTTATATCGGTCACCCAACAGCATGCGCGGCTGGTCTTGCTACACAACTTGAAATTCAAGAATGTAATTTGCTAAGCAATGTTCAGGCACAGGGGGAAAACCTTAAACGATTGCTCAATGAAGCCCTATACAGCGACACCGTTATTGCTGATCATATCGGGGACATCAGGGGCAGAGGGTTATTCCTGGGCATCGAATTAGTTACTGATAGAGAAACAAAAGAACCCTTTGACCCTAACTTAAAACTTCATGCCAGAATCAAAAAGAAAGCGATGGAGAATTTTTTAATGGTATATCCAATGGGCGGTACTATTGATGGCGTTCGAGGTGATCATATACTGCTAGCCCCACCCTTTATTATTGATGAGAGTCATGTATCACAAATTGTTGAGCGATTAACAAAAGCAATCAAAGAGGCGATCAATTCATGAAAAATGCCATATAAGTGGGGGGTCTTTTAGCGATTGCGCCAAATGGGGCTCGCAAGTCGAAAGCAGATCATCCACTGATACCACTAAACGCCAAGGAGCTCGCAGTCACTGCCAAAAACTGTCTAGCCGCAGGAGTTGCCATTATCCATTTACATGTGCGTAATCCGGATGGTTCTCACAGTTTATCAGCAGAGCATTATGCAGATGCGATTGCCGAGATAAAAAAAAGCACAAATGATGGCATCTTGATTCAAGTGACTTCTGAAGCAGTAGGCATTTACACTGCGGATGAGCAGTTTGAAATGATTCATAAACTTAAACCATCAGCCGTTTCAATTGGTTTAAGGGAGATAAAAAACCTGGACGAACCAATAATAAAGAAACACTTTGATGCGATGCGCGATGCTAAAACCCACCCTCAATTGATACTCTATAACGAAGCCGATTTATTGCTCTATAAAGACTGGCTAGAACGCAAAGTAATACCCGGCAGCGCTTACCCAGTACTGCTGGTAATCGGTAAGAAAATGGCAGAACCGAGTTTTGATAATGGATATCTAAGGCCTGAATTTATTGATGCTTTGCCTGCTTCAAGCTGGATGATTTGTGCTTTCGGCGAGAATGAATTTGAAACAGCAAAACTGGCGGCAAGCCTGGGTGGCCATATCAGGATAGGCTTTGAAAATAACAGCGTATTGTCAGATGGTAGCATTGCAGATGATAATGCCGAATTGATAGCTCAAACATCCTCGTATTTAAATGAAAGAGGTATACAAGTAGCTGATTTAGAGCAAGCCATTGAAATCATGAAGCCTGACTGGTAATCAAATGAAAAAAGCACTATGGACACCAACCGATAAGCAAATAGCCGAGGCTAACATCACCCGCCTCATGAAACGGGTAAATACTAAATATGTAACTGATATAGATAGCTTCGGACAACTTCATCAGTGGTCAATTGATAACCCGGAAGCTTTTTGGAATGAGCTCTGGGGCTTTGCCAGCATCATCGGCGATAAAGGCAGCCATATTCTGGAAAACAAAGACAAGATGCCAGGGGCTAGCTGGTATTCAGATTCAAGGCTCAATTTTGCTGAAAACCTGCTTTCGAACTCATCTGGTAATGACGAACAAACAGCAATTGTTTTTTGGGGTGAGGATCAGCAACAAAGAAAACTAAGCTACTCAGAGTTAAAGCATCAAGTCGCATGCCTGGCAGAATATTTGCGCGATAATGGCGTAACAGCAGGTGATGTAGTGGCTGGTTTTATGCCCAATATGCCCGAAGCTGTCATTGCCATGCTCGCGACCAGCAGCATCGGTGCAATCTGGACTTCCTGCTCTCCCGACTTTGGTGTTCAGGGAGTTCTAGATCGTTTCGGGCAGGTAAAGCCCAAAGTATTAATCACCGCCAATGCTTACTTTTACAATGGCAAAACACATGACTGTCTGGAAAAAGTTAACAGCATAAAAGCCTCACTGGATTCGATTCAACAAGTCATTGTGGTGTCCTATGCCAATGATTCTGTGATGGAAAGTGCAACTCATTATCCACAGCTTCTCCAAGATTACGCCAGCGCCAGTCTCGAATTTACCCGCCTCCCGTTTAATGCGCCGCTTTACATCATGTATTCGTCTGGAACAACCGGAGTACCAAAGTGCATCGTGCATGGCATTGGCGGCACTCTATTGCAACAGCTGAAAGAGCATTTACTGCATGTCGATGTGAAATCACAGGACAGGGTTTTCTACTTTACCACCTGCGGCTGGATGATGTGGAACTGGCTGGTGAGCGTGTTGGCGACAGGCGCGACCTTGATGCTCTATGATGGCTCGCCGTTCTATCCCGATGCTAATATCCTGCTGGATTACGCTGAAAAAGAAGGTATTAATGTATTTGGTACTTCGGCTAAATATATCGATGTATTGCGTAAAGAATCCCTGGATTTCACTCAAACTCACACTCTAAAAAATCTCAGGACTATTCTTTCAACAGGATCAGTTTTAGCACCAGAGAGTTACGATTATGTTTATGAAAAATTAAAACCTGATGTTTGCCTTTCTTCAATTTCAGGTGGTACCGATATTATTTCCTGTTTTGCACTTGGTTCAGCGATTCTTCCGGTATACCGCGGTGAGTTGCAATGCAAAGGACTCGGTATGGCAGTTGAAATCTGGGATGAGACAGGCAAGGCTGTTATAGATAAAAAAGGCGAACTCGTCTGCACCAAACCTTTTCCTTCCATGCCGATTTATTTCTGGAATGACCCAGATAATGAGAAGTACCTTAATGCTTACTTCTCCACTTATCCAAATGTCTGGTGCCATGGGGATTACGTCAAGGAAACCGAAAACGGCGGACTGGTCTTTTACGGACGTTCAGATACAGTTTTAAATCCGGGAGGAGTCAGAATTGGTACGGCTGAGATCTACAGTCAAGTCGAAAAACTGGACGAAGTATTGGAATCCATCGTTATCGGTCAAAATTGGCAGGATGACGTTAGAGTGGTGCTATTCGTAAAACTCGCGGGAGAATTACAGCTTGATGAAGCACTGATACAAAAAATCAAATTACAAATCCGCAATAACACCACTCCACGACATGTCCCAGCAAAAGTTTTACAAGTAAAAGACATTCCAAGAACCAAAAGTGGCAAGATTGTTGAAATAGCGGTTAGAAATTGTGTACACAATGAAACTGTTAAAAATATCGAATCTTTAGCTAACCCTGAAGCACTCGATGAGTATCGATTTAGAAGCGAACTTGAGAACTGAACTATTTCATAAGAGATGATCTAATAAAAATGACTTTAAAAGTAGGCTTGACCGGAGGCATTGGTTGCGGCAAAAGTACGGCGGTTGATGCCTTTCAAGCATTGGGTATTACCATTATTGATGCAGACCAGATTGCTAAAAACATTGTAGAACCTGGCGAAGTTGCACTCCGAGAGATATCAGACTGCTTTGGTGACCAAATTCTTTTGGCTAATGGTGAGTTAAATAGAAACTTCCTTAAAGAAGTTGTTTTTAATGATACCAAGGCATTAGAAAAACTGGAAAATATTCTGCATCCTCGAATCCGCCTCGAAATTGAAAATCAAATTTCCAGCTTGCAGACTGAACCTTATATCATCATAGACATTCCACTTTTAGTTGAAAAAAATTACCAGGAAATGTTCGACCGTATTATTGTGGTTGACTGTTTGCCCGAACAACAAATCAAGCGGGTAAGCCAACGAGATGGTTTGAGCGAATTTAAAATTAAACAAATTATGCAAACACAGGCAAATAGAGAAGAACGCAATAAAATAGCTACCGATATACTGGATAACTCAGGGAGCAAAAAATCCCTACTAAAGAAAATTAAACCTCTTCACTACAAGTTTCTCCGTTTATCAAAACACTAGCTCTGTTATACTTCTACATTGCTGTTGTGACTAAAACCATAACATTAAAGCGATTCTGCAGGGACCAATACACTTCCGTTACTGGCAAGCTAAATAATTATTGAATTAAAATATGGCTGTATACGAGCAACCGCTAAACGAAAAAATTCGTCTCTTTATGAGATTGAGTTATTTGATGAAGCGCTTTAATCATCATCTCGAAGAACCAAGTCCGGTGAATTGTCAGGCGGCAATTATGGTGCTGTTAGAACTCTACAACCTGTCTTCCCGTTTAGATGTTAAAAACGCCGCATTACATGTACTTGATATTCAGACACAGGCCGTTCGGCAAGCAGAGAACATAAAAGGTGTTGATAAAACACGTGTTGCTCATATACTCCAGAAACTCGAAGAAAAAAGTAAACGTTTATATAGCTTTCGAGGTCAACTCGGCCAACAGCTAAAAGCACATAACTTTCTCAATATACTCAAACAACGCGCATCCATTGCTGGTGGCATTAACGATCTTGATATTCCACTGTTTAACTATTGGCTCAATATGCCTAAAGAAGAGAGGGCGAAGGACTTGCGTTCCTGGGCCAGACCCTATGAGATAGCCTTTGAAGCTATCGAACTATTAATGGATTTGATATATCAAGGAAAACAAGTCTCAGAAGCCGTTGCTGAGGGTGGTTTTTTTCAAGCAACCCTAAGCCCGGAAGTGGATTATCAGATACTTTCGATTAAACTGGACGATAATATTGCACTGTACCCAGAAATTAGTGCTGGCAAACAGCGATTTTCGATTCGCTTTGTTGATGCCACTAATCTTGAAGAGAAAGGCAAACAAATTCTTGACGATGTTAAATTTACACTAACCTTATATAGCTTCTAAACAAAGCTAAAAAGGTGAAGGATCGCCTCAATAGAAGAAATAAACACCTCTAAAGGACACCCCCCACCTTTTAGGCAGTTTTAAACTATTTACTATTAGCGCTATTTACCTTTATTTCGGAACACCATCTTGCCATATTCGATATCAGCGATGATTATGTCACCTGCCGCAAACTCTCCTGCTAGTATCTTCTGCGCCAACGGATTTTCAAGCTCACTTTGAATCGCACGCTTCAAAGGACGTGCACCATATACAGGATCAAAGCCTTCTTCACCCAGTAAATCTAGAGCAGCATCACTATATTCGATAGCCATCTCATTCTCTGCTAAGCGCTTATTCAAAATACCGAGTTGCAGTGTAGCAATCTGGCGGATTTCCGCTTTGCCCAATGGCCTGAACACGACGCTATCATCAATACGGTTGATGAATTCAGGACGGAAATGTGTGCTGACAATCTCCATCACCGCTTGCTTCATTGCATCGTAATTTTCTTCTCCTGCCATACTCTGGATCACGTCCGAACCCATATTGGAGGTCATTACTATTACTGTATTCTTGAAATCAACAGTGCGTCCCTGGCCATCAGTCAAGCGACCATCATCCAGCACCTGTAACAAGATATTGAATACATCAGGGTGTGCCTTCTCGACCTCATCGAGCAATACCACTGAATACGGTTTACGCCGCACCAATTCAGTCAGGTAACCACCTTCTTCGTAGCCAACATAACCTGGAGGCGCTCCTATTAAGCGCGCCACCGAATGCTTTTCCATGAACTCTGACATATCAATGCGGACCATTGCATCAGGTGTATCAAACAGGAACGTCGCCAGAGCCTTAGTCAACTCGGTCTTACCTACACCCGTTGGACCTAGGAACAAGAAGGAACCATTCGGGCGATTTGGATCAGAAAGACCCGCACGCGAGCGGCGAATTGCATTCGAAACTGCAATCACTGCTTCTTGCTGTCCGATTACTTGCTTGCGTAACTCTTCTTCCATGCGTAGTAATTTATCGCGCTCACCTTCCAGCATTTTAGATACTGGAATGCCCGTCCACGATGCAACGATTTCTGCAATTTCTTCTTCTGTAACTTTATTACGTAACAGTTGAAAATCTGCAGTTTCATCAATATCGCCCGCAGCTTTAATCTGTTTTTCAAGCTCAGGAATTCGCCCGTACTGCAACTCAGACATACGTTGTAAATCACCCGCACGATGTGCTGTTTCAAGCTCAATGCGCGCTTGATCTAGCGCTTCCTTGATATGCGCTGTGCCCTGTACAGCTGCTTTTTCAGACTTCCAGATTTCTTCGAGATCAGAAAACTCTTTCTCTAACTCATCGATCTTATCTTGAAGCTCATCCAGACGCTTTTTCGAGGCATCATCTGTCTCTTTCTTCAGCGCCTCTCTTTCGATCTTGTATTGAATCAATTTACGTTCAAGCTTATCCATTGATTCAGGCTTGGAATCAATTTCCAAACGAATCCGTGATGCAGCTTCATCGATAAGGTCAATTGCCTTATCTGGAAGTTGACGATCCGAGATATAACGATGCGACAACACCGCCGCTGAAACAATAGCTGGGTCAGTAATTTCCACACCATGATGCGCTTCATACTTTTCCTTTAAGCCACGCAAAATTGCAATAGTATCTTCCACGGTTGGTTCATCAACGATAATTTTCTGGAAACGACGCTCCAGTGCAGCATCTTTTTCAATATATTTTCGATACTCATCCAGAGTAGTCGCGCCTACACAATGTAACTCGCCACGCGCAAGTGCGGGCTTGAGCATATTGCCGGCATCCATCGAGCCTTCTGCGGCTCCGGCACCGACCATGGTATGAAGCTCATCAATAAACAGGATGATATTCCCCTCTGACTTGGCGATATCACTTAATACTGCTTTGAGTCGCTCTTCAAAGTCACCTCGAAATTTTGCTCCCGCTAATAGAGCAGCCAAATCAAGTGACAATAATCGCTTGCCCTTAACGCTATCAGGCACCTCACCGTTAACAATACGTTGCGCCAGACCTTCAACGAGCGCAGTTTTTCCCACGCCAGGTTCTCCGATAATTACTGGGTTGTTCTTGGTACGGCGCTGTAAAATCTGCACCATGCGGCGAATTTCTTCATCGCGGCCAATGATAGGGTCAATTTTCCCCTGCTCCGCGCGCTCAGTCAGATCTATGGTGTATTTTTTTAAGGCCTCTCGCTGATCTTCTGCATTCGGGTCATCTACAGACTGCCCGCCACGCATGGTTTCAATTGCTTGTTCTAAAGCTTCTTTAGTTGCACCATTGTTTTTTAATATTTTACCCAGCTCACCTTTGTCGTCTAAAGCTGCTAGAATGAAAAGCTCGGAAGATATGTATTGGTCGTTTCTTTTCTGTGCTAACTTATCCGTGGCATTTAACATTCGCGACAAATCATTAGAAATATGTACATCACCAGCATCACCACCAGACACACTCGGCATACGGTCTATCGCATCACCCAGTTGCGAGCGCAATAAGTTGACATTGACTCCCGCTTGCATGAGTAAACTTCTAGCGCTGCCACCTTCCTGATCAAGCAAGGCAATCATTAAATGATTTGGCTCAATAAACTGATGATCACGCCCCAACGCAAGTGACTGAGCATCCTGTAGAGCCAGTTGAAATTTACTGGTTAATTTATCTGTTCTCATAGTTTTACCTGAATTTTATTTGTGTGAGTAAACAATACTCAATGAATGCAATCTATCATGTGGTCAAGATCAGTATAGTCAAGAATAAGCACATTGCTTTATGACATATATCAAGAAATCCGATATGGCTTAAAAGGTAGGGGGTGTCATTTTAAATGTGTTTTTAAGTTTGTGTTAGAAATTAGGTTCTCACATGAGAAACAATTTAGCAGCAATAATCAACAGTGAAAAACCTAGCACTATTCGCACAAATTTCTCACCTTTTTTGAGTGAAACTTTGACCGCAACAAAGGTTCCAAGCATCATGCCGATAGATAAAGCGACAGCCGCAAACCAGTCAACATTACCCGTAAGAATAAAAAGAATCACGGCAGGTACGGTAAAAACCATTACGATAAATACTTTATGCATATTAATCTTGATAAGATCCATGCCATAAAGATGCAATAAAGTAGCCATTATGACAAAACCAACACCAGCCTGAATAAAACCCCCATAAAAACCAACAGCAAACATTACCGGCCAAGCCAGCCAGTTTTTCCACTTATGGTGTTTTGCATGTTCAATCACTTCAGACTTGGGAAACATCAGCGTGATGATTATCAGCACCATCACTACGCCGAGTATTTTAGTAAACAAGGCATCATCAATTTTCACCGCATAAAAGGCACCCAGAATTCCACCTGGCAAGGTCATGAATGAGAGTTTTAAGCTGAGAGGAAAGTCAGAATGGTTCTGTTTTTTATATGCCGCTACCCCTGACAGCGCCTCAACCTGTATCGCGATACGGTTTGAACCATTCGCTACAGTTGCGTCATAGCCCAGAAAGATCATTAATGGAATAGTGAGTGCCGAGCCACCGCCGGCTAATACATTCAAAAAACCTGCGACCGCACCAACAACAGCAAGAATGATGAAGTTTGTTGGGTCAGATAATGGCACAATCAGCCCTGAACATTATGAAAGTATTGAGTTTTTTAGATGCTTACCGACTGCCAGCCATGCGCCAATCAAACCTAACAGACTACTAATGACTAAAATGTAAAATGTGGTTGTTACCCCGAGACCACTAATTATAAAAGTACTGCCATACAAACGCGCCAGTTCATTAACCGGCGAGACAAAACTTAATAAGGCCAGATGCACCAGAACCAGACTAATTATGCCACCGAACAGACCATACCAAATACCCGTATATAGAAAAGGTCGACGGATATATGCCGATGTAGCACCAATAAGTTTTAAGACTTTGATTTCTTCTTTGCGATTCTCAATATTTAATTTTATTGTGTTACCAATCACCAATAAAACCGAGAGTGCGAGCAAGGATGAAATAACCAAAATTGCTCTTTCAGTGATTCGTAAAATACTTCGCAGACGGCTAACCCATTCTAGATCCATTTGCACCAGATCTACCTCAGGATAGCTTTGCAATTTACTCGCCAGATTTTCCATATCATCAGCTGGATTCCCGATAAGATCCATATGAGGCGTAACTACCAACACATGGGGAAGTGGATTTTCATCTAATGTCTCTAAGGTTTCAGCAAATCCCGTGATTTGGCGGAAATCATCTAAA
The DNA here is from genome assembly GCA_963847495.1 of uncultured Gammaproteobacteria bacterium. GTDB lineage: Bacteria > Pseudomonadota > Gammaproteobacteria > Thiotrichales > Thiotrichaceae > Cocleimonas. Next base: position 549,538 of record CAWJZX010000001.1, on the reverse strand, counting down.
GCCTCATCTCTTGGGACCAAAACAACTTTGTCGATTTCAGGTAGCTCTGACAATAAATCTCCTCGATCACGCGCCTGTTGTTCTGAAATATCCTGCTTGACAAATAAAGAAATCGTTGGTATCTGACGTTTATCATCAGTGAGAGATTTGAGATTTTTTAACAATAAATGCAAACTGGTGGGCAAACAAAGTGCGATTGCAATTGCTGCCAAAGTAATCCATGTGGAGAGATTTGATTGCCATAGGCGCGTTAAGCTATAACTGATTGCTTCCTTGTGGTGGCCTATTTGACGCCCAAAAAGTGAGCCGGATTGGTGATACTTCGCCCCCATTATTTTATCACCTTGCGCAACACAATGATGCGTTTTTTCATATCTTTAATCAGCGCGTGATCATGGCTCGCGATCAAAACGGTTGAGCCATATTCATTAAACTGCTTGAAAGTGTGCATTATGTCCTGAGCAAGGTCAGGATCGAGGTTGCCCGTTGGTTCATCTGCTAATATAATCGAAGGCTTATTCACCACTGCACGCGCTATGCCTATTCGCTGCTTTTCTCCGGCAGAGAGCATTTCTGGGTACTGTTTTTCTTTTTCCAGTAAATTGACTTTATCCAGAGCCGCACGAACCCGGCGCTTTATGTCTTGTGGGCGCATACCTTCAATTTTTAAAGGCAATGCAATATTATCGAAAACAGTGCGATCTAGCAGTAAATGATGATCCTGAAATATCATGCCAATATTGCGGCGAAACGCAGGAATTTTTCTATGTTTGATTTTTTTTGTGTTTTGTCTAGCGACAATAACATCACCTTCTGAAGGTGAGTCGAGCAAAGCGATTAATTTCAACAAAGTACTTTTACCCGCGCCAGAATGCCCCGTTAAAAACGCCATTTCTCCTTGTTGCAGGTAAAGATTGACGTTATAAAGACCCAACTGCCCGGTCGAATACTGTTTACTGACTGCTTTAAATTCAATCATTAAATTATTTTTGATTAGAAGACCTTTGGAAAGATACAGTGTACTCATATTGTTGAGTAACGCAATTGGCAAGCATTCAAAATTCTAGACTTATGCTATTGTCGATATAACTGAGTAAACGATGGTGAAAAAATGTTCATTAGCAAATATTTCCGTTTCTTTATTTTTCTAAGCAGTATCTTTTTTAGCGCTGTGCTTATTGCGAATGAAAAAAAGCCTGGAACCTACTCGGGCGCCAAAACTGCCACACATCCGGCATGGTTCAAAGGAAGTTTTCTGGATTTAGAAGAAGATATTGCCGATGCAACCAGCAATAATAAACGTTTAGTCGTCTACTTTTGGCAACCCGGTTGTCCTTATTGCAGCCAACTATGGGAAGAGAATTTTTCCAAAAAGGAAATTGAAGATAATTTTCGTAATAATTTCGAGATTGTGGCATTAAATATGTGGGGTGATCGCGAAGTGGTTAGCGTCGGTGGATATGACTATTCTGAGAAATCATTTGCCGAAGCGTTGGGGATTCAATACACCCCTACCTTATTGTTCTTTGATGAGAATAAAAAAGTTGTGCATCAGTTAAATGGCTATGTACCATCTAATGACTTTCAACTAAGTTTGAATTATGTCTCTGGCAAGAATGAAAAAAGAACATCTTTTGGGGAATATTCCTCAGCCAAAAATACTACCCAACAGACCGAAGGAAAATTATATGAGGAGGACTTCTTCACACCTGCTAGCTTTAATTTAAACAGAAGCAACTCAACTGATGAAAATTATCTGGCAGTTTATTTTGAAGCAAAGAATTGTGAAGACTGTGAATTGCTACACAGCAAAACATTGCAAGATAAAACCACTCGAGAACTTGCCGGAAAGTTTACTTCTGTTCAGCTCGACCGCTTTTCCAACACTGAAGTTGTTACACCAAACGGAGAAAAACTCACCACAAAAGAATGGGCTAATAAATTAGGCATATCCTATCTACCTGCGATGATATTTTTTAATCAAAGTGGCAAGGAAGTAATGCGGATTGATGCTCAAATGCGTACCTTTCATATACAATCCGTGTTTGACTATGTGCTAACTGGCTCCTATAAAACCGAGAAGAACTTCCAAAGGTATATTTCAGCCAGGGCAGATAAAATACGTGAAGAAGGCATTGATGTTGATATATTTGCTTACTAAAATCTGAATTATTCGAGTAAATACAATATTTAAAGACACCCCCCACCTTTTTGGCAGTTTTTCAACTGAAAAGCACATCCAGCTAATAAATCAATACCTAACTATTAAAGACAACTAACTATGATCGAAGACATTTCAGCATTAATGGACCAGGAAAATCTGATTGGCTTTTTTGAGCAGTTAGAACCATTGATGGATAGTACAAAGCACCCTTTAGACGATGAAAGCAAGCTAGTCATCTTGCACCTTACTTCAATTTTGCATAATACAAAACAGGATAGTATTCTGAGCACAGATGAAATTACAGATATTGGTGAACTAGGTTTAAGTTTTATTGAAGGTTTATTTCTTGATATGCAAGCTACTGTTGAAACAATAACGCATTTCAACAAAATGGCAATGGCATTTGCCTATTGGGTAGCACTAAATGGTGGAGCCTTGAATCATCTTGACTATCCGGTGAATGCATTAGCTACCATTGCCAATACTATTCATGATAAAACACGTCTAGAAGCACTTTATGAAATCGCAGCTTATATGGTTTCAGCCAGTACTGAATCAGTAAAGGCCAGCGCAGATAAAACCTCCGGAAATCCCTGGCGCGTTTTGGTGATGAATTACAGTATCATCGCAACCCGCACACACAATCCCGACTTAATGAATTCTGCATTTAAAACATTGCTCCAATATTTCCCTGAATCCGCACCAGGATTTTTCAAACAAGGCATGTCTGAGATGATTCGTTTGAACTACCCTCAGCATGTCAGAGTCATGATGGAACGCTATTTCGAACAATATGCATCAGAATAAAACCAATAACACTCTTTGATAATAAACCAAATAAAATGTATGTTTTTTATTCTTGCATCGTATTTATTAATAGAAAAATGCAAATTTAAGCTGGCTTGGATACAGACTTTAATTAGAAAGGTAGTTGTTGAGTGGTCAGTGATTATAACATCACTCCATCAGACATAAGTGATGAAGAGCTTCAATTGATAAAACGTCAAATGAAGAAAATTATTGCGAGCGATTATTTCAAGTCCGCAAGCTAAATGCAGCCCTTTCTACCGTTTATCGTAGAAAAAACATTCCCAGGTGAAGGAGAACTATTAAGGCAATATACGATTGGTATAACGTACCCTTGTTATTTTATGGCTATATCATAGGAGGGTGAAAATTGTTTATTCAGTTACAAGACTCTTGTTACGGTATCTTTTGAACCCATTTTAAGAGATCTATCTATTTGATTTCAATTATATTAACCAAGGATAAAACTGATTTTCTACTTCCGTTAATTTTCTTCATTCGCTAAGAGTGCTCCACAAAACTCATAAGCATCAAACTCCTGCAAATCATCAATCGATTCACCGACACCAATAAAACGAACGGGAATACCTGTTTGTTCAGCCATAGCAAATAAAATACCTCCTTTTGCAGTCCCATCGAGTTTCGTTACAGTAATTCCTGTTAAGCCCAAAGCAGCATTAAATTCCCTGGCTTGAGCTAGTGCATTCTGACCGATACTGGCATCAACTATCAGCATGACTTCATGAGGCGCATTACTATCTAACTTCTGCATTACTCGCTTAACTTTTTTCAACTCTTCCATCAAGTTAGTTTGAGTATGTAAACGGCCTGCAGTATCAGCGAGCAAAACATCAATTTTCCTTGCCTTTGCGGACTCCATCGCATCATAAATCACCGAGGCACTGTCGGCTCCTGTACCTTGAGCAACTACTGGAATATTATTACGCTCACCCCAGACTTGTAACTGCTCTACAGCGGCCGCACGGAATGTATCGCCTGCAGCTAGCATCACAGATTTACCTTCATTCTGGAATTTCTTGGCAAGTTTTCCAATGGTTGTGGTCTTTCCCGCTCCGTTTATGCCTACCATTAGAATAACAGCTGGTCCTTCGATAGCATCGACATCAAATGTTTTTGATACGGGGCGAAGGATTTGCACCATATCTTCAAATAAAGCTGCCATCAAGGCATCAACATCATTGAGTTCATTTCGGGAAACTCTCTTGGTCAAATCATTAATGATTTTTTGTGTTGCTTCAATACCAACGTCGGCCATTAATAATCGCGTTTCAAGCTCTTCGAGTACATCTTCGTCGATTTTCTTTTTACCCAGTACCAATGCACCCATGCCATCAGTGAGTGTGTTTCCGGTTTTGAACAAGCCCGAGCGTAGACGTTGAAATAAACCTTCTTTTTTTATAGGCTCTTGTCGGTGTATACCAGTTTCTGCTTCAATGCTATTAGCAGGTTCGGGTACGTGCTGAACTTCTACTAGCTGTTGAGGCTCTATAGTAGAGTTATCTTGATAGCTACCATCTCGAGAATTGTCATTGCTTTCTTTGAACAACTTAGCATCTAATGGCGCTTCCTGATGATTTTCATCGTTTGGCTTTTTTTTCTTAAATAGTCGAAACATTGTTATACTTTAACTTTTAGGTTTATGGGCAAAAAATAATGAATAGAAGTTTATCACCTGCAACTCTTACCCGTATCAGTTTTTTGTTTTCCTTCGGCTTATTTTGGGCATTGTTATCACCAATAGCTACGGCTTCTGAACACAAAAACCCTGTGCATGAGTACGAACTCGATAACGGTCTTAAAGTATTAGTCAAACAAGATAAGCGTGCACCTGTTGCCGTGATTCAAGTCTGGTACAAAATTGGCACCAGTTATGAGCATGAGGGAATAACTGGCTTATCACATGCCCTGGAACACATGATGTTCAAAGGAACCAAAAAATATAAATCTGGTGAGTTTGAAAAAATGGTTTCCGCCATTGGTGCACGCAACAACGCTTTTACCTCTCAGGATTACACAGCATATTACGAAGTACTTGCCAATGATAAGCTCGAACAGGCCATTGAAATTGAAGCAGACAGAATGCGCAATCTGGTTTTTGATCCTGAAGAGTTTAAAAAAGAAATCGAAGTGGTCAAGGAAGAACGTCGCTGGCGTACGGATGACAAGCCTAGCTCACTTACTCGCGAACAATTCAATGCTGTAGCATTCTTAAATAGTCCCTATCGTGCGCCAGTAATCGGCTGGATGGTCGATCTTGAAGAAATGAGCTCAGAAGACGCTAAAGCATGGTACAAAAAGTGGTATACACCTAATAATGCAACCTTGGTTGTAGTCGGTGATGTTGAACCAGAAGCAGTCCATGCAATGGCTGAAAAATATTTTAAAGTCTATGCCAGCAATGACTTGCCCGCTGTCAAAGCAAGAACAGAAGTAAAGCAACTTGGAATGCGAAATATAAGCGTAAAACTACCAGCTAAGCTTGCATATTTACGTATGGGTTTTAAAACACCGGGAATGATTAGCGCAAAAAAAGGTAAAGTGCCTTCTTGGGAACCCTATGCGCTTGAGGTTCTCGCCAATATATTAGATGGTGGTGAAAGTGCTCGTTTTTCCAAGAATCTGATTCGCGGCAAAGAATTAGCGGCATCAGCAAATTCTGGTTACTACGGATACGGTCGACTTGATAATCTGTTAGTTATCTCAGGCGTACCTGCAAAGGGCGTAACTACTGAAACCTTGAAAAAAGCTTTAGTTGATGAAGTTGAAATTCTGAAAACAGAGCTTGTCAGTGAAGCAGAACTAAAACGCGTAAAAGCACAGGTGATTGCTGGTGAAGTTTTTGAACGCGACTCCATTGAACATATGGCAACCCTTCTAGGCTCTCTTGAATCGGTAGGCCTGGGGCATCAATACATCGATCAATACGTTCCTGGAGTACTTGCAGTAAGCGCAAAGCAAATTCAGGAAGTCGCAAAAAAGTATTTAATCGAAGATCACCTAACGGTTGCTGAATTAATACCTCAGGCGATTGGCGATGAAGATACTAAATCCACGGATGTACAATAATGAAAAAATATCTCTCAATTAAACTTACAGCAATAGGGGCATTCTTAATAATATCCCAGATGTTTATTACACAACTAAGCCACGCTGCTCCCAAAATTGAAAACTGGGTGACTGATTCCGGTATGCGGGTATATTTTGTGAATGTCCCTGAAATTCCAATGCTGGACTTACGACTGACATTTGCTGCAGGTAGTGCCTACGATGGCGACAAAGCGGGAATTGCCGGCATCACCACCAGCATGCTTAGCAAAGGTGCCGCAGGCTTGAACGCAGACCAGATCGCAGAAGCCTTTGAATCTGTTGGAGCCAATTTTTCGACCAGCACAGGCAGAGATATGGCTTCGATTGGTTTGCGCACGCTAACATTAGCTGAGCAAAAGGATACCGCAATACAGACCTGGCTAAAGGTTATCGAAAAGCCAGAATTCCCTAGCGATGATTTTGATCGCTTAAAAAAGCAGGCGTTAATTGGTCTTCAGGCTGAAAAACAAGACCCTGGTGCGATTGCCGACAAAGCTTTTTATAAAAACCTATATGCCGATCATCCCTACGGTCAGCCCGAAAACGGCACAGAAGAAAGCATCAATGCGCTTACAACTGATGATTTAAAGGCCTTCTTCAAACAATATTTTGTCAATCAAAATGCGCAATTAGCCCTGGTTGGCTCTATTGATAGAAAAGAAGCACAACAAATCGCGCTGCAAGTCTCGAATGCATTGCTAGCAGGAGAAAGGGGCGTAGGAAAGAAAGCAACAGGTATTCCCGAGGTAAAACCACTCGAAGAAGCAAAAGTAGTACATATACCATTCCCTTCTACACAAGCGCATATCATGATGGGTCAACCGGGAAATAAGCGCGGAGATAAAGATTACTTCCCGCTTTATCTTGGGAATCATGGCCTTGGCGGCAGTGGTTTCACATCACGCCTAATGAAAGAGGTACGTGTCAAACGCGGTTTGTCTTACAGTGTTTACAGTTACTTTCTACCAATGAAGGAAAATGGCCCGTTTTTGCTAGGCTTGCAAACCAAGCTATCGCAAACCGATGAAGCGATTAAGGTTGCTCGAGATGTATTAGAATCCTTTCAAATAAACGGTCCATCAGAAGAAGATTTAAACACTTCAAAACTGAATATATCCGGCGGTTTTCCCTTACGCACGGCGAGCAATAGCGACATTATGGGTTATATCGAGATGATAGGCTTTTATGGCCTGTCACTCGATTACCTGGATAACTTTACTGAAATTGTGAATGATATTAGCCGTGAGCAAGTAATCGACTCGTTTAAACGCCGTTTAAATACCGATAAATTATTAACGGTTATTGTGGGTGGTGAGGCCAAAATTGCGAACAGCGAAAAAGACCAAAGTGCCAGCAAAGAAACCACAAACTAATAATCGCGGCTCAAACACGCTGCGGATTATTGGTGGCGAATGGCGTAGCAGAAAATTACAGTTTATAGATGCACCGGGGCTTCGCCCAACACCTGACAGGATTCGTGAAACACTCTTTAACTGGCTTCAAGGTAAAACCCATAACGCCAACTGTCTGGATTTGTTTGCAGGCAGCGGCGCACTAGGGCTTGAAGCCTTATCACGAGGTGCCAAGAACGTTGTGTTTATCGAGAAGAACGCTGTAATTGCTAATAAATTAAATGAAAATCTTGCGCTGCTAAAAGCCGATGCGACAGTAATCATTAGCGATGCATTGAGTTATATTAATAATGAAACTAAAGTGAAAGAAGTCTTCGATGTGATTTTTCTGGATCCCCCCTATCGCCTGGGGCTGATTGAAAAGTCACTTTCTAATCTGATTGAAAAAAAACTTCTGAATGAAAGCACATTGATCTATCTGGAACACGAGGAGGAAGAAAGCTTTGACTGGGCCGAGTTTGGCTTAGTGGCTTTGAAACAGGCAAGCGCAGGGCAAGTCCAAAGCTTCTTAGTAAAACAAATAGGCTCAAAAACAGCCTAAAAGTGGGGGGTGTCATAAGTAGCCTCAAGAACGATTGATATTATAGCTCTGATCAATAACCTTACGTTGCTTGAGTCCTTTACCCAGAATACTTGGAATATTTACCCGCAGACTTTTGTGTATCGCATTAATTGCTGGACTATTCACTGATAGTCCCAGTTTTCTTGCAACAAACTCGGCTTCAATTGCGTACAGAATTTGCTGTAGACTTGCTTTACTTTCGTCCTCAAGGCCTTTCCAGTCGCCGATAATTTTTGTTAGTGGTTTTTCTAAATCCTGGTTTTTATACAGGTGATCTTTCAAAATAGCTGTTTGCTGCCCGGAAAGGCGAATCAATTCTTGCAGGTTTTTCACATCGTTTTCAAGTCTTTCATCTATGGTCGACAAAAAAACCAACAATTCTGAAGTCGCAAAATCATTAAATGGCCGTATACGTTCACGTAGCGCCTGATTGAGTGTGATCTGTTTTTTGGATTTAGGCTGTATGCGATTTGCATCCAATAACTTTCTTGCATTATCCAGAGTTTTAACCATTTCGTCCTGGACGTTATAAATATTCGCTTGATAATCTTTTTCTGCCTTTTTTATCTGCGATTCAATCTGTACGGCCTGCCGTGAAAACTTGCCAAGCACATCCTGACTATCCATCGTTTTGTGTGCAATCCAGGCACGCCGAACTTCTTTATCGGTATCTGAATAGGCCTGATAAAGCGCCTCGTACCCCATTTGCCATTGCTCCTTAACGCGCTGTATCAGATTACTTTGGTTGGGGTGTTCTAGCTCCATGCTTTCAACCTCTCGAAGCAAACTGCTCATATCAGCCAGATTTTTTCGCAATAACTGCCGTGAAGTCGCCAATGGCTTATAGACGTCGCTGATAAATGATTCAACTTCGAGCAAATTTTGCTGATTTTGAATCTCTGTGCGCCAGGCCGAAATGCCCTTAAAAATCAGAACAAATATAATAATGCCAGGGATAAATAAAACACCCGCCAAAGTAGACATTTTTTCTACCGGCAAGCGTCCATCTTTTTTGATCTGGCGCATTAGCAGTATCAAAAAAGCGAAAACTAACAGCGACAGCAATAGAAAAACAACGAAGATAAAATTAGCGAAAGTCAAAAATTTTACACCTGATTATTGTTATAAACGTTTTAACATAAGCCATTAGTGCTGACTTAAAAATTTGTAATTACTATATTAACCAAAAGCAGCCAACACAAGCTAAGTGCTTGTATCGCCGCTTTACAGGCGAGTTAGCACTAAGCACATCATAAGGAATAGGATCGTCCAGACAACGGATAAAATCCCTAAAAAGTGGTGAGGTGTCTTTTTATTATTATATGTTCCAGTATCCAACTTACCAAAATAATGAACTATAAAATCCATTCTTTTTTTATTTCAGTATCTTTTAAAGGCTTAACACTAAGTTGGCGCTCTTCTTCACTGGGTTGGCCCACTGTAAATGTCACTTGGTCCGCATCTCGGCCTTGACTATGTCTAGCAGCGATTGAGCCAGCAAGATATATATCTTCTGCGGAGATATCACAACCATCTATTAAGGTTAGCGGCCCGTTATGACTATTTGTTTGCATCGAGATAAATTGGTTTTTATAGCCTTCCATAAACCGCGATTCGCCTTCTTCACGCGCGACAATTATTTTAAAATTATCTCTGGGACGAAAATGGCGGCCCATCTTGAGCAACATTATATCGTCGAGTTCATATATTCTGTCTTCACCACGATGACCCAGTAAATCTTTCATCTTGTCTGAATAATTTGGGTCAGTTAAAAAGCAGCAACCGCCCGCAGGTTGGGCGTAGTCATCAATTTTCCAGTCTTTTGCCAGCGCCATTTGGGGTTTGCGATTACGCCCGGAGAAATCAAAGAGCTTTTCACGATCAACCCAACCTTCTTTTTCTGGCCTAGTCAACGGTAGATTCTTGGCACACAAAGGGCGCAGTAACAAATCATCAGCACCTGACTCGTTAGCAATGATTGGCATGGTTTGCTTACGCTGCGACATTGGGCGTTGCCCGATTACTTCGCCAGTGACAATAAAATCAAAATCATTCTCGGCAATCCATTCATGTGCTTTTTTTACCATGAAAATCTTGCAATCTAGGCAGGGGTTCATATTCGTGCCATAGCCATGCTTGGGGTTGATCACAACATCTTTATATTCTTCAACGATATCAATAATGTGTAATTTAATTCCCAACTGCTCCGCAACCCATAAGGAATTATTACGCTTTGGTTTTGAGCTTTTCTTTTTCCTGATGGCATGGGTATGGCCCTCTACACAAAAGCCCGTGAAGAAATTGATTCCTTCAACATGAATACCCTGCTCCAGCATCGCTTTGGTCGCGAGTAACGAATCTAAACCGCCAGAAATTAGGGATACTGCTTTGCGTTGCTTACTCATTGTAAGGATAGTTATATCGTAAAAAGGGGTAGTATAAAGCACACCCCCCTCTTTTTATTCGTTTTTTGTAAAAACTCACCCTTCGGGCCAACGTTTAATAACAAAACGTTATAGTCTCGCAATCACTCGGCCAGGGGTTTTTAAAAAATAGTCTGTAATTTTATTAAGGCTATTGATAAAGGGCCCCTAAATTTAAAACGGCTAATTATTCCAACAAATATTGATCTAGATCATGTTTTTATAAACGATAATCATTTGCATTTAGGGCTTTAAAACCATACAATCGAGAATTATTCTTATTTGCAAGCATCTCATTTAAAGATGTACTGAAAGATTATCAATGATAAAGCTAAATACACTCGCGACTCAAAAAGAGTCCGCCAATGTCCACGTTAAAAAAATCCAATCTGACTGTAATACCCAAGTAAAACTGCTGGGTTTAGGCATCGGCATCGGCTCAACTCTTGAAATTTTACGTAATCGTGGCGGCGATATGGTTTTGGCAAAAAATAATATCCGGGTCAGCCTTGGCCGCTCGATCGCTGAAAGAATCCTTGTTTCAACTGACGCAATCTAGAACAAAAAGAGCTTCGTCATGAACAAAGCATGCTGTCCCGCACAAAACAACGATAAATGTAACCGTAATGATATCTCCTGCGAAGAGTTAAAAATTGCGCTGGTAGGTAATCCAAACGCGGGAAAAACAACGCTGTTTAATCGCCTGACTGGCTCACGCCAAAGCACCGGAAACTGGCCTGGCGTTACGGTTTCTAAAAAGCAGGGTTATTTCAAGCATAACGGTAAAACCATTCATGTCACAGATCTTCCAGGGACCTATTCACTAGATTATTCAAACACTTCAGTGGATGAGTTTATCGCGAGACAATATTGCCTGAAGTGCCCTGATAATGTTTTCATTAACATTCTGGATGCCAGCACCCTCGAACGTGGGTTGTATTTAACATTGCAGTTACGTGAGTTGGGAGTGCCTACCATAGTTTATTTAAACATGATGGATATAGCAAAAAAACGGGGCATGACGATTGATGTTGAGTCGCTATCACGCCAACTCGCGTGTCCTGTTATCCCAATCTCCTTAAAAAGCGAACAAACTGCAACGCAACTGCAGCAACAGATTGTAAAAATATGCGCAAAGCAAGTATCCGCTGAAGCACTGTCATTAACGTATAATTCCAATGTAGAAAGTGCGCTCGCGACAATTTCACAACAGGACAATTGCAGCAGAGAACAAGCACTGATACGCCTGCAAGAAAAGAGCACTGATACAACTAAAAAACTAATCGCAGAGATTGAAGAGAATACCGATGAAGAACTGGACTTCCTTCTTGCTGAAGTGCGCTTTGAAAAAGCTACCGAGCTTGCAAAAAGCGTCGTTACAGAACAAGGAAAAGTCAGCCGAACACGCTCAGACAAGATAGACCGTTTTGTTTTGGGTAGCTGGTTGGGCATACCTATTTTTCTTACCATGATGTATTTGTTATTTACCTTTAGCATTAATCTTGGCGGTGCATTTATTGATTTCTTCGATCTGAGTGCACAAGCAGTGTTTGTCGATGGCCTAGATTCAGGGCTGAGTTATTTAGGCGCTCCAGAATGGCTAACCACACTAGTCGCAAATGGTATAGGTGGAGGCATTCAAGTTGTCGCAACCTTCATCCCCATTATTGGCGCCCTGTTTTTATTTCTTACCGTACTTGAAGAATCAGGATACATGGCGCGTGCTGCATTTGTGATGGATCACTTCATGCGTAAACTGGGTATATCCGGTAAAGCGTTTGTCCCGCTTATTGTTGGTTTTGGTTGTAATGTGCCTGGTATCATGGCGACTCGAACACTAGATAATAAGCGCGAGCGCATCATCACCGTTATGATGTCTCCGTTTATGTCATGTGGTGCACGTCTTGCTGTTTATGCTTTATTTGCAGCCGCCTTCTTCCCCGTCGGGGGTCAGAATATTGTTTTCCTGCTGTATTTAATCGGTATTTTGTTTGCCATCATGACAGGCTTGATTCTTCGCAAAACGCTCTTAAAAGGAGAAGCTGAAGCTTTTTTCATGGAGCTACCCAATTATCAGATCCCGAGCTTAAACAGTGTTTTATTAAACGCCTGGGGTAAATTAAAAGGTTTCATTCTAGGAGCAGGAAAAATCATCATCGTTGTTGTTGCTTTAATCAACGTTGCGAATTCATTAGGCACAGATTTCAGCTTTGGCAATGATAATTCAGAAAAATCAGTATTAAGCGCTACCGCCAAAGTCATCACGCCCATGTTTAAACCGATGGGCATCGAAAATGATAACTGGCCGGCTACTGTCGGTATTATTACGGGCCTATTAGCAAAAGAAGTGGTCGTTGGCACGCTTGATGCTCTGTATTCCAGAATTGATAAACCCGTGGCCAAGGAGACCGTTAAAGAAGCACCCTTCAGTTTATCAGCAAGCCTGAAATCAGCCGTTTTAACCATTCCAGACAACCTAAAATCCCTTGCTGATAAGGCACTGGATCCGCTCGGCCTTTCAATTGTTGAAGAAATTTCCGATCAGGAAAAAGCTGCAGCGAGTCAAGAAGTTGATGTTTCAACTTTTGGCGCAATGAATAAACGCTTTAATGGAAAAATTGGAGCATTTGCTTACCTGTTGTTTATCCTGCTTTACTTTCCTTGCGTTGCCGCAACTGGTGCTATCTATCGTGAGACGGGTACAGGGTGGGCAATCATGGGCGTCACTTGGAGTACAGGACTGGCTTATGCTTCTGCCGTTATTTTTTATCAGGCGGCAACTTTTATGGCACATCCGTTTCAGTCAGCTTTGTTCATAGGTCTATTGCTGCTCATTTTGGCAGTAACCATTTATATCTTTAAGCTCGTCGGTAACCATCATTCGTTTGATGATAAGCCAACGTCAATATTAGGCGTTTAAATGAAACTGGGAGAAATTCGCAACTATATCAAAGACAGGGGTGACTCTTCTCTCGAAGACGTCGCGACTCACTTTGACATCAGCAAAGAAGCAGCAAAACTCGCGATTGATTACTGGATTAAAAAAGGCAAAGTAAACGTAAAAGGTGCTGCCTGCGGAAGCAATTGCGGGGGGTGTGGTAGCGCAAGTGAAAGCTATCAATGGGTGAAAAATGAACAAACCATACAATGGTTTACTAAACATAAAATTTCAGTCTAGTTACGATAAAAATGTGACGAAGGTGTAAAAGCTTTCTTACTTTTTATCTCAGATCTCGAGAATACCCCCAGCTTTTAAAAACCGCCTAAAAGTGGGGGTGTGTCTTTCCAGGTAGCGTTTTTAGTGTCAAATACGCTCAAATATGGTCGCTATGCCCTGGCCGTGACCGATACACATGGTTGCCAGCCCAAACGTCGCATCCTTGTCCTGCATAATATTAAGCAAGGTTGTAGAGATACGCGAACCAGAACAACCCAGCGGATGGCCTAGTGCAATGGCACCTCCATTTAGGTTCACTTTTTCATCCATGACATCCATTAACCCCAAATCTTTTAGCACAGGCAAGGATTGTGCAGCAAATGCTTCGTTAAGTTCAAACACATCAATATCATCAACTGTCAAATCCGCTTTTTTCAACGCTTTTTTCGATGCGGGCACTGGCCCATAACCCATTATTGCCGGATCAACTCCCGCTAAGCCCATTGATACTATTTTTGCAATGGGCCTTACACCCGCCGCTAACGCAGCTTCATAAGACATAACCAGCATCGCCGACGCACCATCGGACAGCGCCGATGAAGTACCTGCAGTTACGGTGCCACCTTTGGGGTTAAACACTGGGCGCAATCCTGCCAGTGTCTCAACGGTTGTTTCTGGACGAATAACTTCATCATCTACACACATTTGTGGCACGCCATGCGCATCATGTCCTGGCGTTGCAATAATTTCATTCTTGAATTTACCAGCAACGCTAGCGGCATGTGCGCGTTGATGTGAGCGCGCACCAAATGCATCCTGAGCTTCGCGTGTAATACCATGTTGAACTGCCAGCAGTTCAGCCGTTAATCCCATCATATTGGATGCCATTGCTGCATGTTTTGCAAAACTAGGATTCAGATCAACGCCGTGAGTCATCGGGATATGCCCCATATGCTCAACACCACCAATAATGTAAAAATCACCATTACCTGATTGAATCCCCTGCGTTGCTGTATGTAAGGCTTGCATTGAAGAACCGCAAAGTCGATTTACTGTTTGCGCAGGCACTTCATGAGGCAGGCGCGTAAGCAAAGCCATCACACGTGCAACATTAAAACCTTGTTCCAAGGTTTGATAAGTGCAACCCCAAATCACATCATCAACTTGAGCAGGATCTAAATTTTCATTACGATCAAACAGAGCTTCTACCAGATGTGCAGACATGTTTTCTGCACGGGTTACGCGAAACATGCCATTTTTAGAACGCCCCATTGGGGTGCGCACGCAATCGACTATAACCGCGTCTCTTGGGTTTAATTTAGTATTCATGCCTCACCTCCAAAAAACTTCACATCGTTTGATGCCATATCAGCAAGTAGTTTTGGCACTTTGTAAGCTTCCCCCAAATCCTGATGTTTCTCCGCTAATTTGACAAATTCCCTAGTGCCAATTGAATCGATATATCTCAAGGCTCCCCCTCTAAATGGTGGAAAACCAATTCCCCAAATTAGACTCATATCAGCGGCTTCTGGAGAATCTACAATTTTATCTTCCAGACAGCGAACGACTTCTAAACACAGTGATAGCATCATTCTTTCAATAATTTCTTCATCGCTAAACTCATCAGCCTTTCGTTTATGACTCGAAGTTTCATTTACTAAAGCTATTGCTTCCTGATCAACACTTTTTTGCGGTTTGCCACGTCTATCCGGCGCATATTGATAATATCCACCACCAGATTTCTGGCCTAAACGACCGGCTTTATACATCTCTTCGGTAGCCGCATTAAAATCAATTTTCATCCGATCAGGAAACCCTTCTGCCATAACCTTAGAACCATGACATGCAACATCCAGACCAACTACATCGAGCAAATATGCAGGCCCCATTGGCCAGCCAAAACGTTCCATGACTTTATCGATATGCATATAATCTGCGCCATCATTCAAAAGTTTTTCAAACGCATTGAGATAAGGGAACAACACACGATTCACCATAAAGCCCGGGCAGTCATTGACTACGATAGGTTTTTTGCCGATCGTCAGTGCATAGGCAACGGTGGTTGCTATAGCTTTATCGGATGTTTTTTCACCACGAATCACTTCAACCAGGGGCATTAAAGGCACAGGATTAAAAAAGTGCATACCGCAAACGCGTTCCGGATTTTTTGTAGCAGTGGCTAATTCAGTAATGGAAATGGTTGATGTATTGGATGCCAGAATCGTGTCTTCATCCACAATATCTTCCAGTTCAGCCAAAACCATCTTCTTTACTTTGACATTTTCGACCACTGCTTCAACAACAATATCAGTATTTGCGACATCGCCATATGTTAGTGTGGTATTGATTCTTGCTAGCGTGTCAGCCATAACATCTGTAGTCATAATGCCGCGCTCAACGCGCTTGGCTAACAACTTCTTCGCCTCTTTCATGCCCAACTGCAGGGCATCGATATTAATGTCTTTCATCACAATCGGCGTGCCTTTATAGGCACTCTGGTAGGCTATACCTCCACCCATAACACCCGCACCTATTACCGCAGCAGTTTCAACCTTTGCTGCGTCCTGAGTGATTTTTCTCGCTTGCTTATTAAGTGCCTGGTCATTCAAAAATAGCCCGACGAGATTCGCCGCAACATCTGTTTTTGCTGCTTTAACAAAACCTTTGACCTCAACTAGCATGGCCTCATCGCGATGCATATTGGCGTGCTTTTCCATCGCATCCAGTGCAATTTTAGGCGCAGGATAATGTGGTCCGGCTTTGGCTAAAATAATGCCTCTGGCGGTTTCAAATGACATCAGCTGTTCCATTTTATTCAGCTTAATGCCATTGCGCTTTTCTTCGCGGCGAGCCTCATAGTCCAGCTCGCCAGTGATACAGCGGTTGAGTAAACTCAGTGCTGCTTCGCGTAAATTTTCTGGTTCGACGACAGCATCAACCGCGCCTTTTTTCAAGGCATCATCCGGGCGCTGTGGTTTACCAGTTGCAATCCATTCCAGTGCATTATCCAGCCCAATCAAACGGGGTAGACGAAAACTACCGCCCCAACCGGGAAATATACCGAGGCTGATCTCAGGTAAACCTACTTTGGATTTTGTTGTAATAACACGGTAATCGGTTGCGAGTGGTAATTCAAATCCGCCACCCAGACCTACTCCATTTATCGCTGTTACCGCTGGAAAAGGAAAATCCTCAATAGCCGCAAACGCCTTTTGTACATCAAGCAGGCGTTCTTCAAATTCATCATCCGGCAAGGCAAACCAGCCGAGAAATTCAAAAATATCAGCACCAACGATAAAGTCCTTTTTGGCACTCGTGATAATCAAACCTTTAACTTTAGCAGCTTGAATAGTCAACGCGGAAACCGCTTTGACGAGCTCATTAATGGTAGCCAGATTCAACTTATTAACCGATGAATCCTGCAAATCAAATTTTAATTCTGCGATGCCACCGTCAAGCTGTTCGACGCTTAGACATTTGCCTTCAAAAATCATTATAACTCCTAGGACTTATCCATTTAGTAATCAATCTCAAAACTCCTGAGATACAAACAAATAAGCAAAATTTAGATCACCATATAACTATGAATATGGCAGATAAAATGCTCGGCGCTCTGTTTTATTTAAATATAGAGCGAGCGTTCGCTTTTTATTAGATGACGCTGCACCTTAAATGTCAAGAAATTATTAATACAAAAGCTTTATGAGTAAAAGCCATTTAATAAAACCGCACTGAAAGTGTAGTCTATCAATCGCTTATTATTTACACACAAGCCCTCTTAATTTGACGAGTATTCGACACTTATAAAATCTAAAAAAGACACCCCCCCACTTTTAGGCACTTTTTCCTCAATCACATTACTTTTTACGGTGTAAGTGCATCTGTATCTACAGTATAATTTGCCGCTTTATCTACACACCCACAGGGCGTCTTCGACTATGTCGCAGCAAAACATCACGCAATACGATACATCTACATTTCAGGGGCTGATCTTTGCCTTACAGGATTATTGGGCAAAACAAGGTTGCGCGATATTGCAACCCTACGACATGCCGATGGGTGCGGGTACTGATAATCCCAACACTTTCTTGCGTGCGATTGGTCCGGAACCATGGAACGCTGCCTTCGTACAACCTTCGCGTCGTCCTACAGATGGTCGCTATGGCGAGAATCCAAATCGCCTGCAGCGCTATTATCAATTTCAGGTAATAATGAAGCCTTCACCGTTGGAGATTCAGGAGTTATACCTGGGCTCTCTCAAGGCCCTGGGGTTTGATCCACTGGAGCATGATATACGTTTCGTTGAGGACAACTGGGAGTCTCCTACACTGGGCGCTTGGGGATTGGGCTGGGAAGTCTGGCTGAATGGCATGGAAGTGACACAGTTCACCTATTTTCAACAACTTGGCGGGCTGGATTGCAAGCCGGTAATGGGT
This sequence comes from uncultured Gammaproteobacteria bacterium, assembly GCA_963847495.1. Lineage (GTDB taxonomy): Bacteria > Pseudomonadota > Gammaproteobacteria > Thiotrichales > Thiotrichaceae > Cocleimonas. Next base: position 531,469 of record CAWJZX010000001.1, on the reverse strand, counting down.
GAGATCGCTTACGGCCTTGAGCGCCTCGCGATGTATTTACAGAATGTCGAAGTTGTCTATGACCTAGTTTGGGCGATTGATCCTGCTGGCGAGAAAGTCACTTACGGAGATGTTTATCATCGCAATGAAGTTGAGCAGTCTAAATATAATTTTGAAATAGCCAACGTTGACGAATTATTTCATCATTTTGATGCCGCCGAGAGAGAAAGTCAGACATTAATAGAAGCCGGCTTGCCACTTCCTGCTTACGAACAAATGCTGAATGCCTCTCATGCTTTCAATCTACTCGACTCACGCCATGCGATTTCAGTGACTGAACGCCAGCGCTATATGTTGCGTGTGCGCTCATTATCCCGGGCGATTGCGAAGGCATATTATGATTCGCGTGAGGCTTTAGGTTTCCCTCTTGTTAAGAAGAATAAAAAGGAGGATATTTAATGTCTGCGACTAAAGATTTACTAATTGAAATTGGCACCGAAGAGCTACCTCCAAAAGCACTTCAAACATTATCAAACGCATTTACAGCAGGTGTTGTCGAAGGTTTAAAGGAAGCTTCGCTGGAAGCAGTCGAAGTTATTTCATATGCCGCACCAAGACGCTTGGCAGTATTATTGAAATCAGTTCCTGTGACACAGCAAGACCAGTCGATTGAACGCAAAGGCCCGGCCAAAAAAGCGGCGTTTGATGTTGATGGCAACCCAACCAAAGCGGTTGAAGGTTTCGCCCAGTCTTGTGGCGTAACAGCGTATCAACTCGACGAAATTGAAACCCCCAAGGGCACCTGGCTGGTTTTCCGCCAGGATGTCGAAGGTAAGCCAACCTCAGAACTTTTGCCTGAGATTGTCAGTAAATCTTTAGCAAAACTGCCTATCCCTAAACGCATGCGCTGGGGTAGTAGTGAAATAGAATTTGTTCGTCCTGTGCACTGGATTGTAATGATGCAGGGAGATGATGTAATCAACGGCGAAATACTCGGTGTTAGCGCTGGCAATCACACTCGCGGACATCGCTTCCATCATCCTGAAAAAATTAAACTGACTCAAGCTTCATCCTACGCAAAGCAATTACACGAACAAGGCCATGTGATTGCCTCCTTCGAAGATCGCCGTGATGAAGTGCGAAACCAAGCCGAAGCAGCTGCAAAAGCTTTGGGAGGCATTGCGAAGATTGATGAAGCATTGCTGGATGAAGTCACTGCTTTAATCGAATTTCCGATTGCAGTCAGCGGCAGCTTCGGAGAAGAGTTCCTAAGTGTTCCTCAGGAATGCTTGATCTCCAGTATGCAAGATCATCAAAAATATTTCCCCGTGGTTGGTAAGGATGGAAAACTACTCCCTTACTTTATTACAACCTCAAATATAATCAGCACAAATCCGGAAGCGGTTCGCCAGGGCAATGAGCGAGTCATTCGACCACGCTTTAGCGACGCTAATTTTTTCTGGGATCAGGATTGTAAGGTCACACTGGAATCTCGTCGTGAAGCCACAAAGAAAATTATTTTCCAGCGGGAGTTAGGTACTGTTTATGAAAAAACAGAAAAAATAGCCTTTCTTGCTGACCATATAGCTCAACATTTAGGAATAGACTCACAACAAGCAATACGAGCTGCAGAACTCTCCAAATGTGACTTGGTCAGCCAAATGGTAAATGAATTTCCAGAGCTTCAAGGTATTATGGGTAGGTACTATGCATTAAAGGATGGAGAAACAGTAGCTGTTGCCAATGCGATGCAGGAACAGTATCAGCCAGGCTTTGCAGGAGATAAAATCCCTGAAGGAGATATTGGAAAAATTCTTTCTATTGCAGATAAGACTGACACTCTTTTAGGTATTTTTTCTATCGGCTTGAGACCAACGGGAAGTAAAGATCCTTTCTCATTACGTCGTGCCGCATTAGGTCTATTGAGAATTATCATTGAAGGTGAACTAAACCTTGATCTTCAATCAATATTATCAATTGGAGCGATACACCGAGATAGTAATCGTGGCATCAGCCCAGTAGATGAAACATTCAACTACGTTATGGAACGTCTACCCGCTTATTATCAAGACCAAGGGATTGGAGCAGAAACGGTAGAAGCAGTTGCCAGTTTACGTCCAACTCGCCCACTGGATTTTGACCAACGTGTAAAAGCAGTTGCGGCTTTTAAGGCATTACCCGAGGCAGAATCGCTGGCAGCAGCCAATAAACGTATCACCAATATCCTGAAAAAAGTTGAAACAGCAATCCCCGAGAAAGTTGAGAAAAGCTTATTCAAGCAAGATCAGGAAGTTAAGCTGTATAACGCCATCAGGGAACAGCAGGAAATTGTTCAACCCTTATTTGCAAAAGGTGAATATTCAGCAGCACTTTCCTCTCTTGCGATTCTTCGAGAAGGTGTGGATAGCTTCTTTGACAATGTGATGGTGATGGATGAAAACGAGGCATTAAAAAACAATCGTCTGGCTCTGTTATCGCAGTTAAGAAACTTATTCCTGGAAGTAGCGGATCTATCGAGGCTTTAGTAAGCAGTTGTAAAACTCTCAGATAATTTTTATTTATTGAGTGAGAAACTTAAACGGTCGCTAAAAATAGCCGTTTATTTTAAATAGACACTTTATACTGATGTTTCTACTTAATATCCAAAGTAGATAGTTAAAATGGCAATCAATTGATATTATTTTCTAAATTTAAGACAAATATAAAAATAAGGTATTACTCATACGACCTCAGGTAATTCTTGCTAGATACTTTGTTTACTAAACAAAAGTCTTATTTATATGTTTCAGATAAAAGTGTGCCCCTTCGCCGGGGAAAGCGAAGAGGCACGGGGTAGAGACTGGCAGTTATTTTATTTTTATATTTACTAAACTACTCTTCGCCTCAGGGGCTTGCTAAAAAATTCCTTTTTGTACCTATTGATACTTATTAACTTTGTATTGAATTATTATTTAATCCGTATTGTTTGATATAGGTTATGCAATCGCGATGCCAACTTTCTCAAAAATAATATAACTTGTTGTTTTTAAATTAAAATTAACTTTTTTCTGTGCTTTCTTTCATACTGCGAATGACATTAATACTGTCAAAAGCTGACAATTCCGGAGTTTATAATGTCATTAATGTCAGCTTTAGACTTATAGCAACTTGATTCTCATAAGAACTAACTGCAAAATAAGCCGACTAATCAAAATTAAGAGGATACCAATAATGAAAAAACTAATGACATATATTCTAATACTGAGTTTTTCCCTGCTTACTTTAAGCGCCTGTAGTACTATCTCGGGGATAGGTAAAGACATAACGCGGGCTGCAGGTCAAACTGCGCAGAATCAAGATTAGAATAAACATTGAGGTTAAAAAATGAAAAAAATAGTATTTAATATTTTCGCACTGAGTTTTATCTTACTCGGTTTAAATGCATGTAGCACCATTGAAGGTGCTGGCAAAGATATTCAAGGTGCAGGACAAGTAATTGAAAAAGAAGCAAGCAAAGTAAAGAGAACATAGCATCAAAATATTTCTACTATTCATAAAAAAGCCCTGATATTCAGGGCTTTTTTATTTACTGAATTATTGTCAATGAACAACCCGCTCTTTGGCAATATAAAATGGTGTAATATTTTCCACCATGAATTCACTAATATCGGGATCGTCCTGATCAACCACATAAAAATCAACCGTTTCGTAAATCATGTCATCTTCTAATAGAGAAATTTTCTGAATCACTGTATCAATGATTTTTTCAAAACGGCCACTACCTTGAATACCAACCATTAAGTGTTCTTTATTATCATCTTCGGGGATTTGGATAGTACCCAAATACGCACATTCAACCTCAGAATGTTTTGAGAAATAATCAGTCAGAACTGAGGTAAATGTTTCAGAAACATTTTCAGGAATACCCAAAAGCACCTCTGTTTGTTCATCGAGGATATGTTCGCTATTCACCATTAAATCCGTATCGAGTAATACTGCAACATCTTCTGGCTCAAACTCCATTCCAAATTCAGAGTTTGGATTCAGAACCAAAGGTGCACCCATAGTTAATTGAAATAAATCTACTGTGGTTAGTTCTAGATAAGGCTCATCAGTATCAATTGCTTGCTGCAACATTTGTAATGAAGTGAAAAATGGCACAACAGGGCTTTGATCGGTCTCACGTTCCCAATGCTGAATAATAACAGCCTGTTCTTCCTCGAGAATGAATTCACCACTATCTTCTTTTTCAGGCTTACCCAGAACGAAAATTTTAGATTCCATTAATTCTTCATAAAATGCAGGTGCTTGACTATGGTCTGCAGCAGCTTTATGCAGGGCTTTTTCAAGATCATTTATGGGTAATAACATCGGGAAAACTCATTTGGTTAATTAGGTATGGTCAATAATCATACAGCCGATATGGTGAGTCAATCAATTATAGATAAAAGCTATTAGCCATCAGACAACATCGTTAAATTGTGAGAATGGTGTATAAATAGAATAAAAAGACACCCCCCGTCTTTTAAGCAATTTTTTGATCGGTTCCTGACGTGGTCGGGATAATTTATTGCCCTTGGGGGGTTGCTAAATCAATACCCATACCACCTAGACCACAATAGCCATTTGGATTTTTCGCAAGGTATTGCTGGTGATATTCCTCAGCAAAGTAAAATTCGGGAGCAGGAATTATTTCTGTAGTAATCTTCTGATCATGACCTGCCTTATTTAAAGCGTTTTGATAAGCTTCTTTTGAGCCGATAGCTTTTTTCATCTGCATATCATTGTAATAATAAATACCAGAACGATATTGGGTGCCGGTATCATTTCCCTGGCGCATACCTTGAGTAGGATTATGGCTTTCCCAAAAGTTTTTCAATAAAGCGTCATAGGATATGATGTCAGGATCAAACGCAATTAAAACCACTTCATTATGATTTGTCGTGCCTGTACATACCTCTTGATAGCTCGGATTCACCTTATTACCTCCGGCATAGCCTACCGCAGTAATATGAATACCATCCCCGGCATTTAATCTTTTATCTAATGACCAAAAACTTTTTTCTGCACCCCAGAAACACCCCATACCAAACATAGCTAGCTCGGTATGTGCTGGATAGTTATCTTTTAAATCACGGTTATTGATGAAATGCTTCATATCGAACCTCTTATTAATACGGTAAGTCTAACTTGACAAGCATGCACTAACTTGCTGGCCCATATTTTTTAGCCAATTTACATAAGTATCCTGATTTAGATCAAATTTTCTTGCAAGTACGTCAATTTCAATTGTTTTTAACTGCAGCTTTTCTATTATAGGTTTAATCTGCGCCAGTTTTATATTTGGGCTAGTAAATATACAGCCAATATTATCAGTAGATATTTTATCTCTAATCTCACTAATCTTCTTTGCTCCAGGCGCAAAACCTTCATGCATGCTCATAACAAAGGGCTTTTTCAAATTAAATGCCTCAGCAAAATACTGCCATGAGTCATGAAATACAATATAAGGCTTATTTTGTTCTGTCGCTAATGCCTTGGAAATTTCTGCGGACACTAGCTTCAATTTATGCGAAAAGCTTTCAAGATTCTGCTGATAATAGCTTTCATTTACTGGATCTAATTTTACTAAAATTTTTGCAATACTATTCGCCATAGCCAAAGTATTTTGTGGTGATGTCCAAATATGAAAATCAATATTGCCATGATAGTGGTGATCATCTTCTTCCAGCTTTGAAGTGTTCGAGACTGATAATAAATTTACGCCTTCGACCTCAGCCAGTGAGACCAGCTCTGTTTTTGCACTGAGGTTTTCAAAAGCCGGGTTCAGCATTACTTCCATATGCTCGTCGATGCGAAAAATGACATCCGCATTTTTCACCTTACGAATATCGGAAGGTTTAAAATTATACCCATGTGGCGAAGCATAATCCGGAATCAGCTGAAAGCTATCAACATAGTCATTTGATATTGCTGCGACAATCGCTTGAATTGGCTTAATTGTAGTAATTATCTGTAATTTTTGTATCTTATCATAGTTAGATTCCACTCCTCTTTCGCCGCATCCTGTTAGCATTCCAGAAAGTAAAAAAAAGAGTACAATAGCGCGCATGTCTTCAGCCCTTAAACAAAATAGTATTCATCAAAAATCATTACAAAAGAATAATGAATTATTAGCCTCGTTAGATCAGATTCACCTGAGTTTGCAAGGGAGGACGATTCTGCATGATGTAAGCCTCGAATTGCAAGCAGGAAAAATATTGACCGTGATTGGCCCCAATGGTGCCGGGAAGTCTACGCTTATTCGGATTTTATTGAGACTGGAAAAACCCGACAGTGGCATTGTCCAGCGTAAACCCAAACTGCGTATCGGCTATATGCCACAAAAAATAATAATAGATGCGTTAATGCCACTGACTGTAGAGCGGTTTGTGGCGTTATCAGGTAAACGCAAATCAAATGCACTAGCAGCCTTGGATGAAATAGGTGTTAAACATTTAGCTCATCAAGCTATTCAGCAACTATCTGGTGGTGAATTTCAACGCGTTTTATTAGCACGCGCTTTATTACACAAGCCTGAGCTGTTGATTTTAGATGAGCCAGCACAAGGTGTTGATGTAATTGGTCAAGCTGAACTTTATGAACAAATTGACCAGCTGAGAAATACTTATGGTTTTGGAGTATTAATGGTTTCGCATGATTTGCACCTCGTGATGCAAAAATCAGATCAGGTTCTATGTTTGAACCAGCACATTTGTTGCAGCGGTCAGGCTGATGATGTCAGCAAGCACCCAGAATATCAGCGTTTATTTGGCAACCTCCCTGCTCAGGGTTTGGCGGTTTACACACACAATCACAACCACTGTCATGATTTGCATGGTGATGTGGTTGTAGGTGAATGTCAGCATGAAGAGCATCTACATGGTGATAGTAGTGATAATAATCACGCCAATGATCAGAATTTAGCTAAAGCGGTAAATACTGAGGATGGATGATTTTTTAATCCGCGCACTGCTTGCAGGTATTGCTGTAGCACTCATTGCAGGGCCTTTAGGGGTCTTTATTTTATGGCGGCGCATGGCTTATTTCGGCGATACGCTGTCGCATTCGGCAATTCTTGGGGTGGCTTTAGGCTTGCTTCTATCCATTAATATTAATATCGGCATTCTTATTTCTACATTGGTAGTTGCTGGGCTGCTGGTTCTGTCTCAGCGTCAAAAAAGATTGGGCAGTGATACCATGCTAGGCATTATGTCGCACAGTGCATTAGCTATAGGATTGGTTTTAATCAGTTTTGTGGAAGGAGTAAGAGTCGATATTAGTGCCTGGTTATTTGGTGATATTCTTTCTGTAAGTTGGCAGGATCTTGGACTTATCATGACGGGTGCTAGCATAGTACTGGTGATACTAATTGTGATATGGAAACCCTTATTGTCGCTAACGGTACATGAAGAACTCGCTTTAGTGGAAGGTGTAAACATATCTTTAATTGGCGCTATCTACACACTTCTAATTGCAGTACTAGTCGCTATAGCAATGAAGATTATTGGTGCTTTGTTGATTACCGCCCTACTAATTATCCCTGCCGCTACTGCACGGCAGTTTTCACGAACGCCTGAACAGATGGCACTGCTTGCGATAGTAGCTGGTATTTTATCCGTATTACTAGGGCTTAGTTCTTCTTTTCTTTGGGATACACCGGCGGGACCGGCAATCGTGGTTTCTGCAACCGTGTTGTTCTTAGTTAGCCAAATAGTTAGAAAAACATAAAAAATTAGCAAAAAGGTGGGGGTGTCTTTTAAAAGACCCCCCCCACCTTTTTAAGGGGTTTTCACTTTATATGTTTAAAGGGCGCTTTTGAATCTTTAATAAAACCCTAACCCAGATTTTCAAGCGCCTCTGTTATTCTCGCCCTAACCTGATTAGGCGCAGTTCCACCAAGATGATTTCGTGCAGCGACTGAACCTTCAAGCGTTAACACCTCAAATACATCATCACCGATAATTGTTGAGAACTTTTGTAACTCTGCCAAGCTCATCTCGCTTAGGTCTTTACCTGTTTCTACACCATACGCGACAGCACTCCCTACAACTTCATGGGCATCCCGAAATGGCATGTCTTTACCAACTAGGTAATCAGCAAGATCGGTGGCGGTGGAAAATCCCTGCATCGCTGCGGCGCGCATTTTATCTTTGTTTGTGGTTATGTGCGGCATCATGTCGGCAAAAGCGCGTAGACTGCCAAGCAAGGTGTCTACAGTATCAAATAATGGCTCTTTGTCTTCCTGATTATCTTTGTTATAAGCCAGTGGCTGGCTTTTCATCAATGTCAGTAACGAGAATAAATTACCAAACACTCTGCCAGTTTTTCCTCTAACCAGTTCGGGCACATCCGGGTTTTTCTTTTGCGGCATAATTGATGAACCTGTACAAAAACGGTCAGGAAGATTTATGAAATTAAATTGTGCCGATGTCCACAAGACCAGCTCTTCTGAAAAGCGAGACATGTGCATCATTATTAAAGATGCATCTGAGATAAACTCGATCGCGAAGTCACGATCACTCACGCCATCTAATGAATTATTGCAGGGTTTTTCAAAATCTAAGAGTTCAGCAGTGTAACTTCTATCAATAGGATAAGTCGTGCCTGCCAGTGCCGCGGAACCCAAAGGCATGATATTCACACGCTTGCGACAATCTTGAAGACGTTCAAAATCCCTGACCAGCATCTCATACCATGCAAGCATGTGATGGCCAAATGTAATCGGCTGGGCGACTTGTAGATGGGTAAATCCCGGTAAAATCGTGTCAGCTTCGCGCTCTGCAACACTCAACAAACCTGCTTGTAATCGCTTGATCTCTGCAGATATTAAATCGATTTGCTCACGCAACCAAAGGCGAATATCGGTTGCGATTTGATCGTTTCTAGAACGACCTGTATGCAACTTCTTACCTGTAATACCGATTTTGTCAGTAAGACGAGCTTCGATATTCATATGAATATCTTCAAGTTGTACTGACCATTCTAGCTTGCCTGACTCAATATCCGCTGTAATTTCATCAAGACCTTGATGAATATCCTGCGTTTCCTTTTCGGTGAGGATACCAACCTTATTCAACATTTGAGCATGCGCCTTGGAACCTGCTATATCATGCGTGTAAAGGCGTTGATCAAAGTTAATGGATGCCGTGAAAGCTTCCACAAATGCATCTGTTGATTCTGTAAAACACCCCCCCCAAAGCTTATCTGCTTGCTTGGTTATTTCTTTCGGTGAGGTTTTTTGAGATTTAGTTGTAGATTTATTGTTATCAGGCATGTTTGTTCAGTTTCCAGTCAGTATGATTTACATACAATGTGACGAACGCTAGAAAAAAAGCGACGAAAATAATAAAAAATAAGATAGCCGTTACTATTTGCTTCGGTCAAAAAATAAATAAAGCAAAGATTCATTACACGCTGCTGATTATAACAAAGCACAATGGCAAAGCATGTAAAAACCAGGCTAAAAATAAAAGTTAACAATAATAAATGAATATTGCCACCAATATTACCAGCACTGAAAACTCAATTGGGTTTTTACCAGAGCTTTGCACGCCACAGGCGATTTTGCGCGTAATGGTTGGAGTAGAAGTATTGGCATTGATATTAGCACTAACCAGCGCATCGGCTACCTATCAAGCATCATTAGTCAGATTAGGACTAACGTCATTATTTGTACAATGGGTTGCCCTGAGTTCAACGCTCACTATCTGTCTTTTAGCAAATAAAATAAAGCGTTTAAAAATCATCAATATTGCAATTGCAGTAACCGTTATTGTAGTAGCGTTCACAATCGGCGCATCAATGCTTGCCATTATGGCAGACAGCTATCAAAAAGTAGGGGTGATCCATTACTGGGATACTCCTTTTATATTTAGAAATGTATTTGTAGCAGCCGTTATTAGTGCCATGGCTTTGCATTACTTTTATGTACATAGCCAACGAGCAGAATTTTCACGCGCTGACACTGGCGCAAAGTATGACGCCCTTCAATCGCGCATGCGTCCACATTTCTTATTCAACAGCCTAAACAGCATTGCCCAGTTGATTCAAGTTGATAAAGATAAAGCCGAAGACGCATTATTAGATTTGGCAGATATTTTTCGTTCAACTCTGGATACACGAAACCGCATAACACTCGGTGAAGAGCTTGATGTAACGCTTCGATATTTACGCATGGAAGGCCTAAGACTTGGCAAACGCCGGTTAAATATTGTCTGGGATATGGACAGAAAAACGCTACCATTTAATATGGAAATCCCACCATTATTACTTCAACCGCTAGTAGAAAACGCAATTTATCATGGCATCCAGCCTTGTAAAGACGGAGGCACATTGGGGATCAGTTTATATGATGCAGGACAAAAATTAGATGTGGTTGTAACCAACCCTGTCCCACCTGCAGGAACAAATTCACACCAAAAGGGTAATCACATTGCCCAGGAAAATCTAAAGAATCGTCTGAGACTTGCCTACGGTGATCGCGCCAATCTAAAAATAAGTAAAACCGATCATCAATACCGCGTCTCATTTTCAATACCGAAGGAGACATAATAATGACAATGAATATCCTAGTCGTTGACGATGAAGAACTAGCACGACAACGAATCCAAAGCTTACTTCAGAATAATTCTGAATACAAAATATGTGCCGAGGCTGAAAACGGAGCCGAAGCACTCATGATGGTTGAGCGCCATCAGCCTGATTTGATATTACTCGATATTTCTATGCCGGTGATGGACGGCCTTGAAGTAGCAAAGCATCTTTCAGGTATGCCAAATCCACCAGCCGTAATTTTCACTACCGCATATGGGGAATATGCATTAGAAGCCTTTTCAACCAAAGCAACAGGGTATCTCATGAAACCAATAAGACAAGAACAACTATTAAAAAGTCTACAACAGGCCCGATCACTAAACCGTGCACAACGGTCAAGAGTACTAGATGACAATGAAGTTACTGGCGCAAGCCGTAAGCATATTTGTGCAAGAATGCGTGGTAATTTGGAATTGATTCCGATCGAGGACGTCTATTACTTTCAGGCAGATCAGAAATATGTGACTGTACGTCATAGTCAGGGTGAGGTGATTATTGAAGAATCGCTAAAGTCACTGGAAACTGATTTGGCAGACAAATTCATTCGTATTCATCGGAATGCACTCGTGGCTAAAAGCCGAATTACAGGCTTAGCAAAGAACAATATTGGGCGCATTCAAGTAAAAATTGAAACAATTGATGATAAGCTGGAGGTTAGCCGTCGTCATGTGGCGGAAATCCGCCGCTTTGTACGTAACCGCTAATACCGGTGAAAATAAATATGCTTCGAAAAGAAGCATCAGAAAATTGGCTCAATTACTTTGGGCCATTTTTTTGTCTGTCACTTTCTGTCCAGATTTATTTACATCTACCAATAAGTTCTTCATGAGTTGATCAATTTCAGCATCCAGATAGGCACCAAAAAGTTCAACAGTATTGATACCCACCATCTTTTTGGCTTTTTCCTGACCTTTATAATCGAGGAAAACCAGCGTCGGAGTTAAACGCACCTGGTATTTATCTGAAATATCAGATGGCTCAACTGTCTTACCCTCAAAATTCTTAATATTACGAGCTTCATCTATCTGCAATTTTCTTATAAAAATTCTATCGTCGTATTCACCACTTATCACCATAGGCGTTAAGATTTCCTTTTCCATGCGTGCGCAATATGGGCAGTGCTCAGCATGAAACATCAACAATAGACCTCGGGATTTTTCCTTCATTTGCTGGGAAAGCTGCTGAAAATCATTTTCTTCTATCAAAGGGCTATGGTCTGCAGCAAAACCAGATAAAGAAAGTAATGGAAGTAAAAAAGAAAAAAATAATTTCATAGATCAGTTTTGCCTCTAAGGGGGATTTGACGTAAAGTTCTGGCTTTACAGAACCTTTAATTAAATTTGTGCGTTTTGTTATTAAAAAACGATGCAAAAAAGTAAATCATCCAAGATTAATATATGACGAATACAATACGTATAGCAACAAGAAAAAGCCCACTGGCGCTGTGGCAAGCCGAAGAAGTTGCACGCCAATTAAAACTCTATCATCCTGGCATTAAAATCGAGCTGGTCACCATGACAACGCAAGGTGATAAGATTCTCGATACACCATTAGCGAAAATTGGTGGCAAAGGTCTTTTTGTAAAAGAACTTGAAGTTGGCATGCTGGAAGGCAATGCAGATATCGCAGTGCATTCAATGAAAGATGTCCCTATGGCATTTCCTGTTGGTTTGCATTTATCCATAATCATGGAACGTGAAGACCCAAGTGACGCTTTTGTCTCCAATACTGTATCTCACCTTAGTGAATTACCCCTCAATGCAAAAGTAGGCACCTGCAGTTTACGTCGCCAGACCCAGTTAAAAGAAAGTCGCCCAGATATTGAAATTCTGGATTTACGCGGAAATGTCAATTCACGTTTGGCGAAGCTCGATAACGGTGACTACGACGCCATTATTCTGGCATCTGCAGGCTTGATTCGACTTGGTTTTGAAGATCGTATTGTTCACGGAATTTCTACCACGCAAAGTCTGCCTGCAATTGGACAGGGTGCTGTGGGTATTGAATGTAGAAGTGACGACAAAGTAATAAATACTTTGCTCACACCTTTACACCATAAAAAGACAACCATACGCGTAACAGCAGAACGCGCACTTAATGCAAGGCTCAATGGTGGCTGCCAGGTTCCAATTGGGGGTTTTGCAGAACTTAAGGGGGAGAGGATTCATCTCCGGGGTTTAATTGGTTTTCCTGATGGTTCCAAAATTTATCGCAGTGAAAAAGAAGCGTCACATGAAGATGCAGAGGCTCTTGGAATTGAAGTCGCGGAAGATTTATTATCACAAGGTGGTGGTGAAGTCTTAAAGCAGCTGGGCATTGAACATTAAGACCAATGAGTGATGCTCACCCACTCAAAAACAAATGGATAGTGATTACACGTCCTGAACCTCAGGCACGAAAATTAAGCAAAAATCTGCAAAAAGCAGGGGGGTGTCCTATCCACTTCCCATTGATTGAAATCAAGCCGATTATTGATTTAGCCTCTGTAAAACAGCAATTAGATGCGCTTCCTGATTATGACTTGATAATATTTGTCAGTGCAAACGCCGTAGAACAAAGTTTAGATTATATTAGTGCCAAGAAATTAGCCTCAGCAAAAATTGCATCTGTCGGAAAGAAAACCGCCCAAACCCTATCTGAACAAGGAGTCAATACAGATTTTTGTCCAGAGCAAATTTTCAATAGCGAAGCTTTATTAGCAATACCCGAATTACAGCAGTTTGCAAAGGGGAAAAAAATAGCCATTATTCGTGGTGAAGGTGGTCGTGAACATCTTCGTGAAAGTTTGCTGAAAATAGGTGCGAGCGTAGATTATATAGATGTTTACAAAAGGAGTTACCCGCAAAAAGACATACAAACTTTAAAGAATTTCTGGATCCGTGGTGAACTTGATATCATTCTTTTAACTAGTGTTTCTAGTGTTTCACATTTTTTCAAGCTAGCTGAAAATGAACCATGGACAAATGAGCTGACCCTATTACTCGGCAGCCAAAGAATGCAACAGGAGATTCCAGAAGGATTTCGAGGTAAAATACTGATTGCAGAAGATCCTAGCGACGAAACACTCTTTAAAAAACTACTATCAGAATATGGATGAACAACAAAAATTAATTAACAAGCTAAATCGACGCACTCGATTTACACAGTTTCTAGCGTGGCTGGCTTTATTTTTTACAGCAGTGGGAATCGCAGCTGGCTATAAAAATTGGCTCAGAATCCATGACAAAGCCAAAGCCGGCTTAAAAGGCATATCAGAAATAAGGCAGGAAATGCCAAACTTCGCATTAAAGGATAAAGTCGAAATTTTACAAAAGGAAATTAACGTCAATTTCCGAGACAATAAAAACCATCTTGATCAAGCAATGACTGAACTTCGAACTATCCAGGACAGTACCCAGCACATTGCAGAAACTGTCTATGTTCAAGTTGAAGCACTTACGAAACAGCAACAAGCACCCATCATTGCCCAAACGCCGACAATCAAGGACTGGTCTCTCGCTGAAGTCCACTTTTTGCTACAGACTGCTGTACAACGCTTTAGATTAAACAAGGATAAGGCTGGCGCGATTGCTGCTTTTAAATTAGCAGATACTTTATTATTAGAAAGAGGCTCAATCGAATTATTACCTGTTCGGAAACAGATTAGTGAAGATATCGCCATCGTCAACCAATATGCTTCGGCCGACGTCAGCTCTTTATCCCAAATGATTGACATACTGTTAAATCAGCTAAAACCACTTACAGTTACTGTGAACGAAAAAGACAGCAAAAACCTTGAGCTAATCCCTACTGAAAAAATACAATCAAACGGAAAACCAGGCTCTGAAGGTAACCGCCTACAGAAAGAATCATTAGTAACTCGCGTCAAAAAGACCATTAATAACGCAGTGATTATTCGTAAATTTGATAAACCACTGCCTGATGAGTTAGACATTGATGCCAAAGAGCGCTTATATCAGTTATTCTCTTTACGCTTGGAAACATTGCGGATTATGTTATTACAGGGAGACGAAATTAACTATCACCGACAGATACAACGCATTAAAACATTGCTAGAAAATTACTATCCCGAAAATCAATACATGATTTTCAAACAACAGTTAGACAATTTAGCTAAAATCAAGTTATCACCTAGCTTACCCGATGTTTCCGAATCACTAAAACTGCTTGAAAAAATGATGTCCGAGAGCATTCCTAATAATGATATTCCACTAGAAAAAGGTCTATAAAAATGAGATACCTTATGTTTTTTATGCTTATAGTTGGTGCTTTCTGGCTAGGTATATATGCAGTCCAACACTCATCAGATGTAACAATCAATTATCAATGGAACGATAACCCGATGAGTGTCAGCCTTACCAGTACTACATTATTGATTACCAGCCTTCTGGGTATCGTGGGCTTATACATTCTGTTTTCATTTTCCAAATTCCTTTTTGGATTACGTAAACGACTAAAACTGCGCAAACAGGCAAAATTAACAACTAAAGCCAACCAGGAATTAACCAAAGGATTAGTCCATTTCACTGAAGGTCACTGGGAACAATCTGAAAGGATATTACTCAATAATGTAGCGTATTCAGAAACACCACTGCTTAATTATCTTGCAGCAGCACGAGCTGCACATATGCAAGAAGCGTATGACAGAAGAGATTCTTATCTAAAAATTGCTAGCGAGCAAGGAAATGATGCACAAATAGCAGTATCTGTATCACAAGCAGAAATGCAATTTAGCAGTGGTCAGCTAGAACAATCTAGGGCTACCCTTATCCACCTTTTAGAAGTTTCCCCCAAACACCCCTACGCCATAAAACTCTTAGCAAAAGTCTATTACCAACAAGAAGATTGGAGCAACCTATTCTCCCTGTTACCCGATCTGGATAAATTATCTTTGATAAAAGATACAGATCATAAGAAATATCAAACTACTGCTTTGACAGGTATTTTCCATACCTTATCGCATAAAAAGGATATCAACAATCTTCAGCTATTATGGAAAAAATTACCACAAGCATTGCGAGAAAATTCGCAGGCAGTTTTGTTGTACTGCCAGGCTCTAAGCGATGCGGGTGATGAAAACAGTAGCAATAAACTATTGGTCTCTCAACTTAACAAAAACTGGGATGAAAAATTAATAGAACGCTACGGATTAATAGAGCACTCTGCTCTCGGAAACGCAATCAAACAAGCAGAGAAGTGGTTGGTAGGTAACGAGAAAAGCCCAATGCTGTTATTAGCTTTAGCTCGTCTACACCGAAAGTATCAACTGTGGGGTAAAAGTAAAGCTTATTATAACTCTAGCTTAAACTTCTCGCCATCTGCTGCTGTCTATTTGGAACTCGCTGAAATGCTGGAAGAGCTAGGCGAAGATGAAAATGCACAGACTTGTTATAAGCTTGGTCTGAAATATAGCATTAAAAAGAAGGGTGAAATTCTTAATTTAAAATCACTTAGAGGCCAGGATACATCACTTTCTATTGTCCCGAAAACTGAAGGGGATATATATTCAATTTAGCCTCGTGGAACAATTAGCTCGAAGTGAGTAAATTTATTTAAAACTTAAATTTAGACTTTTCTGTAACGCCAACCAACGCCTTCAATTCTGTCTCAAAAAGGCTTGTTCTTACAAAATTATTATTTTCAGTACGAGAAATTTTCATTGCATGGGCTACTTGTTTGGAACCAACCACAACAAATAACCTTCCATTGGGTTTTAATAACTGTTCAAAAAAAGGCAGATACTCTGGTATAGAACCAGTTACTGCTATGGCATCATATTTTTGCGATAAATCCAAAGCTGATAAAGCATCTTTGTTTTCAAGAATCACATTTGAAATATTTACTTTAGCCAGATTTTCTTCGGCATCTTCTAAAAAGTCATCATAAATGTCGACACTATGTACATGCTTTGACATATTCGCCATACATGCGGTTACATAACCGCTACCTGTACCAATTTCAAGGCAATCGTCATTAATACCAATTTCAAGTTCCTGTAACATCCGTCCTTCTACTCGCGGGAACATCATCGATTCACCATGATTTAAGGGAACTTCGATATCAGCATAAGCCAATGTTTGAAAAGAATCAGGAACAAAAACATCACGAGGAATACTACTCATAGTTTGAAGAACAGTATCATCAAGTACTGACCAAGTGCGAATCTGTTGTTCAATCATGTTAAAACGAGCTTGTTCCAAATTCATAATGCTATCCGTTCAATTTAATTAGTAATAATGAAAATATTCTTGTCAAAGATATTAAGGTAAGGCGAAAAATATGCAAGTACAAAAAAGATCGAATCATCGGGCTTTTTTATAAATATACGACACAGGCTTACTTACGTGCACCCGGGCCATTGAATTCCATACCCGAAGAATGGCCATCTGGAAGTATTCCAATGCCTTGTATTGATCGCTCTATTCCTTGAATGCCTTGACTCTCACCTGCTCATTACAGCCACCATAACAACGGTGCACAGCAACCCCCAAAAACACGACATGCAAAAAACAACCGTATATAAGCCTTTGATTAAATATATAAAATAATTAGGCTACTATATCAATATAAGTGAATGATCCCATTATTTCACTTTAGGTCAATAGATACAAAAACTGCCAATAAGTGGAGGGGTGTCTTTCTATAAGTTATTTATCATAAATATAGATTTAAATTCAGGCTTGTTCTAACTGTTTAATTAGCTGTTCCATTTCTTGTAATTCACCCACATTGGAACCAGGTTGTTTAATTGCTTGACGTAATTGAATTAAGGCTGATTTGTAGCGACCAGTTCGGATACTTCTTTCGGCCACTGCACGATATGCATGAGACGTATAACCCAGCAAACGAGCTGCCTCTTGTTTGACTTCAAAAGTTTCAAGGCTGGTCTGTTCCGATACGTGGATTTCTTTTAATACTTTCCATGCTTGATTGACTTGTCTTGTCGATATATAAGCTTGTGCAAGCGGAATAGATAAAGCCTCATTACCCGGATATATCCCTATCAACGGCGCTAATATTGATATTGTTTGCTGGAATTGCTTTTGCTGATTGTAAAGCTCCGCCAGTAAAATAGCTTCAGAAACATTGTTGTTCACAGCCTTTCCTATTGTTTGCAGTGCCGGACGGAAAGCTCCACGTTGTTTCAGTTGCATTGCATTAGAATATTCTTTAATGGCTAATGGCAGGAACGCTGGTGGTGGTATTTTTGCGCCAATAAGGGCGCGAATTTTTTCCCGCATATATAAATAATTAATATTTTCTTTACCACGAAAGGGGCCAAATTGACTCGCCCGTACAAAGGTATCACTTACCCGTTTAACTGTTAGTGGATGGTTTTGTAAAAACTCCCTGATGTCAGCATTCTGGCTATCGCCATACTGCTCTAGTTTTTGTAAAAATTCCGGCATCGCTTTGGGATCCAGGCCAGAACCCGCGAGTATGCGTAAACCTACTCGATCAGCTTCAGCTTCCGCCTCACGACCAAACGCCAATTGCTTATGAGCGGATGCCGCCAAAGTTGTATTGATAATCGCGGCTCCTGCTTGTGAATCCTTACTGGCTGCGATTATGCCTGCCAGTAACGCTGCTCCCGTTGCCAACTTATTATTATCTGCTTTTTCGAGCATTCTTGGAATATGGCGCTGAGTAACATGTGCGATCTCATGAGCTATTACAGCTGCTAATTCACTCTCAGAACTGGTATGCAATATCAAACCAGAATTGATTACGATAACACCACCTAAGGTTGCAAAGGCATTGACTGAGTGATCGCGTGATACCACAAAATAAAAAGGATTTGGAGAACTGGGAGCGCGTGATATAAGCCGATTACCTAATGAACGTATCCAGAGGTTTATCTCAGGATTTTCGATTAATTGACCACTATCCCTTAGCTTGCGCAAAATGGTCAAACCACGCTCTCTTTCTTCTAACGAGACTGTGAAACCACTAGAACCACCGCCGAGGTCCGGCAAATTAAGATCCGGTAATTCTAGATTCAACTCAGCGCGTACACTAACTGAAATCAATAATGCGATTAAAAAGCTAATTAGTTTCTTCATGTTACTGTGATTTTCAAAAAAATATTTAGTTCCTTTAAACAGATTTAATAATCTTAAATTATCCCAATGCTACATCTAGAATAATACTAACTGGAACTGGAATGTGAATAATCATCCAAGATTACCTTGACTAGTTAACCGGCCAATTGTAATGTAAGATTATTAGTAAAATCTTATATAGGTGCTTCTTAAATGATGTCAATAAAAGAAATCGATGCCCCAACACTCAAAGAAATGATTGATAAGGGTAGCGACGATATATGCTTATATGACATTCGTTCACAGGCCGAATTTGCACAGGGTATCATCAAAGGTGGCGAGCTCACACCGTTGCATACAATTCCTGCAAAGATGTATGACCTACCTAAAGACAAAACCATCATTTTTTATTGCAGAAGCGGCGCTCGCTCAGCTCAAGCTTGTATGTATGTCGCCGAAAATGCAGGTATAGAAGCAATTAATTTACGTGGTGGCATTATTTCCTGGTATCAATCAGGATATGAAATAGTTAGACCCGGTGAGGTGCAGGCATAGGCTTAATCTAACTAAAAGACTTTAAAATACCCCCCCTACTTTTAGGCTGTTTTTGACTACTTATAGGCAATGGGTTGGCTTAGTTATTCTTCCAGCCCATTTTTTTGGGTGTCATTAATACGCATTAAAAGGTGCTTAAATGGGACTATCTCGGTAGGCATCTGATTCATGTTCTGCATAAAACTGAACTGACTACCAAATTGATTGGTCCCCTCTTCGGTCATTTTTAGAACCTGTTCAAGCTCAGGTTTCATGGCATCTGCAATCAACACCGAATCGTTCATATAATCGTCGAATTCAGCGGTTGCCTTTACTTCCTGAATCTCATACAAAGCATCTTTGAGCATTTCAATATACTCATCCATCGATCTTGCACGTGGCATTCCACGACCTATAGTTGACATTTTTTATTCCTCTATTAATTTAACTGACACAGGATTATCGCACAAAATAATGATTTGTTTAGAAGACTCACGTATTATTAGGTGTTTAAATATCTTCAAAGAATTTTCAGAATGAGTTTAAAGCAACGTGTTGCAAAAGATAAGGTCGTCAGTTTCACCTACCAGATTATTGACCCTAATGGAGAAGTTGTAGAACGCATAGACTTACCCATGAACTGTGTATTTGGTCGTCATAATCGTCTCTATGACAAAGTCGAAAATGCAATGATTGGCAAGATTGCCGGCGATGAAGTTTCGGTAAAACTACTTCCATCCGAATGCGCCTGGGGTGAACCTGACCCAGATTTAATCTTTACTGACACACTGCATAATGTACCTGCTGAATATCGTCACGTTGGAGCTGAAGTTCAATTTCAGAATGAAAATGGCGAGGTCAAAACCTTTATGGTTATTGCCTTAGGAGATAAAACTATCACCATCGATGGCAATCATCCCTTTGCCGGAAAAATAGTAACATTCGTTGTAAAAATAAATGATATTCGTGATGCAACAGGTCAGGAACTTGTTGAAGGAATTTCGTCAGGTGCGGAGAGCATGGGACTGGGTGGATCGGTACACTAAATATGCCATTAAACCAGAATAATGAACCCATTCCTGACATCACTTCACATGAGATGTGGCTGATTCAAAGTACTCTGAATGAGCGCTATTCAACCATAGTAAAAGCCCAACAAGTCGATGTAGAGCTTCGTTTATCACCGGCCGACAGAGATTTAACCATTTGCCCGGCGGTTTTCTGGGAAGATGGTAAGTGCCGCTTTATTATCGCCAAAACTTTTGAAGACAAACGTACTGGAAATCGTTTGTATTACAGCCAGTTCTTTTACTCCATGCGACATAATTATGGTACTGAAGAGCACGAACACAAAGACCTTGGAGACTGCGTTGTCAATCTGTTAAAACTTCAAGAAGATTTTGAAAAACAACAACAAGAAAACCCTGAACCCGTTGATTTGCGCGGCGTCGCTGGGCACAATGAAATAAACAAACCCAAAAAAGATACTTAAATTAGCTAGGAGTAACTATGTCTGTAAAAAATGCGTTTTACGCACAATCCGGGGGTGTAACCTCTGTAATTAACGCCTCAGCCTGCGGCGTAATTCAAACCGCAAAAAAACACAGTGACAAAATCGGCACCGTCTATGCTGGAAAAAATGGCATTATCGGCGCACTCACTGAAAATCTGATCGATACCAGCAAAGAATCCGACGAGGATATTGCAGGATTATTACATACGCCATCTGGAGCTTTCGGATCATGTCGCTACAAGATGAAAAGTCTTGAAGAGAATAAAGCAGAATATGATCGCTTAATTGAAGTTTTCAAAGCTCACAATATTGGCTACTTTTTCTATAATGGTGGTGGAGATTCCGCAGATACCTGCTTAAAAGTCTCACAACTATCAGAAAAAATGGGCTACCCTATTCAAGCGATTCATGTTCCTAAAACGGTTGATAATGATTTGCCGGTTACTGACAACTGCCCAGGATTCGGCTCAGTTGCAAAATACATCGCAGTTTCAACCCGTGAGGCAAGTTTTGATGTTGCCTCAATGGCAGAAACATCAACCAAGATATTCGTCCTCGAAGTAATGGGACGTCACGCAGGCTGGATTGCCGCTGCAGGAGCACTTGCAGCTGATGAAGACAATGACATCCCTGTGGTTATTTTATTCCCTGAAATCAAATTCGATAAAGATAAATTCCTCGCGCTTGTAGATTCAAAAGTTAAAAGCCATGGTTACTGCAGTATAGTGGTTTCTGAAGGAGTAGCCTGGCCTGACGGCAGATTCTTGGCAGAGCAAGGTACACGCGATGATTTTGGACATGCACAACTAGGAGGTGCTGCACCAGTTGTCGCCAATATGATTAAAGAAGCATTGGGCTACAAGTTCCATTGGGCGGTAGCTGATTATTTACAACGCGCTGCACGTCATCTTGCTTCCAAGTCAGATGTTGAACAAGCCTATGCATTGGGTGAAGCCGCAGTAAATATGGCAGTTGAAGGAAAAAATTCAGTAATGCCTGCAGTTATTCGAACTTCAAACAACCCTTACACATGGGAGATTGGATCAGGTAATTTGGCAGATATTGCTAACGTTGAAAAAATGATGCCGATGGAATACATCAGTGAAGATGGTTTTGGTATTACTGACGCTTGTCGCGAGTATTTATTACCATTAATTGAAGGCGAGGCTTACCCCCCGTATAAAAATGGACTGCCAGCTTATGTTACCTTGAAAAAGCACCTGGTTGAGAAAAAATTACCAGAGTTCACCATGAAGTAATTCACAAACTGTATAAAATAAAAAAGCCCTGCTTAGCGGGGCTTTTTTATTTTTGAATTAACAAAAACTTAATTCAAATACTTTTGAAGATTAGCTTCTTTAACAGTATTCTCAAAGGCTTTATAGGCTTCAAAATCCACGCCATCTATCTTTGGCGCCTCCTCATAAATCAAGGTTTCAACCTTCTCTTCTGATTGCTTAAGTTGTAATTTTAAGCACGCATTTTCTTTAATCGACTCGGCAAGATAATCTTTTACCAAGCTTAAATCTTTATCAGACTGATCACGTTTACTTACACCATAGTAGTGGTGTAGCCACCAACCTATAACTGAACCTGAAATTACAGCAATGGAGCTGACTAAAGCCATTTGGTATAAAAAGTACGACATAATATCTTCCTTGATTTAGCTTAAAACTTACGAAATCATCGCCTGCAATCCTTGCAAAACAATATCTGAATAAACATTTCTATAATACTAGTGTAGCAATGAAACACTTAATGTGTGAGTCGCTTTGTCAGCATTAGCGGTGTTTCTATCTGTCAGTGTGTATAAATTTTATTCAATTGTTTGGTTTTTGATCAACAACTTATTATCCACTTGACGAATATCCCGGCTTTTCCTAATCAACTTTACAGCTTTTATCGATTCATCATGATTCAAAACAGATCCTGTTAACGTTACATCCCTGCCACTAACATTAATAACTGCATTGTTAATGCCATAGCTAAGCAAATTCTTTGTTATTTTCTGCGTGAGATCAAACTCCAGACTTGGACGTAGAAAATAATTGGAAATTACTACTAATGTCGCAATTACCATCACTGCTAACAAAACTAGTAGGGTTAAAGGACTTTTCGAAGAGTGATCTGGGTTTGGCATTTATGTGGAAATCTGATTACGTATATAAATAGAATTTAACAATAACTTCGAAGAAAGTTCGAGCGGATAGGATGGCAGGGATAAGAAATTAGATTAGAGGTAATCTAGAGCCAATCAGACTTTATAAGATGTAATTCGGATTGTAATCGCCTCCATTTTTCTTGTGACTCTATAGAAAAATCTAATTGCTCACACAGGGCTTCAAATATGACATCATCAATTTCTGCAATCGAAAAATCACTCTGTGAAACCGTCTCAATATCGCAGACTATTCCTGTTAATTTTCGTGCCAACCTGATATTTTCTTGATGATCATTAATCAGTTGTTGAATACGCACTGCCCCACGAATTTGCATCGATGATATGTCAGAAATATTTGTTAATAGATTTTCCAGATTATCAAACTTTCTGAGCAATTTTCCTGCAGTAGATATACCCACTCCAGGTACACCGGGGATGTTATCAGACTTGTCACCAGCGATAGCTAGTTGATCTGCAATTTGCCTAGGTTTGGCACGAAAACGTTTGGTGATTTTTTGTGTATCCAGCTTCTCACCACACAGATATTCCCACCAGTGGTCTCCTTGATGCACTAATTGCGCCAGATCTTTATCGGCAGTAATGATATTCACGGGAATAGAGTTTTGGTGTAGGGAGTTTGCCCAGGTGCCGATTAAATCATCGGCTTCATAATAATGACTTGCCCCCTGATGAATTCCTAAAGCTCGAATAAAGTCACGGCATAAACGAAATTGCAGCCGCAATGATTCGGGCGCTACAGCGCGGTTTGCTTTGTATTCTGGATAAATTGCTTTTCTATGAGATGTTGTCAAACTTTCATCAAACGCGAAGGCAATTAACTCAGGCTTTTCAACAGATAATAAATGATAAGCAAAGTCGAGAAAACCGATCACCGCATTAATAGGGTTTCCGTGAATGTCCGACCGATCAGGCTGAGTATGCCAGGCTTTAAAAACATAAATACTCGAATCTATTAGCCAGGCAGGTTTTTCAAAATTGATCACAGAATTTCCATTTTTAATTTATATTTCAACCAATAGTTAAGTTTTCTTTAAAAACAAGACCCATAGATAAGCTAACTAACTAAATCGAACCAATGATTAAACGATCCATTAGTCTGAGAGTTATTGCCAAAAATAAAGGGATTGGTTATATTTAAGCTGTCTCAATAAAAAACAATAATAAAACAAAAAGGCAAACCCCATGAACAAAGTAATACCCGCAGTCATGCTTTGCACCGCTGCAATTGTGACTACTATAGTACTAAACGGTTGTGACAAACCAGCCTCTGCGAGCACTACATATGCTCAACCCCATCTCTCGACTTTTCTATCGCTACACAACCAATATTGCGAGAAAAAGTATGAAACACCAGAGTCATTGCAAAAATCATTAGATGTCGCCCCAGAACTATCGCCGGCCAAAGGTTTTAACGGCGTCTATGAAGTTCATGTGAATGGCATTAGTTTTGCGGTATCACCAGAAGAAGATGGCTGTACTACTGATGTTATGGTGCAAACTAACGACAATAAAGAACTCTTCAATTTCGAAGATATTAACAAAGCTCTGCTTAAAATTGGATATGTTGAAACAGGTGACCCAGTTTCACGTAAAGATTTAGGCACCGATCAAACCGAGTTAACTATCATTGAGAAGAAATACATTTCACCAAAAGGTGAGATTACTACCCTTGATTTCCCTCTTGAAAAGAAAGATAAATATTACATGACACTTTTTGCTGAAAAATTCTCTGAGGCTAAAAGAGAGACCAAAGAAAAGATCATACACTCTCTAAAAATGGCATCTAGATAAACCAATTATTTTTACTAAAACGACTAACTAGATATTATCATTAATAATGTCGGAGGAGCATGTTTCCTCCGACACACTTTTTTTAATCCTTTCTCCCATCAATGGTTTCATCGTTGATAACAAACTACCAAATAGATTCTGCACATGCGGTTCCTGTTGAGCCAACAATTGCTTCATGTGTTCACGTTGCGTTGGCATAGAAAAACAGGCGGGACAGTTTTCCATAATCACTGGTAATCTCTGGTATTTTGCAAAGTCTGCCAATACCTTTTCCCTCACATAAACTAATGGTCGAATTACTCTTATGTCACCAAGGTCATTAACATACTGTGCCTTCATGGTTTTTAATTTTCCACCATGAAATGCTGACATCAAAAAACTCTCTGCTAGATCATCAAGATGTTGCGCCAACGCCAGCACATTAAATCCATGTTTACGAGCAGTGCTATACATTACACCACGCTTCATTCGCGCACAAAATGAGCAATAAGAATCACCTTTCATATGGGTGCCAGCCATTTCCAGTATAGGCTCTTTAGTGAAAAAATATTCGACACCCAATGACTTCATATAAGGAATCATTGGCGATGGATCAAACTCACCAGATTGAGGATCAACTGTCATTGCCGCCAGTTCAAACTTTATCGGTGCACTACGCTGAAAATGTAACAACAAGTGCAATAGGCTCAACGAGTCTTTGCCACCTGAAAGACCCAGCAAGACCCGGTCACCCTCCTTGATCATTTCGTAATCAAAAATCGCTTTACCCGCATTTCTACGCAGTTTTTTAGGCAGGTCTATACTCTCAATAGTTTTGCGATTATCTTGCATTCCGCTATTATGCCTAAAACTACTATAAAGTGTTAAATCAAAGATGAGTGAACTTTACCCCCCTATCCATGAAAATCGCCACTTTTACTTAAAAGTCGATGATGTACATGAAATATATATTGAAGAATGCGGCAACCAGGACGGAGAACCTGTTGTTTTTTTACATGGTGGTCCGGGTGCTGGCTGTGAACTTTATCATCGTCAATTATTTGACCCTGAAAAATACCGAATTATTCTGTTTGATCAACGCGGTTGTGGGCGTTCCCACCCTCACGCTTCACTCGAAAACAATACAACCCAGCACTTGATCTCGGATATTGAAAAAATTCGTACAGAGCTTGGAATTAACAAATGGGTAGTCGCCGGTGGCTCATGGGGCTCGACATTGGCATTGGCCTATGCACAATCACACCCCGAAGCCGTTGCGGGAATGATTGTACGTGGAATATTCCTGTGCACACCCAAAGAACTACATTGGTTCTACCAGGAAGGTGCCAGCCAGTTTTTTCCTGAATACTGGGAAGATTTTATTCATCCAATACCACCCGAGGAACAAGATAACATATTACTGGCCTATCACAAGCGTCTTACCGGTGATAATGAAATAGCCAGAATGGGTGCCGCCAAAGCCTGGTCACTATGGGAAGCACGAACTGCATCGTTACAACCCAATGCGTCTGTTCTTGATCATTTTAGTGATCCCAGGAATGCATTAAGTATTGCACTGATCGAAGCGCATTATTTCATCAATAATGGTTTTTTTGAAGAAAGCCAGTTGCTTAAAAACATGAATCGGATAAAAGATATACCAGGTTTTATCATCCATGGTCGTTACGACATGATTTGTCCGATCAAACAAGCCTTCGATTTGCATCATTCGTGGCTTAACTCTGAGTTTTTCATCGCCCAAAGTGCGGGCCACTCAGCAGCTGAACAAGGCATAACTGCTGCTCTCATCAAGGCGAGCAATGATTTGTTGAAGATTCTGAAAAAATGATTGCGTTGATTCAGCGTGTTACAAAAGCCAAGGTCGAAGTAAGTAATCAAACCATAGCAGAAATAGAAAAAGGTATTTTGCTACTCCTGGGGGTTGAGAAAAATGATAGTGAAGAAAACACCAGATCCTTACTCGAAAAGGTCCTGAATTTCCGGATTTTTGAAGACGAAGAGCGAAAAATGAATCTGTCCCTGCTAGATATTAAGGGTGACCTTTTAGTAGTTCCGCAATTTACACTGCCCGCGAACACCCAAAAAGGCACTCGTCCAAGCTTCGCATCTGCAGCGCCACCATTAATTGGTAAAAAATACTTTGACTACTTTGCAAATCTTGCGTCCAGTCAAATTCAAAACCTTCAAGTCGGAAGGTTTGGTGCGGATATGCAGGTAAGTTTAACTAATGATGGACCTGTAACCTTCTGGTTACAAAAATAATAATTAAGTCTGTTTAGACCCCCCTTATTAGGATGTTTTTAAATGCCCTGTTTATTTCATAGTTATTATCTACTTCTTAAAAACTCACTATCGTAAATTTACTTGCTTGAAATTTTTTCAGCATGGTAATTACGTCTGCAAAATTAACTTTTTTATAGAGATTATTTATAAAAAATATTTGCTGAACTTATAGCTAATTTTCTATACTAAGTAACTAACATTAGATCTAAATAAAGACAATAGCACCCTTGATACAACTATCTCTAGGAGGAGAAAATAATGAACTTAACAATAACCCTAACTGCATTATCCATTGCTGCAAGTTTAGCACTGACCGTAAACACGGCTTCAGCAAAAGACAAGCCAGTAGGTATCACACGTACAATGTCCGAAATTACTGTGATGCACAATGGTAAAGCAACAAAGATAATGCGTAACCAGGATAACGCGAATGTTGTTATCCCTGCTTTTGCAAAAACATCACGCCCTTGCCCTCCATTTTGTATCCAGCCTATGGACCTTGGCGAAGGCATTCATACAATTGGCGAGCTTGAAGTTATCGATTACGCTGACAAAATGAGTAATGGCGATAGTAACATCGTGTTGATTGACTCACGAACTCCTGACTGGGTTGCTAAAGGCACCATTCCTGGTGCAGTCAATGTGTCTTGGGTTTCATTAACACCTAGCAAAGGTGCTACTACTGAAGGCATCATAAAGGTCATGACAGGCCAGTTTGGTGTTAAGATTGTCTCTGGCAATGATGTTGTAGACGTTGATGAAGCAATTACTGAAGGTGATACTTCTAAAGTGTTCGACTATTCTGGAGCGAAAACACTTGTCATGTTCTGTAACGGCATGTGGTGTGGACAGTCTCCTGCCAGTATAAGAGCTTTGAGAAAGTTTGGTTACCCAGCAGACAAAATTAAATACTACCGTGGAGGCATGCAGGATTGGGAAATCCTTGGTTTATCTACCGCCAAGTAGTTTTAAATAGAATCAAAGTTAAAAAGCTGGCATTTGTCAGCTTTTTAACTCAAAAGTTTTGCTCAATAGCTTGTTTTATAATAACAATCATAAGATTTAGTATTTAAATGGGGTATCAAACAGGTTTTTTATCCAAATTAGCCAAGATTTGATAAGAAAACCATCTAAAAGGTGGGGGGTGTCTTCTAATGAGTTAATCTGATGTCAAACACCCAACAAATGGCAATTAACGATAAATCCACGTCTGCAACCTGAATACAAATGGTTGCAATATCTTTGCTGCTACTATGAATCAATTTATCCAGACTCATCACCACAAGCTCTAGTAAATTTACTGAAATATACGAGTGTTCGATACAAATTCTCTTATATATATGGGGCGTGAAACCGCACGTAAATGCAGACCATTTTTTACGGCTAGCACGTAAGCGTAACGATTACTTTTGTGATAATTTAACTGCAAGGATTATACGGCTTGGTTATACTCTAGGACGATAAGCATTTATGAATAGAGGTAGTAATGAGTATTAGTAATGAAGAAGTCACCAAACTCATCGAGGCAGGCATTCCAGGGGCCACGGTCAGTGTTGGTGGTGATGGTTATAAATACGAAACAACAGTGGTCAGTGAAAGTTTTGTAGGTTTAAATACGCTTAAACGCCATCAAGCAGTCTATGCTGCTGTAAATTCTGCGATAATATCAGGCGAGCTACACGCACTAACGATTACTGCGAAAACTCCTGACGAAGCTTAGTCTATTAATATTATAAATATGATCAACCAACCATTAGTTAATAAACGACATCAACTTGATGCGCGTCGGCTACTCTGCCCTATGCCAGTTATTAGAGTACAGCAATTAATCGAAAAATTAGGCAATAATGCTATTGGTGATGAAATTGAAGCCAGTTGTACCGACCCAGGAGCGTTATATGATATTCCTGCATGGGCCAAAATACATGGACATAAAGTGATAGAAACCTGTGAGAACAATGACGAATACCACATTATTATCGAAGTATGTGCAGATAAACCTTTTACCTAATGACTGATTCCAGAAACAATCAAACACGCTATCAAGCAACGCGTAATGTCACCCTGGTTGGTGCCATTGTTAACCTCGCACTAGCGACCGCACAGCTCCTTGGTGGTATATTCGCCCACTCGCAAGCGTTGATAGCAGATGGCTTGCATACCCTTTCTGACTTGGCCAGCGACTTTGTTGTACTAATGGCCGCGAAAATGGCTGATAAAGATGCTGATGATGATCACCCTTATGGTCATGGACGTTTTGAAACCGTTGCCACGGTCATACTCGGACTTGCTCTTGCTGGAGTTGCAGTGGGTATCTCGATGAGTGCGATTGGACGTCTAATGAATCCAGAACGGTTATTACAACCACAACCCATAGCATTACTTTTCGTGGCTTTAGCTATTGTCAGCAAGGAAGGTCTTTACCACTACACCATGAGTGTCGCTAATCGCATCGATTCGAAAATGCTGAAAGCCAATGCCTGGCATCATCGCTCGGATGCAATTTCATCGGTGCTGGTTGCTATTGGCGTTGCCGGAAGTGTATTTTTTGAAATACCATGGCTCGATGCAGCCGCTGCGATTGTTGTTGCAGTAATGATCTTTTATATGGGTGCACGCCTGATTCTGCACAGTACCATGGAGTTAGTTGATACGGCATTAGAAACCGAAAAAACAGACACCATTAAATCATTTATAGGAGAAATAGAAGGCGTAGAACACATGCATTTACTGCGCACACGCAAAATGGGCAATGATGTATTGGCAGATGTTCACCTTCAGGTTAATCCTTATCTGAGTGTCTCAGAAGGTCACTATATTGCAGAAAATGTCATCTATAAGCTCGGCAGTCAATTTCCTGAGATCGCTGATATCACAGTTCATATCGATCCTGAGGATGATGAAACTGCAAGCCTGTCAAACAAACTTCCAAGTCGCCACCAGTTGATGGCTAAGATATTCCCGCAGATACAAGCACTGGAACTTGGTCAGGATATTCAAAATATCATACTGCACTATATTAATGGCAAAATCGAAATCGAAATCATTTTAAAACGAAGTTATCCTTATAAAACCTTACTGTCACTCAAAAATTTCTGTGAAGAGCTAGAAGAAGTCAGATCGACAACAATCTTTCAGCAAATGCTTGTAGATGAACCAGAGGAAATATTAATCGCATGATAGCACCACAACCACGAGAGCTAATTACACCAAGACCTTCAATGTCAATGTCCGTACCAGAGGGTATGTCCCGTGTTGAGTTTTTTAACAGTGCTGCCAACTTAAAAAACCTCGCAGAAGAAAACGGACTTTTCAGAACCCCTGAAGATTTGCTGATGTATCGTAAACTAATCGGGCATAGCACCGAATTTGATACCTCGATCATTCTGGATACATCTAGGCGAATACTTGATCCTCTTGGGCGTCCGGTAAGACGCGATCAAATGACACGACAGCAAAAGAAAGTTTGGTCGAAAATGACTACCATCCTGATCGAGTATATGCTGGAAAAATACCCTGATCCGAAAAAACATCTAGTTCTTTGCGGAGAAGCAAGTCTGGACTCAACATGGCCACTAAATAAGCCCGGTGTCCCCAGCATTCGCATGATTCACAATCACTTCATAGTGTTCCCGATTGCGGATATAAAAGCAGCAAAGACAGCCAATGCAAACAATCCTAATCTAACAGATAGCGGTCACAATACGCTCTTTTTGCGTCATTTAAGTGATGCCTATCACGAGTTTTTAGAAGTACTCGATTTACAATTACTTTCTGTTTTACCTTCAGAAGATTGCGCACTTTCACTAACGGGTTACCCCCAAGGTCTGCCAAGCTGGGAATTACTCGGCGGCGCAGAAAAACTCAATGATCAATATTTTTGGCATGAGTTTGAACAAGTATTGCGCGGCTTTCTGGATTTTTACCAAACCTTTTTCTCATTGGTGGCGACTGGCGAAGAGCGAATCCCGGAACACGCAAACTTCCCTTCACAAATCGCCAATGTACTATTAAACAATAACCGCTTTTTACGCGTCGCCAGGGATTTACGTGAGCAAGTTATACAAGACCCACAATTTGCTAATGAAATCCGCTGGCGTCCGGCTTACAAACAAATCCTTTACCGTGATGATAAAGGTCGTTTAATTGTAACCATTTCTCAAAACTCTGTTGGTAACGCCATAACAGAGCTTTTGGGGTTAGTTATAAATCGGGTCGAGGACAATGAAGCCTATTCAGCGCATGAACCCGCATTAGTTGGACGCCTGCTAGAAGCGCGGGAACGCTTGATTTCTGCAAATCTAGGTGAAGCAATTTCAGCACCTTGCTGGCCAAATGGTGAATTTTTATCTTGTCGCTAGGGCTTATATCACCATTTTTTCAAGATAGTTTGAAAAGACACCTCCAACTTAAGGCTGTTTTTCTAAGAATTAAAATGAATATGTCATGACAGAAAATTCAAGATTGGCTATTATTCGACCACTTGAAGTGGCAAATCAAATCCGTAATTCTACGAATATTAAGAAGGGTGCAGTAATGTCAGCTAAATCATTACAATCAATATTTAGTTTTATCTTTATTTTCACAATCCTCAGCGGCTGTGGCGGTGCAGGAATCAAATCTACAAGTACGGAGAATGCAACGACCGCGTCAACTACAGAAGGAAAATCCTCAGTAGCTAAAACCTCAGAACCAAGGTTTGGCCAGTTAAAAAAACGCAACGTTCCTTATCGACCCAACTCAAATCCAGTCACAAATAAAGCATTTGCCGAAAACCTTATGGCTGCCAGAGCCAAAGAAGCAGAACGCTTTTTAAAACAAGGGGCTGATGCAGATACTGTCTTAGCAAATGGTGAGCCAGTGCTTTATACCGCATTACGAATGGGTCTGAAAGACGTCGCAGATAGTCTGGTTCTTTATGGTGCCGATGTTAATGCCGCAACGAGGGCCGGCAGAACGCCATTGCTGATAGCTATTGACAAAGGTAATGAGGATTTTGTTCAGCTCTTACTAGAGAACGGAGCGGATGCAAATCAATCAAGTAATTCAGGTGAAACACCCTTAATGACAGCTATTGCAAGAAATCAAACAGGGATTGTTAATCGCTTATTAAATTATAAAGCTGATCCTAATATTAGTGGTCGCGGTGAAAGCCCACTGCAAGCCGTACTAAAAAATGGCAACGTCGAGATCGCAGAACTACTCGCTAGTAATGGCGCTAATGTAAATGTAAGCGATAGCATCGGTGAGTCAATACTGCACAAGGCAGCGGCAAGAGGCCAAGTTGGCTTTGCTAGGGTTATTATTGCCAATGGCGCAAATGTAAATGCAAAAGATCAATATAAAGAAACACCATTACATGAAGCCGCAGCAAAAGGCCGATTAGAAATGGTAAAACTACTATTGGCAAAAGGTGCGTACCTTTATGCTAAAACAGAAAAAGATTGGACTGCACTTCACGGAGCGGCACGTTTTGGACATCCTGAAACCGCCGCTTACTTAATCAGTCGTGGTCTGAGCAGGAATGAATCGAATAGCGACGGCAAAACACCTAGGGGCTTGGCTCGGCATCTTAAGCACGACGAAGTGATTAAAGTTTTAAAGTGAAATCTTCGCATGAAAATTATGACGGATAAAAATCTACAAATACTTGACCCATGTCATCCTTGCAGATGAAATATTAGAGTATTTTACAAACTTTGTTAATTCAAGCGGAGCTTCCAATGTGGAATTTTACAGTGCCAGCGGTTCTTATCGTTTTATTGGTTATATTTAGCTGGCTAATGTTTTTTACAATATTTATCTAATATGACGTTATTTTTTTAGTTCTTAATGTACAGATAGGTTTTTAAACAAAAGCTAAACTATACTTTGCCCAGAATGAATAAGGGCATAATTCTAATACTTCTGGGTTATATAGGCTGGGGCTTATTCCCACTTTATTGGGTTTTGTTAAAACATGTTTCTGCTGGAGAAGTTTTAGCGCACCGGATGCTTTGGTCTGTTCCGGTATTGCTTCTATTTGTAGCCATAATTAGTAACTGGCGCCATGAGTTTATTAGTACTCTTAAAAATAAAAAAGAACTAAGCTGGCTGCTACTCACTGCAATCCTAATCACCATTAACTGGGGGGTTTATGTCCTGGCTGTAAATCAGGGACGTGTGGTTGAAGCGAGCATGGGCTATTTTTTAAGCCCTTTACTGCATATCCTGGGTGGACTAATAATTTTCAAAGAAAAAATTGGGCTGTTCAGACAGTTAGCCATAGTGTTCGCGGCACTTGGGGTTTTTTATTATATTAGCAGTGTCGATGTGTTTCCCTGGATAGGCCTTGTAGTCGGTTTCAGTTTCGCATCTTATGGGATTTTGCGAAAATTCATCCAGACTTCTGCAGTTCCGGGTTTATTAGTGGAAACCTTATTATTAGTACCGCTCTCGATGGGGTACGTAATTTACCTTGTGGCCAGCAATAAAGCAGATTTTTTGAATCTTAACCTCAGTACAGATATCTACCTTGGACTTGCTGGTTTGGTAACCGTAGTTCCGTTAATATTATTTACCGCTGGTGCACGATTATTGCCAATGGCAACCACCGGAATCCTTTTTTATATTACCCCAAGCATGCAGTTTTTTATCGGGGTTTACCTATTTAAGGAGGAGATAAACCCGAATCAACTCATTGGTTTTATTGGAATATGGATAGGTCTGGTGCTTTACACCTTTTCATTACTAAGAAGACAAACTAAGCTTGAGACCCCAAAAAGCATCACTCCAAGTCTTTAAAAAGACACCCCCTACTTTTGAGCACTTTTAATAATATATACTAAACAAAAAATCAGGATTCTTGCTCTTTCTTCTTTGCTGCTTTGAGCATTTTTTTCACGTCTACCGAGGTTGCTTTTTCAGCTTCCTTCACAAATTGATCCAAAGATATAGTTGCATTCAAACGTTTATCTCCGGGCAATAAAGTCTGACTGTAAGAAGGTACTTCAGAAAAGCCCGACTTCAATGACAACTCATCAACTAATATCAAAAGTTGATAGGCAAGAAACGGAGAATAAACAAGCACCGCTATTCCGACGGCAGGCAGCCACTTGGCATGTATGGTTTTGACTATAAATACCGCGATCAAACTCGGGATTACTATAAACTTAGCCGCGTACTTAAGCCATACACCAAAAGAATCCTGAGTAAACAGATAAGCCATAAAATGACCTAAATACTCAAATAACTGGGGCAGTAAAAATATCAGCGAAGCGATACTAATGGCTGGAATAATTTCCCATCGGTGCGTAGATAAACGGCTAATACCCGATATTACCACTGTAATGCCCAAAATAATCCACACAGAAGGCAATACTGTATTTAAATAGTAGAACACTTCTTTCGGAACTGGGGTCGTCATAAAACGCTCATAGAAAAACAAAGCAATGGTAGAAATCAGCAGAAATACCGCCCAAAATGGATTACTAAAGATACAGAAAAACCCACTACAATCTTTAATATGGGTTTCTTCTACGGGCATATCAGTAGCCAAGAGTCGCGCTTTGATACCACTCATTTGAAAACTGCTCGGCAAACTCACTTCTATGCGTTCGACACCCAGACTTTTACCTTGCAGTTTAGTGCCATTCTCAGTAGAAAGGTTGTGCAAATAGTATTTGCCTTCTTCTTCTTCGATCACTAAATGATGGGGTGAAACAGTTACATCTTGTAAGATAACATCATTATCAAATGCACGACCTACTGTAACTGGAAATGAATCAATCTTATGGTAATGATGAATACCGCGTTGAATCGTTTCGAGAATTACTTCTGCCATTCGAATTTCTCCAGCATGCGCTTGAATAATGCTAATGCTTTATTAGGATCGGTACCGGTCAGGTCCAGATTGAAAAGAAAACCTTTATCTTTTTCACCAACCATCGCGGTGGTAAATAACATATCGCTCAAGCCGTCATATTTTAGATAATCTCTTCTGCAAACCGAGGTTTTAAAGTCACGGGAAGAGATCCTAGTGAAATCAGTATGGCAAGAAAAATTGGTTACATCGCTCTTACCTGCGTGTCCGCCAATCACACTGCTATTCACTTTTTCGTAACGACGATAAAAACGTGCGGGAGAAAGTTTTTCAGTTTCCAGCCACATATATTCATAGTTGATGCTCCCAACATTTAATCGACTAGAAAGAAAGATATCGTCTTCATTAGAACAACGAGTGAAATAAGTGCGAAACAAGTCATCTTTCTTAGGCGTACGACTGGCGTCCCAGCATCGGATTGATTTATCAACCTCTGCAGGAACAATAAATGATCCTATACGCGTACCACTCCACTTGCTGTTTAACATCTTGTTAAGAATTTTTTGAGAGTTGGCTAATAGCTGACCGGAGCTATGTGCAAATCGGTCATTTACAGTCGCAAAATTTGATTCTTTAAGTCTGTCCAAGATAATCGTTAGATATTCTGCTGGGACTAAAAAACTAATATCATTACCTGAAGTTGCTACGTTTATACCGATGATATTACCTAATTCATCAAGCGTTGGGCCGCCACTCATGCCAGGGTTTAAACTACCTGAAAACAAAATATTACCGTCTTCATCCTTAGTTAATATACCGTTGTTAGATCCTTTTACAATGGTAAAACCGAGATCCATTGGATTTCCCAAGGAATACAAGCTCGCCCCTTTTTTAGGCACGTATGAAATATTTAAAGGAACTCCCATGGGTTGCTTCGCTTTAACCACTGCAAGGTCATGAACGATGTCAAAGTCGACTAATTCGAGTGGACCTGTCATGCCGGTAGTCGATAAAAACTCCAGTGAAAACACATCTGGATCATTTATATACTCGCTAACGACATGATAATTTGTTGCAAGAATATCATCCTTAGTAACCACAAAGCCCGAACCAATACTGGATTTTTTGCCAGTCTGTTTATTAATAACACGAATTTGATATACTGACTTTTCAACATTGGTGTATAGATTGGCAGTATTTAATTCAGCTTGTGCTCGACTGTTTAATGAGAAAGCTAAAAGTATACACATCAACAATGGTAACAAAGGTTTTCTTATCATTCCTTGGTATCTCGTTTATTCAAATGGCATTTCGTAGAACTAAGATCGTTCCCGCGAAAAGAAGTTCAGTGTAAGATAAGTCATCATTCTATTACATACCAGCTTTACTGATCAATATTTGGTCAGGTGGGCTGATTTAAGCGCTGAAGTGCCCAATTAATGTGTTCTCGAACCAACTCTGTTGATTTCTCATATTTTGCTTTAAGTGCAGAAATAATTAGTGGTGATGGAGGTGCATTTCCTAGTGCTATTACTATGTTTCTTTGCCAGCGCTGGTAACCTATCCGCCGAATAGCTGATCCTTCCAATTTTTGCAGAAACTCATCCTCTGTCCAAGCAAATAGCGTCTGTAAGCTTGCAGAATCAAGATTATTTCGAATAGAAAAACCTGATTCAGGCGTATCCACTGCAAAGCGATTCCACGGGCACACCAACTGACAATCATCACAACCATAAATACGATTACCCATCGCTTCACGAAACTCCAAAGGAATTACTCCCTTATGCTCAATCGTCAAATATGAAATACAACGCCGTGCATCTAATTCATAAGGTTTTACAATAGCTTGCGTCGGACAAACATCTATACATGCGGAGCAATCTCCGCAATGGTTATCTACTGATTGGGAAACTTCCAGTGGCAAATTGGTGTAAATTTCTCCCAGAAAAAACCATGAACCTGTATCCTGGCTGAGAATATTGGTATGCTTTCCCATCCACCCCAAACCTGCATTCACTGCGATGGGCTTCTCCATAACGGGGGCGCTATCGACAAACACCCGGTATTTCATGTGTTTTCGATCATTCGCTAACTCTTTATTAATCTTTTTCGCCAACTGTTCCAAACGCTTACGCATTATCTTGTGATAATCTCGACCTAGCGCATAACGGGAAATATAAGCAAGCTCGGGGTGATTCAATACCATAATAGGGTCATATGTTTGCGGTGGACGATAATCCATACGCACGCTAATGACACTCATTGTTCCCGCTTCAAGTTCGTCGGGGCGCGTGCGTTTATTTCCGTGGCGTTCCATCCATTCCATATCACCATGGAAGTCTTGTGCTAGCCATCGCTCTAGATACTTTTCCTGTTTGGATAAATCAATACCACTAACACCCAACTCCTTAAACCCAAGTTCTGTTGCCCACTGCTTAAGTTTTACATGCGTGATATGATTTAATTCCATTTTTTCATAATAGCATTTAGATGACTTTACCACTGAGTTTATACACCGCTAATCAAGTAAGGGAACTTGATCGAATCGCAATCGAGGAATTCAATATTCCCGGTTTTAAGCTGATGCAGCGGGCAGCACAGGCTACCTTTGAGCTAATACTTGATGGCTACCCAAATACTCAATCACTTTGTGTAATTTGTGGTACAGGCAATAATGGTGGTGATGGTTATGTGATTGCAACACTTGCTATTAATGCGGGCTTGAAAGTAACTGTAATTCAACTGGGAGATGTCAAATCAATTAGTGGAGATGCTTTGTTGGCAAGAGAGGCTTATCTAGAAGTTGGCGGAAAGGCCTCAGTATTTAATAAAGCACTTCTTCAATCAGATATCATTGTTGATGCAATATTTGGAACTGGTTTAACACGTAACGTTAGCGGTAATTGGGCAACAGCGATTAATGCAATCAACCAAAGTTCTGCTAAAAAGATTGCGGTAGATATACCATCAGGCCTCTGTTCTGATACAGGCGTAGTAATGGGAAGTTGCGTAGAAGCAGATTTAACCGTGACCTATATTGGCTGTAAATGTGGCTTATTTACCGGACAAGCCAGAGATTATGTTGGTGACCTTAAATTTAATGACCTACAAGTTCCAGATGCCGTTTATCAAAAACTGAATTCGCCCTTTTTCAAAGAGATTATTCCCGACACAATCATTCAAGAAAACTTAAAGCGCCGTTCTCGATGTAGTCACAAAGGGCACTTTGGTAATGTCTTGTTAATCGGTGGTGCAAGTGGAATGACTGGGGCAATATGCCTTGCTGCCGAAGGCAGTTTACGAAGTGGTGCCGGCTTGGTAAATGTTGCGACACACCCTTCTCACGCTGGCTATTTAAATAGTTCTCGGCCTGAAATTATGGTTCACGCGGTACTTCAAATAAGTGCTTTAGAGCCGTTGCTAGAAAAAGCCAGCGTAATCGCTATTGGGCCGGGGTTAGGGTCTTCTGATTGGGCAAAAGAGTTACTTCTATTTGCACTGCGCTCTGATAAACCAACCGTTATTGATGCTGATGCGCTCAATTTAATTTCAGAGTCAAAAAACGCAACATTGCTAAAACATGATAACTGTGTGTTAACACCACATCCGA
This sequence comes from uncultured Gammaproteobacteria bacterium, assembly GCA_963847495.1. GTDB lineage: Bacteria > Pseudomonadota > Gammaproteobacteria > Thiotrichales > Thiotrichaceae > Cocleimonas. Next base: position 493,120 of record CAWJZX010000001.1, on the reverse strand, counting down.
AAGAGGCTTCCCGTTTGCTGGGGCTAAGTACAATGGAGGTTGAAGCTGACAGGTATCAAAGTGTTGAAAAAATAGCTCAAAAGTGGGGGGGTGTCTGTGTCTTAAAGGGTGCTGGAAGCTTGATTTGTGATGGTAACAAAACTCTTGTCTGCACCGCAGGAAATCCGGGGATGGCAAGCGGCGGGATGGGTGATGTTTTAAGCGGTATTATTGCCGCTTTACTCGCTCAAGGCCTATCATTATTCGATGCCGCTGCCACAGGAACCTATATCCATGCAAAGGCTGCTGATTTTTCAGCAAAAAATGGAGAAAGGGGCATGCTAGCCAGTGATCTTTTTCCTTATATCAGGATGTTGGTCAATAACAAAACAGCATTATGAGCAAAGATACTATTAATAAATTAATGAAAGCATATGAACAATATAACTATTCACATTGCTAACGAAAAGGAAATGATGCTACTCGGTGGGAAAATTGGCGACAAATTCCCAAAAGGCGGCATGGTATTTCTCAATGGTGATTTGGGAGCGGGAAAAACCACATTAGTCAGGGGATTATTGCGGCATCTAGGCTACGAAGGAGTAGTTAAAAGCCCCACTTATACCTTGGTCGAACCCTATCAATTCGAAAATCGCACGATTTATCACTTTGATCTTTATCGCCTGGGTGATCCTGAAGAGCTGGAATATATTGGTAGTCGCGATTACTGGAATAGCGATTCTTTGTGTTTAATTGAATGGCCTGAAAAAGCGCAAGGATTTTTACCCGAGGCTGATTTGATTGTAAATATTAGCTACCAAAATGATAGTCGGATTGTTGAAATGGAAAATAATACAATTAACGTATAAAAACATAAGCTTAGGAAATAATCATAAAAACTACTTGAAAAATTTTTCCTGGTGAGTTTTACTATGACTCTAAATCGAGAGCACAAAAAATAAATTTTCAGCTCTCTAAAACATAAAAAATATATTTGTGAAATATCGAATTGGGCTTTGATAAATCACTTAATCATTGGGGATTATGGAAACTAGCAGTCGGAAGCGCAGAGACTTCGTACTGAGACTAGGTAAATTCTTGAGTGTTGCAGGCGCTACCAGTTTTGCACCTCAGGTTTTTGCTAATGGTCGCGGCGCGAAGATCAAATCAGTCGCATTAAAACAAGGTGTTAACGGACATCAAAAGCTTGTTTTTGAGCTGAATAAATCTGTGCGCCACAAACTACATACTTACAGTTCTCCAGACCGCATTGTTATTGATTTCCTTGATACCCAGCCGAAACAAAAGTTACAACTGGGACGAAATTCAGCAAACAGTCAACAAAATCTGATTAGTAAATTAAGACAGTCCAGACGCAATCAAAATGATTTTCGCGTGGTGCTGGATATGGCTCAAAAAGCGAAAGCTACTTCAACATTCAATGCTAGTGAAAATGGTTATTTCCTGGAAGTCGCATTAAGTCCAAGAAAGACAAAGTCAACACCTTCACAACAAGTCAAGAAAGCGATCAGTGCTGTTACAGGCGGGGCTGTTAGAAGACCAATGACCGTTGCCATTGACGCGGGGCATGGTGGAAGAGACCCCGGTGCTATTGGCAGTAAAGGCACACAGGAAAAACATATTGCTTTACAGATTGCACGACGTCTAAAGAAGCAAATTGATAAGCAACCTGGCATTAAAGCAGTGCTGATTAGAGACGGTGATTACTATGTATCACTGCGTAAACGCATTATAAAAGCACGTGCCAAGAAAGCTGACCTGTTTGTTTCAATACACGCTGATGCCAATCCAAACACTAAATTGACGGGTTCTTCAGTCTATATTCTGTCGGAACAAGGTGCATCAAGCGAAGCAGCACGTTGGCTTGCAGATAGTGAAAACGCTTACGAAACCAAAATGGCAGGCGCAGAGTTACACCGTGGAAATAAGGTTGTATCCTCATTATTACTCGACCTTTCACTCTCAGACACGATTGATAAAAGCCTCGATGTCGCCAGTGGTGTTCTAAAAGAACTTGGTAGTGTAAATGATTTACTTAGGCATAGAGTAGAAAGTGCGGGATTTGTGGTTCTTAAATCTCCAGATATTCCTTCGGTTTTAATAGAAACAGCATTTATCAGTAATACCATGGAAGAAAAGCGTCTTAAAACCGCTCGTCATCAAGAAAACCTGGCAAAAGCGATTTTTAAAGGAATACGTCGTTACCAGGTAGCTTTAAAGAGTAACGACACCCAATATAGTTAAACTTATAATAATAAATGATTTCCTTCGATGTGTGTTTGGCCGCTAATTTAGCGGCTTTTTTTTCGACCCAATAATTGCGCGCTCCCCGCTATTAAGACTTGGCTATTTTAATACTATTCACTAAGCCACCAGCAATCACGCATGCCAAACCAATCGCATAGACAGGTAACACTGGCTCATCAAATAACACAATCAGGTAGATGGCTGACAACACAGGTGTGATAAATGTAAATGGGGCTAAATAAGATGCTTCCGTTGATCTCAGAGCCAACACCCAGAACATATAGGAAAAACCATTCACAAGTATGCCGTTTAATAAAACAGGTATTAACTCTGATGAAGAAGGAAAAGCAAAACGTGAAAAGTACAGCATGGAAATAAACGATGCGATACTCGCTGATAAAAAATAGACACTAATAACAGCCAGAGGAGCCCTGCGTACATTCTTACTAAGAACAGAGAACAAAGCAAAACAGAAAGCACCGGCAGCAACTAAAGAGATAACTGAAATATTGCTCAGTTGTATATTCTGCAACTCACCCCTGCTTAACACTAATAAGACGCCAATAAAACCCAGGATGATGGCAACACTCTTTCTGAGGTCAAGACGTTCTTTTAATATAAATAGTGAAAGAATCAGGACAAAGATAGGCCATGTATACTGGATTACCAAAACTTCCATTCCTACGGTCTTTGGAATAACCTAGATAAAGAAACAGGTAGTAAACATAGGTTCCCAGCAAGCCTAAAAAGAGAAAATAGATCCATTCTTTTAGACTGTAGGTTATAATTTCAGCAATATTCCCTTTTGCTATAGCTGCAAGACTTAAAACAAGCAAAGACACCAGGCTCGACCAGAATAAGAACTGATGGTTATCGAGAGTTGTTTGCCCCATTTTTGCTACGACTGGTATGAGTGCCCATAAAGCGACACAGATCAGTACAAAAATGGTTCCTTTGAATCTATTACTCATAGATAAACTATTTAATTAAGATAAAACGACACCCCCCCACTTTTAAGTGATTTTTCATTTTTTTCTTCAAAAATGACTAAAAGAACTTATGCAAAGCTCGGCGGTTTTTGGGAAATATAGGGTATTAAGAAGTAATATTGCGATACTCACTAATTACTGGCGCATGATCTGATGGTCTCTCCCAACCCCTTGGTTCTGGGTCAACATAACTTGCAATGCATTGTTCCGCAAGTAATAGGCTGGATAAAACCAGATCAATGCGCAAGCCCATGTTTTTATCAAAGCCACCACTGCGATAATCCCACCAGCTGAAAATATCATCGTCTTGTTCGAATAATCGAAAAGAATCAACAAAGCCAATGTCGAGGATTTTTTGTAGCGCATTGCGCTCTGGTGTTGAACATAGAATTTTTTCATGCCAGGATTTTGGATTGTGTACATCGCGGTCAGCTGGAGCGATATTAAAATCTCCCAGGATCACAAATTTTGGATATTTTTTGGATTGTGCTGCCACCCATGCAGTGACTTTTTCAAGCCAATCAAGCTTATAGTCAAACTTATCGGAACCCACTTCTGAACCATTAACCACATATAAATTGAGAATGCGCACACCATTAATCGTTGCCGCCATAATTCGCCTTTGATGGTCATCCAGCTCGGGTAAATCAGTAACAACATCCTCAATCAGATAATCTTGTTTGCATAGAATTGCTACGCCGTTATAGGTTTTTTGCCCGGAATAAACCACTTGATAGCCTGCTTCCTGAATTTCTTCTGCAGGGAAGTTTTCATCCATGGTTTTTGTTTCCTGTAAAACCAGAATGTCAGGTTTTGCTTTGTCGAGCCACTGTAAGACATGTGGCAAGCGGACTTTTAATGAATTTACATTCCAGCTGGCAATTTTAAAGGGCTTGTTCATGCCGCTAAACCTGAGTGCCTCAATAATGCTTCAACGGATGGCTCTCTACCACGAAAGGCTTTAAATGACTCTAATGCGGGGCGAGAACCTCCGACTTGCAGTATCTCGGTCAGAAAGTCTTTTCCAACCTGTTCACTAAACAAGCCCTCTTCCTCAAAGCGTGCAAAAGCATCGGCTGACAATACTTCTGCCCATTTATAGCTATAATACCCAGCCGCATAGCCGCCAGCAAAAATATGCGAAAAACCATGCTGAAAACGATTGAAAGATGGTGACACAATTACCGCAACTTCATCCCGCGTCTCATCTAAAATTGCCTGAATTTGCTGTGAAGTTTTGATACTGGTGTCCATGTGCAAGCGCATATCAAAAATTGAGAACTCCAGCTGGCGCACCATTCCCATAGCACTTTGAAAATGTCTGGCGGCTTGCATTTTATCAAATAGCTCCTCGGGTATTTTTGCACCCGTTTCATAATGCGCGGCAAACATATCAAGAGCTTCACGCTGCCAGCACCAGTTTTCCATAAATTGACTAGGCAGCTCTACCGCATCCCATTCCACACCATTGATGCCCGATATATCAAGATAGTCTACCTCTGTCATCATGTGGTGAAGCCCATGTCCGAACTCATGGAACAAGGTGATAACTTCGTCATGAGTAAATAGCGCAGGCTTACCCCCAGCCGGTGGAGCTGAATTACAGGTCATGAATGCGACCGGGGTTTGAAGTTTATCTCTGGATTTGAATCGACCACAAAAATCAGCCATCCATGCGCCACCGCGCTTATGCTGCCTTGCGTAGAGGTCGAGATAGAAGCGCGCTATCAGGTTTCCTTCAACATCAGAAATCTCATAAAAACGTACATCTTTATGCCAGCTTTGTTGCTCTTTATTTTGTCTTATTTTAATGTTATAAAGCTTTTCGACTAATTTAAACAAGCCATTAAGGACATTGTCGACGGGGAAATAAGGCTTTAAATCCTCATCGCTTATGCTGTAACGCTGCTGCTTTAGTTTTTCGCTGACATAGCCGACATCCCATGATTGAAGATCACTAATGCCTACTTCGGTTTGCGCAAAGTTCTGTAACTCTTCATATTCATTTTTAGCATACGGTAGTGACTTTTCAGCGAGCTCTCGTAAAAACTCAAGCACATGCTCAGGCGATTCCGCCATCTTGGTATCGAGCGACAAACATGAGAAATTATCATACCCTAACAGTTGTGCTTTTTCCTGGCGCAACTTCAGGATATTTTCCATATTTTTGCTGTTATCAAATTCTTTATCATCGCTTTGATCAGAGGCACGTGTAGTATATGCGCGGTACATTTCCTCGCGTAAAGCGCGATCATCCGCATAGGTCATCACTGCATAATAAGAGGGGAATTCGAGCGTCAGCAACCAGCCATCTAGCTCTCGTTGCTGTGCTGCCTGGGCTGCTTGTTCGATAGCTGTTTCAGGCAAGCCCACTAAAGCTTCTACGTCCTTAATCTCTTTTGTCCATGCATTGGTGGCATCCAGTACATTATCTGAATAATTTGATGTAAGTGCCGAGAGTTCTTTGCTTATCTCGCCGTACCGTAATTTTTTATCATCAGGCAAATCAACACCGGATAAACGAAAGCCCCTTAGTGAGTCATCTAGTGACTTTATCTGAGCTGGATTAAGTCCCAGTTTTTCTTTTTTATCTATAATCTGCTGCAATGCGTTAAACAAATCTTTGTTCTGCCCCATCTCGGTATTGTATTCACTAATCTTAGGCAGGCTCGCATTGTATGCATCTCGCAATTCAGGCGAGTTGACAACGCTATTCATATGGCTAATAGGTGACCACATGCGCTCCATTTCATTGTCTGCAAGCTCCAATGGTTCTATCAGGTTGTCCCAGGTGTATTCAGAGTTCCCCTCAAGCAGAGACCTGGTTAAGGCACGATTCTTTTTCAAAATCTTATCGAGGGCAGGCTCAATTTGATCAGCCTTTATTTCTGTAAACTCTGGAAGATCTTTAATATTCAGTAGGGGTGATTTCATTATTTGTTTTCAACTATATTTAAGGTAATTAATTAAAGAATGGTTCTTATTCAACATCTATCAGTATAACTTTATCATTTTGCACGCCGATTAACATTTCACCCGAAATAATGCGGGCAATTTCATCATTAACCAGTGCTCCACGCCAATCATCAGATAGTTCTGATTTACCTGCTTGCACCATGCTTGCAATTTGCTTTCTAGTCGCGATTACAGCAGGAGTTATATTATGCTTTTTTGCCTGAATCTGAATCACTAACATCAATAAATCAATCAATGCATTCTGAGCTGTATTTGGTTTTTTACTACGAGGTAATTCTGGCCATTCTGACTCAGGGGTATTCTGCCCTTTTTTTATGAGTTCCAACCATATTTTATGATTATTATTACGATTCGGGCTGATTCCCCTGATCTCAGAAATTTCTTCATGAGTAGAAGGCTGCTGGCGTGCCAGATCAAGTAATATCTCATCGCTGACTATCCATTTACGCGGTCGGTCAGATTGTTCTGCTCGCTCTTCACGCCAGGCAGCCAACTCTCGCAGAATCGATAATTGATTACGCTTGAGTACCTGATTCCCTCTTACTTTCATCCAGCGCTGATATGCGTTAACAGCATAGACCTCAGGATTTGCAGCTCTAGTAAAATCTTTTTCTAGCCAATGCAAACGGTTTTGTGATTCTAATTGGTCTCGCATTTTAGGATATATCTGCGCTAAATAACGGACATCATCAATCGCATACTCTAGTTGTGCAGGCTTTAAAGGCCGCTTTGACCAATCTGTGCGTGATTGCGTTTTTGCCAGACTAACGCCCAACATATCTTCAACGAGGCGCGCATAACCCATTTGATCGCCAATACCAAGAACTGACGCGGCAACCTGTGTATCAAATATTGGAGCAGGTACTTTGCCGGTTAATTGTAACAATATCTCTAAATCTTGATGCGCCGCGTGCAGTACCTTAACAATATCTGGGTTATGTAACATCTCAGAAAAAGTAGATATATCTTCAATATTCAATGGATCAATGCAGGCACGATGACCTTCTGCTTCAATCTGAACCAGACAAAGTTTTGCGAAATAAGTTTTTTCTCTTAAAAACTCTGTATCAATTGCAACCCAGCTAGCCTTACTGATCTTTTGCATAAAAAACTGTAAATTCTCTGTTGTTTCTATTACGTCAAACACATTTCTACCAGAATAAAATCAAGACACTGAGCATAAAGCACTGTTTTTGAATTTGAAACATATTTGTTTTCGGGAAAATCACTGAGACATTAGTATTTTATAATATATTGATATTTTTCTGTTTATTGACACCTTTGAATACTAGGTGCATTCTTAAATCGTGTATGAATTCCTCCACCGCTAGGAGGGGTATAAGTCGGCAAGGTGGATGCTCCCCCAAACCCGACAAACCAAAGGCCTATTCATTTGAATGGGCCTTTTTTTACTTAGCCTTGAATATATTTGTATTACAGAAAAAATAAAAAAACCAGACCGAAGTCTGGCTAAAGTACTTTGCTATAAGCAAGGGGAGCTTATGGCAAAGTGAAGCCCATAGGGCTCAAGGGCTAACAACAGAAGTTAATTGGGGTACTTTCATAGTGTTATTAGCCAAACCGGTGAACACGTTTAAATCGTGGCAGGTACTGGTGTGTCGAGGTAATATCTCACAGTTGCCTAAAATCGTCATTGTGAAAACGATAAAGCTCACCACTTTCTGATAAATGGCTAGTCGCGACAAACTCTAATACTCATATCAATAAAATCTGCCGTTCTTAGCATTATAAATAAACATAAGGCCATTGCGATATTAATCGCCCCATTCCCTGCCTTATGTGGTTATATTCTTGCGGATATATATAGTGGTAATGAAGTAGAAAATGCCGATAAAAAATTAGTCGTAACTGATGTCTGTAAACCTGTTGATGATCAATGTGAAATTTTAGGTATTGGTATGGAAATGCGATTAAAGGGCACCTCTATAAATTAGACGTATCATCTGGCAACGCTAAAAATCCAGAATCAAGGCATGGTCACGCGGAATGCTAATTGTCTTTCAAGTTACCATAACACAGAGTCTGTATTTTTGGCTAAGCCCCGTCAGAGCGATCTTTCAAGCGATTCTAATTGGCATGGTGCAACGACTTCGTTGTTACGTCTCTTGCGAAAGCAATAAGCATTCCCTTCAGATATGCCTAGAATATGAGCGTTTGAAATTTCTCAGATGAAACGTCTAATTTATAGAGGTGCCCTAAAGTTTAAAACAACTCCAAGCGATCAAGGCTTACTACCCATTGAGCTAATTTCAGAAACTTCATTAGATGATGTGACAATTTTATTAATTGTTGCAGTTGAAGAAGCTGCGCCGATGAAAATGAAAGACTCAGGTGATAAAAAATACTGGGTATTAGAATTCATACCAATAGGCACTGTGACAAAAGATAATCTTAGAGTGCGTTTAGCTGTATCGTACAAAGCTTTGTTATGCTCTGCAGAATTTTCCGTAATATACTAAAACCATTATATGAAAATTGAATAACTCGAGATACGTGATTACTAAAAAAATGCGCGCCGCTGAATAGTCTTGATGGATAATGCTATAGCTACTGCAGAGCTTTTTTAGCTCAAATGGCCCATTCAAAGGGAATGGGTGCGGCCCGCTTGAAAGAAATAGTTAATTGATTATTAAAAGGACACCCCCCTACTTTTCGATGTTTTTTACTTGTGTAAGTGAAAAAGTGCCTAAAAGTAGGGGGGTGTCCTTTAACATTAGATTTATTCGTAACTATTTTTAGTTGCTTGTCTTAAAATGTGTAATTAAGTTGCGCGCTTAAGATATCAACACTTGTTTCATAATTCCCTACAACAGAATAACCATCGCCAGGATTATCAATGGCTGTTTTATCAAAAAACAGGTGAGAGTAGCCAAAATCAAGATCTAGTTTCTTATTCAACTTATAACCAGCTCCGAATGATAACCAGGTACGATCATTACCAGGTATTCTTGGGGTACGGAAGGTAGCAGATGGAATGGGCTCTTCGTCAAACGCAACGCCAGTACGAAGGGTTAATTTATCATTGTATTTATAATTTGCGCCTACAGAAACACGGTAGACATCCTCCCATTTTTCAGGAACCACGCTTACGTCTGTTACACCATCAGTTTCCGTTATGCGCAATTCTTCGAAAGAATCCCAGCCTGTCCAGGTAACATCGCCGAGAAGCTCAAGTTTTTCGTTGACTTTATGTGCGATAGATAGTGATACTGAAGGCGGTAGATCTACAGTAGCCTTCACACCTCTGTTATTAAAACTTGTTGTACCTGTTGCGGCTATAATGGGCAATAAACCTGGGTCCAGATCAAATTTTATGGTGCCATCTACATCATGTTTGATTTCAGAACGATAGCTCAGACCAACACGAGTTTTATCCGTCGCTTCATAGAGTAGACCCAGATTATAGCCAAATGCTATGGAATCACCCTTAACAACTGTATGTGAATCTGTCGCTGTTTGCGCAGGCACCGTGTAAGTTGCAGCACATTGGCCCTGTATTGCAGCTCCGGCAGCAGCTCCAGCTAATGCACCAACGCCTGCCGCAACGTTAAAACAGGCTCCAACAGAATCAATAGCGCTTGATAATTTTTTAAGATCAACATATTGAGCACTGACACCACCACCCAGGCTAAGCTTTTCATTCGCCTTCCACGATAAAGAGGGGTTGACATTGATTGATAATAAATCAGTGTCGATTGCTTGGTAACGACCAATCCAGTCATCGTCATAAAGGGTTTTTGAACCAAAAGGTGAATTGACCCCTAAACCAAAATGTAGCTTTTCATTAATTGGCTTGACGTAATAAAAATTGGGGATAAAACTTGTGACTCTTTCATTGGCATTTTCACCTGTAGTCGCAGAGCCACCCAAGGCAGCAGGAATCGTCGAACCTTTATCTGTAAATTCTGTTTTTGCTGAAACAATATGGCCAGCTTGGGTGATTTGTGATTTGTCTCCCAGGCTTTTTCCTAAATAGGTCATACCTGCGGGATTAAACCAGACCGTAGAAGCATCTTCAGCCGCAGCTGCGGCACCGGCAAATGCTTTACCCATCCCTGATGCAGAGTTCTCAATTAAAGCAAAGCCAGCTGAATAGGCTGGCATTGTAAACGACATGACTGAGATTGAAAAAAGAATTACAGTGGGTTTTAATCGAATATTGTTTGGCATATTATTCCTCCTAAGGTTTTTATGCTAATTATTGTTATTACAAGTTAGGGCAAGATTAGTAAACATTGTTCATATTTATTTACTTTACATGCAACATATATAAATGATTGTATTCGTTTTTTATTCTGGGGCTTGATCCAGCTCGTACTTTTTGATCCTGTAACGTAGTTGCCTAAACGTCATGCCTAACGATTTAGCCGCGGCTGTTCTATTCCATCGTGTTTGATTTAGCGCATGAATGATCTGCTCTTTTTCATTTCTCTTTGAAATGTCAGAAACAGTATCAATAAACTGGGATTGTTGATGAGAACCTTCAATAGAAGCGCTTTTATCCTCAATTGCAAGCTTTGACAATTGCAAATCTTCAGGCTCTATAAACTCACCATCAGATAGCGTACATGCACGTTCAAGAATATTTTCTAACTCTCTTACATTACCAGGAAATGTATAGGTCGATAAAACCTCAATAGATCTGCTGGAAAGTGATGCTTTAGGTAATTCCCAGCGCTCTGCGATAAGTTCAAGAAAGTATTCTGCGAGTAATAAAATATCATTGCCGCGCTCTTGCAAAGAAGGAACATCAAGCTTTATTACATTTAAACGATAGTATAAATCTTGACGGAAACGACCCTTCTCAACCTCCTCTTCGAGATTTTTGTGTGTAGCACTGAGTATTCGAGTGTCAATAGCAATCTCTTCCACTCCACCAACTGACTTGACAGCTTTTTCCTGAATAGCGCGCAGTAGTTTTACCTGCATACTCAAAGGTAGGTCGGCTACCTCATCGAGAAATAACGTGCCATGGTGTGCGGCTTGAAAAAGTCCTTTTTTATCCTCAATTGCACCGGTAAAGCTCCCCTTTTTATGTCCAAAAAATTCACTTTCCATCAAACTTTCTGGGATTGCGCCACAGTTCACAGGGACAAATACCCCCGATGACCTTGGACTTTGCTGATGTATTTGTTTGGCAACCAATTCTTTACCTGTACCCGATGCCCCATAGATAAAAACAGGTGCCTGACTGCGAGCTAATTTTGAAATGGTTTTCTTTAATAGTTCAATGGCAGAAGACTCGCCAATGATTGGGCTTGTTTCATTAACAGAATCCGAACTTCCAGATGACGAACCCAAATTACTTTGTTGCGAGAGTCTAAGTGCAGTTTGCACCAGGTCTCTTAATTTAGCAAGATCAACGGGCTTTGAGACAAAGTCGTAAGCCCCTGCTTTGAGTGCCTCTACAGCCGCCTCCATACTGCCAAAAGCGGTTATAACTGCAACAGGGATATGCGGGTAATCTCGTTGAATATACCTTACAACATCAAATCCCGTACCATCCGGAAGTTTCATATCCGTTAAACATAGATCTGGCTGAAATTGCTGTATCGCCAACAAGCCCTCTTTTACTGTTCCAGCTGTTGCTGTATCAAGACCCATCCTAAGAAGAGTCAGCTCTAAAAGCTCACGAATATCTGGTTCATCATCTATTACTAATACACGTTGTGTCATTACTCTGTCTCTTTATTTATATTTTTATTCGTTTTATTTTTATAATTATTTTTAATAAATTAGTAATCCAGCTTTGACTGTGAAAATATCAGCCTGAAACAACTACCACCTGCAGGTAATTTCGCATATTCGAGTATCGCGCCATTACTTAAACATAACTCACGCGCCATAAATAAGCCAAGTCCTGTACCTTCTCCTTTTACGCTGGTTGTGAAGAAAGGCTCGAACAATCGATTAATATCTTTACTGGGAACACCTTTACCATTATCTATAATACTTAAAATTATGTCTCGTGTGTGACTAGGGTGTGTGCCTTGGATATCAATATGCAGTGAAGAAACATCCTCCCTTGCATACTTTTCAGCATTTCGGCATAAGTTCCACATAACTTGATGCAGATGTGTTGGATCAAACTGAATTGAAGTTTCAGGTACATCCAGAAACATATTAATTTGATTCTTATTCAATGAAGATTGCATCACAAAATCACTGATAAAATCGTTCAGCCACAACTTTAATCTAATCTTTTCTCGTTTTGGATTACTCTTTCTAGAAAGATTCAAGACGCTTTCGATAGTGCCGTTCAATCGCTTTGAATTTGCCTGAATAATCTGAATCATGCGCTCATCGGCTTTATCTAACAATGGTGATTCAGAAAGTAACTGCGCAGCGTGACTTATTGCTCCCAATGGGTTACGAATTTCGTGAGCAATATTCGCTGTCAATTGTCCCAGTGATGCCATCTTAATATCCTGCTGCTTTTCACGTTGAACCCGAGTATCTTCTATATACATCAATACTACTCCCTGGTTACGTATACCAAGCTGCGATAGCCTTAAGGTGAACTCAGTTGATTTCCAATGCTTCAGATCATAGCTGCCTACTTTAGGTGCTACATTTTCTCTCCAAAATTGAAGATGAGCACTTAATTCAGGTGCATATTCTTTCAAGGTTTTTTCACGCCAGTCTTCAGGCTGGCCTAACATATCCCATGCTGTGGGGTTTAAATGGCGAATATTGACGTTATGATCTAGTACAATAATCCCCGTTTGCAATTGGTCCAGAATTGATTGATTAAGTTGCGATAGATTCGCAAGATCGATTCCACGACGCTTTGCCAATTCAGCAGTTTTTGATGCTTTTTCGAACCAACTACCCGCAACCCATGAAGTGATCATGATAAATAGCGATAGTACCCCTGTATGAAATACTTCGTACGAGCCCTCTTTACCTTGAGTTTGCATGAAGGTTTCTATGCCCAATAAGGCAAGAACAGTTATAGCAGAGAGAAATAAAGAACCCTGACCAGGATGTAGAATACTCGGCAGTATAACCGGCAATAAAATTAATATCCCAATACCGGAGTTTAGACCACCACTGGTATAAACAACCAACAGTAAAAAACTAATATCTGTTATTGAGTTCAGATAGATTTGGGAGGTAGCATGAGGTTTTCTAAAATGTGCCAAAAAAACACCTAAAACAGCTACTCCAACATAAATATTCGCCGCAAGGGAAAATATTTGTGGATCATAATCACCGATTTTAACTGAGGAAGCATCTGTGAAACCTAACAATAGCAATATACCTGATAAAACCAGGCGGTAAATACTATAAAGCTGTATAGGTGCCCAAGGATCTGCAGTAACGATCAAATCGGAGGCACGAAAAAACCCACTGTCAGTTATAGCTCCCGCTTGGCGTGCTCCAGAGTACAAAATATTTTATCCCCTTGTTTAATCGCTTCACTTTCTGGAATATGTAATCCACAATGTTGACACTTGACCATAGTATTATTGTTTTTAGTGTCTTTTTTTATGTGTTTTTGTGAATCATCCAGCTTAGCTCTGAGGTATTTTACAACATACAAGCTGACTGCCAGCAGAACGAGAACAAGAAAAATACGTCCAATCATTAAAAAACCTCGTTTTTTAGGGTAATTGCACCAATTATACTCATATAAAATCATAAAGATTAAATAATAGAAAACAATCAAGCTAAACTTACAGGGAATATCGTCTATATTTACTGCTGTTACATAATTTAAGAGTATTTCTATCATGAATATACATGAATACCAGGGTAAAGAAATCCTAAGAAAGTACGGAGTTACTACTCCGCGTGGTATTGCTTGCTTTACGGTTGATGAAGCCGTTGCAGCTGCAGAAAAATTGGGGGGTAATGTGTGGGTAATAAAAGCACAAATACATGCCGGAGGCCGAGGAAAAGGTGGCGGCGTTAAAGTTGCCACTTCCCTGAAACAAGTCCGTGAATATGCTGACGCCATATTAGGCATGCAATTAGTGACACACCAAACTGGCCCAGAAGGCAAAGAAGTAAAACGGCTATACATTGAAGAGGGGGCAGACATTGCAGATGAGCTTTATGTGGGAGCCCTAGTAGACCGCGAGACACAAAAAGTTGTTTTAATGTGCAGCTCTGAAGGGGGCATGAACATTGAAGAAGTTGCCGAAAATACACCCGAAAAAATACTTAAAATTTATGTTGACCCAGCTGAAGGATTGAACCGCGCAGAAGCCGAGGATGTTTGTGCAAAAATGGGAATGCCAGCAGAAGCAATCACGGAAGGGGCTGATTTTTTAGCCGGGCTTTACCAAGCATTTGTTAAATCAGACGCCTCATTGGCTGAGATTAACCCACTGGTTATCACTGGTGACAATCGTGTTATTGCACTTGATGCAAAATTCAATATCGACTCAAATGCTCTTTACCGTCAGCCTGAAATCCTGGCATACCGTGACCTTGATGAAGAAGATGACAACGAAATCGAAGCATCAAAATGGGATCTTTCATACATCTCCTTAGATGGCAATATCGGTTGCTTAGTAAATGGTGCCGGCCTAGCCATGGCAACTATGGACATTATCAAATTATATGGTGGTGAACCTGCAAACTTTCTGGATGTAGGTGGTGGGGCTAATACCAAGCAAGTTATTGAAGCGTTCAAGATTATGCTAGGAAATCCTAATGTTCAAGGTATTTTAGTTAACATTTTCGGCGGAATCATGCAGTGTGACGTTATTGCAGAAGGTATTGTTGAAGCTGCTAAAGAAGTAGGCATGAGTGTACCTCTTGTAGTTCGCCTTGAAGGAACAAATGTTGAGAGAGGTCGCCAGATTCTTGATGAGTCTGATGTTAAATTACAGACTGCTACAACTATGGCAGATGCGGCAGAAAAGATTGTGGCCGCAGTTAAAGCATAAGGAATATCACTCATGTCAATTTTAATAAATAAAGATACTCGTGTTGTTACACAAGGTATTACGGGTAAAACCGGCGAATTTCACACCACTCAGTGTTTAAACTATGCATTTGGTAGAGACTGTTTTGTAGCAGGTGTAACACCAGGGAAAGAAGGTCAGGAAGTGCAGGGTATTCCGGTTTATAACTCCGTAGCTGATGCTAAAGAAATGCACAAAATTAATGCTTCGGTGATTTATGTTCCTCCGCGTTTTGCAGCTGCAGCAATTGATGAAGCTGTTGATGCTGAACTCGATTTGGTAATTTGTATTACCGAGGGAATTCCAGTTGCTGATATGATCAAAACACGTGATCGGATGCGCAAGATGAAAAGCAAAACCATTCTTGTAGGTCCAAACTGTCCAGGTGTTATAACACCAGATGAAATCAAGATTGGGATAATGCCCGGTTACATCCACAAAAAAGGCAGAATTGGCATTGTGTCGCGTTCTGGCACTTTAACCTATGAAGCAGTACACCAGGTTACTCAGCTAGGCCTTGGTCAGTCAACGTGCGTTGGGATCGGTGGAGATCCTGTGAATGGTTTGAAGCACCTTGATGTGATAAAGATGTTTAATGATGATCCTGAAACAGATGCTGTTGTTATGTGTGGCGAAATCGGTGGTACAGATGAAGAAGTATGTGCTGCCTGGATCAAAGATAATATGACAAAACCCGTTGTTGGTTTCATTGCAGGTGTTACCGCTCCTCCGGGAAAACGTATGGGTCATGCTGGTGCGATTATTTCCGGCGGTCAGGGGACAGCGCAATCAAAAATTGATGCACTTGAAGAAGCCGGCGTATACGTTACATTAAATCCATCTGAAATGGGCACTATACTGATAAAAGCTCTAGTTTAATTACATTGGTTAAAAAAACATCTGTAATATAAAAGCCGCACTTTTTAAAGTGCGGCTTTTATAATCATAAATCGAGCTGATACCGTAAAGTATAGAATATTTAATTTCAATCACGTAGCATTACATAAAGCTGATCCTTTAAGTGCAAGCGCTGCTTTTTCATCTCTTCTATAACATCATCAGAAGGGGTTTCTATATTTTGTTCCACTCTGAGTATTTGATGAACGATTTCATCATACTCATCAAATAAACGTTTAAAGTGCCCATCACTCATTTTTAACTCATGAATACGTTCGTTGTATTCAGGGAACTCGTGGTGTAGATCATGGCTTTCTCCGAACATAATTCTCAACTCCTATTATTAGTTTTAAATACTACTGTTAATAATAACTGTATTTAGATTGATTTACCTCAAGAAATGAACTTCTGCTTTAGTTTTATAAAACTAGTGATATACTTCCGCGCTTGAATCTGTGCCAGTGTGGCGGAATTGGTAGACGCGCTGGATTCAAAATCCTGTTCCTTCTGGGAGTGTCGGTTCGATTCCGACCACTGGCACCACAACCATTCATAATAAGAGTAATTCTTATGTCAAAAATTAATACCCAAGGCCACTATCTCGAAGACTTATCTGTTGGTATGTTTGCAGAAAAGACCATGGTAGTTTCTGCAGAAAAAATTAATGCTTTTGCAGAGCTTTCCGGTGACTTTAATCCAGTACATGTGAATGCAGAGTATGCTGCTACCACTATGTTCGGCAAAAGAATTGCACACGGGGCACTATCTGCTTCATTAATTTCTGCTATTCTTGGCAATGATCTTCCTGGACCTGGTGCAATTTTTGTCGAGCTCAATATGCGTTTTCGCAAACCAGCATTTATTGATGAAGAAATTACAGCGCGCGCCGAAATAGCTGAAATCAACGAAAAAACAGGCCGCGTGAAAATGAAAGTATCCTGCCTGGTCGATGGTAAAGCAATTATTCGCGGTGAAGCTGGCGTGGTTGTTATGAAGCGGCCTCAAAAATAAATAAAAGTTTTTTAAAGATGCAACTAAGTGACTTTAGTTATGCTCTTCCTCCTGAGCTAATTGCTCAAGAAGCACTAGAAAATCGTTCATCAAGTCGGCTTTTACACCTAGATACAAATACCGATCCTGCAACTTTTCACGACAAAACCTTCAGTGATATTATTGATTTAATTCAACAAGATGACTTGCTAATATTCAACAATACCCGTGTAATTCCTGCGCGTTTAACCGGCTTCAAAGAAAGCGGTGGAAAAGTTGAAGTTATGGTCGAACGTATTTTAGGTAAGCACCATGTACTCGCACATGTACGAGCTAATAAGTCACCCAAGCCAGGCACGCAACTTCATCTGGAAGATTCTATTAAAGTAGAGGTCATCGCGAGAAACGACGACCTTTTTGAAATTATTTTTTTACACAATACTTCGGTCTACGAACTACTTGAACAGCACGGCCACATCCCTTTGCCACCTTATATCGAACGCGCTGATACAGAAGCAGATAAAGAGCGCTACCAAACCGTTTTTGCTGAAAAAATAGGTGCAGTGGCAGCACCAACCGCCGGTTTACATTTCACAAATGAATTACTACAGACTTTAAAAACAAAAGGTATTGAAACAACACAGGTGACATTACATGTTGGTGCAGGAACATTCCTGCCTGTGCGCGTTGATAAGCTGGAAGACCATGTGATGCATGCCGAATGGGTGGAAGTTGATCAGCAGACCTGTGATGCGGTCTTAGCCTGTAAAGCCCGTGGAGGAAAAGTTGTAGCAGTTGGCACAACCAGCGTAAGAAGCCTGGAATCTGCCGCAAAAGCGACTGGCGCATTGCAGCCATTTAAAGATGATACCCGACTTTTCATAACTCCGGGGTTTCAATTTAATGTGGTTGACGCGATGATTACCAACTTCCATGTCCCAGAATCTACATTATTAATGCTCGTTTCAGCCTTTTCTGGTTATGAAAATATCATGGCTGCCTATCGGCATGCTGTGGCAGAAAAATATCGCTTTTTTAGTTATGGTGATGCCATGTTCCTGGAAAAGAAACTACTGAAATCAAAAACCGCCTAAAAGTAGGGGGGTGTCTTATTTTTATAAACACCCCCCTACTTTTAGGCGGTTTTTGATGTTTCCAGATTGGAAACTCTATTTGTGGTTTTTAATTAAAAACTCGGCTAATCTCTTGTTCCCCGCAACACTGAAATGTCCGTCACTTGGGAAGAAATAATCCCCACTATTTTGTTTAAAAAGATCACCCAGCATAATCATCGGCTTGTCTGTCAGCGCCTGGAGTTTTTCGCCTAATGCCTGGTATTTATCAAGTCTGATTTCTGGCTCAGGAAAAATCACATACAGTTGATAGTCAAAGCCATATTGCTGGCTAAGTAAATGTAGTCGTTCAAATTCAGCCTTTGTTATTTCCAAAGCTTTATTTAATGAGGCTGCTGCCTCATCTGGGTCATTTCGGATTATTGGCAAAATCTTATAATAGGCAACACGTAATAGGTTCGAGTACTTCAAGCCTAAATCTATGCTACTTTTTACCAAGCCTTTTTCTTCAGCCTTTGCAGGATTTTGATTAAGTTCAACTGGTAAATAGTCCAGTCCATTTTTGCGCTTTTCAGCGGCTTCCAGATTATCCCTGAAATCATTACCGGTAAAGAAAAAGAAATTTACTAGTTTTGGTCGCCAATTTTTGGTTTTTATATAACTCTCCAATCGATCGACCTCATACAGCGTGCTCGAACCCGGTACCGCCAGATTCGCGCAATTATAACCTTTTGCTTTACAAAAAATCGCCGGGAAAGCCTCATCATCTTTAACACCTTGAGCATAAGTAAACGAATCCCCCATAAAAATCACATCGGGATTTCCATTAGCCTCCGGAGCGCGATAACCATCTCTGGTTATTGTTGTTTCAGCATCGTAATCTGGTGTGACAATACGGAAGCGATTATTCGCCTGGACATAACTTATTTTTTGTTTATTGCCCTGCAAGTCATGTATGCTGGGTCCCGGAGAAACAGGACTGACATAGCGACTCGCCAACTCGCCGATTGCAAAAACAATGGCGAGGCTAATAGATAAAAGAAAAAAATTAGCAATAAAGTTTTTCACGACAACTCAACTCTAAAAGAGAGTATAAATGAAGGGCGCAATCGCAGAACCTTGTGCTAAAACTAACAAAGCACCCAACAAAACCATGATTAAAATGATCGGCGCGAGCCAGAATTTTTTGCGCTCTCGCATAAATGACCATAAATCTTTGAGTAAATCTAACATGATGCATTCCTATAAAGTTCTATATGAAGTTTAAATACTATCAAAAAGGTTTTTCCAAATGATCCTTATCTCTTATCTTAGTGATTTTTCGGTATGTGTCAGCGTTTTTTTCCAATTTACGATCCATACTGTCTTTGCCAAAAAGTTTTAATAACAGTCCAATTGGAAAGATTAGCAAGTAAAACATCACACCCAGGATTATACGGCTATTTATCCAACCTAAAACATTACCGACCTTGAGCCATAACACGTTAACTTTTCTCAAACTCCGAGGAAAGATTAGCGCCAAGGCCCAAAAAATGGCCATCACTATAAACGGCCAAATTGGCCAGTTCCCAGAAGTTTTATCCGTTATCCAGGGGAACAATAAACCAAATATGAGTGCAATCATGGCGCCCATAATCAGCCCAAATTTTCTTAAATCAGACTTTGTTACATCAACTTTATTTGTTTCAGCATTCATATCATTTCCTGGCATCAATGGTTTTTGATCAATCTAAGGCAAACTCATTGCGCCAATCGCCTTCCTCTTGCCATTCAGGCTGTGTCCTTTTATCTATCAAAATGTTTTCCATTACCAGATAGTCCATCTCGGTACGCATAAAACAACGATAAGCGTCTTCAGGTGTATTTACGATTGGCTCACCACGAACGTTAAATGAGGTATTAACCAATACTGGGCAACCCGTTCTATTTTCAAACGCATCCAGCAAATGATAGAAGCGTGGATTTGTTTCAGGATGTACAGTCTGTACACGCGCCGAATAATCGACATGGGTTACTGCCGGTATTTGCGATCGAGGAATATTTAGTTTGTCGATACCGAAAAGCTTTTCTTGCTCGGCAGTCATCAAGTTTCGCTTGTCTTCTTTCACGGGTGCCACAATCAACATATAAGGGCTTGGGCCTTCGTGATCAAACCATTCTGAGACCTTGTCAAATTTTACCACTGGAGCAAACGGTCGAAACGATTCACGGTATTTGATTTTGAGGTTCATCACCGTCTGCATTTTACTGCTGCGAGCGTCGCCAATAATAGATCGTGCACCTAATGATCGTGGTCCAAATTCCATACGGCCTTGAAACCAGCCTACAACTTGTTCGCCTTCCATGATTTCGGCAAGTTTTGGCATCAGAACATCGTCTTCGATTTTCTCGTAACTTGCGCCAACCTTGTCTAGATATTTTGTAATCTGTCCATTGCTAAATTTTGGTCCCAAATAAGAACCCTTGGCCGCATCCGGGACTTGTATTTCACGCGGTTTATCCATGTATTCGTGATATGCCGATAAGGCTGCGCCTACCGCTCCACCCGCGTCACCTGCTGCTGGCTGTACCCAGATATCCTTGAATGGCCCTTCGCGCAATAAGCGGCCATTTGAGACACAGTTGAGTGCCACACCGCCAGCCAGACACAAATAATCCATACCGGTTTCTTTATGGACGCTTCTACCTAAGCGTAGAACCACTTCTTCGGTAACCCACTGGATTGAACGGGCGATATCCATTTCTTTCTGGGTTAATTCGCCTTCTGGTTCACGCGCTGGTGAACCAAATAGCTCGGCGAACTTTTTATTGGTCATGGTTAGACCTGTTGCATAGTTGAAATATTTCATATTAAGACGGAAAGTGCCGTCTTCTTTCAGGTCAATTAAATTATCCAAAATCAAGTCTACATATTTTGGTTCACCATACGGCGCCAAGCCCATGAGTTTATATTCACCCGAGTTAACGCGAAAACCAGTGTAGTAGGTAAATGCTGAATACAGCAGACCTAGAGAGTGCGGGAAATCGATCTCCCATTGTGGAGTAAGCTTATTGCCATTCCCCAGCCACATTGAAGTGGTGGCCCATTCACCTACACCATCCAGACATAGCACTGCTGCCTTCTCATAAGGTGATGGGAAGAAAGCAGATGCTGCATGCGACTGATGATGCTCGTTAAACAACAGGCTCGGTATTTCATTTTCAGTTGTGCCAAAAACAGCAGATAACTCTC
Organism: uncultured Gammaproteobacteria bacterium; assembly: GCA_963847495.1. Lineage (GTDB taxonomy): Bacteria > Pseudomonadota > Gammaproteobacteria > Thiotrichales > Thiotrichaceae > Cocleimonas. Next base: position 471,777 of record CAWJZX010000001.1, on the reverse strand, counting down.
GTTTAAGTGTTTTTTTAAGGAATAATTTATCTTTCAGCCAGATTGGCATTGCGGTTAAAAATGAACGAAAACCCTGTGGAGTGTAGGATAAATAGGTCTCTAAAAGGCGTTCAAACTTTAATAAGGGTTTATCATAGAAAACCACATGAGCAATCTCCGCATGCGTTATTCCCGCTTCTTGAAGGCAATATTTAATCGCATTAGCTGGAAATGAAGGATCGTGCTTCTTGCGCGTAAATCGCTCTTCCTGTGCCGCTGCGACGACCTCACCATCGCACACTAAGGCTGCTGCGCTGTCGTGATAATAAGCCGATAGACCTAATATATAGTTTTTCATATTTATATTTTGAGAAGTAATCTTCTCTCGGTATTTTTTATCAATTAAGTGAGAATTGTAATTCTATGCATATCTGCGTACAACATGTACTGAACTGCATATTAAAGCAATTTATTTAAAAAATAATCAACAAAAGATTAAAGGCGGGAAAGAAATGATGAAGAGCTGCGAGACCAATAAACAAAAATTATAAATATCATAAGAATACTATTTATGTTAGAAATACCCTTTACAACGGCTCGTGCTATGTTCTTTCAGTCTTTTAGCTACTGTAAAAACTATCGGATGGAGCCAATTCAGTTCTTTGGAATATCACCAAATGCCTTTGTTGCGGTTGGTGCAATAGTGAATTTCGTAGATGCTCATATTGTTTCTAGGATGATAGCTCAAGTACCCGATGACATCATAGATCTGATAGAGTATGTCCGTGTGCCTAAAGGTGAAGGAGTAGCACATGAATATATGCAAAAAATATAATTAATCTGTTTTGCAAATTTAAAAAGGCTCTTTAATCTAGCCTATTTATAGAGAGAAGTCATTTATGGTGTCTTCAATGCTTACGATTAAAGCTATTCATTTTTCTAATAGTATTTATTTACCTACTCTTAACCTGTACCGAATTAAAATCAGATTGATTAGCATACATCTTTGAGCACAATTATTTACAATCGATACTAGAATATTAGTTGAAGTTACCCACTAATAGCCCTTAGATGTTTCGCGGAAAATAAAAATTGGAGAAGTTTAATGCCCCAAAAAGACAGTGTAACACTCATTGACAATCGCACAGGAAAACAAATCGAGCTTGATTTGTTCAAACCGACGAGTGGTCCCATGACGATTGATATACGCAGTCTATACAAAGAGTTGGGCTACTTTACTTATGATCCAGGTTTTATGTCAACTGCAAGCTGTTGGAGTAATATTACTTATCTAGATGGAGACAAGGGTATTCTTGAATATCGAGGATACCCGATTGAACAGCTTGCTGAAGAGAGTAGTTTTATAGAAACCTGCTACCTTCTATTAAATGGCGAACTTCCCAACTCTGAAGAACTAGCTGAATTTGATTATTCAATAAAGCACCACACCATGTTGCACGAACAACTAAAAACCTTTTATAGTGGTTTTCGCCGTGACGCGCATCCTATGGCAACCATGGTTGGTGTTGTTGGCGCATTATCGGCTTTTTACCATGACGATGAAGATATCCATAACCCTAAAGATCGTATGGAAGCGGCACACCGTTTAATCGCTAAAATGCCTACCATCGCTGCCTGGAGTTATCGCTATGCCATGGGAATGCCATTTGTTTTTCCTGATAACTCGCTGGGATACAGTGAAAATTTCTTACATATGATGTTCTCTATGCCATCAGCTAAATACAAAGTTGATCCACTCTTCGCAAAAGCGCTGGATGTTATTTTAATCCTACATGCTGATCACGAACAAAACGCTTCTACTTCCACAGTACGCCTTGCGGGTAGCTCTCAAGCAAATCCATTTGCAGTTTTGGCAGCCGGCATCGCTTCTTTGTGGGGACCAGCACATGGTGGCGCGAATGAAGCCGTAATCCAGATGCTCACCGAGATTAATGAGTCTGGCAAGCCTTTGTCTGAATTTATCGAACGGGCCAAAGATAAAAATGATCGCTTTCGACTCATGGGATTTGGTCATCGTGTGTATAAAAACTATGATCCAAGGGCAAAAATCATTCGTGAGATTTGCCACAAAATGCTCGAAGAAAATAAATGCACCGATCCAAAACACAAAAAATTACTCGACACTGCAATGGAGCTTGAGAAAGTCGCGCTTGAAGACGATTATTTTAAATCACGCAACCTATACCCGAATGTCGATTTTTATTCTGGTATCATATTTCTCGGCATGGGTATTCCTATAAATATGTTTACCGTATTATTTGCTGTTGGACGTACCGTCGGCTGGGTATCACAGTGGAATGAAATGATGGGTGATCCGGAATCCAAAATTGGTCGTCCGCGCCAGTTATATAAAGGTGCGGCTATGAGAGACTATCTGAATATTAATAAACGCTGAAAAACTGTCAAAAAGTAGAGGGGTGTCTTTTAAACGTTTTTATCCTTTAACAAAAGGGAAAAGCACAAAAAAGCTGGTAAAAACCAGCCTTTTTTGTTGAATAAAGTTAATGCTTTATTTATTCGCTAGATCAATCAGCTTTTGTGGCTTAATCAATTGACCATCTAATGCAGCATCTTTAGCTGAACGGCCATAAGCTACACTCAATACCTGACTATAGAAAACTACCGGCATATCAAATTTGGTGCCATATTTAGCATTAATATCAGACTGGTATGCTTCCACATTCATCTGACACATCGCACAGGGCGTCATGATCATATCAGCGCCGTGATCGTAAGCGGCTTCTATGATACCTTTAACCAAGGCTTGTGACTTTTCAGCTTCTGAAAACATTAACGCGCCACCACAACAAGAGGCTTTCTTTTCGTAACCTGTAAGCGCATCAGCACCTGAAGCTTCTGCCATTTTATCGAGATACATTGGGTTTTCAAATGACTCGCCCGCAATACCGTAAGGTCGGTTTGATTGACAGCCAACGTAACCAGCAATTTTGATGCCTTCTAATGGCTTCTTTACTTTGGCTGCCATTTTCTCAAAGCCAATATCTTCAACTAATACTTCAGTCATATGACGTGCTGGTTTTTTGATGCCCTGGTATTCGATACCAATTTCAGCCAATGCCTTGTTTGCATCTGACATCATGTTAGGATCATCGTGCAAACGTTCTTGAGTTTCGCGCGTTGCCAACCAGCAAGCTGGGCAGGTTGCAATTAAGTCTTGCTCTGGGTGTTGTTTTTCTGAGATAGCCAGGTTTCTGGCTGATAGAGCCAAACGTGAAAGCTCGCCACCGCCAGAATAGCCTACCGAAGCTCCACAGCAATTCCAGTCTTCAATCTCATTGAGTTTGATGTCCAATTCTTCACACATGGTATCGTTAGATATCATCTGGTTTGAACCAGAAGCTCCTTTTTGAGAAGAACAGCCGGGATAAAACGAATATTCATTAGCCATGTTTAAGCCTCCTTACCACTAATACGCGCATCTTCAAGCTCTTGCGCCTTCTTTAGCATTTTTTGTAATCCACTAGGATCTTTTATACCATGACCACCGAACATTTCCATCGGGCTCATACGCTTTGCCTTCATCATCGCCATGCCGAGTTTCTGGTTTTTCATGGCTACTTTCACGCCATTTCCAAATCCGTTCATGAAATATAGGCTAAGGCCTAGTTTCAACTCATTTACACGGCCTTTTTTGACTAAATTATCCCAGAAAAGCTGTGAGAATTTTTCAGTTTGCTGACCTTTTGGCGCCAAGCCCAACTTTTTAGAATAATGCGCTAAACCATGCATAATGTGGGTAATTTGAACTCCACGTGGGCAACGCGCAATACAGTTATAACAGGAAGTACAATTCCACATAGAATCTGTGCTTAAAACGGCTTCACGTTTACCCGCACGTATCATCATAAAGAGCTTTTGCGGTGGATGCTCCCATGCGTCACCCAATGGACATGAGCCTGAGCACACACCACATTGCATACACATCTTCATGGTTTCGCCTTCTTCGACATTATCGACAACTTCTGCGAGGAAATTGCCTTTGTATTTGTCGATCATTTGCTGGTTTAAATCACTCATGTTGTAATTTCCTATTAAAAGCGTCCTAGAACTTGAATGGGCTCATGCCGATTGTTTCAATCGTCGCAGCCATATCATTGATAACTTTTGGCGCGTATTCGATGTCGGTAATAGCGATTTCGTATACAGCAACACGTTCCTTTTCAAGTGACAATGTTTCCAGAGTGTCGCCAATTTTACCCATGCGGTAATGCGCCATTTCAGAACCTTTGACGAAATGACACTGATAATCAGCACCTTTCTTACAACCCATTAAAACAATGCCATCAAAACCACTATCCAAAGCTTCCTGAATCCAGATTGTACTGACAGAGCCTAAACAGCGAACAGGAATAACACGTGCAAACGGTGTAATCTCAATTTTACCCGTTGCCGCCGCCATATCCAACGCAGGGTAAGCATCATTCTCACATGCTAGAACCAGGATACGTGGCTTTTCATCGAACTCATCAGGAATATCAACATTCTTGATTTGCTCAGAGATAGTTGTGATTGAGTAGTTCTCAAACGAGATAACACGTACCGGACATGCTCCCATACAGGTTCCACAACGACGACAACGTGACTCGTTGAATTGTGGGTAACCTTTTTCATCTTCGTCGATCGCGCCGAATGGACACTCAACCGTACAACGTTTACACGAAGTGCAACCTTCTTTACGGAAGATAGGGAAACTTAAATCGCCCGAACGAGGATGTGCAGCACGCCCAATTGCTGCGTTTTCTGCTGCCTGAATGGCCTTCATGGTTGCGCCCATGGCATCGTTTTTGGCTTGCTCGATATCCATTGGACGGCGAACAGGGCCAGCTGTGTAGATGCCGGTACGACGAGTTTCATAAGGAAAGCAGATAAAGTGTGAATCGGTAAAACCGTTAACTAGCTGAGGAATATCTGAGCCCTGGCGATAATCAAGATTCAGGATAGAGTCGACTGAAATTGTGGCCACAATGCTAGGATCAGCCTCAGCCGTCTCTGCTGCTTCTTCATCAGCCGTCAAAGGAATAGCTTCAATATTTACCCCAGAATTTGGAACCATACCAGTCGCTAATACCACTAAATCAGGGGTTAATGTATCTTCTTCAGCTAGAATCAAATCATCAAATTTAACATTTAAGCTGCCATCGACTTCAGAAACCTTGCCCTTACGATAGGTAATTCCCATTTCCTGTCCTGCGCGGTAAAAATCTTCACCTGCTGAACCTGGCGTGCGCAAATCGTCGAACAATATCGTGGTATCAATATCACCATTCGCTTCTTTAAAATACATTGCCTGTTTAATACTGGTCATACAGCAATGGCCTGAACAGTATTCAAGATGCCCCGGTTTATCACTTCGCTGACCAGCACATTGCACAAATACAACGCTATTAACTTCTTTGCCGTCTGATGGACGTTTGATTGCGCCGTTAGTGTTTTTAACGAGTGCTTCAAGTTCAATCTGTGTAACAACATCAGAGGTTTTGCCATAGCCTAATTCAGGAAGCTGGTTGGCATCGTAAGGAGTAAAACCAGTAGCCTGTACGATTGCACCAAATTCTTTACTCTCGCCAGCACCATCAAAATCAACTGCAAAACGACCCGGTGCTCCCGCTGTTTTAGCTATTTTTGTACTAAGTAGAACGGTAATTTGATCATCCGCTTCAATCGCCGCAATCATTTCTGCAACACCTGTATCTTCAGGTTTTGCGTAAGGTGAACGTCCTGGAATTTTCTTGCTAAATCCACCAACAATTCCACCCAGGTTGTCATTCTTCTCAACAAGCGTTACAGGGTAACCTGTTTTAGATGCTTCAATGGCCGCTGTCATGCCTGTAATACCACCACCAACAACCAAAATATTTTTATTCAACTCAGCTTCTGCACTACTTTCTGGCTTGTGCATTTGCTTTACTTCATTACAGGCCATGCGGATGTAATCGTCTGCCATTTCCTGAGTTGTTTCATCATGCTCCGGGTCTTCAGGACGAATCCAGATAACACCTTCACGCAAGTTAGCGCGAGCCATTGGTGTTTCACCAAAACGAAATGCTTCTGATTTCGAACGACGCGAACAAGCTGCAATCATCAAATGGGTTGCTTCACCTGAATCGATATCATCCTGTATCATTTGGACACCTTCAGCGCTACACAGGAATTCGTGTTGCTTGCATGATGCAATACGGCCTTCGCGGGTTGCAATCATTTCCATTTGTCCGGCATCCAGGCGCTCACCGATGCCGCAACCTGTACAGATATAACCAGCTACTTTTGCTACTTCAGCCATGATTATGTCCTCCTATTTAGATATTTGGTTAACAACTTGCACGGCCCGTAATGCAGCGGCAGTGGCATGTTGTACAGCACGGTTAACATCGTATGCATCAGCAGATGTACCACCCGCGAAAATGCCGCCGTTGGCTTCGTCTGGCTCGATGAAACCATTTTCGTTAAGCACAAGCTTTACCGGGAATTCTGAAACATCAACGCTTGGCTCCATACCTACTGCAAGCACCACTAGATCATGGGTTGTTGCGTAACGAATAGCGCCTTCAGTGTCGACGCCATGTATAATTGGATTTTCATTTTCATCCTGAACAATACTGGCTGGTTTTGATTTTATAAATTTCACATTTTCGCTATTTTTAACTTCGTTATAGAAGTTTTCAAAACGGTCAATTGAGCGAATGTCGATATAGTAAATACTGGATTTAGCATCATCGCCGTATTTTTCTTCAACGTATTTAGTTTGCTTGAGTGATGCCATACAGCAGAATCGCGAACAATGTTTAAGATGATTGAGGTCACGTGATCCTGCACACTGGATGAAAGCAATATTCTTGGCTTCCGCACCATCCGATGGGCGTAATAATTTTCCACCTGTTGGGCCATGCGGATCCATCAATCGCTCAAATTCGACATTAGTAATAACATTTTTGTAACGGTCATATCCGTATGGTTGAATCTTGGCCGCATCATATGGCTTCCATCCTGTTGCCCATATTATGGAACCAGCTTTAAGCTCTAGCGTTTCTTCTTTCATATCAAGATCAATCGCATCAAATTTACACGCTGCTTTGGCAGCATCTGCATCTGCAGTACCAATCATTTGAGGATCAATCACATAGCGTTGTGGATGTGCCATCTTATTAGGTAAATAGGCACCTTTGCGCTTGCCCAGGTTGTAATTGAATTCATCATCAAACTCTGCAGTAACCGCTTTTTCACAATCGCCACAGGCAGTACAATTTTCATTCACGTAGCGCGGTGAAATTTTCACGTTGACACTGTAATTTCCGGTATCGCCCGTGATCTCTGTTACTTCAGCCATAGTTAAAATAGTTAGATTACTATTTCCTTTGGCACGACGTTGGTTGATTTCCTGTCCACAAGTCGGATGACACATTTTAGGGAAGTATTTATAAAGCTGCGAAACACGTCCGCCAACATAAGCGCGTTTTTCCAGCAGTATAACCTGCTTGCCGAGTTCGGCAGCTTCGAGTGCAGCGGTCATGCCGCTGATACCACCACCGACCACGATGATCGTTTCGTTAGTTGCGACTACATCTACCATTGACGATGTTCTCCTGTAGCTTTGACTGATTTAGTAAGTATTTCGTCTTTTGATCGTCCATAATTAGGGTTTCATGGAACGCTAAGAGCTGGGTAGCATAATGCTTTTGATTAAAAAATACCATTAAACACAATACATATTTGTGAATAGGTCAATAAATTTTACTTGGGGTAGCATATTAGCAAGTCTAATTGGCATTCGCTAATATGATAAAATATCGGGAACTTTCAGATTCACGTACTAGAATCCTTAGATAAGCGTAGATTTCATAACAACTGGTGCGCATATCAATTACCCCATAAGGAAGCCAAAATGACGGTACGTATTGCTTTTATCATAATATCGGTTGCGCTATCGCTTCTATTTATATTGCTATCTATTATCTGGAAACCTGTTTTATTGTTTTTCATAATTCTATTGCCGTTGATTGCTGTCGGCATCAAAGACATGGCTCAGCGTAAAAAAACTATTTTAAGGCTTTATCCAGTAATTGGACATTTTCGCTATCTGCTGGAATATATACGTCCTGAAATCCAGCAATACTTTATTGAAACAGATACCAATGGTATGCCTATCAGCAGAGAATTCAGAACTTTGGTGTATCAACGCGCCAAAGGTGTTCGCGACACTCGGCCATTTGGCACCGTGTTTGATGTTTATCAACAGGGTTATGAGTGGATCAACCATTCACTTGCCCCCCATGTAATAGAAGACAAAGATCCGCGCATTATATTTGGCGCAAAAAATTGCAGTAAACCTTATGCCGCATCCCCACTGAATATTTCCGCGATGAGTTATGGTGCCTTAAGTAAAAATGCGATTATGGCGCTGAATAAAGGCGCAAAAATCGATAATTTCGCGCACAACACGGGTGAAGGTGGCGTCACCCCTTACCACCTAAAACATGGTGGTGATTTAATCTGGCAAATTGGCACGGGTTACTTTGGTTGTAGAAATAATGTAACCGAAGGTTTTGATGAGGATAAATTTATCAAAATGGCGACTCGTGATGAAATTAAAATGATAGAAGTAAAACTATCTCAGGGTGCCAAACCCGGCCATGGAGGCATTTTACCTGCTGCAAAAGTCACCCAGGAAATTGTTGATATTCGCGGTGTCGAAATGGGTAAAGATGTTGTTTCACCACGTGAGCACACAGCTTTTTCATCACCTAAAGGTTTACTGGAATTCGTTGCAAAATTACGCAAACTAAGCGGTGGCAAACCGGTTGGCTTTAAGTTATGTATCGGTCATAAAGCTGAGTTTTTAGCCATTTGCAAAGCTATGAATGAGACTGGTTTAACGCCCGACTTCATTACCGTAGATGGCTCGGAAGGTGGCACCGGCGCAGCGCCGATTGAAATGGCCAACTCCGTAGGAATGCCACTGCGCGACTCCTTGAGTTTTGTCCATAATGCTTTGATTGGCACGAGAGTGAGGAGCGACATTAGAATAATAGCAGCAGGCAAAGTAATTTCAGCATTCCACATGATGCGTGTTTTAGCATTGGGAGCAGATACCATAAACTCAGCCCGCGGGATGATGTTCGCGCTGGGCTGCATTCAATCCCTCCATTGCAATACGGATAAATGTCCGACTGGCATTACAACTCAAGATCCCGCGCGTTACCAAGCACTGGATGTGACAGATAAAGGCCAGAGAGTCGCAAATTATCACCATTCTATGATTAAGCATCTGGTGGAGTTACTTGAAGTTGCCGGACTGAATCACACTGAAGAGGTTATGCCCTGGCACATCAACCGACGCGCCAATGCCACTGAAATCAAAACCTATAACGATATTTATGAAACGCTCGGCGAAGGCTGCTTATTATCAAAGAAGACGATCCCGGAAAATTGGCAAAGAAGTTGGAACATGGCTAATATCGATACCTGGATATTGAATCCGGTAAGTAAGAAAAAGAAATCTGCTATTGCTAAATAGTTTTTTATTTCAATTAAGGGCTACTTAACCAATTAAAAATGACACCCCCCACCTTTTGGGCATTTTTTAACAGATAATATAGGGCATCCGCATATTGATAAATTCATCTGACGATATACCATTCAGAATACAGCAGAGCAACCAACTAGCGGCCTAAATAATGCAAAAGCACCTTGATATTCTTAACCGGGCAATCCACGAATGGATGCCCAAAGATCGCCCTATATCACAAGCGCCCGAAGCCGCTATTTTAGAGAAAGAACTTGACCTCTATCTTGGTTCTGATAGCTCTGATATTAACTCGCTTGAGCCCATTATTCAGGCATACCTGCACTACAACCCGGATGTTTCACAACCAGAGTTTTTCAAACTGCTCTATTCAGGTTTAAACAAACCCGCACTGCTTGGAGACTGGATCACCAGCCTCAGCAATGCAACCATGCATACCTATCAGGTCGGACCAGTCGCGACCTTGATGGAACTGGAATTGATCCGTCAGTGGAATCAGCTCGTTGGTTTTGAAAATGGCGAAGGTGTGATGGTTTCTGGCGGCAGTCAGGCCAACTTGATTGGAATGATGCTGGCGCGTCAACACGCTTGTCCCGATATTAAAAGCAAAGGTTTTGAAGGTCGCACACTGGTCGCCTATGTTTCTGACCAGGCGCATTATTCAGGGCAAAAAGCAGCGAATGTATTGGGTATTGGCACCGATAATTTGATTGCCGTCGAGTCGGATGAAGAAGGACGCATCAAGCCCGAAGCTTTACAGATGGAAATCGACAAAAGCATCGCCAAAGGCCACTTGCCATTTTTCATCAGCCTCACCGCTGGCACCACAGTCATTGGCGCCTATGATCCGGTTGCACCTTGCAGTGAAATTGCCCGCAAACATAATATCTGGATGCATATCGATGGCGCCTGGGGCGGCCCGATTCTATTCTCAGAAAAGCATCGTCATTTATTAGCTGACAGCAACCTCGCAGATTCATTCGCATGGGATGCACATAAACTCATGAACGTACCAATAACTGCAGCGGTAATTCTCACCAAAGAAGCAGGGAAATTAGAGGCCTGCTGCTCCGGCGGTGGAGGCGAATACCTTTTCCATAAAGACGAAAATGCCGCCTACAACCTGAGCGAACGTTCGATTCAATGCGGCCGACGCGCAGACTCCTTAAAAGTCTGGCTTAGCTGGAAAGTCAGCGGCAACAAAGGCTTTGAGAATAAAATCGATTACCTACAAGCTATGAAGCAAGAATTTCTGGCGATGCTGGAACAACGCGAGTCACTAGAACTGCTCGCACCAGCCGCCTACCTGAATATTCTATTCCGCTATAAACCCAAAACAATCAGCGACGAAGAAGAAATCAGACAACTGAATATCTCCATCTGCAAAAGCATGATGAAATCAGGTGGAGCCTATGTCGACCACGCACGCTTCAAAGGTAAAACAGGCATCCGCCTGATTCTGGCAAATGAGAATGTCACTACTGCACATCTTAAAAAGCTATTAGATCAATGTGAGAAAATTGGGCAGGATTTAGAAAATTCTGTGGCTAAGAAAGGGTAAAAACTGATTCAAATGTCTTTTTATAGCTTAAAAAGACACCCCCCTACTTTTGGGCACTTTTTCATATATTTCACTATTATCCTACTTCTATTTACTGCATAATCTGCCGCCTCAAACGAAGCTCAAAACAAGTCCATTAATGTTAAAGAAAACATAATTATCGGACTTTATCAGAGTTTATTCAAAAACAATAAACGGGCTAACAACTATGTGGTTTAAAAATCTTTACTTATTCAAGTTTGAAAAAGAATTCTCTTTGAATGCTGAAGCGTTACACAATGAATTGGCGAAAAAGCCTTTTACACCGTGTTCTGCGACGCAACGTGAGAGCATGGGCTGGATGCCGCCATTGGGAAGAAACACCTATTCCTTCACGCATGCATCGAATAATTACATCTTGCTGAGCATGGCGCGTCAGGAGCGTTTACTCCCTGCCACTGTGATCAAAGAGACTCTGGAAGAAAAGGTTGAAGCGATTGAAGTAAAGGAAAACCGCAAAGTCAGTTCACGCGAGAAGAAGGAAATGCGCGAGGATATTGAACACGAATTATTACCCCGCGCATTTACCCGCACGCAAAAAATGGACGCCTGGATCGACCCAAAAAATGGCTGGCTAATCCTGAATACTCCGTCGGCTCCACGCGCTGAAGCTTTTACCAAATTATTGCGTAGCACACTAGGTAGCCTCCCCGTTACTTTACCTCAATCTGAAGTTTCTCCAGCTGTGGCAATGACAACCTGGCTAAGTACTGGCAAATTGCCCGAACCCTTTGTATTAGGCTTTGAATGTGAACTAAAAAACCAGGGCGACGACAAAGGCAGTGCGACCTTTAAGCAGCATGACCTGACTACCGATGAAGTTCAAACCAGCCTGCAAGCAGGAAAATTCGCGGCCAAACTTGCGATTGAATGGGATGAGAAAATCAGCTTTGTTTTAAGCGAAGATTTACAAATCAAAAGGCTGAAATTCCTCGATGTTCTGGAAGAGCAACTTCAAGACAATGACCCACAAACGCATGAAGAACATCTGGATATCCAATTTGCATTGATGACAGGTGAAGTATCTGCGATGTTGAAAGACTTGATGAAGGCTTTGAGTTAGGCACAATTATGAAAACCCGTCCAAAAGGCGTGGGTGTGCTAAATACCATTACCCCTTGCTTCAACCAGCAACCGACATTTCCCTCGGAAACTACGATATACTTTATTTGCTCTTGGTGAGCCTAATAAAGCAACCCCCCACCTTTTAGGCACTTTTTAAACAAATTCGCTTATTGAACGAGTATAGAATCTCTACTTCAATGTATTAATTAGATTATCCACCATGATTTCATCGGTCGCCCATGAGGTAACCAAGCGCACAACCGAGTGCTGCTCATCATGCTTTCGCCATACATAAAAAGAAAAGTGATGCTCCAGCTTCGCAATCAAATCATTTGGCAGGATCAGGAATATCTGGTTTGTCTGCGTTTTATCCAGCAATTCAAAGCCATGAGCAACAAACGCCTCTGAGATTTTTTCTGCCATACGGTTGGCGTGTTTTGCCAGGTCAAAATACAAGTCATCTTTGAATAACTCCAGAAACTGGATACCCAGCAATCGGCCTTTCGCCAGCAAACCACCCCGCTGCTTGATATGAAAATTAAAGTCTTCAGCAATCATTAAATTATTCAACACGATCGCCTCAGCGATTAATGCGCCATTTTTAGTCCCGCCGATCGTAAACACGTCAGTTAACTTTGCTAAATCTTCAAGCGATACATCACTATTCCTGGCACACAGTGCAGAACCCAGGCGAGCGCCATCAAGGAATAAATACAGCTTATTTTGCTTACATAATGTGTGTAACGACTCAAGCTCTCTTTTTGTGTATATCGTTCCGATCTCAGTCGCGTTTGAAATATAGACCAGCTTAGGCTTTACCATGTGGGGAATGGCAATGTGATCATCCAGGGCACTTTGAATCGTTTCCGGACCCAGTTTGCCATTACTGGTTTTCATTGAAATGATTTTATGACCAGTCGCCTCCAGAGCGCCAGCCTCCCTGCACAAAACGTGTCCGATATCTGCTGAGATCACCGCTTCATGGGGTCGTAGACTTGCCGCTGATACTATTAAATTCGCCTGCGTCCCTCCAGATACAAAATATATTTGTGAGTCAGGATTATGCAACCTGTCTTGAATTGCTTGCTTGGCTTCGTTGCTGTATGCATCAAAACCATAAGCTGTTTGCTGATCTAAATTTGTTTCAGAAAGTGCCTCGAGAATATTTGGATGACAGCCCTCGCTATAGTCATCAAGAAAACTGTATTTTTGCATTTCGATTTACCAAGAATTAGCGGATTATTATTATAGTAGCAGCTAAAGATTTTAATAAATGCTCTATAAGGTGGGGGTGTAAATTAAGGGAACCTCAATAAAACACCCTTACTTTTTATGAACGCTGCTCATGCTAAATGGCGAATGGTTACTGGCTTTACCCAATTTCAATGTTTTAATTAGAGTTTGATTCTTCCTGAGTAGCTTTACCTTTACTTCATCATCGGGCTTTTTGTCCAGTCGCCATAAACTGACATCACTGGTCGTTTTAATAACATCCCGATTCAGTGCCAGAATTATATCTCCTTTTGATAGACCAGCTTTGCTTGCTGCACTTTGAGGAGCTACTGAGCTAACCTGCACGCCAGCGCCACTCTGCTCCATGCTGATGCCGATTAGTCCTGCTTGTGGCAATTCTGACTCCGATGTGAATAATAAATAATCCGCCTGTTTATCGGATGGACTTTCATCGACATCACTCAGAATAACGATAGACTTGATTCCGGCTTGCCGGTCGAGTCGACTGGGAATACCTTCGCGATTAATAAGGTGCCCACTGCCAGCCAGAATCACCATATGCTTTTCTGGATTGCTTTTAAGGTATTTTGTCGCGTTGAAAGCCATGCCTTCATCCCACGCAATTTGTGCTTCAAGAAACCTATTGAACTCTCCACCGTTTTTCTTTGCACCGCCGTGAGAGTGCATTCCAAAAACTTTTTTAATACGTGTCACATAAGCAGGATTTGATTTATCCAGCACTTTGGGTAACTGGCTGCGCTCTGTTTTGTGTAAGCCCTCTATACCTACTTTTGAGACCCGTTTAGTTAATTCCCGGGGGATATTTAACGCAATCAAAGGAATTCTGTGCTGTCTGGCAAACGTGAATATCGGACGATACAGTCGAAAATCATACTTCCAACGCTCATACCATTGCACGCCACGCAGCATTTCACGCTCGCTTATTTTACCTACCACATAATCATCTAAAAACTGTTGATATGGCTTTTGTATCATCTCCAGACCGATACTGGTATTTATGCCCCAGTTTTTATAAGCGCTTTTTATAACCGCGAGCTGATTGAGGTGGTGGCCATAGTTTGTGTGCGACTCTCCGACCAAAATTACTCTGGCTGTTTTTAGATTTGATGATATTGAATCAAGTGGCTGAATAGCTTTTAGATCAAGCACGCTGACTTTATTCACGCCGGCCTTTATAACAGGATGACTAGTAATCTGGGTTTTATTATTTGAACAGGCGCTTAAAGCGAATAGCAGAAGCAGGGATAAAACGCTGAATTTTTTCGATAGTGTTTTCATCTTTTAATTCTAACAGCATGTGAATTATTAAATCTAATAGCCTGTTTACTATTATGCTTTTTACAAACATTTTACAAAGTCCTTACAAGCTTTTCACTTATGATGTCGTTATCGCAATTAAAGTCATGCTTCGATTAATAAAAAGGCAGGATAGTAAAATGAAAGCAATCTGGAAAAAAATCATCGGCATAACAACACTTGGCCTACTCGGCAGTGTCCTGAGTAGTGCACCACTTCAGGCGAGAACGGTTGAACTCAAGGCTGAACTGGCAAGCCCGGTAATTGAAGCAGGCAGAAAACAAGCAACCTTTCTTAAGGTCGCGCTTACCGGTTTTAAATTAGAAGACAAAAACAGCAGAACCCCAGCGAATATCGCGATTGTGCTGGATAAATCGGGTTCGATGGCTGGTGACAAACTCTACAGGGCCAAAGAAGCGGCGAGAATGGCAGTTAATCTTCTGAATGAAAACGACATAATTTCTATCATCAGTTACGACTCGACCGTAAACGTATTGGTGCCCGCAACCAAAGTCAGCGACAAAGCATCTATCAATGCGGCAATTGATAGAATGAAGTCAGGCGGCAACACTGCATTGTTTGCTGGCGTTAGTAAAGGTGCCGCTGAAATACGCAAGTTTTTAGGTAAAGACCGCGTCAATCGGGTAATTTTGCTATCAGACGGCCAGGCGAATATCGGCCCAAGCTCACCCACTGAACTCGGTGACCTGGGTGCATCGCTGAGTAAAGATGGCATCACGGTTACCACTATCGGTTTAGGAACAGGCTATAACGAAGATTTAATGACTAATCTTGCGGGTTATAGCGATGGCAACCACGCCTTTGTAAAAGATGCAGAAGACCTCGCCAGGGTATTTAAATATGAATTTGGTGATGTGCTTTCAGTAGTCGCACAAGATGTTGAAATCATTATTCGCTGCAAAAACGGCATTCGCCCGATCCGAATTCTCGGTCGTGACGGCACGATTCTGGGCCAGACAGTGAGGACCAATATGAGCCAGCTTTATAGTGAGCAGGAAAAATTCGTTTTGATCGAAGTTGAAGTGCCGGCAGGTACAGCAAAACAGGAAATCTCACTAGCTGATGTCAGCGTTTCCTATCAAAATATGCAAAGCAGAAAACAGGAGAGATTGGCTGATAATATGAAGCTTGCTTACAGCGCATCACGTGAAGATGTAAGGCGCGCACAAAATAGACAAGTTGAGGTTACAGCCACAAGACAAGTTGCAAACGAAGATAGCAAAAAAGCATTACGCTTACGTGATAAAGGCCAGCTTGAAGAAGCAAAAGAGCTATTGCAGAAAAGCGCTCGCAGCATTATCAGAAAGGCAGAACAATTGGGTGGTAGGGAAGCAGAAGCTCTCAGCTCTTTTGGCGCATCCGTGAGTAACGATGCAGATGTGATTGCCGACGAGAAAGACTGGAATAAAAATCGCAAAGAATTCAAAGCGAAGCAGTACAAACTGGATAAGCAACAGTCTTACTAGAGACTTTTAGACGAATGCGCGTGATTCGTAAATAGCGATCACGCGCTACTGTTTTTTTATTAGATGCTGTATAACTAAACGTATCCAAGCCTGGCAAATAAAGCACCATGCAACAAAGCTCAAAGCAAACAAAACTCATTATTATTCTCGCCTTATTAGTGCTGTTGCCACTGGCACTTCTCGCCTGGCAGGGCTGGAAAATCAACCAGGACACCAAACAACTTAATGATGCTCGCTTTGACAGTCTGGTTACTGCAAGAATTAATCAGATTGATACCGTAATTCAGAGTTATTTTGAAGAGATGCAACTCAAGTGGAGTTTACTAATTCCACAATGGAAGCTCGATAAAGAAGCAACTCGCCAGAGAATCGAGAATGACGGCAATATCCGCCAGATATTTGTCATTGATGCACAGAAAATACGCCGCTTCCCACCTACCGACAATGAAATTACAGCCGCTGAAAAAACCTTTATCGACCGTCTGGAGTCGGTTTGGCGAGATCCACAGGTTTTATTTTCAAATCAGATAACAACAGCGAGCGTTGAGCAAGTCGCGATGCAAACGAAACAACGTGTCACACCTGAAGTTGCAGCAGATTCAGCGGGGTCCGAAATTCAAGCAGAGGCAAACACCTTTGCCAGCGCAAGCGCTCCTGCAACTATATCCAAGTTTTCCAGAAAACAAACTGCTCCCGCTAATTCAAGCAAACAAGGCTGGTATATGTGGCACTGGGGCAGTGATTCCAACCTGATTTTTTGGCAGCAAAATAATGACGGCAGTATAGTTGGGGTTGAAATGGAGCCAATCAGGGTCAAAGCCGATTTGATTAGTCGCTTGCCTGACACCGCACCCGATAGCGCGTCAGATTTTCGCCTGCGTTTACTTGATACGGCGGGACATGTGGTTTATCAGTGGGGTAATTTTGCCATAACGGAATCGATAGATACTCCGCAAAAACGAAGTCCTTTAAGTTATCCCTTATCCAGCTGGTCGCTTGAGTATTTCGGAGAACCCTTTTCTCAAACGGGCGGTTCTCGCTACAGTTTATTGCTTAGTTTTCTCGGCTTTGCCTTTTTAATAGCTGCACTGGCATGGTTTTTATACCGTGAACAAACCCGTGAAATGCGCCTTGCCGCGCAGCGCGTGCAGTTTGTCAGCCAGGTATCCCACGAGCTAAAAACACCGTTAACCAATATACGAATGTATGCAGAAATGCTGGAACAACAAATTGAAGATGCAGAGCAGCCTAAACGCTATTTGCAGGTAATTACTGATGAAAGTAAACGCCTTAGCAGGCTTATTTCCAATGTTCTAAATTTCTCGCGCGCACCACGTGTACACAAGCGCGAAATAATACCTGATGATGTTATCAAGCAATCTATCCAACATTTCGCGCCGAGCTTTGAAACAAGAAATATCGTGCTGGAAAAGCATTTGAACTCAGCAACCAAGATAAATACCGACCCTGATCTTCTGGAACAAATCCTGAATAATCTACTCAGTAATGTCGAAAAGTATGCGGCAGATGGCAAGCGTCTTGATATCAGCAGTGAGATCAAGGACAAAAGCTTTCACTTGCGAGTGCGTGATTATGGAAACGGAATATCACGCGCTGAACGCAAACATATTTTCAAACCGTTTTACCGAATTAATGACAAACTAACTGAAGGTGTTAGCGGCACTGGAATTGGACTCACAATCGTGAGACAGCACGCAGAATATCTCGGTGGAACACTGGAGTTGATAGATGCAGAACCGGGTGCCTGCTTCGAGTTAACCTTACCGATAGGAGATACAGCATAATGATAATTGATGAAAAACCGCATAAAAGTGGGGGGGTGTCTTTTATACCTTTAATTTCTTCAATTAGGGGTATTTTTTAGAATGAAAATACTCATTGCCGAAGACGACCATAATATCCGCGAGGGCCTCCATGATCTTTTATCACAGGAAGGTTATGACATTGAAACCGCAAAAAATGGCAAGATCGCGCTGGAACTTTTCAAGCAGCAAAAACCGCAGTTTGTGATACTCGATATCATGATGCCGGAAATGGATGGCTATTCTGTCTGCCGTGAAATCCGTGGCATGGATAATGATATTCCCATTATCTTTCTCAGCGCCAAGGCTGAAGAAATTGATCGAGTGATCGGTCTTGAGCTGGGCGCAGACGATTACATTAGCAAACCTTTTGGAACGCGTGAAGTAGTCGCCCGAATTCGTGCGATTACGCGACGCTATTTGAAAGCTGAACCACAACCATCACAGCAGAACTCTTTTGCTTTTGGCGATCTGGATATATTTCCAAGTGAGTTACGAGGCAAAAGAGGTGAGAGTTTCATTGATTTAAGCTTGCGCGAGATAAAGGTTTTGCAAACCCTGGCAGAGCATCGCGGCGAAGTTGTCAGTCGTGATCTGCTTTTTAACGAATGCTGGGGCTATGACCATATGCCAAATAGCCGCACGCTGGATCAGCATATCTCGAAACTGCGCAAGCTAATTGAGCCTAATCCTGCAGAGCCACAACTGATAAAAACCGTGCATGGCGCTGGTTATCGTTATGAGTAAGTATTGTTAGCTGCAATAAATTTTTTGCAAGTCTGAAAAGGAACCGAGTAAATTAAACCTTTCTGCGTGAAAATAAATATGGAAGTATTGGCTTGCTTCTGATTTATAATTGCCGGCAATTAACATCTGCAATTTGAGGGAATTCACCCTCAGTAAATTCTGTTTTCTCTTTCACTTCAGCGCTGCAATTGCTTTTAAGTTGCTCTGCCAGAATGATATCTTGAGGTTTATTATAATAAAAAATAGCCATGGCAGTTGGATCAGCATGATTAAACTTTAATTGTTTTATGGTTTTGATATTTACCGGAGATTTTATCGGCAGTGTTAATGTTAATTCTAGCGCAGAGTTTTCTCCTTCTGCTAATTGCTTAAGTTCAAATTCTTGAACTTTATTCATAAGCAATACTTTATTGTTAACTTGAAGCTGGGTAAAAAAGTAGAACCTTTCAAGATCACTTATGAGCTGCTTGGCTAGTATTCTAAGATCTGCCTGGCCTTGTAAAAAATCTTTACTGACTTGCTGATCATAGAGCCAGGTCATTTTAATTGCGCTTAATTGTTTTTTATCGTTTACCTGAAGTTCGCTTTTTAACTGAACTTCATAATGAATAGCATGTGCTATAGCCAATTGAGGAGCAATAAGTGGAAAAAATAAACCTATAAGTATGCCTTTAATCATGAAAAAGAATCCAAAGGGTAAGATATTAAAGTCATTTGAAAAAATGATAAAATAAAATCATTTAAAGACACCCCCCACCTTTTAAGCTGCTTCCAAAAAGGAAGGGGAATACTTCAATAGATTATCGTAAGTTTCTTTTATTAGATCGGCTAATAAAATCTTGCTATGTACTTATTTATTACTACCGCGAGAAGCTGCCTTGCGCAAGTTCTCTTGTAAAACTTTTTTACGAATACGAATGCTTGCTGGTGTAATTTCTACCAATTCATCATCGTCAACAAACTCAAGTGCCTGCTCAAGAGTAAATTTAATCGGCTTGGTTAAGATCAGGTTTTCATCGTTACCCGCAGCGCGGATATTATTTAACTGCTTTGCCTTTAATGGGTTTACCACTAGGTCATTATCACGACTATGGATGCCAATCACTTGCCCTTCATAAACTTCTTGTGCGTGGTCAATAAACATTTTGCCACGCTCTTGAAGATTGAATATAGCGAAAGCCAATGCTTTGCCCGTACTGTTAGAAACTAAAACACCATTACTACGCTGTCCGATTTCCTCTTTAACCAATGGTCCATAATGATCAAATGAGTGATAGATCAAACCTGTGCCTGAGGTTAGAGTCATGAATTCTGTCTGGAAGCCGATTAAGCCACGCGATGGAATAACATACTCAAGGCGTACACGGCCTTTTCCATCTGGCTCCATGTTTACCAAGTTACCTTTGCGCTCGCCCATTTTTTCCATGATGCTACCCTGGTGGATTTCTTCAACATCAATGGTCAAGTTCTCATAAGGCTCTTCGCGATTATCGCCTTCGCCGCGGATTACAACTTCTGGACGAGATACTGCTATTTCAAAGCCTTCGCGGCGCATATTTTCAATCAAGATACCCAAATGCAATTCACCACGACCTGAAACCTTGAATTTATCAATATCATCGCCCGGTTCTACCCGCAAAGCGACATTATGCAATAGCTCTTCATCTAGTCGTTCTTGAATATTTCGCGATGTCACATATTTGCCTTCTTTGCCTGCAAAGGGTGAGTTGTTTACCTGGAATGTCATACTCACTGTTGGCTCGTCAACCGTCATCGGCGGAAGAGCAACAACGTGCTCAGGATCACATAAGGTATCGGAGATATGTAATTTATCCATACCCGTGAATGCAATGATATCCCCAGCTTGAGCTGTTTCAACTTCGACACGATCAAGTCCGTTGAAACCCATAGGCTGCAAGATACGGCCGTTACGAATATTACCTTCAATATCAATAACCTTAACGGGGCTGTTTCTTTTGATTTTACCTTGCTTGATACGGCCGATACCGATCAAACCCGTATAAGAGTTATAATCTAGTTGGCTGACTTGCATCTGAAAAGGTGCGCCTGGATTAACATCAGGATGATTAACACTATCAATTATCGTTTGAAATAGCGGCGTCATATCACCGCTCGACACATCATTTTCCAGACCCGCATAACCATTGATGGCAGATGCGTAAACTACAGGGAAATCGAGCTGCTCATCGGTTGCGCCAAGGCGATCAAATAATTCGAATGTCTGGTCGAGTGCCCAGTCAGGTCGCGCTCCAGGACGGTCAATTTTATTGATCACTACAATCGGCCTGAAACCCATTGCAAATGCTTTTGAAGTAACGAAACGCGTCTGTGGCATAGGGCCATCAACAGCATCAACTAACAATAACACTGAATCGACCATGGATAGGACGCGTTCAACCTCTCCACCAAAGTCTGCATGGCCCGGGGTGTCTACAATGTTGATGCGGTAATCTTTCCACCTTAATGCGGTATTTTTTGCGAGAATCGTGATACCACGCTCTTGTTCTATGGCATTAGAGTCCATCATGCGTTCCGAAACATTGGCGCGCTCACCCAGAGTACCCGATTGTTCCAATAGTTTATCTACAAGCGTAGTTTTACCATGGTCAACATGGGCAATAATGGCAATATTTCTTAAATTTTCTATCACAACGGAGTCTCTATTTTAGTGTTGGTGGAGCTGAGTATCAGTAAGCCGCGCGATTATACAAGGTGTTTAGTTTTAATTACACCTTTATTCATTACTATATTTGGAAATACTAATATTGCAAGGAAATTCATCCATTTCTTTGACATTTATATTATGAAAATCTTCAGATAAAACAGGTATATGCAATTAATTTTATTGAATAGCGCCGTAGGCATGGTCGGGTCACATACAATTTTATGTGGGAGAGTGCGGTAAATGCAAAATCCATATGCGTTTTAGCCTTCCCATTTTATAAACCTATCTAAAATTCCCTGCTGTAACCACTACATAGTTATTTATTATTATTTGGGTGTGAGTAAAATTCGATCATATTTTCGTTTTAATATTTGACAAATATCACAGAACTTTAATATCAGCTTCTGTACATTTAATCTTAAGTTTATTAAAAACCCCTTCAAGAGATGTGGGTATCTCTTGTTAAAAGACATAAGGAATTCGCAGATGCTCGCTGTGTGACAGGATATTTTGTTAGAAAACAATAAGTTTTAGCAGAAAACTGAATTCACAGACTTGTTATCTAAGCAGTATTTAAAAGGAATTGCGGATTATTGCTGTGCACAAGGAGATAGCGCATGAAAATCGTAATTATAGAAGATCAAGTACTATTTGCAGAAGGAATGAAATATTTACTCGGATCATTCGGTCTCGGCATTGAAACGCGTCACGCTAATAATATTGATTCTGCATTAAATTTAATGATGGTAGAAGGTTTCCCTGACCTTATTTTACTTAACATAAATTTAACCGGGAAAAATGGATATTACTTATTTGATAAATTACATGAATTAAACAATCAAACTCCGGTACTAATTATCTCGGCCACTGATTCGCCAGCTGCTGCCGGTATGGCAATAGAAAAAGGTGCCTCTGGATTCATTACCAAATCAAGCAGTAAAGAGGTTATGCTGGAAGCGATTCAAACCCTATTGAGCGGAAAGCTATATCTTTCCCAAAGAGAAGCGAGTCATATCCAGTTTCAAGAGCGTGAAAATTTAGGTAGAGTAACTTCCCGCCAGCAGGAAATATTATATTTACTTTCGCAAGGATTATTGAATAAACAAATTGCTGATGAGTTAAACATTTCTGCCAATACCGTTAAAGCACATCTACATGACTTGTTTAGGCATTTGAATGTTTCTAACCGAACTGCAGCAGTTAAAAATGGCCAAAAATATGGCCTTATATAATACTGATTAACTATTTTTGCGAATAAGGCGAAGCCTGAAAATTCCTGAGCAGTCTAACCAGCTTAAGCTGTTTTTGGTGCTCATTAATTTGATGGCTGGTTTTTGCATTCTGCCGCAACATCACGAACAATGACCCCGCAAAGTAACCAATTACAAAAATGCCACCCCACCATAGAGAGGGTGAAGCTACGGACATTAGCAGAGAAATTACAAAACTAATTGTAAAATATTTACGCCACTTAGACGATCGTCTACTCTGAATAACTTCCCATTCCTGTTTAAAGTTATCGAGTACTTCTTCAAACTTATCAATTTCACTTTGATCTACGTCAATTTTCATAAGTTGATTCCATAGCATGCATACGTATACTGTTGCTCAGATATTACCGCCTGTCAGAACACCTAAGATAATAAATTTCGTTCAGAGTCTCTTCATTAAGCAAGGCGTATATTGGGTTACAACACTCTCAAATAATAATAAATAACTCTGTGGTACTTATATGTATCGCGAGCAAATATAGGTAGGACAATAGAATGGGAAGGCTGAGTTTCTCAGACACACGGCATCTTGTCACTCGTACCGCGCTGGGCCAGGAATGGAGTGGCATCAAGACATTGCAAGGCAAAACCCGGGAACAAGCAATCAGCATTCTGCTGGCTCCCTCTGCCATAAAAACACCAGCTTCACCTACATTAACCCCATGGGCAAATGTAAAGCGCATGAGCATGCAAAATGGCGCTGGGAAAAGACGCGCCCGGATGATGATGAAGCGTGAGGGCGAACGCCTCAAGCGTTGGTGGATGCTTCACTTACTACAAACTGATACTCCGGTTAATGAGCATCTAACCCTGTTCTGGCATAATCACTTCACATCTTCCCTGGAAAAAGTTGAGCAACCAAGTTTGATGTATTCGCAAAATAAGCTTTTGCGTGAAAATGCCCTGGGAAATTTTCGCGCGCTGTTACATAAAATTGCCCGTGACCCTGCAATGCTGGTTTATCTTGATGGCTCTAAAAATGTCAAAGGAAGTCCGAATGAAAACTTTGCGCGTGAATTACTGGAACTGTTCACTTTAGGTAGGGGACACTACAACGAGAATGACGTTAAAGCCGCTGCCATTGCTTTCACGGGGTGGGGCGTTGACCGTGAGCGTGGTGTTTTTGTTTATGATGCTTCTAAACATGAATCCAAACGGGTTACCTTCATGGGAAAAACGGGAACTTTTTCTGGTGACCAGATTATTGACATTATTCTGGAAAAACCCAGAACCGCAGAATTCATTGCTGAAAAGTTCTGGAAAGAGTTTGTCAGTGATTCCCGCCCTGATTACCGTTATATCAGAAACTGGGGAACAACCTTCAGGAAATCCAATTATAATATCAGGGCATTATTAACCGAAGTTCTACACAGCGAAGCATTCTGGTCGCCGCGATATCAGGGGACACTCACAAAGTCACCAGTAGATTTAGTTGTTGGTACTTTGCGCGCCTTACCATTTCCTAAGCTGCCTGATACCGAGCTGATCCACATATCACAGTTACTTGGTCAGGACTTATTTGATCCACCCACTGTTAAAGGCTGGGCTGGTGGAAAAGCCTGGATAGATACTCAAACATTGTTAGTACGTACCTCTTTGTTGAATAAGCTAACCCGCCACAGTAGCGCTTCGTCCAAAGTGCAGTCTTACTTGCCCAAAACGAGCGGCGAGGAAGTGATTAAATGGTTATTACCTTTGACACCTGTGCTTCCATTACCGTCAACACCAGGAAAACTACGCATGGTACGCGCACTAATTTTAGACCCTGTATTTCAGCTTAAGTAGGGCTAATTTAATAATGAAAAATAATAATGAATAGACGAGAATTTTTACAGTACTCTAGCCTTGCATCTCTTGCGAGCGCTTTTCCTGACGCTTTTGCGGCTGCACATAAAGGGCAGCGGCCAGATCAAATTGTGCTAATGGTAGAACTCAAGGGAGGCAATGATGGCCTTAATACACTTATCCCCTTCCGTGATGATAACTACCACAAGGCACGTCCATCATTACGCATCAAAAATGGTATCCCACTAAAAAATGACATGGCAATGAATCCTTATTTAAAAAAGCTATTACCACTATGGAATGAAGGTAACATGGCCTGGATTCAAGGCGTGGGTTATAGCAATCCGAGTCGTTCGCACTTCCACTCAATCGATGTTTGGGAAACTGCTTCAGTCAAAAATGATGAAGTTCGTGGCTGGTTATCTCTAGTGCTTACACAACGACCAAATGCAGTGAACGGTATAGTTCTGGGTGATAATAATCTTGGCCCAATGGCTGGTGAAAATAGTTCAGCGGTAGCGATGGAAGACCCGACAACGTTTCTAAGACAGACGAAATATCTCAATAAATCACAATATAAAACGCCAAACTCATCTCTAGCACACATGTTAAACGTGCAAAATCAAATCAATACTGCGGCTAAGAAACTCGGTCAAGTACACAGCGGAAAACGTTCTCCTGTGCGTTTTCCAACCAGCCGTTTTGGGCGAAAACTAGAACTTGTCACTCAAATGATTACCAACGGTATGGATACACCCGTATATAAAGTATCGCTGGAAGGTTTTGATACGCACGCCTCTCAGGTTGATCAGCACAACAATTTGATGAATCACCTCGGTGGTGGTTTAGAAGCATTCTCCAAGGCGATGAAACGCGCAGGTTTGTGGAATAATGTGATGGTGATTACCTATTCAGAATTTGGTCGTCGCGTGGCACAGAATAGTAGTGGCGGAACTGACCATGGTTCCGCAGCTCCACATTTTGCTATAGGAGGTCGAGTAAAGGGTGGTATGTATGGCAAACAACCTAGCTTGGCGCCCGATCAATTACATGATGGTGATTTGATTCACACTGTTGATTTCCGGGAGGTTTATGCAACCTTGGCGCAACGCTGGTGGCGACGTCCAAACCCTTGGGAAAAACAGTTTAAGCCGATTCCATTTGTTTAGTTGGCTTACTGAAAACTGTTAAAAAGCCAGGGGATGTATTAAATACAGTACCCCTTGCTTCAACCAGCAATAGACGTTTCCGGCGGAAACAACGATATACTTTTTTGACTCTTGGTGAGCCTAAAAAAGCATCCCCCCATCTTTTACTCGGTTTTTCAATCTCGCCCATAAAGGGCCAGCTAAAGCTGTTGTCTCGCTAACGCTCGGCGTGTTGCTTTTTAAGCTTTTGGTTCTGATAGTCCCAGGTTATTCCAGATTGTCTTGCTCGGCTCTACTTTATTCATCGAATAAAAATGCATGCCGGGCACTCCCTGGTCAAGCAGTTGCTGACACATTTTGGTGATAAATTCATTACCTAACTTCTGAATTGAATCCAGATCATCGCCATAAGACTCAAAGCTTTTGCGTAACCATCTTGGAATTTCTGCACCAATCGCATCCGAGAAGCGTGCTAACTGTGCAAAGTTTGTGATCGGCATAATGCCCGGCATCACAGGAATATCAATGTGTGCTTTTTCCAAGCAGTCAATATAGTGAAAATAGGCATCCGCATTGAAAAAATATTGCGTGATGGCACGGTTCGCGCCCGCCTTTACCTTGCGCCCAAAATTCTCAATATCTTTTTCAAAGCTTTTGGCCTGCGGGTGTTTTTCTGGATAAGCGGCAACTTCGATTTGAAAATGATCGCCCGTCTCCTGACGAATAAATTCAACCAGCTCGTTAGCATATTGAAAATCGCCAATCTCGCGCATTCCTGAAGGCAAATCACCGCGTAGAGCAACGATTCTATTGATGCCATTGTCCTTATAGTACGAAAGCATTTCACGAATCTGATTCTTATGTGAACCAACACAGGATAAATGCGGCGCAGTTGGAATGCCGGTTTGATTCTGGGTATTCAGAACTGTTTCAATGGTTGCATCTTGTGTTGTTCCACCTGCACCATAAGTAACCGAGAAGAATGCCGGAGCAAGTTTCGCTAACTCAGCGCTCACTTGTGTGAGCTTTTCTATACCTACTTCTGTTTTGGGAGGAAAAAACTCAAAACTGTATGAATGTTCTTTCATGGAGCCGTTACTCCTTTAATGACTATAAAAATTACTATAAATAACCATAAATAGACACCCCCCTACTTTTAGCGTGTTTTTGAAAAAAGCCTCAAAAGTATGGGGGTGTCTTTTTAATCAATATAAACAAATTACTTCGTAATTTTTTAGTAACGATAATGCTCAACTTTGTAAGGACCATTCTTATCAACACTGATGTAACTAGCTTGATAGTCAGTCAGCTCAGTCAAGTTGGCACCGATTTTGCCAAGGTGTAAACGCGCCACTTCTTCGTCGAGTGCTTTTGGTAGCATGTAAACTTTGTTGTCGTACTTTTCGCCATGAGCAAAAATTTCGATTTGCGCCAGTACCTGATTAGTAAATGAAGCGGACATTACGAAGCTCGGGTGACCTGTTGCACAACCCAGGTTAACCAGTCGGCCTTGAGCCAAAAGGATAATACGGTTACCACTAGGCAGGATAATATGGTCGACTTGTGGCTTTATATTTTCCCACTCGTATTTTTCCATATCCGCTACAGCGATTTCATTATCGAAGTGACCAATATTACAAACGATAGACTCATGCTTCATCTGTAGCATTTGCTCTTCATTGATTACATGATAGTTACCTGTCGCTGTTACAAAGATATCACCTTGTGATGCAACATCATCCATCGTAACAACACGGTAGCCTTCCATAGCTGCCTGTAATGCGCAAATTGGATCAATTTCTGTCACCCATACAGTCGCACCTAAGCCACGAAGTGATTGCGCACAACCTTTTCCTACGTCACCATAGCCTAAAACAACCGCAATTTTACCTGCAATCATTACATCTGTTGCACGTTTGATACCGTCAACTAAAGACTCACGACAGCCGTAAAGGTTGTCAAATTTAGACTTGGTTACAGAGTCGTTAACATTGATTGCCGGATAGCTTAACTCGCCAGACTTTTGCATTTCGTATAAACGATGCACACCAGTGGTAGTCTCTTCGGTAACGCCTTGGATATTAGGACGAATAGTTGAGTACCAGTTAGGACTTGTTGCCAGTTTTGCTTTGATAGACTTGTATAGTGCTACTTCTTCTTCACTGCCTGGATCATCAAGAACAGAAATATCAGCTTCGGCTTTTGTACCAAGCTCGATAAGCATTGTCGCGTCACCACCATCATCAAGAATCATGTTTGGTGTGCCGCCATCGTGCCACTCAAAGATTCTATGACAGTAATCCCAGTACTCATCCAGAGTTTCGCCTTTTGTAGCAAAAACCGGAACACCGGTAGCTGCAATAGCAGCAGCAGCGTGGTCTTGAGTTGAGAAGATATTGCACGATGCCCAGCGTACTTCTGCACCAAGTGCTGTTAAGGTTTCAATCAAAACAGCTGTCTGGATGGTCATGTGTAAAGAACCCGCAACGCGCGCGCCTTTCAATGGCTGCTCTGCACCATACTGTCCGCGTAAAGCCATAAGTCCAGGCATTTCAGTTTCTGCAATATTGAGTTCTTTACGACCCCAATCTGCAAGGCTCATATCTGCAACGATATAATCATGTTGTTTAGTCATTGTATTTTCCTATTATTCGTTAGGAACGCAGTTGTAATGGTTTATTGCTTCCTCTGAGCCTCCCTTAAAGTTTAGCTTTAAGGTGCAGCGTTCCTCAGAGAAAGCAGTAATAAAAAGGTTTAAGCGCTTGCTTTTAAAGCCGCTGCACGATCTGTTTTTTCCCAAGGCAAACCAAGGTTCTCACGGCCAAAGTGACCATAAGTAGCAGTTTGACGATAGATTGGCTTTAACAAATCAAGCATGGTCAAGATGCCGTATGGGCGTAAGTCAAAGTGTTCACGAACCAAAGCTTCGATTTTGCCATCAGCAATTGTGCCTGTACCAAAAGTGTCGATAGAGATAGAAGTCGGCTCTGCAACACCAATCGCGTAAGAGATCTGAATTTCACAGCGCTCTGCAAGACCAGCAGCTACAATATTTTTTGCAACATAACGACCAGCGTACGTAGCAGAACGGTCAACTTTTGAAGGGTCTTTACCAGAAAATGCACCGCCGCCATGACGCGCCATCCCGCCGTAAGTATCAACGATAATTTTACGGCCTGTTAGACCACAATCACCCATTGGACCACCAATAATAAATTGACCGGTCGGATTTATGTGGTACTGCGTATCTGCGTTTAACCATTCAGCAGGCAGAATCGGTTTGATGATCTCTTCCATCACAGCTTCTTGAAGATCAGCCTGACTGATATCAGGATTATGTTGTGTTGAGAGTACGACCGCATCAATCGCAACTGGTTTGTCATTCTCGTATCGGAATGTTACCTGGCTTTTTGCATCAGGACGTAAAAAAGCGAGTTTGCCAGACTTCATTAGCTCAGCTTGTTTTTCAACCAAAAGATGAGAGTAAGTGATTGGTGCTGGCATCAGCACATCTGTTTCATTACTTGCGTAACCAAACATTAGTCCCTGGTCACCAGCGCCTTGTGATTCTTTATCTTCACGATCGACACCCATAGCAATATCCGGTGACTGACGACCTACAGCATTAAGTACCGCACAGCTATCGCCATCAAAACCTATATCGGAACTGGTGTAGCCAATTTCATTAACCACTTCGCGCACAATTTTTTCATAGTCGATAACGGCACTCGTAGTAACTTCACCTGCAAGCACAACCATGCCAGTTTTAAGCAATGTTTCACAGGCAACGCGTGCAGAGGTGTCTTGTTCTAGAATTGCATCAAGTATGGCGTCAGAGATTTGATCTGCCATTTTGTCGGGATGACCCGCTGATACAGACTCGGAAGTGAATAGATGATTCCCAGCCATATTAAGTTCTCCTAAATATTAGCTGAGCGTCGTTGCATAATCCGAACAGTTCTATGATGAAGAACGATGTTTATTCGAAGTGCTTGAGCCTGACCCGTTTTGGATTTTCCAAACCAGATTGCAACGCTCCTCAAGCAAGGGCAAAATATTTTATACTATAAAATTATAAATTTCTAGTGACTAAATAAATCTCAGGGTTAATTGATTAATTTACCTGTATTACGCATATCCCTTATTGGAGGTTGTCGACTCACTTTATCTCCGACACAATAGCTGCTCCAAATTCTCTGCCCCCCACATAGCTTTGATGCTAAGAGATGGAAATTTGAATACACAGATAATCGTTTTTCAAATAATAGATTTTTATGTGGCTTTGCTTTAATTTTATTTATCGAGGCTGCACAGCAATCTATTATCAACATTAGTAACAACTAAAATACAATCTAAGGAGAGTTTAATGTCTAATCGTACAACTCTGGCTAACGCCATCCGCGCTCTTACCATGGACGCCGTTCAAATCCCGAATTCTGGTCATCCTGGTGCACCAATGGGAATGGCTGACATCGCTGAAGTACTATATAACGACTTTATGAAGCACAACCCGACGAATCCTAAATGGGCTGATCGTGACCGCTTTGTAATGTCTAATGGCCATGCTTCTATGTTGCCTTATTCTGTACTGCATTTAACGGGCTATGATTTGTCTATTGATGATTTGAAAGCTTTCCGTAAATTGCATTCAAAAACACCTGGTCATCCAGAGTATGGTTATACTCCAGGAATTGAGACGACTACTGGCCCTCTTGGTCAAGGTATTAGCAATGCAGTCGGTTTTGCTTTGGCTGAAAAGGTCATGGCAGCGCAGTTTAATAAAGGTGGCCATGAAATTGTTGACCATAATACCTATGTGTTCCTCGGCGACGGTTGTCTTATGGAAGGTATTTCACATGAGGCCTGTTCTCTTGCGGGCTCATTTGGCCTAGGCAAGCTGATATGTTTTTATGATGATAACGATATTTCTATCGATGGAAATGTTGATGGCTGGTTCTGTGATGATACACCTAAGCGTTTTGAAGCGTATAACTGGCACGTTCAGTCAGTTGACGGACATGACCCGGAAGCCATCAAGAAAGCGACACAGGAAGCGATTGCAGCAACGGACAAACCTTCACTCATCTGCTGTAAAACAATGATTGGTAAGGGCGCCCCTAATAAACAAGGTGGTCATCATGTGCATGGTGAGGCTTTAGGAGATGAGGAAATCGAAGCGGCGCGCGAGAACCTACAGTGGAGTCATGTCCCCTTTGATATTCCAGCTGATATTTATGCCGGCTGGGATGCTAAAGAAGCGGGTGCTGCAGCTGAAAAAGAATGGAATAACAAATTCGCAGCTTATAAAGCAGAATTTCCCGCTGAAGCAGCAGAGTTTGAACGCCGCATGGCGGGCGAACTCCCTGCTGGTTGGGCAGAACATGCCGAAAAATTCATTGCTGAAGTGAATGAAAAAGCACCAACTCAGGCAACGCGGATCTCTTCTAAAATGGCATTAAACGGCTTTGCCCCGGTATTACCTGAATTCCTTGGTGGCTCTGCTGACTTAACGCCTTCAAACAATACGTTTAGTGAGTCTAGCGTTAAGATAAACGATAATCATGGTTCTACCGAAATGAATTTCGCGGGTAACTACATCTCTTACGGTGTGCGCGAATTCGGTATGTCGGCGATTATGAATGGAGTTACGTTGCACGGTGGTTTGCTACCTTACGGCGCAACTTTCTTGATGTTCTCAGAATACGCACGTAACGCGTTACGTATGGCTGCATTGATGAAAATCCAGAGCATCTTTGTTTACACTCATGACTCAATTGGTCTGGGCGAAGACGGCCCGACACACCAGGCAGTTGAACAAATTCCAACATTGCGCATGATTCCAAATATGTCTGTTTGGAGAACCTGTGATGCGGTCGAAACTGCAGTTTCCTGGAAAGCAGCAATCGAAAGAAAGACTGGCCCATCTACATTGATTTATTCTCGTCAGAACCTCGCTCATCAAACACGTACTGCCGAGCAGATCGCCAATATCGAGAAGGGCGGCTACATTCTTGTTGATACCGACGGAACACCAGATGTAATTGTTATCGCTACTGGTTCTGAAGTTGATCTTGCAGTCAAGGCAGCCGCTGCTTCAGACAAGAAAGTTCGTGTTGTTTCAATGCCTTCTGTTGATGTATATGAAGCTCAAAGTGATGCCTACAAAGAGTCAGTTTTGCCTAAAGCTGTTACTGCACGTGTTGCTGTTGAAGCTGCAATTATGGATGGTTGGTGGAAATACGTTGGTATGGGCGGCAAGGTTATCGGCATGTCTACTTTCGGTGAGTCTGCACCAGCACCTGAACTATTTGAGCACTTTGGTATTACCGCTGAAAATGTTGGTAAGGCAATCAACGAAGTCGCTTAAAAACTTTAAATGCGCTCCTACTAATATTGGAGCGCTTATATTACTAACATTATTAATTTTTTACCCTTAAGGAGAAACCCATGACAACAAAAGTCGGAATTAACGGTTTTGGACGTATCGGACGTATGGTATTTCGTGCGATCAAAAAAGACTTCCCTAGCTTAGAAGTAGTTGGTATTAACGATCTACTCGATAACGATTACCTTGCATACATGCTGAAGTATGACACGGCTCACGGTCGTTTTGATGGTGATATTGTAGTTGAAGGTGACTACTTCAACATTGATGGTAAGAGTATCCGTCTTTCTGCAGAGCGTAATCCTGCCGACCTTAAATGGGGCGACATTGATGCAGACGTAGTTATCGACTGTACTGGATTTTTCTTAACTGAAGAAAGCTGTCAGGCGCACATTGATGCTGGTGCTAAAAAAGTTGTTCAATCTGCTCCTTCTAAAGATGGTACACCAATGTTTGTATATGGTGTTAACCACGATTCATACGACGGCCAGAAAATTATTTCTGCGGCTTCTTGTACCACTAACTGTCTAGCTCCAGTGGCTAAAGTTATCAATGATAACTGGGGTCTTAAGCGTGGTTTGATGACAACTGTGCATGCATCGACTGCAACACAGAAAACTGTTGACGGTCCTTCAATGAAAGACTGGCGTGGTGGTCGCGCAGTATTTGAAAACATCATTCCATCTTCAACAGGTGCTGCCAAAGCGGTTGGTGTTGTTCTTCCTGAGCTTAACGGCAAATTGACTGGTATGGCTTTCCGCATCCCATCTGTTGATGTTTCTGTCGTTGACCTTACCTGTGAGCTAGACAAACCTGCGTCTTACGACGACATTTGTGCAGCAATCAAAACGGCTTCAGAAACAACCATGAAAGGCACTTTGCAGTACACCGAAGACAAGGTGGTTTCATCTGACTTCCGTGGAATCAGTGCTTCTTCAATCTTTGATGCTGGCGCAGGTATTGCGCTAGATGACACATTCGTAAAAGTGGTTTCCTGGTACGATAATGAGTACGGTTACACATGTAACATGCTGCGTTTGGTTGATCATATTGCTTAATTACCTGCTAATTATTAGCAGCTATTTGCGATAAATTAATTTGTGAGTGTTTTGTTCAGGTTTTTACTTAAATTTAAACACTCGCAGATTACTTAAATAAAAGTACTTCAAACGGTAATTATAGATAACCATTCTAAACAACATTAAAAAGGACACCCCCTTACTTTTTGGCACTTTTTAGGGAATTGGTATGGATGTTTAAATTAGTTCGAAGTCTTTTTATTTAAGTAATCTACATGTTTTAAGGAGTTTTTCAATGCCTGTAATCAAAATGACTGATTTGGATCTCGCTGGTAAGCGCGTTCTTATTCGCCAGGATTTAAATGTGCCAATCAAGGATGGCAAAGTTGCCTCAGACACCCGCATTCGTGCATCACTGCCTACGATTGAAAAAGCTGTAGCAGCTGGTGCCAAAGTGATGATTATGTCACATCTGGGACGCCCAACAGAAGGCACACCAGAAGATCAATTTTCTCTGGCACCTGTTGCCACCCATATGGGAGAACTGCTTGGGAAAGAGGTTAAGTTGATAACAGACTATCTGGCCACCCCACCTGTATTAAATAATGGTGATGTTGTTCTTCTCGAAAATGTCCGTTTTAACGAGGGAGAAAAGGCCAACAGTGAAGCGCTGTCACACAAATATGCTTCTCTCTGTGATATTTACGTTATGGACGCATTCGGTACAGCGCACCGTGCACAGGCATCTACACATGGCGCTGGGCAGTTCGCACCAACAGCATGTGCCGGCCCACTGTTAGCAGGTGAGTTAGAGGCGTTAGGTAAAGCATTGGATAATCCGGCACGTCCAATGGTTGCACTGGTTGGCGGGTCAAAAGTTTCTACCAAATTAACAGTTCTTGAGTCGCTATCAAAAATTGTTGACCAATTAATAGTTGGTGGTGGAATCGCCAATACTTTCATTGCAGCTGAAGGCCACAATGTGGGCAAATCACTTTATGAAGAAGATCTAGTCGAAACAGCAAGAGAATTAAAAGCCGCCGCGCAAGCCAATGGTGGTGATATTCCAGTACCTGTAGACGTAGTCTGCGGCAAAGAGTTTTCTGAAACTGCAGTTGCAACTACTAAAGACGTGAGTGATGTTGCTGATGACGATATGATTTTTGATATCGGCCCCAAATCAGCGGCAGAGCTCGCGGAAGTTATAAGAAATGCAGGTACAATTGTCTGGAATGGCCCTGTTGGAGTATTTGAGTTTGACCAGTTTGGAGAAGGCACCAAAACCATCGCGATGGCGATTGCAGAATCAAAAGGGTTCTCTGTAGCAGGTGGTGGCGATACCTTAGCTGCTGTTGACAAGTACGGTATTGCAGATCAGGTTTCTTATATCTCTACTGGCGGTGGCTCATTCCTGGAATTCCTCGAAGGTAAAAAACTGCCTGTAGTTGTGATGTTAGAAGAGCGCGCCAAAGGATAATGCCGCTGTAATAAGGTAACGTTAGACTTAAGCTTTTTACACACATAGGAACTACTTGTTAAGGATTATGAGAAGAACCAAAATAATTGCAACGATGGGCCCAGCGACGGATACTCCCAAATCTATTGAAAAATTGATTAAAGCAGGTGTGGATGTTGTGCGCATGAACTTTTCGCACGGCGAGGTTGAAGATCATATCCAGCGTGCGAAAATGGTTCGCGATGCCGCTAACAAATTGGGAAAAATTGTTGGAATCCTTGGTGACTTGCAAGGTCCGAAAATTCGTATAGATCGTTTCAAAGATGGAAAAGTTATCCTGAATGACGGCGATACTTTTATTCTTGACGCTGCTCTGGATAAAAACTCTGGTACTCAGGAACGCGTTGGTATTGCTTATAAAGAGTTACCTCGCGATGTGTATAAAGGTGACGATTTAATGCTAGATGATGGCAGGATCGTCTTACAAGTCACTGATGTCCAGGGTGATAAGATATTCACCGAAGTAATAGTTGGTGGTGCACTGTCGAACAATAAAGGCATCAATAAGCGTGGTGGTGGTATCTCCGCTGAAGCGCTGACCGAGAAAGACAAACAAGATATCATTACTGCTGCAAAAATTCGCGTCGATTTTTTAGCTATTTCATTTCCAAGAAGCGCTGCAGATCTAGAATATGCCCGAACTTTGTTGCATGATGCTGGTGGTGATGCTGCAATAGTATCCAAAATCGAGCGAGCAGAGGCCGTTGAGCAACCTGCTCTTGATGATATTATCAGGGCATCTGACGTGATTATGGTAGCACGAGGTGATCTTGGCGTAGAAATTGGTGACGCCAATCTACCCTTGATGCAAAAGATGTTGATTAAACGCGCCAGACAGCTCAATCGTGCCGTTATTACTGCAACACAGATGATGGAAACCATGATTGAGAATACCATTCCAACCCGCGCAGAAGTGTTCGATGTTGCAAATGCGGTTATGGATGGTACTGATGCGGTAATGCTATCAGGCGAAACGGCAGTGGGTAAGCACCCAGCTAAAGTTGTTGCCGCAATGTCTGATATTTGCGAGGAAGCTGAAAAATCTGCAGGATCAAAAAAATCCAAACATCGCATCGGAAAGCGATTTCAACGCATTGATGAAGGCATTGCGATGTCAACCATGTACGCTGCGAATCACATGGGCGTCAAAGGTATTGGCGCATTAACTGAGTCTGGCTCCACCGCTTTATGGATGTCGCGAATCAGTTCAGGCATTCCCATTTATGCGATGACGACCCATAAAAAGACTTGTCGCAAGGTTTGTATGTACCGTGGTGTATATCCGGTATGGATTCATGATAAATTAACCGACCCTCGTGAAGCCAATCGTATCGTAGTAGAACATTTGATTGAAGATAGTATTGTCAGTGACGGCGATCTTGTTATTGTCACCAAAGGTGATTTGATGGGCTCTGATACAGAAGGCGGTACCAATCAGATGAAGATTATTAGAGTTGGAGAACATCAAAAAGGTTAATACCATTAAATGTAAACTATGCAAGTCGAGGAGGGCTTGTACTCAAACTCTATTATTTGCACAGAATTTTTAGCGCAGTTAGCTAAAACACCGATGCTAACTAGATTATATTTTAAATAGACTTTTAATAAATAAAGGAGGTCCCAAATGGCCCTAATTTCAATGAGACAACTGCTAGATCACGCAGCAGAAAACGGCTATGGTATGCCAGCATTTAACGTAAACAACATGGAGCAAGTTCACGCCATCATGCAAGCTGCTGATGAGACTAACTCTCCAGTAATCATGCAGGGTTCTGCCGGTGCACGCTCTTATGCAGGCGAGCCTTTCTTGCGTCATCTAATCACCGCTGCTACTGAAATGTATCCACATATTCCCGTGGTTATGCATCAGGATCACGGTTCTGAACCAGCAGTGTGCTTGCGTTCAATCCAGTCAGGATTCACATCAGTTATGATGGACGGTTCCCTGATGGCTGATATGAAAACACCTGCATCTTTTGAATACAACGTTGCCGTAACTGCAGAAGTTGTAAAAATGGCGCATGCCGGAGGTGTATCTGTAGAAGGCGAGCTAGGCTGCCTTGGTTCGCTAGAAACTGGCGAGATGGGTGAAGAAGACGGTCACGGAGCAGAAGGCAAACTAGACATGGATATGTTGTTAACTTCAGTTGAAGAAGCAGCAGATTTTGTTAAAGCGACTAACGTTGATGCACTCGCAATTGCGATTGGTACTTCGCACGGTGCTTACAAATTCACGAAAGAGCCAACAGGCGACATTTTACGTATTGATCGCATCAAAGAAATTCACACGCGTCTACCAAATACTCATCTTGTTATGCATGGTTCATCATCAGTTCCACAGGACTGGTTAGAAATCATTAATAACTACGGTGGCGATATGGGTCAGACTTACGGTGTTCCAGTTGAAGAAATCGTTGAAGGTATTAAAAATGGTGTTGCTAAAGTAAATATCGATACTGACCTTCGTATGGCATCTACGGGTTCTGTACGTAAATTCCTTGCTGATAACCCATCTAATTTCGATCCACGGAAATTCCTGAAAGAATCCACAAATGCTATGAAAGAGATCTGTAAAGCGCGTTATGAAGCATTTGGTTGTGCGGGAAATGCATCCAAGATCAAGCCAATATCTATGGAAGTTATGTTTCAGCGTTATACGAACGGCGAGTTAGATCAGAAAATTGCTTGATACTACTGACTAGCATAGGCATAAAAAAAAGGATGCTTTATGCATCCTTTTTTATGCCTATTAATATCGAAAAAGACACCCTGTGAATTCAAGTCGTAAGTGCAATTCGTTTCCCAGAGAAGAATACCTCATTAGGTGTTCTTCCGTTAAGTGCTTTTCTAGGTCTGTTATTTAATCTATCCATAATCTTTTTGATTTTCTGCACAGAGACTTTATCAAAGCTCATTCTCTTAGGTAGGTACTGTCTGATTAATCCATTGGTATTTTCACTTAATCCTCGCTCTCCTGAACAATAAGGGTGAGCAAAGTACCCCTGGCTGTTAAGTGCCTTATCAACTGCTTTATGTTGGGCGAACTCAGGCCCGTTGTCATAGGTTAAGGTGTGCACATAACTTGAGAATGAGGATAATAACATGATAATTGTGTCTTTTACCTCATGGGCTTTTTTGTTGATCGACAGTGCCATTAAACTTAACTTTGACTTACGTTCAACTAAGGTCACCAAGACACACCCACCTTGTCTACCGATGACCGTATCCACCTCCCAATCACCATAGCGCCTGCGACTATCAACAATCTTAGGGCGCTGATCAATACTCACGCGATCACGTATATTATTGATTTTACGGCTACCGCCGTACTTTTTACGGCTTTTCTTCTTACAGCGTAAATAAGTGTGCAAGGTTCCTCCCTGTTGTTTATCTTCGTACACATACTGATAAATCCACTCAGGGCTAACGCTGAACTGCTTCTTGTACTTAAGCCTAATACTGATCTGTTCAGGGCTGTACTCTTGTCTTAGGCAACGTTCTATGAGCTTCCAATTTTCTTGTGTAAGACGAGGCTTGGACTTGCCTAAGCGTCGGCGCTGAAGTGTTCGTTGATGCGCACTTTTCAGGTAATACCCATGCTTACCCGTATTGCGTTTGAGTTCTCTACAGATTGTAGAGGCTGAGACATTAACAATCAAAGCCATGTCTTTTTGAAGCATGCCCATTTGATTCATTTGGTATATCTGATAACGTTCTGCCTGGGTAAGTTGTTTGTAATTCATTGGCATTCTCAAATTGGCGTTTGGAAAGTAGATAGCTTACTGCGACTTACCCACTTTCTTTACGGTTTATTGAAAATTGCACTTACTAGTTGAATTCACACCCCCCTACTTTTACTCGGCTTTACAACCTCGCCCGTAAAGGGCCGGCATAAGCTGCTGTCTCGCTAACCCTCGGCCAGGGAAGCTCTTAACAAATTCATTCAATCCAGTCTGTCCCAAACTGAATAATAATCGTCTTGCTCACGAATAATCATATATACACTTAAATTTTGCTCTTCTACAAAGCGCTTGCCACGATCCTCACCCATTACCATCAATGCAGTAGCAAAAGCATCTGCAAGCATCGCAGAGTTATGAAGAACTGTGACTGATGCAAGTTTATGTTTTATTGGCTTGCCAGTTTTAGGATTGATAATATGTGAAAGTCTTTTATCATTTTCTATATAAAAATTTCTATAATCACCAGATGTAGCAATCGCCCTATTAGTTATTTCTAGAACTTTACTAGCAGTTTTTTTATCAAAATCTGGCGTTTCGACAGCCACTCGCCACTTTTCGCCAGCCTGTTTGGTTCCCTGCGCGCGAATCTCGCCACCAATTTCCACAAGGTGATTTACCAAATCTTGCTGGGTCAGATACTGGCTTATTTTATCAACGGCGAAACCCTTGGCAATTGCAGACAAATCGATATGTAAGCGTTCATGCCGCTTCTTTAACGCTGGTGGGTCTTCCTGAAAATCTAGCAGCTCAAAACCAACACCTTGTTTAACATCTTGAAGTATCTGTGCATTTGGAGTCTTGTCTTTAATCTCTGGTCCAAAACCCCATAAATCCACCAAGGGAGAAATGCTAATATCAAAAGAACCCTCAGTCATTATACTAACTTCTTGAGCAGCTTTTACCAGCTTGATAAAGTCTTCCGATACTGGAAACCAAGCCATTTCTTTAGTCTGATTGAATTTACTAATTTGAGAATCAACAATATAAGTTGACATCTGTTGACTAATTTCTCCCAAAATATGCTCAATATTATTCTTTAGCTTTTTTTTATCAAGGGCTAAACGAGGAGGAGAAATTACTGATATATGATATTGAGTCCCCATGGTCTGACCCTGGAGCTCTATTTTTAATTTACTTTCATTATCTTTTTTACTGCATGCGCTTAAAAACAGTATAAGCAGAGATGAAAATATAATTCTGCTTAACATTAATAAATTATTTAGACGGTTTGAGACGAAATAGTTTAGAACGAATGCTCAATAAACAATTCCTGATCACCGCGTTTAACTTTAACCGTAATATCAGCGGCTTGAGCAAGTTCACCTAACACCATTGCGCCTTTACTAGCATCATCCAATACTATGCCATTTACCTCGGTAATAACATCATTTGGACGAAAGTTGAGTTGCCTAAATAACTTTCTTTTACTACCGGGCTGGATACGAAAACCAATGAACTTACCATCTACAATAGCGGAGGCTACCCTAACAATTTCCATCAATTTACTTGGGTCTGAAATGACTTCTTCTCTAAAGGAAGCCAAGTCAGGCGCACCATTATCTGCATTGTCAGTTGATGGAGCTGGTCTTCTTACCGCTTTCTGTGCCTGGGCTCCAGACAAACTCGTATTGCTACCGGAAGTTGAACTCCCTCTTCTATTTGGTTTAGCTTTTGCATTATTTTTATCAACAGGCAGTAGTAACTCCTCGGTTTTACCGCGATTATCCAGCATTACTTTGTCAGGCAGTATTTTGCTAACTGTTACTCCTTCCTGGATAGGTTCACCTCTTCCATAAACTTTTTGCGGGCCATTATTTGAAGAAATTAAGGCATACCCCGGTTTTGATTTATAAGCGACGATGCCGTGCAATTTTAATTTTAACTTAGTTGGTGCGACAACCACCTTCGCCAATTGTCTTGGCTTACTATCTATAACTACCGCATTCTTTTTAACAGCACCAAATATGTGTTGGTCAGCAATTAACTTTCCGTAATTGGTTTGTTGTTTTTGGCTAACAACTGCTACATCTTGAGTTTGGATTCCGGCTGTGATTGTTGGTGCGGGTGCTACAACTAACCACATGAGTTTAGCTAAGGATATGCCTAATGCTATAACCAATAATATGCTAATTAATCCTGGTAGTTTAGGTTTGGTTTGTAATACTGCGCTCATTGAATAGACCCATTAATTTAGAGTGACATACTACTACATTTTACTCAGATCTAAGACTAAGTACGAATTTTTAGTGTCATTCCTAATTACCAAGCAACAGTTTCTCCACTTCTTGATATTTTTCGGCGCTCTTTGCCAATACCTCATCAGGTAAGTGTGGGCCAGGCGGTGTTTTATCCCAATCCAGGGTTTCCAGGTAATCCCGGATGAATTGCTTGTCGAAAGAAGGCGGACTAGTACCTATTTTATACTGATCAGCCGGCCAGAATCGTGATGAATCTGGCGAAAGGATTTCATCTATCAACACTAGTCGTCCATTTTCATCTAGGCCAAACTCAAATTTTGTATCCGCGATAATAATTCCCTTGCTCAACGCGAACTCAGAGGCCTCGTGATACAACTGTAAACTAATCCGTTTAACTTCATCGGCAAGAAAGCCACCAATCATTGCATGCATTTTTTTAAAAGTAATATTTATATCATGGCCGCCAACCTCTGCCTTGGTAGAGGGTGTAAACAATACCTCCGGAAGTTTCTCTGCTTGTTGCAAACCTACCGGTAACTCAATTCCACAAATCTGCCCGCTTTCCTGGTAATCCTTCCAGCCAGAACCGATAATATAACCACGCACGATTGCTTCTACGGGTAAAGGTTTCATTTTTTTAACAATTACGCTGCGCCCCTCAAGCATTACCCGTTCATCTTTAGTCAGCTTCAGATCACTCAAAGTTAGCTCACCAAAGTGATTCGGCACTATATGAGCAAGCTTTTTAAACCAAAAATTAGAAACTTGTGTTAGTACAATACCCTTATACGGAATGGGATCCGGTAAAACGACATCAAATGCCGACAATCTATCTGTCGTGACTATTAGCATATGCTTGTCATCTACATCATAGATATCACGAACCTTGCCGCGAGTGATTAAAGGAAGGTGCTTTAAATTTGTTTCGAATAAAGGTTTAGCCATAATTAATTCTAACAGTGAGGTTTTGAGCATTTTAACGAAGAGAATCTTCTAGTGCTATTAATTAGCTCAAATATATTTTCATATTCTTCTCTTTATTTATTTATTTCTTCTATAATAGGCAGCATTGTTTTTTAGGACAGTTAATGAAAGTTAACGATGTCTGTTTCATGATAAAGTACGATAAAGATCCAAAAAAAATTCAAGAGCTTTCAATTCGGGCTATCCAGGAAAATTCCAATTTAGAACACTTAGACACTACAGAAAAACAAATCGCAATACAAATGATCAGCGCTGCTGGTGATTTATCATTGCTAGACCAACTCCGGTTTAGTGACGGTGCAATTGGTATTGCCCTGGAGGCGCTAAATGAAGATTTTGATTTACTCTGTGATACCGAAAATGTGGCTTGTGCATTAAAGCAGAAATATTTAACCGATGAGCCGATTTGCCTGATCAATAAAGCCAGTGTTATCTCACAGGCCAAATCCAATAAACATACTCGAAGCATGGAAGCAGTTGATCTGTGGAAACCCTACCTATCGAATAGCTTCATTGTCATAGGAAAAGAACCGACGGCATTATTTCGCTTACTTGAGCTTTTAGAAGAAATCAAAGACGAAGAAAGTCATAAGAAACCTAAATTGATCATTGCCACACCAGCTGGATATACGGGAGCAAGTGAGTCAAAGGAATTCCTGTGGAAACATTATGAGGAGTTAGGTGTCCCCTGTATTACCTTGCTCGGAAATCATGGTAGTAGCGATATTGCTGCTGCTGCGATGAATACCTTATTGAAAATTCATAAGGAAGCCCAAACAACTTAAGTCTAAATAACAAAAAAACCCGGCGATAATACTGGGCTTTTTGTTCTAACTTATTGCTGCTTATCGATAAACTTCAAGTTTTCGTATTCTGGCAAATGAAATTGGAGTTATTGCAAGACCGCTATTTAAACGTTGTTCCACAACAGCATCATTACCGCTTATATTCTTCAATGCTCCAGTAATGCTATTACCATTACTATTCAAGATACGAATATTTTTACCAATTGCCGAACGTATATTGTTGATGCTAATCACATGATACTTAGGTTCTACATAAACCCGTCTTTCTTTTGCTTTCAGCTCTTTGATGGCACCTGCTGGTAATAAATCCACTTCCTTATAAGTTGGCTCTAGGTCGCTATCATCAAATGCAACTTCTTCACTATTTTGCATCTCATTTGAAGGCTGTTTCATGTCAGTATTAACTTGCCTATCACTTACTAGCTCCGTATCTAAATTTCCAGGTGCAACGTTTTCAACCATGTTAATATTTTCCTTAGCAACACCAGTGACTGATTTTATTGTTTCGTCAATAGAGCCGCCAGTTAAAACAACTGATGCAGTGGCAGCGATAAGGCTTAAAACAATATTAGCAATATTAGTAGTGATTGCACCGCCCCAACTCATAACATTGATATATTTGAAAGCCATACTTGATACTAAAAATACGATGACCACTGTCAGGATTAACATTATCTTTGGGTCAATACCCGTCACGAATAAATTTAGAGGAATAAGTGTGGCAACAGCTGCGATTACGCCGACGATCGAAGCTAAAAATATACGCTCGATACCCGGCTTCTTTGCAAGTAACATGGTTGCGATTTTGCTAACTAATAAAAGTGTGACGATTAACCCAAACAGTAAAGAACCGATTAAATACATGACAATGACCTTATAATTTTTATATTTAATAGAGCTTGTCGCCCTATGCATTAGGTACTATTTAACGCCAATTGAGTTCGGTTTTCAATAAATCTCCGACAAGCGCGATGGATGTAGGGATAGAGTTATTCACAATCACCAAAATATACTTAAAAACCGCCTAAAAGGTGGGGGGTGTCTTTTAATACTAGTAATAACAGGTCAAAGAGATTAAATGATAAAACCTTCGCCTGTTAAGAACTAAAGAGAATTATGCTGAAATCTTACTCATGGATAGGTCTCTAGCGAAATCCAGCATGCGCTGTGTTGATTTTAAAGCTTCTACTCGAACACTTTCTTCAACAAAAATCTCGTTATTTCCATTTTTGAGCACTTCCAGCAAGTTATGTAAGCCATTCATAGCCATCCATGGACAATGTGCACAACTTGTACAGTTAGCACCTTCGCCATGTGTAGGTGCTGGAATAAATTCTTTACCCGGCGCCTGCTGTTGCATTTTATAGAAAATGCCTTTATCCGTCGCCACAATGAATTTCTTATGAGGCAACTCTTTTGCCGCATTTATAATTTGAGTGGTTGATCCCACCACATCCGCCATTGCAATGATTTCTGCAGGAGATTCAGGATGTACCAGAACACCTGCGTCAGGGTATTTCTCGATCAATTTACCCAGTGAGCGGGTTTTAAACTCGTCATGCACGATACAAGCACCTTGCCAGCACAACATATCAACACCCGACACCTTCCGTATATAGTTGCCCAAGTGCTTATCTGGCGCCCAAAGTACTTTCTTACCCTGTTTCCCTAGCCAACTGACCAAGTCCAATGCGATACCTGAAGTTACTACATAATCCGCACGAGCCTTAACCTCGGCACTGGTATTAGCATAAACTACTACCGTATGGTCAGGGTGTGCATCGCAAAATGGGGCAAATTCTTCGATGGGGCAACTCAAATCCAAAGAACATTCTGCTTCTAAGGTTGGCATCAGAACCCGCTTTTCCGGATTAAGGATTTTAGCTGTTTCACCCATGAACCTAACACCAGCAACAATTAATGTCTTTGCAGGGTGCTCGTTTCCAAACTTTGCCATATCCAATGAATCTGATACATACCCACCGGTTTCTTCAGCCAATTCCTGCAAATCCTGATCCACATAATAGTGAGCGACCAGAACTGCATCCTGTTCTTTTAGTAATTTTTTGATTTCATTTTTAACCGCTTCTTTCTCAGTTGCAGAATAATGCGGACGCAAAGATTCAATTTGTGCCGTGACCGGGGTTTTAAATTTAGGAATGATGGGTGCCGTATCAGTTGACATGTCTTATACTCAACAAAAGTGTGATTACAGCAGTATATCAAAACAGATCCGCAAACATCACCCGAAAAGCATCAATACAGTAATGAAATTATATGCCCGATAAAAATACCAGTAGACCCCTTGTTCTAGTCGACGGATCGTCCTATTTATTCCGCGCCTTTTATGCCTTGCCTGCATCACTAACCAGTCCAGACGGCATGCAAACGAATGCTATTCATGGCGTACTGAACATGCTGGATAAATTAAGAAAAGACTACAACCCG
This sequence comes from uncultured Gammaproteobacteria bacterium, assembly GCA_963847495.1. Classification (GTDB taxonomy): domain Bacteria; phylum Pseudomonadota; class Gammaproteobacteria; order Thiotrichales; family Thiotrichaceae; genus Cocleimonas. Next base: position 426,975 of record CAWJZX010000001.1, on the reverse strand, counting down.
GATCATATGGCGGTAATATTTGATGCCAAAGGTAAAACCTTTCGTAATGATATGTTTCCTGATTACAAGGCAACACGCCCACCAATGCCTGATGAGCTTCGTGACCAGATAGAACCGCTACACCAGATTATTGAAGCGCAAGGCTATCCAATGATTGTGATGCCTGGAGTAGAAGCGGATGATGTCATCGGCACCATGTCAAAGCTTTATGATGGCGATGTAATTATCTCAACTGGTGACAAAGACATGGCGCAGCTGGTGGATGATCAAATCAGCTTGATCAATACCATGTCAAACAGTTTCGATGACAGGCAGGGTGTTATTGATAAATATGGCGTTCCACCTGAGCGTATTCGTGACTATTTGGCATTGATGGGCGACAAAGTAGATAACATTCCCGGGGTGCCGAAAGTTGGACCGAAGACAGCTGTTAAATGGCTGTCTGAATATGGCTCTCTGGAAACCATTATGCAAAACGCCGATAAATTTGGAGGCAAGATCGGCGAGAACCTACGTGAATCTTTAGCATTTCTACCCCTGTCTTATGAGCTTGTGACGATAAAGTGCGATCTTGAGCTCGATGTTTCCCCTGAATATTTAAGCTTCAATAAGGAAAACAAACAATTGCTTGCAGAGCTTTATCAAAAATATGGCTTCCGTACGCGCTTATCCAACCTGCAATCAAGTTCTGATACACCTATTAATTTAAGCAGTACCACAGCTCAAAATGATAGTAATAATGCTGACGTTGAGACCCCTTTACCCAAAATCGAAGAGATCAATGAACTTGATTACCAAACTGTCCTGACAGAAGAACATTTGGAAGAATGGATAACTTTACTGAAAGCATCAAAACTATTTGCTTTTGATACTGAAACAACCAGTCTTGCCTATATAGACGCCAAGATCGTCGGAATGTCGTTTTGCACCAAAGCTGGAACAGCGGCTTATTTGCCCCTGGCTCATGATTATATTAGTACACCCAGGCAACTTGATTTTGAAAAAACCTTGGACAAACTAAAACCACTATTGGAAGCGCCAACAGCGCTTAAAGTTGGCCAAAATTTGAAATATGACCGCTCTGTGTTGCTAAATCACGGCATTGAGTTAAAAGGTATCAGACATGACACGATGTTGGAATCCTATGTTCTGGATTCAGTTTCGAACCGTCATGATATGGATACACTCTGCCAAAAGCACCTACATCATACCAATGTTAAGTTTGAGGATGTTGCTGGTAAAGGTAAAAATCAACTAACCTTTAACCAGATCGAACTCAAAGACACGATTTCAGATAACGGTGAAGTAACTGCCCGTGGTGCTGCATTCTATGCTGCCGAAGATGCAGACATGACTTTGCGTTTGCATAATTTCTTCTGGCCTCAGTTAAAGCCGCGTAAAGCACAAGAACAACTATACCGTGAAATTGAGATACCCTTGCTCAAAGTGCTTTCTGATATAGAGCGCAATGGAGTGTTAGTAGATGCCGAAATGCTAGCTAAACAAAGTACCGAACTTGCTACGCGCATGAATGAGCTTGAACAAGACATATACCAGGCATCCGGTGGTGAATTTAATCTTGGTTCACCCAAGCAGATTCAGGAAATATTCTTTAACAAAGACAAATTAAACCTGCCTGTAATTCGTAAAACACCAAAGGGACAACCTTCTACAGCGGAAGACGTATTGCAAGAACTTGCCGAAGAACATGATGTGCCTCGCTGGTTACTAGAACATCGCGGACTCAGCAAACTAAAGTCTACCTATACCGATAAACTTCCGCTTGAAATAAATCCGACAACGGGTCGGGTTCATACCTCATACCACCAGGCTGTCGCAGCAACAGGGCGATTATCGTCTAGCAATCCAAACCTGCAGAATATTCCGGTGAGAAATGCAGAGGGAAGACGTATCCGCCAGTCATTTATCGCGCCTAAAGGCTATAAGATCCTTGCAGCGGATTATTCACAGATAGAGCTACGCATTATGGCTCATTTATCAGCGGATGAAGGCTTGCTCGAAGCCTTCTCAAAAGGTAAAGACATTCATCGGGCGACAGCCGCAGAAATATTTGAAATACCTTTAAAGAAAGTTGAAACTGAGCAGCGGCGTGCTGCGAAGGCAGTAAATTTTGGTTTAATTTACGGCATGTCTGCCTTTGGCTTAGCGAAGCAACTTAAAGTATCACGCACCGAAGCTGCTGAATATGTGACCAAGTATTTTCAGCGCTATCCCGGGGTTAAACACTATATGGAAGATACCCGCGAAAAAGCCAAAGAAATGGGTTATGTGGAAACACTATTTGGCCGCCGTTTATACCTTCCTGATATCAACGCCAAAAATGCCATGCAACGTCAGTATGCAGAACGCACCGCGATCAATGCACCAATGCAAGGCACTGCAGCAGATATTATTAAAATAGCAATGATCGCCGTAAGTGACTGGTTACGTTACAAGGAAACAAAAACCAGAATGATCATGCAAGTACATGATGAGTTGGTATTTGAAGTTGCAGAAGATGAACTTGAAGCTGTGAAAAAAATAATTGTAGAGCGAATGGTCAATGCGGCTGATTTAAATGTGCCGTTGATTGTAGATACGGGTATTGGCATTAATTGGGATGAAGCGCATTAGTTAATTAAGACGATAATACTCAAAAAATACCCAGCCGAAGCGAAGCGAAAGTAACAGTTTTGTTGTTTAAAAGCTGACACGCAAGGGCGAATGTTTTAAAAACGGGCGAGATCTACATAAGTTCTTTTAGTCATTTTTTAAAAAAATGACAAATCACTTAAACGTGGGAGGTGTCTTTTTATCTATTTATTTAAAATTAACACGGTTTAATAGAAAAGTTATCTATTTCGCAGTTATCCAGAAATTAGGAACATTTTCGGGTTTTGGCACCTCTTTTTCAGCTAAGATCTCTTCAGTCAGATCATCGGGCTCATGAGGCAACTCATCCAGAAGCAACTCCAACTCAGATACTTCCTCCACATTAACAACTTCTGATTTAATTTCTTCCTCAATTACTTCTACTTTTTCACTGACAACGTGAGAGCGTTCAAAAGAGTATGAAGAAACATGGTTTCGCCCTGCCTCTTTAGATTCATACATCGCCACGTCAGCAAACTTTAATAATTGATCAAGCGAGTCAGCTTTTTGTGCAGGGCAGTTTACTGTACCTACCGACAGTGAAAGAGGAATGGAATGGCCTTCCCAATCTATTGGCGTAGTCTCAACCTTCTTACGGAGGTTCTCTGCAACTTGTAGCAACACTTCATCAGAACAGTTATTTATGTAAATTACGAACTCATCTCCACCTAAACGCGCAGGAATATCATTTTTACGGGTGCTTTCTTTCATCATATTTGCGATGTGTATTAATGCCAAGTCACCAGCTTCATGACCATATTCATCGTTTATAAACTTGAATTTGTCAACATCAATAACTATCACGCCAACATTTTCTGAACTATTTCTAGCCAGAATCTTATTCACCGTCTCTTCAAAATAACGTCTATTCGCAATCTTAGTCAAATGATCATTACTACTCATTTTATAAAGATGTCTATTGGTTGCCCTAAGTTTAGCCGTTGCCTTCTCAATATCTCTATTCAATGAATAGTTAAGTTTTCGAACTTCTTTGTTAGATTTATGCAGACGATTTACGAGTGCAGATAGAGTTTTCCAAAGTTCAGATATTTCATCTGGGCTATTTTTGGGAATTTTACCCAAATTATATGTATCCGGGCGAATACCAATTTCTTTAGATTTAGTGACCAAAGAATTCAAAGGTTTGGTAATCTGCTGCGTTAAAATATAAGCTACTAGCAAGGAAATAATAATACCTACAACCAACCACATAATAACCGTATTGATTACTTCTTTAAATGGCGATTCCAATTCTGACATGGGCTGCGAAACCATGATCCCCCAACCTAATTTTTCAATAGTAGTAAAACCGGCAATCATATCCTCTTTCTTAGATGTAGAATTAAAATTCCAAAGACCACTCCCCATTACCCTCATTTTATCCAGTATGCCTATTGGAGAAAGATCATGAATTTCATTCTCAAGTTCCTTTATTGGATGTGCAGCAACATGACCAAGTTGATCAACAATGATGCAGTGACCTTGCTCTCCAAAACTAACTTTTGAACACATCTCTCGTATCGGAGCGAGGTCTAACTCGACAAACAAAGTGCCTTTTTTATTCAAATCTTTACCAATAATATGGTGTTTTATTAACACTACGGGATTTTTAGAAACAGGGCTTCTGATTATCGATGAAATCGAATTAACCACGTCATATTTTCTATATTTATTTTCTGTATCATGATAACTAAGTGAGTCTAAACTATCGTTGGCTGTGATTTTATATTGATCATTGATTGAGATTACAGAAGAACCATCCTCAATCGACAAGAAAGAGACACTAACGATATTTTCAAGTGAATTCACAAACCTATCTGCGAGTATTTTAATCCCATCATCGTTTTTTGTAGAGAGATTGGAAGAATCAACAAATGTCTTTAATGAATCTTGGTAAGACGAAAAATATAAACTGACTGGCTCTTCTAAACTTTTAGCAATCAATAGATGCTTATCTTGCATTTCTTTCTGAGCGTTATCCCATGAGTGCTGGCTCAAGCTAGAAATAATAAAGCCTAATGGTAGTAACAGCACGAAAACGAAGCTGCCCATAACCAACCGACTTATAGATTGCGTAATGAATTGGTGCATAAAGCTAATAGTTTTTCTTATTTTTATATAAGCCCACTATAAATTATTATTTCAATCTAAACAAAAACAAGCAGACAAAAGGTAAGCTTAAAATACTGCAACTGTATACAAAACGAGCCCTTCTCACCTTAAAACATTCATATAGATTTTAATTATTGTGTTAAAAGGTTCCTCGGTTTAATTTAGCCAAATGATTTACAAACAAATACTGAGTGCAAATACCTCTACTTCACTCAAGAACAGATAAGTTTTCATCACGCTATGATTATCAGCTGGAATTTGCTGTTTTATGATATCTTTATTTTTCACGTGTTTTTATGCATCTGTTGAAGATGTTCTTGGCTACTAGGTTTTTATCACGGGGTGGATTGGGTTAGTATTTTTCAGTTTGCCTGGTATGCAAACCCTCTAATCATACTAGCATTAGTGCTGGCAGATCAAAATCCGAGGTTTTCAGTACTACTGAGCTTCATTGCACTAACCCTGGCATCAGAGACTTTTACTTTAGGAACTGCCGACCGGTTTCAACCAATAAAAGATATATATCATGGAGTTAGCTACTGGGTTTTTTATTTGGTATTTAGCTGAAATTATTTTTTATCAATATTAAGCAGGTTTATTATTGTTAGAAGCAAGGATTAAGCCTTGCTTCTAACTACGCTTTTACCTTTAGAACTGATAGTTTTAAAATTCGCCAGTTGCTCCAGCTTCCATTAGTTTAAGCATTACATTTTTTACAGAGTTGGCTTCTTTTAATAAATCATCAGGTAAAGTCTTACCTCCATGGATCATCAAATCCATATCAAGTGAGTATAACCACACCTTGCCTTGCTTATCTTCTATCATTGCTATGCGACATGGCAAATAGGCTGAAAAAGCATCTGAATACTCAACCATTTTTACTGCAGTTAATGGATTACAATACTGATAGATCGTCAGTAATCGCTGCTTTTTACCTGTTTTTGCTTCAACTTCTTTGGATAAAGGCAGAATACCAACTGCCTTGATATTCAATTCAGTTGCTACTGAACTCATCGCTTCTGCGGCATCTTCAGGACTAACTCCATCACTTAATTGCTTTTTCCAAACCGTCGCATCAGCAGAGTTGCCAGTTTCTTTAAGTTTTTTCCACATGTTCATGTAGAGAGGTTTTGCCTCAGGATCAAGCTTATTTAGAGCAGCCATTTCACCGCTAAACTTACTATAAGCATAACCACCAGCGATTAAGGCTACTAAGCCAATAATAGCTAGTATATTTCTAATAAATCCCATTCTACTTCTCCAATTTTATACAATAACCTTTATCCCTAGATGGATCTAGAATAGGCAATCAAGAAATGTTTAATTTGTTATTTTCACAAACTATCTAGCGAAAAATTATATACTGGTATCAATATTTTTCATCAGGCCGAAAAATTTTATAAATGGACCGGCCATTTTTGGATTTTTCATAATAGCGCTGTAATCGCCAGTCTTAAACTTCAATTTGCCACTCGCATATGCCATTCCAAGACCTGCCATACCAATCCCTTTGTTTGACCACTTTAACCAATCTTTCGGAGCGGCACGCATATCCCAGTCAGCCGTCTCGCCATCATAATCTCCTGCACGAATGCATTCACCATTTTCTACAACAAAAACTGAACGTGGCTCACCATCATCTTTAAAACCATAGGTTATAACAGAAGAAAACCCAATTTCAGCAAGCTTATCTTTAATATCAGGCTCGTTATTCCATTCATCTTTTAGGGCGCTCATCCAGTCAGCACAAAATAATTCTGGCATTTTATATTTCTCCTTAGCGTTAAATTAGCTCTGAATGTAACAGAAAGTTACTCTTGAGGGATCAGAGTGACATTAGATTCTATACAAAAAACTCATAATTTGCATGCTAAAAGCTTAAAAACTTGCGCTTTATTAAAAGTTCTACTGCGGCTTCACTTGTATGGGTTAAATTTATACAATTTTATACTTGTCGTCTTGATTGAAATGGTGCAGTCTCCGTAACTTGGAAAATTACCACATCAATTTTAGGGAAATCATGTGTAACATTAATTTAAATTGGAGAAAAATATGCCAGCTGGAATTTTAATTGCAATCTTGTGCTCTTTTGCAGCACTTGCTTATGGGTTTTATTCGATACGTTGGGTGCTCAGCAAGCCCGAGGGGAATGAAAAGATGGTCAAGATAGCCTCAGCCATTCAGGAGGGGTCTTCTGCCTACTTTAAACGACAATACAGCGCTATCGCTTATGTAGGTGCTGCCCTCGTCGTGGTTCTTGCATTCGTTCTGGATGGTATGACTGCATTTGGCTTTGCTATAGGCGCAGTCCTATCCAGTCTCGCTGGTTTTATCGGCATGTATGTTTCTGTGAGGGCCAATGTGCGTACTGCTGAAGCAGCCAAAGAAGGCCTAAATCCTGCGATGCAAGTTGCCTTTCGTGGTGGGGCAATAACCGGCATGCTGGTGGTAGGTTTAGGTTTATTTGGTGTCACTGCTTTCCTCTATATCCTCGGCATTTCAACGCCAGCAGGTAACACGTTGAGCCTCGCTCCTTTGGTTGGTCTTGCCTTTGGTGGTTCACTCATTTCAATCTTTGCACGTTTAGGTGGAGGCATATTCACCAAAGGTGCTGATGTCGGTGCTGATCTTGTCGGTAAAGTTGAGGTTGGAATTCCTGAAGACGACCCCCGTAACCCAGCAACCATTGCTGATAATGTTGGTGATAACGTCGGTGACTGTGCAGGTATGGCCGCAGACTTATTTGAAACCTATGCCGTCACTATTGTTGCTACTATGATGTTAGGCGCACTGACTTTTGGTGTTGGTAGCAATGCATTGATATACCCTTTGGTTTTAGGCGCAGCCTCAATTCTTGCTTCGATCGTTGGAACTTTCTTTGTCAAAGTAGGCAGTGACAAAAATGTTATGAAGGGCTTGTATAAAGGCCTAATTGTTTCAGCCGTTTTAGCCGCAATTGCATTTATTCCAGTTACCTATTGGATGATGAGTGACTTGACCTCTTCCGATGGAACTACCTATAGTGCTTTGTCTATTTACTATAGCGCCTTAATTGGTCTTCTGGTAACTGCATTATTGGTGGTCATCACTGACTATTACACCTCAACCTCATTTAGTCCTGTAAAAAAGCTGGCTAAAGCTTCTACTACTGGACATGGAACGAATGTCATTGCTGGTCTCGCGCTTTCAATGCGCTCAACGACAGCGCCACTATTGGTTATTTGTTTTGGTATCTGGGCAGCATTTGAATTATCAGGCTTATATGGTATTGCTATCGCAGCGACTGCAATGCTCTCCATGACTGGAATTATCGTTGCTATGGATGCCTTTGGACCAATTACTGATAATGCTGGTGGCATAGCTGAAATGTCTGATCTACCTGCCGAGATAAGAGAAATAACCGATGCGCTCGATGCGGTAGGTAATACCACCAAAGCCGTTACAAAAGGTTATGCTATAGGCTCTGCGGCATTAGCCGCACTCGTGCTATTTACAGATTTCACACATGGATTATCAGTTCAAACAGGGCAACACCTAACATTTGACCTTTCTAACCATATGGTGATTATTGGCTTGTTTATCGGCGGCATGATTCCTTATTTGTTTGGAGCAATGGCCATGGAGGCTGTTGGTCGTGCAGCAGGTGAGGTTGTAGTAGAGGTGCGTCGTCAGTTTAAAGAAAAGCCCGGAATTATGGATTATACGGAAGAGCCTGATTATTCTCGTGCCGTAGATTTACTCACAAAAGCCGCCATTAAAGAAATGATTATTCCTTCTTTATTACCGATTTTTATACCTTTAGTTGTAGGACTAACATTGGGTGCTCAAGCACTAGGCGGGTTATTACTTGGTACTATTATCACGGGATTATTTGTTGCAATCTCAATGACAACTGGTGGAGGTGCATGGGATAACGCCAAGAAATATATTGAAGATGGAAATTTGGGTGGAAAAGGATCAGAAGCGCATAAAGCAGCTGTAACAGGGGATACCGTTGGTGACCCCTACAAAGATACAGCGGGGCCAGCGATTAACCCTTTGATCAAGATCATAAATATTGTTGCACTACTTATGATTCCATTGCTTTGAGCTGTTTCAATTTATCAAAACCGTAATTATAGCGTTGCGCGTTATAATTACGGGTGTTTTTACACTATAAAAAACACCCCCCTACTTTTAGGCGGTTTTTTATCCAAATACATCTAACTGACGTGCGGTGATTATTTCAAAAGAGGTGTCGAGAAAGTACAAGATACTATCCGCGACGGGGGCTAGCTGCTTATCCACATAGTGTTGATAATCCGGAGTGGAGCGAGTATTTTCAATTGGCTCTGGACCATTCAAGGTGATCACATACTGAATTTTTCTTCTGGGATTTTTCATTTTACGTGCGGCTTTTACCTGTGGCGGTTGGATGCTGGTATAACTTTCCAGCGGCCTGCGAAGTCTTTTTGTGTAGATGAGTTTATTGTTTAGCTCTCCTTTTATCAGCGCATCATGAGTATTCTTAATGTAGTCCTCAAATGGAAGCCTATTGAATATTCTTTGATACAGCTCTTGCTGAAACTCTCTTGCAAGCGGCGTCCAGTCTGTGCGTACCGTTTCCAGCCCTTTAAAAATCATTTTCATTTCACTGCCTTGTTGAATCATGCCAGCGTAACGTTTTTTACTGCCTTTTTCTGCACCTCGAATAGTTGGCATCAAAAAACGTAGATAGTGTGTTTCGAATTCAATTTCTAGATGCGATTCAAGCTGAAAATCTTCCTCAAGGTGAATTTTCCACCAGTTATTTAGTGACTCCTGCAGCTTCTTGCCAACTGCTAAACAAGTATTGATACTTTTGCCTTCGCCCAGTAGTACAAACACAGAGTCAGTATCCCCATAGATCACTGAATAGCCCTGTTGCTCAATAATCTCTTTGCTTTTCTGTATGATTTGATGCCCACGCATAGTAATACTACTAGCTAGTTGTGGATTAAAAAAGCGGCAGCCAGATGAACCCAGCACACCGTAAAATGAATTCATAATTATTTTAATAGCCTGTGAAAGCGGCTGATTATTCTCTTTTTTTGCAACATCTCGCTCGTACCAGAGCTGTGTCACAATATCGGGTAAAATATGTTTATCACGGGAAAATTCAGCCTCCAAAAAACCCGGAATACTGTTTTCAATATCTGTATTAACAGCGAGGCCCAATGGATCTATCTTGAAGGTGCGTATAATACTCGGATACAGACTTTTAAAATCCAACACCAGAACATTTTCATACAGCCCTGGTTGAGAATCCATCACATAACCACCCGGGCTATGTTGAGTGTTTTTCTGGCTGCCAATATCAGGGGCAACGAAACCTTGCCGGTGCAGGCGGGGTAAATACAAATTATCAAATGCGGCGCTGGAACCTCCCTGCCGATCAATCGCCAAACCCGTCATTTGCGCTCGCTGGATCGAGAAATTGAGTAAATCCGTTTTATCAAATATCTCTGCAACCAGACGGCAATCCTCTAGATTGTATTTCGCCAGGGCGACGGGATCTTCCCGATATTGACGGCGGATTTCTGCCAGCTTTTCACTACCGGTCGAAGCATTAATGAGTTTTCTTCTCCCCAGTAATTTATCTGCTACATATTCCAGAGCAAAACTCTCGAACGACCAGAATGCACCTCGCAAGCTGGTAATCCCATCCAGAACCACACGGCCTGGAATACGCGCTATATGCATATGCCCACTTTGCCGGGGCACCAAAATAGCTGAACTTTGGTCTTGCTTAGCGCCGCGTCCCAAATCTAGCGGTATATTTAACTCCTTGCATTTCCATTGTATAAAATCGAGATCAAAGGCAACCACATTCCAGCCAATTATGACATCAGGATCATACTTTTTGAACCATTCGAAGAACCCCTGAAGTGCTTCTTTTTCGCTGTTACACCAAGCTATATTTATAGTTTCTTTGTCTACATTTCTATAAGAATCAGGCCTGTTCTGAATCATAAAAACCTGTTCGTGATCCCCGCTAGTTACTGCAATTGAATATAGCTTGCCGCGTAAATCTTCGGTTTCAATATCGAGTGAAACCCAGCGTAAATCCGGAGTAATAGTTGCACGCTTTAAGACAGGGTTATTGAATTCCAGGTATCCTTCTCTTTGGGTGACACTGCCGTTAATTTCCAAAGACGCAGTAATAAACCGTTCCATCAAATAGCGTTCAGTGGGCTTGACCTCTGATTCTAATAGCTGGCTTTTATCATAACTCAGATGCTCACGCAGCTTATTCAATTGAATTTGTTGCGGAAAATATAAACCATCAACCGCTTCATTTTGCAAGGTAGTTAAATCTAGCGGCTTGCGCTGAATACTCGAACCGAGCTTCAACTTATTTTCACGTCTGATGAAACAAACAGCTTGTTGCTTATCTATTATAATCTGTACAGGTCCTGATTTTGTACTTACCCAAAAACGTAGCTCAATGCCGCCAACACTGTCACGCCACTGCCTGGTGAGTAGAAATCCACTAATTTTATTTTTTGGCTGCATAATTCTCATTTTATCGGAATAATCTTTGCTAAACTGAAAACAAATAAATAACCAACAAGAGTCACTTATGGGTAACAGAAAAAATAGTCTATTTAATACAGTTTTTATCCTGGCAACAATCTTTCCATTAAGCTCAAGCGTCCAAGCCGAAGGTTTTTTTTCCAAATTACTGGGAGGTTCTAAAAGCGGTGCTGATTTTAAAGCACTAATGTCTCATGTGCCGGCGGAAACGTCATATCTTTTAACAAACAAAAAAGCCATTCCCGATGAGGTTATGGAATTTCATATTAAACGCGGCAAAGAAATGATCGCTATGGCTTCCAAAATGCAAGGCACAAAAGCATCGGATACGAGTGAAGGCGTACAAAAATTTTTCGACGCTTTAATGGAGGATTACAGTGATTTACTCTCCAAGGATAAGATCGAAGACACTGGCTTATCACTAAAAGCAAATAGCCTTATTTATGGTTATCAGATGCTACCTGTAATGCGCCTAGGTTTTGCAGACAAAGAAAAACTCATGGAAATGATAAAGCGTGCTGAAGAAAAATCTGGCTACAAGGTTGATCTTACCAAATGTGGTGAACTGGATTGTTTTATTAACAGTAATGATAATGTTGATTTTTCTGTAGCGCTTGTTTTTCTTGATGACCACTTGGCAGCGTCTGTTTACTCACCTGATAAAAAACAACAAATGATGGATCACTTGATTGGCAAAGCAGATCCTAAAGAAGCTTATAGCGAGGATAAATGGGATGCTTTTTTAAAAGAGAATGAATACCAAGGTTTCGGCGATGGTTTCATCAACTTGAAAAAAATATACAGCAAGGCTAAACCACTAATAGCCGCAGGAATGAGGGATAAAATTGACGAGAAAGAAATTGAAGGCTGTTTGGCCGTAATAGAACAACATCTTGTTAATGTGTCTGAAATTTTGATAGGAACTAAAAACCTCGAAGCAAAGAAGATGGATTATGAGTTGCTGGTGAAAACTTCCACAGATGTTAGTGAAGTACTTCAGGGTCTTGCGAATATAACCAATATTGCAAAGCGCTCTGAAAATGCCATATTTGACTTTGGTGTGAATATTGACTTTAAAAAGTTACGCGACGCATTAACCCAATATTCTGGTTTTCTCATTAAGGTCGGTGAAGCCAATAAGTGTTCCTCGATTAAAACTCAGGATATTCGAAAAGGCATGGGCGGCGTGGCGATGGTAATGAATATGGGTCTTACTCAATTCAAATCTATTTATGCCTCGGTATCGGATGTAGAACTTGACGATAAAATGCAGCCAAAAAATGTCGATGCACTCGTTTCATTGGGAACAGACGATCCCACTGGACTGGTCGCAATGATAGGTATGATGAGTCCTGCAATGATGGGATTCAAAGTACCTGATGATGGCTCAACTGTGCAGCTACCGGCAGGAGCGATTCCGAGTAATGGCAAAGCTGTTCCACCGATTTATTTAAGCCGTAGTGAAAACCTCTTGAATATTATGGTCGGTGACGATAAACCTGCAATGGCTGAATATAAAACTGATACGCCGCAAATCTCATTTTCCGGTATGGATGGCAAGCGATACTTCAAAAAATTCGCCAGCATCATGAAATCAATGCCAAATTTATCCAAGGAACAAGACCAGCTGAAAATACTGGAAACTATCGGCGGCATGTCTGGAAAAGTTCTATCAGAAACAAGTGCGGACAAACGTGGTTTAGTGATCAACTATCACCTGCAATACGAATGACGCCAGCAGTAGATGCTGCTATAAAAGCAGGTATTCAATACAATCTACACGAATACCCGCATGACTCTGCTGCCTCTTCTTATGGAAAAGAGGCAGCGAATTTGCTCAAGCTCTCACCCAAGCAGGTATTCAAAACCTTATTAGTTGCAGATACTGACAATAAATTAGCCGTCGCGATTATCCCCGTCAGCCATCAATTAGATTTAAAATCAGTCGCTAAAGCATTTGGGACAAAAAGAATCACAATGGCCAACCCCGCTGAAGCTGAAAAAGCCACAGGCTATATTCTCGGCGGCATAAGTCCTTTAGGTCAAAAGAAACGCCTGCCTTTTGTCATTGATGATTCAGCCAATGACTTTGAATTTATTTATGTCAGCGGAGGTAAGCGTGGGCTTGAGATCGAGTTAACTCCCGACGATTTGATTCGGCTTTGTAATGCAAAACAAGCCAATATTAGAAACAATTAAACGGGTTATAAACTTTAAAAAAAGACACCCCCCACCTTTTCGGCGGTTTTTCAGCTTTTCGTCCTGATTTGAATTCAGCTATTAAGATGCTTTGCATTGAACTTAGAGTTATTTAGCCCTTGGGTTTTCTTCCTGTAGGATTTTAGCGCGTCTTGCTTCCCATCGCTTTTTAGCAATTTCAATCGCTTGATCTGTTGCGTTTACTTTTACTTCACTCTTAGGAGATTCAATTATATGATGTTGTAAATCTTTGTGAGATTTGTGCGTGCGTTTGAGTATGTTGGCGCTGTCGGGACGTCTTAGACTTTTTTGCGACGGATCATATTGAGATATATTGATTTCAAATTTTTCCACGCCTATATCTTTTAGATATTTTGCTAGTGTATCAAGCTTTCTCCAAACACGAGGCTTCCCACTGTTTTTTGCCATTACTGTTTTTTCTACATTTCCAGCGTGGACGGCTAAAGTCCAGATGTCACCATCGGCTTTTGCTATAGTACTTGATATTGCATCCGCCTCAGCTAAGTGCATTAATGCATTATGGTTGATAGTATTTGAATGCATTGCGCTCCCTCAGCCTCCCATATAGTTACTATACGGCCATTATATAATAGAAAAAGGTAAACATACTCAAAATATAAATTCTTTTAGCGTTTTTTATTATTTAATTTGGTTTATTTAAGAGAGAAGAATTAAGCTATGCATGTTCTCCAAAAAGTAGTGACTCATGTGAATGTAAATAAACAAAAAATGACCAGTAGGCGTTTTGCTGGTGTTGAAAAGCTCTATGGAAAACGAGTCTTGGAACAGTTCGAACAATCGCACATCATTGTCATTGGAATCGGTGGTGTAGGTTCCTGGGCAGTAGAAGCGTTGGCAAGAAACGCAATTGGCAAACTAACCATAATTGATATGGACTTGGTTGCTGAATCAAATATCAATCGTCAGCTACCCGCATTATCAAGCACCATTGGCCGAAATAAAATTGATGTGATGGCAGAACGAGCAAATGATATAAACCCAGACTGTGAACTTGTTTTAGTTGATGATTTTATAACAAAAGAGAATCTCGAAGAACTAATCGACCCAGACGCGGATTATGTAATCGATTGTATAGATAACTCACGCGTTAAAGCATCTCTAATCGCTTGGTGTAAGCGAAAAAAAATTAAAATTATTACTTTAGGTGGAGCGGGTGGACAAACTAGACCTGGTTTGATTAAAGTATCAGACTTAAGTAAGACTGAGCACGATCCTCTCTTATCAAAAACGCGTAAGATGCTACGCCAGGAATATGGTTTTACCACAAACAAAAACAGGCGCTTTTCAATACCCTGCGTCTATTCAACTGAGCATTTGAAGTATTCAACGCCAAGAGGTGAAATTACTCAGAATAAAGCTGAGACTGATGAAACCACTGGGCTAAATTGCGCTGGCGGCATTGGATCTTCAGTAATGGTTACTGCTAGCTTTGCTTTTATGGCTGTGGCTTATGTTTTAGAAAAAATTTCTATCAAGCGGACTTTATAATCTTAAAAATAGTGATCATCACTTGTATCAAGAAAACAAGCTGAAATATTCTCACATGATATTTGGTTAAGCCTGTGCTCAGTATAAGACGTATATCCTATAACGAAAAATAATGTAATGGTGATATTTCATGTTAAACAGATTATGTGTACTTGCACCAATTGCGCTTGTTTCTATTGCTATAGTTGGCTGTTCAGGCACAAAACCAATATCAAGTAAAAACCTTAACTTAAATACAGACACAGATGACGTACCAGTTGTTTATGAAAAGCGCTCACCTAACCGATCTATGAGTGCTGCTAATAACTCATTTAATCAAAAGTTATCTAGTGCTGCGTTAAGTCGATTACAATCACGCGTAAGATATGATGGTTCTTATGTGAAAATCGCTTATCCTGGTGGTGATGTACCTCAGAATATCGGAGTTTGTACCGATGTTGTAATCCGCTCTTATCGAAAGTTGGGCATTGATTTACAGGAACAGGTTCATCGCGATATGAGTGCTGCTTTTAATTCGTACCCAAATCCACAAAAGTGGGGATTATCACACCCTGACACTAATATTGATCATCGGCGTGTGTACAATTTACGCCAGTTTTTTGCGCGTCGTGGTGCAGCTTTACCAATAACTCACAATCCACAAGATTATAAGCCGGGTGACTTAGTAACCTGGATGGTTGGTCCTGACCTCCCGCATATAGGTGTAGTAGTTAACAAACCTACCAAGGCTGACCCGAAGCGATTAATGATTGTCCACAATATAGCTCATGGTCCGCAAATGGAAGATATCCTGTTTAGATTCCCAATCACCGGTCATTACCGTTACACACCGGCACATATGGGGAATATTCCTCAGGGAGCCTATGTATCGAATCAGGCCGCATCAAAAAGAAATAGCATGAGTTACGCTCAGCTGGTTGAAGCAGCTAATCTGCTAGGGGCAGGAACTAGACGTCGCAGTGTAACCTCATCTGCGCATCCTGTTACTGTAGCTACAAACGCTTCAAACGATAAACTTTTAGAACAGGTCGTAACACTCAGTGGCGCACCTGGAGCGGCGGTAAAAGCCAAAGATATTTCTTTCAAAATAGCCAAACTTTCAAAAGAAGAAATCGATGCGTTGCTAGCTAAATAAAAAAAGATAAGCTGCTAGTATCAAGCTCGGGGATCGCAAGGTTCCCGGGCTTTTTCTTGTCTTAAAAAAACAATCATTTCCTATACCATAGTGCATGCAATTTCCACAAATTGTGTTATTTTAACTGTCCTTGAAAATGAGATAAGGAAATAAAATGGCACGTACACCATCAACCATGTTAGAGCTAGGAACAGCCGCTCCTGATTTTTCGCTAATAGAGCCAGCAACCAATAAAGTGGTATCTCTTTCAGATTATCTTGGGCAACCCGTGCTTATAGCATTTATCTGCAACCATTGCCCTTATGTAATTTTGATCAAGGAGGCGTTAACCAAATTCGCCAGAGACTTTCAGAAAAAGGGCCTTCAGGTGATTGCTATTAACGCCAATGATGTTGCAAACTTTCCGGATGACAGCCCTGAAAAAATGATCGAGGATGTCAACAAGCTAGGCTATACCTTTCCTTATCTCTATGATGAAACCCAGCAGGCGGCGAAACAATATCAGGCCGCCTGTACCCCAGACTTTTTCATGTTTGATACAGAGCATAAACTTTATTACCGTGGCCAATTTGATGATGCCCGCCCGAATTCAGGGATTAGCGTCACTGGAGCAGATATAATTAACGCTGCTGATAATTTATTAGCGGGCAAACCAGCACCAGAAAACCAGAAAGCATCACTGGGCTGCAGTATCAAATGGAAAGAGAATAATGCTCCTGATTACGCTGCTTAATTGATATTCTTGAAACAGAAAATGTGCCTAAAAGTAGGGGGGTGTGCTTTTTTATCTAAATACACCCCCCACTTTTTACTATTTTTCAATTCGTTTCAATTCGTATAGTAGATTTGTTGTCAATATTTCCGCAAGCGTTTGCATATCCTCTCGAATATCCAGGTTTGCACACTGTGTAACTTCCAGGCCCTCATAACCACAGGGATTAATGTAATTAAATGGGCCTAAATCCATATCCACATTCAGGCTTAAGCCGTGAGTAGTGCGACCCTTGGAAACCCGCAGCCCTAATGCTGCAATTTTTTTTCCATCTACATATACACCCGGTGCCTTTAAGTCACTGTTCGCGATAATTTTATAGCCAGCCAGCAGATTTATTATGCAATTTTCTATCAGTGTCACCAATTGGCGAATGCCCAGCCTTCTACGGTGTAAGTCTAATAGTAGATAAATAACAATTTGACCGGGGCCGTGGTAGGTAACTTGACCACCACGGTCGACTTTTACGACTGGAATAGCTGAATCCTGCAAGATGTGGTGTTCTTTGCCATTACGGCCAATTGTGAAAACTGGTGGGTGTTCTACTATCCAGAGCTCGTCAGGGGCCTCAGGGCCCCGAAATTCAGTAAAGTCCTGCATGGCTTTCCAGACAGTCTGATAGTCCGCTAAACCTAGTTCCTTGATTATAATAGAATCTTCTAAAGTGCCCAAAGCACCAACTCATGGCTGGTCAACTCTTGATAAAGTGCATCAAGTTGAAGTTTGTCCGTGGCATGAATATTGAGTGTTATGCTGACATACTTGCCCGTTTTACTGATGTTGTGTGTGCTTTCTTCAGCATTAAAATCAGGATCATGGCTCCTTGCAATTTTTTCTATCGACGAATGGAATTCGGGTATAGCGGCACCCATCACTTTTACCGGAAAATCACAGGGAAAGTCAATTAGGGATTCGTCTTCTGGGCCTTGCATATCATTTACTCAAAAAGCTAGCAAAGTGTTAGTTAAACAGTCTTTTCACACTATCAGTAACTTTAGTCCAGAAACCACCAGAGTCAACTGCATCGAGAGCTAATAACGAAACTTCATGCACAATATCTTCGCCGTCCTTAATAATCGCTCTACCTACAAGATCTCCACGTTTGATTGGCGCATCCAGTGTTTTGTCCAACTCCATTAGTCCTTTTAGCTGGCTATAATGACCTTTTTGTACGGTAACGTAAAAATCATCAACAATACCTGCAGGAACCGTGCTTTTAGTACCTTTCCATACTTTAGCATCTGCAAGAACCGAGCCCTTGTCATAGAGCTTGTGTGTTTCATATAATCTGAATCCATATTCCAGGAGCTCTTGACTATAATCTGCACGAGCCTTCACACTTTCTGCACCTAATATTACCGAGATTAGGCGCATATCACTGCGTTGCGCCGATGCTACGAGACAATATCCCGCTGATTCTGTATGGCCTGTTTTAACCCCATCGACAGTATCATCACGCCATAAAAGCTTATTTCGGTTATATTGTTTAATACCGTTATAACTATATTCTTTTAATGAGTGCAATCTATAGTGTTCTGGAAATTCATTGATAATTGCACGTGTCAGCGTGACAATATCCTTCGCTGTAGTGTAATGATTTTCAGCCGGCCAACCTGTGGAATTTTCAAAGTGTGTCGAGTTAAGCCCCATAGTCTCAGCGTGCTGATTCATTTTAGCGACGAAGGATGCCTCATTGCCAGAGATGTGCTCTGCCAGTGCAACTGCAGCATCATTTCCAGACTGTACAATAAGCCCATGCAACATGCGGTTTAAAGGAACCTTTTTACCAGCTTCAACGAACATTCGGGAGCCTTCCATTTTCCAGGCTTTTTTGCTTATAAGTACATTATCTTCAAGCTTTATACTGCCTTTAGCTAGTTCTTTGTAGATGACATAAGCCGTCATTAATTTAGTAATACTGGCAGGCTCGATACGCTTATCTGAGTTCTTCTCTGCCAACTGAACCCCACTGTGGAAATCAATCAGGAGATAGCTATCTGCTTTTATGTCAGGAGCACCAGTTTTAGCAGCCCAGGTAAAATTACTAAATATAATGAACAGAGTAATTAATAGAAGTTCTACGATGTTTTTCATAGTCGTTTTTTCAAGTAGATGAGTGTAAGCGTCTAATTGTTCTAGGTGATTACACTAGTGTATATTTTTAATTAGGTCTGAGTAGAGACGATTAGTTCTCTACAACCTTGAATTGTGATAGCCCGTCACTCGTGAGGCTATCTTTGGCCTTATCAATATCTTCCTGATTTGAGTATGGCCCTAAACGAACCATGTGCAGATTATTGCCACTTTTAGTAACTCGTGATTCCATTGTTGCACCTTTAAGACCAATTGAAGACAATCGCACGAAAGTATCTAATGCTTCAACCTGATCGGGATATGTACCAACCACAATGTAATAGTTTTTACTTGGACTATAGACAGCTTTACTAGTAGTTGTAGATTGTGGTCTCGCTTGAACCTGCTTTGACTTTTTGGTGCCATTATCTACAGGCTCTTTTAAACTCGGCGGTATAATCAGAGTATCATCGACGGATATGGTATTTTTGTTATCCCCAAAAGTCGTCATATTTCTTGCTGTCTTACCTACTTTACTCATGACACTACAACCAGCGAGGCCCGTCAAAGTCACAATGAGTACTGCCCCAGTACTAATTTTTAGTTTTCGGTTTATCATTATCATCCCCTTTTATAGATAATGGTTTGTTTTTGAGCCAACATCATACGTTTTATTGCTGACGCTAATTGAAATACAGCCATAGCGTATTTTGGGCTATGGTTATAACGCGTTATTACATAAAAGTTATCACCAGTTACCCAGTATTCATGATCATCAACACCTTCTAGTTGCAATAAAGACACCTGACTGGAATTAATCTTTCCATGTGCTTGAACACCATGTTGCGATAGTTGTCGAATTGAATGAGCTGGCTTATTTGCTTTTGTGTTTACAATATTAACATATAAATTGCCTAAAATTCGAGCAGGTACAGTAACATCGCCTCCAGGTTGCCATCCATGGCGAGAGAAGTAGTTAGCGACACTGCCTATTGCATCATCAGGATTCCACAAATCTTTATGGCCATCGCGATTAAAATCAACCGCATAACTTCTATAACTACTCGAAATGAATTGCCCCAAACCCATTGCTCCGGCATAAGAGCCCTTAAGTATTGCAGGATTGCGGATGCCTTCTTCGCGGACAAATTGTAAATAGTTTTCTAGTTCACTGAGATAGAATGTTGCTCTTTTAGGAAAATCCATTGCCAGCGTTGTAATACTGCGCAAGACATTATGCTTACCCGTATTTCTCCCATAAAAAGTTTCTACACCAATAATGGCAATAATAATTTCTGGATCAACACCATACTGTTTACTTGCTGCTTGGATTACATTTTTATGCCTTTTCCAAAAACCTACGCCAGAACGAATACGCTCTTCGGTTAAAAAGATAGGTCGATATTTATGCCAAGGCTTTGCCTCAGCAGGTGAATTTACCAAGGCTAAAATATTATCATCCCGCTTTATTCTTGAAAAAGTTTGACTTAAATAATTTCTCGAAAAGCCCTTTTCTTCCATTCGACTCATTAGCTGCTGCATTGCGGGATAAGACATATAATCGCCGCCAGAGTCAGCACTGACAACATTACAAAGCAAAATCGTTAACAACACTATTTTCAGCTTTATCATTTATTTATAATTACCCATTTTGGTCATAACCTCTTTTTCGGCGACGCAACCCCATCAGTAAACCAAAAGCAGCCATCAATGTTACCAAAGAAGTTCCTCCATAACTTATCAATGGCAAAGGAACCCCCACAACAGGTAATATTCCACTAACCATACCGGTATTAACTAACAGATATATAAAAAATGTCAGGCTCAGACTTCCACCTAATAGACGCGCAAATGTATCATGACCTTTCATTGCCAAATACAGCCCCCGCCAAATAATAAACAAATACAACACAAACAGTATGATATTACCTAACAAGCCAAACTCTTCTCCGAACACAGCAAAAATAAAATCAGTATGACGTTCAGGTAGAAAATCCAGGCGCGATTGATCACCATTCAACCAGCCTTTGCCATAAAACCCACCCGAGCCAATTGCAATCGTAGATTGAATAATATGATATCCAGAACCCAAACGGTCAACGTCTGGATTGAACAAGGTTAGAACACGTTGCCTCTGGTAATCATGCATCCCGTAATAAAATAATAAAGGTGCTGCAATCGTCACTGCTATTGCCGTAGCACCTAGCCATTTCCAGGAAAGACCAGCAAAATAAATAACAAAGAAGCCTGCGCAACCGACCAATAAAGCGGTGCCAAGATCGGGCTGCCTTACAATCAGTAACATTGGAATTAACACCAATAAAACCGCAATAAAAACTTCCTTAAAACTTGGTGGTAGATTCTTTTTTGAAAGATAACTTGCCACCATCATAGGCACTGCAAGTTTCATAACTTCTGATGGTTGAAAACGCAAACTACCTAATTCTAACCAGCGCTGAGCGCCTTTTCCCATGGTGCCTTGTATAAGCACTAGTAGCAAAACTATAATCCCAAATAAGTAGATCCAGAACGACCAACGGCTTAACAAGTCACTTGACAACTGGGTAGCAATCAACATCACTACAGTTGCGAGCACCAGATGGATAGTATGACTATTCATCATTTTTACATTCTCACCCGTTGCACTAAATAAAATGATGCTACCGAGTGCTATTAATAATGCCAAAGTAACTAATAGCACCAGGTCAAGTGATGCCAGCCAGCGTAAGATAAAACCGCTAAGTCCTGTTGATTCCCGCATACTCATTCTATTGCCCGTGAATTAGTCGTTGGTACAACCTTAGTTTCCTTTTTAAGCTTATTAATGTTCATTAATGAAGGAGATAAGTCAGACTCTTTTGTTTTATTATTATTTTCATTCAACTCTTCTTTTTGTTCAGGTGTTAATAAATAAGTATCAAGCAGTTTACGCGCAAGTGGTGCCGCAACTTTACTTCCACCTCCAGCATTCTCAGCAATAATAGCCAAGGCAATGCGAGGGTTTTCGACTGGAGCAAATGCTATAAACAAAGAGTGGTCGTGTAACTTCTTTTTTAGTTTCGCAGCATCGTAGGTTTTATTTTGGGCTATACCAAATACCTGGGCTGTGCCGGTTTTTCCCGCAAAACGGTATTTAGCTCCAGAGCCTGATAACCGAGCCGTACCGTGCTCACCATGAACCGCATTAACCATGCCTCGTATTACATCATCCCAATATCTAAGATCTGTAACACCTATCGACGGCAGTTTTTCAGGAGTTACTAATTTCGGTGGTAGATTACGCGAAACACGCGTTGCCCTTAAAACGTGAGGACGAAATTTTCGTCCGTGATTCGCCAATGTTGCTGTGGCGAAAGCCAACTGTAAAGGAGTTACTATAAAATAGCCTTGTCCAATTCCGGCATTCACCGTATCTCCGGGATACCAAAACTGATCGTAACGCTTCCTTTTCCACTCAGATGTAGGCATTAATGCTGACCCCTCATGAGGTAAATCAATACCTGTCTTAAGACCAAAACCAAACCTTTTCATGGCTTTTGAATAACGCTTTATTCCCATACGAAAAGCCAAATCATAAAAATATACATCACACGACTGATAAATTGCCCGATTCAGGCTTATATGTCCATGTCCCTCTTTTTTCCAGCACCTAAACCTATGTCGATTTCCAGGAATTTGGTAAAACCCTTTTGCGTAAATCGAGGTCGTTGGGCTTATCACACCTTCACTCAAACCCGATAAGGCGGCCATAGGCTTTATTGTTGAGCCTGGTGGATAAGCTCCCTGCAACGCCCTATTATATAAGGGCTTGTCAATATCATCTCGTAAGGCATTATAGTTGGCATACGAAATACCATTTACGAATAGATTTGGATCGAAAGATGGCATACTTGCCATTGCAAGAATCTCACCATTTCTTGGATCAATTGCAACTGCAGCACCATTATGTTCGCTTAACAACTCCTCTGCTTTAATCTGCAACTCGAGATCGATACTAAGAAAAATATCCTCGCCAGTTATTGGTGCTTCTTCAGCAAGTTTTAACTGCGGCTTACCATGAGCGTCCACTTCCGTAAGCTCGTAGCCAGCCTTACCATGCAAGCGAGTTTCATAATAATTTTCTACCCCAGACTTGCCAATATGAGTAGTTCCGCTGTAATTGTGTTTATCAAGCGTCTCAAGATCTTTTTTATCAATGCGAGCAACATACCCCAATAAATGACTAGCTATAGAACCCAATGGATAATTGCGCTGCACTCGCACGCTGACCTTAAAGCCACTAAAGCGAAAGCGGTTTGCAGAAAAGATTGCAACCTCCTTTTCTGTCAGGTTTTTTCTAAGAACTACTGGTGAAAAGCGGGAGTTTACCCGGAGTTTTTGTTTGAATTTATTAACTTCTTGAGGAGTAATAGGAAGAAGTTGCATCAGCCTTTTTAAGCTTTTCTCCATATCTTCAACATCATCTTCAGCGGCTTCTAAGACATATTCGATATGATTATCTGCGAGTAAAACCCCATTTCGATCATAGATAAGTCCTCTTGCAGGAGGTATGGGAATGCGCTTCTGATAATTCTCCTTGGACAAAGTTGTATAATGATCATGATTGTTAACCTGTAAGAAAACCAGGCGGACAAGTACCAAAGAAAGCGACACCAAGACTAACAATGCAGCCACAATGGCGCGCGAACGGAATAAACGATATTCTTCACGTTCACTCTTTACTGTTACTCGCTTTTCCATTTATACCATTAAGCCCAATGAGTATTTTGTTGTTGTATGTTTATATTGAAAACACACCCCCCACCTTTTGGAGGGTTTTTTTACAAGAATATAGTCTTATCCAATAATATTTTTATTCTGCATTAAGACCATAATTTGCTGGACAAGTTTATTATTATTTCTTTTCTTTATAAAGCTGAATACTCTCCATAATTGCTTTTTTAGCTGCAACAGCATCATTCCAGCCATCAATCTTGATCCACTTGTCTTTGTCTAAAATTTTATAATACTCGAAGAAATGTTCGATTTGTTCCAATAACAAAGGTGGTAGGTCTGTGAAACTCTGTAAATAATCGGATGATGAATGCAATCCATGCGCAGAAACCGCAAGCACTTTAGAGTCCCTGCCAGCCTCATCAGTCATCTCAAGGATTCCTACAGGTCTTGCTGGAATTACGCAGTTATGTACCAACGGTGTAAGCTTAATGACTAATACATCAATTGGATCTCCATCATCAGCCAGAGTATGTGGAATAAAACCATAGTTAGCAGGATAAAAAATAGGTGCCGACATGAAGCGATCTACAATTAATGCTCCATTTTTGCAAGTCGTTTTCTGGAAATTTTACAGTCCCATTACGTTTCGCCGGCACGATTCGAATAGATCTGGAAGTCAGCCCTGTTAGTTAGTTAGTCAGGCTTACTCACCGTACCTTTCTCTATAGTCAAGCACAGAAGCTTCGATAACAGCCCTGGCATGCTCTGCACCATAAGCTTCACCAATTTCTACTTGCAACTCTCTTCCAGGCTGTATTTTATAGGTCATAAAATAGTGATGTAGTCTCTCGATCAAAACATGAGGAAGGTCTGAAATATCTTTTACCTCTGAGAAAACATAATCATTTTCAAGTACTGCAATGATTTTATCATCTGCTTCCCCCCCATCAATCATGGGTAAGCCACCCACTACTCGCGCATGCATGACAATATCAGCACGGGTAATTGGTCTATCCGACAACACACAAATATCTAAAGGATCATGATCCCCTTTAACACCGTCTTTTACCGCCAAGGCTGCAACTCGCTTGCCACAGAAAGTTCTTGGGATAAAACCATATAACGATGGCGGCTGGGACGATGTCCGGTGGGGCCTGTCAACAAAGAGATAGCCTGTTTTTTTATCTATCTCATACTTGACCTGGTCAAACGGGGTAATTTCAATATAGGCATTAACGGTTTCTGGTACTTTAGGACCTACTTCCAGTCCGTGCCACGGATGAGGTCTCCAACGGTAAAATGTATCAGGAAAGGGCATTTTATCTCCAATAGTGAATAATTTTTAAATTTAAACGTATTTCTGAGTGAATCTATTTGGCCAGAAATATATACGAATCAGAATGATTTTTCCGAATAAGTTTCTGAAAAACCCACAAATGATAGGGTAGCTCTATATCACTTTTTATTGAAAACTTTTTCAATCTCATACTTAACTGGAGATGAGGCCGCAGGGATTTCGATAATTACATTTATAACGTATGGCGCATCACTGCCAATTTCTATTTGGTAATATTCATACAAAAGTTAACAATTTACGAAAGACATTGTATTATAACGGTACTATCGATATAGACAATCAGTATAGGAATTATTTTAATCCTGTATTATGATTCTCAATAATTCATAATATATATATATAATTCATACTATGACCTCACTTAGTGACCAATTATTAAAAGCAGGGCTTGTTACGGAAGAGCAAATAAAAAAATCGATCGAAAAACCCAAAATCTTTAAAAAGGGACCTAAAAAGGCTACAAAACAGAACGAAGTTAGGCCACTTAAGAACAAAAAAGCAGATTCTGATTTAGCCCAGTTCTACAAACAACGTGCCAGCCTTGAAAATAGCGAGAAACAAGAACAGATAAGAAAGAAACAGCAGGCCGCCAAACTAAAAAAAGAAACCAATGAAAAAATTAACAAACTAATCAATGATAATCTGCTCAATGATGAAACCGCAGAAATACGATATAACTTTGTCGTGGGTACTAACATTAAATATGTGTTTGTAACTGAGCAACAGCAACGTGATTTGGCCGATGGTAATACTGCTATCACTTTTCATAACGGAAAACGTGCGTTAGTTTCGGCCAGTATTGCAAAAGAAATTACTCAGCTAAATCCTGAGAAAATAGTGATTATTAATACATAAACTCAAATACTATTTAAGATAATAAAAAAACGTAATGTTAGTGTTTTTTGTTACAGTTCACCAACGGTTAAGGCTGTAGGCGCTACACTCAAACTATTATAATATTATTGTTAACAATAAAAACGCTTATGTCTTCTTCAATAAGAATATTTGGTAAAGACCCACTTTACATTACGATACCTGTTTCGTTAATGCTCCACTTAGGTCTATATGCCATGGGCATTAGGCCACCTGATTTTCCTGAGTCACCTCCCTCACCAACCTTTGATGTAACCATGGTTATGCCACAGAATGTTAAGGCACCGGATAAAGCTGATTTTGCTGCAAACAGTAACCAGCAAGGTAGCGGTAGTGAAGATAAAAAAAGCCGCCTTAAGAGTCCTTTTGCATCACTAGAACAAAACCTGGAAAGTGGTAATGAATTAGTCACATCAG
Source organism: uncultured Gammaproteobacteria bacterium (assembly GCA_963847495.1). Lineage (GTDB taxonomy): Bacteria > Pseudomonadota > Gammaproteobacteria > Thiotrichales > Thiotrichaceae > Cocleimonas. The sequence goes on along the minus strand of CAWJZX010000001.1, from coordinate 400,584 downwards.
AAAAGAGTGTCGCTGAAGTCACACCAAAGCCTGAACCCGAAATTTTAACCACGAAAGGCAAGACTGATAAATTTATCGAAAAGTTACCTGAAGAACAGCCTCAAGAAAAGCCAGTCACTACCATTGTCGATAATTCAGAACAATCTCAGGCAATATCAAAACTAATGGCAGAAATGAGTCAACAGGAAGAACGTTTCGCCAAGCGACCCCGGATTCACTTCATTGATTCACTCAGTGCAAAAGGCAGCGTAGAAGCAGAATACATCTATACCTGGTCTAAAAAAATTGAACGAATTGGCAATATTAATTTTCCACAAAAAGCACTGGATTTAAGTTTAAGTGGTACACTAATCTTAAATGCTACGCTGGATCGCGCAGGCCGTGTAGTACAGATTCAAATTTCAGTATCTTCAGGTTCTAAAGTCCTCGATGATGCTGCGGTAAGAATTGTTAAGTTGGCGGCTCCTTATGAACCACTGCCAAAAAAGATACGTGAAAAGTATGATCGGCTTAACATAACTCGAACTATTATTTTTCATAAAAAGAAAGGGAGCAAAGCCACATTCACCTCAAATTAAAAGAAGCATTATAGGATCATGCAAGAACCAACAATAGCAAAGCAGAATGAAAATAAAGATAGTAGCTTTTTGCAAGGCCAGTTGTTAATTGCTATGCCCGGCCTTGGAGATCCCTATTTTGAGCGATCTGTCACCTTGATTTGCCAACATAATGCTGACGGTTGCTTTGGTTTAACCATCAATAAACCTATCGAACTATCTATAAACGATCTTTTTGATCAGTTAAAAATTCCTTTTGAGAATTCTTTAATAAGTAAAATGCCCGTATTGCGAGGTGGTCCCGTTCAAACCGAACAGGGTTTTGTGATTCATGACAGCGATCACAAGTGGGAAAATACGTTTACAATCTGTGATGATTTGGCAGTCACAGCTTCAAAAGATATTTTAGTTGATATCGCTAAAGGAAACGGGCCGGATAACTTCATTCTAACATTGGGTTCTGCCAGTTGGGCAGCTGGTCAAATGGAACAAGAAATCATGAATAATTCATGGCTCAATTGCCCAGTAGATAAAAAAATAATATTTAACACGCCCTTCGGAGATCGCTGGCAACGCGCTGCTGACACTTTAGGGGTGGATGTTAATTTTATCAGTGGCGTAGCCGGTCATGATTAGGGTAATTATACAATTGTGTCCGTAGTTATTGCATTTGATTTCGGGCTTAAACGAACAGGTGTTGCCATAGGCAATCTTTTAACGGGTAGCGCTTCACCAGAATGCACCTTACAAAGCAGGAACGATGCGCCTGACTGGGTAGGTATTACTAAATTAATTAACGAGTGGAAGCCTTGCCAATTAGTTGTTGGCATGCCAATTGAACTTGATGGAAGTGAAAGCCCACTAAAACCACGCATTGAGCGTTTTTGTAATCAGCTTAACGGGCGTTATAATCTTAAAGTCAACGAGGAAAATGAGCAATTTACTTCGATTGAGGCAGCGAGGCGGTTAAAGCTGCTCCGTCAAAGCGGTAGAAAGCAAAAAGTCACTAAAGACGAGATTGATAAAATTGCAGCTGCAATTATTTTAGAAAGCTGGATGCAAAGAAACGCATACAAATAAAGGAAAATGGGGCATGAGCACATCGTGAAAGAACGCGGAGACAATGTATATGACGTAGATGCTTTACTGTATAAAATGTCAGCGGATTTACGCGATAGTATTCTTAGAAAGAAAATTGAAGAACCCGTTATGGTTGGCATACATTCTGCAGGAGTGTGGGTAGCTGAACGTCTGCATCAAATGCTAGCCATCAAAGAGCCACTAGGCAAGCTAAACATCAGTTTTTATCGAGATGATTTCAGCAGAATTGGACTACATCCACAAATTAAACCTTCCAAACTACCATTTAGTTTGGAAAATAAACATATCATTTTAGTAGATGATGTACTATATACAGGTCGAACAATTAGAGCAGCAATGAATGAGTTGTTCGACTTTGGACGTCCAGCGAGTATTACTTTAGCTGTACTAATTGATAGGGGAAGAAGAGAGCTTCCTATTGAAGCACAGGTAGTTGGATTTAAGCGCGAAATGGGACCTGAAAGCTATTTCAAATTAAGCAATGAAGATAATATACTGGAGTTAAGTGTCATAAATCGTGAGCAAAACTAACTCACCAGAACAACAAGGGAAACACTGTATTCTATCTCCCGGTCCATTACCGTCATCTATGCAACTAACAGCAGATGGCAAGCTCAAACATTTTCTCACGATTGAAGGCTTACCGCCTTTACTCCTCGAAGAAATCCTTGACCGATCAGAACAATTTGTTTCACTCCCAGGAAAGATTCAAGTTCAAGCGCCTTTATTAAGAGGCAAAACTGTAATGAATTTATTTTTCGAAAATTCCACTCGCACACGAACAACATTTGAACTCGCAGCGAAAAGATTATCTGCTGACCTTCTAAATTTGGATATTCGTAGCTCTTCCGCAACTAAAGGCGAAAGTTTACTGGATACCATCCGTAATCTTGAAGCGATGGGTTGCGATATGTTTGTGGTAAGACACTCAAGTAGCAGCGCCGCACATTTTATTGCGCGTTACTGTGCTCCGCATATCGGTGTAATAAATGCTGGCGATGGTAGGCACGCTCATCCCACTCAAGCGATGCTGGATATGCTGACCATACGCCAACACAAAGGGGACTTCACTCCGCTTAAAATCGCCATTGTTGGAGATATTAAACACTCACGCGTAGCTCGCTCGCAAATCCATGCCTTAAGTACACTTTGTGCAGGTGAAATTCGGATTGTATCACCGAAAACATTGGTGCCAAATGGTATCGAACAGATGGGCGTGAACGTCTATAACAATATAGAAAAAGGCTTAAAAGGTGTGGATGTAGTAATTATGTTGCGCTTACAGCATGAACGCATGAATACTGCTTTACTGCCATCAGTGCGCGAATACTACGCTCGTTATGGTTTAACCGGAGAGCGATTAAAGCTTGCTAAGCCGGATGCTATAGTGATGCACCCAGGTCCTGTTAATCGCGGAGTAGAAATAGATTCACGCGTTGCAGATGGTCCACAATCTGTTATTTTGCAACAAGTAACCAATGGTGTCGCGGTGCGTATGGCAGTGATGTCCATGGTGCTTGGCTCACAAGCAGGTAATGAGGCATAGCGTGAGCAGCAATATACTAATCAAAAACGGACGAGTCATTGACCCTGCGAATGGTTTCGACGCAATTGCTGACTTTGCTATTCAAAAAAATAAAATCATCGGAGTTGGTGATTCTATACCAGCTGGATTTAAAATGAACGAAACTGTTGACGCCAAAGGACTTTGGATTCTGCCAGGTATTGTTGATTTAAGTGCTTACTTGAGAGAGCCCGGGCAGGAAAACAAAACCAGAATAGCTTATGAAACCTATAGTGCTGCTAGTGCAGGTATCACTCATATTTGTTGTATGCCTGAATCTCACTCACCAATCGATAGTGGCGCCACCGTTAAACTAATTCGAAGTAAGGCAAAACAAGCAGGGTTTTCTCGTGTAAGTGTCATAGGTGCATTAACCCAAAAACTGGAAGGTGAACAACTCAGTCATATGGGTAGCCTTAAATACGTTGGCTGTGTTGGACTTAGTCAAGGACACCAGGCAATTAAAGACTTGGCAACTTTAAGAAAAGCCATGGAGTATGCTGCAACCTTTCAATTACCTTTGTTTTTACACCCGATTGAACATTCATTAATGACTGCAGGTGGTATGCATGAGGGCGCACTTTCAACACGCCTTGGTTTAAACCCGATTCCAGCGGCTGCCGAAAAAGCTGCCATGGCCCAAATACTCATTATGGTTGAGCTAACGGGCTGCCCCGTACATTTTTGTCGCCTTTCAAGCGCTGATAGCATCAAAATGCTACAGCAAGCAAAACAAAATGACCTGCCTGTTACCGCTGATGTGGCCGCTCACCAATTGTTTTTAACCGAAATGGATGTTTGCGACTATAACCCGCTTTGTCATACCATACCACCACTACGCTCAGAGCGTGATAGAGATGCACTACGCCAAGCTGCTGCAGATGGAATCATTGATGCTATTTGCTCCGATCATCAACCACATGAAATAGACGCTAAACTTGCGCCGTTTGAAGAAACCAGCCCAGGTATTTCAGGATTTGAAACATTACTACCTTTAGTCATGCGCCTTGTTGAGGAAAAGGTGCTCAACGAAACACAAGCAATTTCCTATTTAACACATAATCCCGCTACAATAGCCGGTCTTGAATCAGGTTCTTTAGCAGCTGGTAGAAGTGCCGATTTTAGTCTTTATGATCCCAATGATTTTTGGCAAGTTGATGCACAAAAATTTCATAGCGAAGGCAAAAATACCCCGTTTTCCGGCTGGGGTTTCAACGGAAGAACTATAAAGACGTTTGTAAGAGGCAAAGCTATTTTTAGTCTCTGATTCACTTCACCTAGCCCATGAGACCTAACTTAAATCAGATTATAACTAACTTTGTTTGGCTCGGCCTCATACAACATAAAGCGCATAAGCGCGTCTATGTCTGTCTTTGAATTCGCATGTCGCTCTGCCTTGTAAGCTTCTACTCTGCGAACATGATTAGCAATATGCTGTTTTGTTTCAGTAAGATATGCCCTTTCGCAACTTTTATAATCGCACGCGGCTATATTGGCTTCTACCACAATATTGGTAATATTGTGGTAGAAGCCAATAAAAACCATTGGATAATTTTAATGATATATCTGATTACTTAGAAAGACACCCCCACTTTTAAACGATTTTTAGAGTTATGATAGCAACCACTAAACAATTAAGAGGATTGTCATGAAATTAGTTGTGGCACTAATTCTGTTTACAGGTTTACTTATTATTAATGCTTGTGGAGACACACCCCAGGAAACCAAAATTAAAAACCCACTCGCCGGGCATGCCGAAGCACTTGAAAAAGCCAAAGACGTTGAACGTCAATTACTAGAAGCGGCTGAAAAACAAAGTAAAGCTATTGACCAGATATCTAAGTAGATTTTTAAACAAAATACCTGGCAAGCTGATAAATTAATTTACAGGCAGCTTTGCACGAAGCTCATCTCTATCAAACCACCAATCACCAGCAACAATCGCATTAATGACTTGTGATAGTTTAGGTAAAAATTGGTTTGGGTCATTTAATTCCAGCTTATCCATCCAGAAATTGAGTTGTCCTTGATCGGTCACATTGCTATGCCGCTCCGCAACTTGTGCAATCATATTGGTTGTGAGGAACATCACACTGTCGCGCTTTTCACCTTCAAGTCGAAGATCTGCAATATAATGTGCGGTTGCAGCTGCAACGGCCGCACCATCAGACTTTTTAGGTGTATCGTCGATTAAGTTTTTCATCATTACTATGCTTAATTCTGGATCAATCGGGTAAGTCACTGATAACCACATTGCGTGTCCAAGAGCGATTACTGCTGCAGGTAACTCAGTTCTGTAAAGGACATCCAGCGCATTCACCGCTTCTTCAATTTCACCATGTTTCATATAAATATTAAAGGATTCTTTAGCAAGCCCCCATGCGGCTTCTGCCATGCCATTTCCACCAGAGTCCAGCATGATTTCGGCTATTTCATGTTGCAACTTTGCGCGCTCTAAAGGGTCACAATCAATTTTAAGTTGGGCTAATTGAATTTGTTTTTTGTTGAGTTCCTGTTTAAGAAAATCGCGCGATTCTGTGGCTTTCGTGAATTCAAGCCCAGATTCTTTTGTTTCATTTTTATCAGTCATGTTTTCAATTAGTAGTGAATAAATATAGCCGTCTATATTAGCAAACTATTATACGACTGTGCGAAAAATTTATGCCTATAAAGAGATAGTCGCCGGCAATTAAGGTTGTGCAAGCAATAACGGCTGGTCTGTCTCTTCGCCCTCTTTGTGTAATACCAGTTCAAATTTAAACGGTGAGTTTGCATTTGGCTCAGTAACAAAAGACATTAGAAAGGTTTTACCAGATACATTATTAAAAGTAGCCGCTAATATCGGCTCATTTTTAGTTTCAACTAAATCATAAACCCAAAGACGATAATTTTGATTCTTCCCCAATTGAGGCAAATTTTCAAACTCCATAATACCTTGTTGCATTGTGGTGCTCCAAATCAATCGGCCTTGCACGTCCTTAACAATTGAGTTAAGAGTACGCAACCAATTGGTATCGATCACATCCTTTTGCAGTAATAATAATTGCTTACGTGACTCAAGAGCTGATAGTTTTGCTATTAGATTTGGATTATTTGGGTAACTTTTATAAGAAAAAAAAACCGCTACCGAGCTTAAAGTGAAAATAATGGCAGCAATAGACAAAACCACAAACCATAAGGGCAGTCTCTTTTGTTTTGATGAAAATGCTAGTGTATTCACTAATTACTCGTATGTTTACTTACTGAATTACTATAATACTGATATTCTAATACATTCAGATGCATTCATTGGGTACATCTAAACCAATAATAGACCAAAACTCCAATGCCTACTCAAACTCATATTCTCGGCAAAGATGCCGCACTAGAAGACTCTATTGCTTCAATGCAACAAAAGCTGGAAAAAATCGGCTTTCATATTGTTGAGCAATCCTGGTTAAATCCCATCGCCAACGTTTGGTCAGTACATATTCGAGACCGAGATTGTCCTCTGCTTTTTACTAATGGTAAAGGCGCCTCTAAAAAAGCAGCACTAGCAAGTGCGCTTGGGGAGTTTTTCGAACGTCTTTCTACGCATTATTTCTGGGCAGACTACTATCTTGGGGATGATATTTCGAATAGCAAATTTGTACACTATCCTAATGAGAAATGGTTTGAAACCAACACTAATGGCGCCTGGCCTGATGACGTTCTGAATGATGAGTTGCATGATCTTTATAATCCTGATGGTGAGTTAAACGCCAGCAACCTGATTGATGCTAATTCCGCCAATCGTCAGCGAGGCATATGCTGCTTGCCTTATAAATGTGTGCGCACCAAGGATTCTGTTTATTTTCCTGTAAATGTCATCGGCAACCTCTATGTTAGTAATGGCATGTCAGCCGGCAACACACGAGATGAAGCCAGGGTGCAGGCGCTTTCTGAAATATTTGAACGTTATATTAAATTCAAAATAATAGCTGAAGGTATTTCACTGCCAAATGTTCCAGACAGTGTACTCAGTCGCTATCCGAGAATTCAGGCAGGCATAAAAGAAATGGAGCAGGCCGGGTATCCCTTACTGGTGCAGGATGCTTCTTTGGGTGGCAAGTATCCGGTAATGGTTGTGACTTTATTGAACCCTAATAATCAGGGCGTCTATGCCAGTTTTGGCGCACATCCTAAATTTGAAGTCGCACTAGAACGCTCATTAACAGAATTACTCCAGGGGCGAGGTTTAGATGCTCTAGATGGTTTTGCAGAAGCAGGTTTTGATCTCGATGAAATCTCCAGCCCGCAGAATCTTGAAACTCACTTTATAGATTCAAGCGGTATCGTCAGTTGGAATTACTTAAATGATAAACCCGACTACGAATTTATCGATTGGGACAAACAGGATTCCAGTACCGATACAACACAGGAGTTTAATGATCTTTGCGAGAGTATTCACTCTGAAGGTAATGATATTTTTATATCTGACCACAAAGAGCTTGGCGTATATTGTTGCCGGATTTTAGTGCCAGGCATGTCGGAAATTTACCCTGTAGACGACCTCGTTTGGGAAAATAATAATGCCGGAATCGACATGCGGGAAGCTATTTTAAAAGAAGACAAGACACATCAGGAATGCGAAGCACTGATCGAAAAACTGGAAGACCTGAATATTGATGATCAATACCCCGTATCTGCTTTAATGGGATTACCAGCCGACAAAGACAGCATCTTTGCAGATTTACGTATCGCCGAACTAATTACCTTATTGGCCTTAAAAGTTCAGGATAACGAACGCGTTCAAGAAGGCTGTGAATGGTTATTACACTTAAAACAAATAGACCCAAGGAGATTAAAAACATATCAATGCATAAATACCATCTTACAACTAGATGGAATGACTGAATATGCCAACACCTTAGAAAAGCTTTATGGCCGCGAAATACTCAGTGATGCATTAGCACTTATAGATGGTGAAGACATTTTTACTCTAAAGAGTACCTGGAAGATGCACGACTTATTGATAGATGGGTATAGAAAAGTAATTACAGACCATTCATGAAAAACCGCCTAAAAGTGGGGGGGTGCCGTTTTAGTCACTTATTACGATCAAAACTCCCAAAATATGTTCTTTTTTTATTTAATCTCTAACATCTAAACCCGATATTCAAATGCAAGCATCAATACAAGCATGTACAATATAATTTTTGGAAACTTGAGTTTTCTATGGAGTTAGCACTCACCATTATTGCAGGGCTTGGCGTCTTACTCTTTTTAGTCAGTTACCTGAGCTATGTCGCCTCAGGCTTTAGGCATCATTTTGTAACGGGTATAATCTCTGCCTTACCCATACTTAATGTTGTAACTTTGCCTTCTCTCTGGGATAAGAGCAGAGGTAAATTTATTATTGGTTTTATTGGTTTACTGATTGCAAGCGGTGCCTGGCTTATGGGCGCCAACAAGGGACTTCAAAACTTATTATCTAGACAGCCTCAAAATTCTTCTGAATCTCTAGTGTTAAGTGCCGAACCCGACTCCCAACAGCCTGCTCAAATCAATACTTTAACTCCAACTGTTAGTGTTTCCCCTGTCGATACAGACCAAACTCGCTCAAGAGTTTTTAATGAGGAGAATATGCTTGTTTTGCCTAACAAAGCACTGTACACAATGAGTTTTGAACTTGTACCAGTCGATAAAATTAATACTTTGCAAGGTAGAATCGTACAAATCATCAATACTGACAATGAAGAACTTGAAGGCCGGATTAGAAGTGTCACTCAGAGCAGCGTTGTTTTAGATGGTTTGTTCGAAAACGAGTTACCCATAGCGTCTATTAAAGAACTTCGATTAATGGTAAAAAAAGCAATCAAATGAATTGTTATGTTTATCGTAGCAATGCCAAGCCGGGTATGTATCTTTATCTTATTGAAAAAGATAATTTCACAGAGGTGCCTGATTCACTGATGCAATTATTGGGTGACGTCATTTACTCATTTGAGTTTGATCTGAGCAAGGACCGAAAACTGGTTAAAGCCGAGGCACAAGAAGTTCTAAGAATAATGTCTGAAAATGGTTATTTTTTACAAATGCCACCAGCAAAAAGCGAGTTATTGGGACAAAAGGCCAATTAAAATCACATAGGAAAAAAACCACTACCTGCGCCTAAAATAATTAGATTTTATCATCGCTTTCTCAACTAGCTTGATCATTCCCGAACAAAAGCGTTTCTAGTTGCCCAAATAAACTATGAAATTTCTTTAGCTAGGCTCAACCACAAAATTTTTCATTTTAATTTTTTCTCAATTATTGTTTTCCCCTTTCACCTTTACGAATTACTACTATAGGTCTATACAAAAGAGATACTTTCAATAACGAGATTAAACATGAATCCACGTTCTGTAAAAACAATTGAAGACGCGAAAAATATAGTTGAGCATCGCAGGCTTTCACATATTAAAGTGGGCGTCTCTGATATTGATGGAGTAATGCGTGGCAAGTATATGAGTCGTGAAAAGTTCCTTTCATCTCTTGATCATGGTTTTGCATTTTGTGATGTCGTTTTTGGTTGGGATTCTAAAGACAAAGTTTACGATAATGTTACTTATACCGGCTGGCACACAGGCTATCCCGATGCTCCTGCACGGATAATTCCTGAAAGCTGCCGTGAGCTACCTTTTGAAGAAGACGGTTTGTTTTTTCTATGTGAATTTACGCCACCAACTGACGCGATATGCCCGCGTGGTGTTTTACAGCGAATTATTAATAAAGCGGAAGAAATGGGTTTTAAAGCTAATGGCTCTTTAGAATACGAGTTTTTTGTTTTTAAAGAAACGCCTGAATCTGTTAGAGAAAAAAACCACCAAAACCTGGAAATGCTGGCGCCTGAAGCATTTGGCTATTCTATTATTAGAAGTACCGTCGAAGCTGAAGTTTATCAGGAGATCATCAAGGTCTCAGAAGAGATGGATTTTCCTATTGAAGGGCTTCATGAAGAATCTGGCCCCGGTGTTATTGAAGCTGCAATCACCGTAGACAATGCAAGCGATGCCGCCGACAAAGCCGCGCTGTTCAAAACCTTTATCAAAATCGCCCTGCAGCGCATGGACTATATGACGACTTTTATGGCAAAGTGGTCTACAGACTGGCCAGGACAAAGCGGTCATTTACACTTGTCTTTAACCGATTTAAAAAACAAGTCAGTTTTTTATAGCAAGTCTGATGAACACAATATGTCAAAAACCATGCGGCATTTTTTAGCTGGACAACAAAAGCTGATGCCTGAACTATTGGCAATGGTTTCACCCACGATTAATTCATACTCGCGCATGGTACCAGGTTCCTGGGCGCCAACTGATGCAAGCTGGGGCGTTGAAAACCGTACCTGTGCATTGCGTGTAATTAAAGGTAGCTCAAAATCACAACGTGTTGAATACCGCATTGGGGCTGCTGACGGCAATCCTTATCTAGTAATGGCAGCGGCTCTCGCATCGGGTTTATATGGCATTCAGCATGAGCTTGAACCAGAAACTATGGTAGTCGGAAATGCCTATGCCATCGACTTCCCTAAAAAACTGCAATTACCAACAACCCTTTGGGATGCTGCACAACGCTTAAGGCAATCTGAAGCGGCACATGAATTATTCGGCTCTGATTTTATAAACCATTTTGCTGCAACTCGGGAATGGGAGGAGCGAGAGTTTCGAAAGCACGTAAGCGACTGGGAATTAAACCGCTATTTTGAAATTATCTAGTTTATATTAATACAGTTGAGCCGAACGAAGTGAGACAACAGCTTTGTTGTTTAAAGCTGATCCGAAGGAAAAGCATTACCGTATAAAACCATGCAAAAGTGGCGGGGAGTCTTTTATAACAAATTTAATCTTAGTTGAGAGCATTAATGAACAAAATACAACAAACACTATCCCCCATAAATAACAATATCTTGGTAGAGCGTGAGCTTGCAAGTGATCCTGAAGTGAAAGAAATTCTCGCTAAAGCAGTTGCAGCACAAATGTCATGGCGAAAACAATCAGTAGATAATCGGGCAACGTTGTGCGAGAAAGCGGTCAATGCTTTTATAAAAAATAAAGTAGTAATTGGCGAGGAAATTACTCGCCAAATGGGCCGCCCCATTCGTTATGCAGCAGGTGAGGTAGGTGGTTTTGAAGAACGTGCACGCTATATGATCGAGGTAGCCGCGAACAAGCTCGCCGATGTGGCTATTGAAGAAAAGGAGGGCCTACAGCGTTTCATTCGTCGAGAGCCATTGGGTGTGGTATTTACAATTGCCCCCTGGAATTACCCTTATCTTACCGCTGTAAACTCCATTATTCCGGCACTTATGGCGGGCAATACCGTTATCCTCAAACACTCTGCACAGACTCCCTTATGTGCAGAAAGAATTGCCGAAGCCTTTGAAGCCGCAGGTATGCCCGAAGGAGTGTTCCAGTATTTAAACGCCAGTCACGATACGGTGGCTCACATAATTCAGCAACCAGAGATCAACTACATTGCCTTTACCGGTTCTGTTGCTGGCGGTGAAGCGGTTGAAAAAGCTGCCATGGGTTTATTCAAAGGTGTAGGGCTTGAGCTAGGCGGAAAAGACCCTGCCTATGTTCGCGCTGATGCCGATATCCAGTTTAGTGTTGATAATATTGTTGATGGCGTTTATTTTAATTCTGGGCAGTCTTGTTGTGGTATCGAAAGAGTCTATGTTCACAAAGAGGTATTCGATCCTTTTGTAGATGGCTTTATAAAACTGGTGAACGAATACAAGCTCGGCAACCCTCTCGACGGAGAAACAACGCTAGGGCCAATGGTTCGCAAAGGTGCTGCTGACTTTGTACGTGGTCAAATAGAAGACGCAATTAGCAAAGGTGCTACGCCACTAATTAATGCTAAAGACTTTCCCGCTGATACAGGTGGCACTGCTTATTTAGCACCGCAAGTGTTGGTAGACGTGAACCATTCGATGCGAATAATGACCGAAGAGAGTTTTGGCCCCGTAGTTGGCATTCAGTCTGTCGATAGTGATGCAGAAGCATTGCAACTAATGAACGATAGCGAGTATGGCCTGACTGCATCAATCTGGACAACAGACCAACAAGCTGCACTTGAAATTGCGGACGATTTAGAAACGGGCACCTGCTTTATGAATCGTTGCGACTATCTCGACCCGGCGCTTGCCTGGGTTGGTGTTAAAAATTCAGGTCGCGGTTGTACACTCTCTAGCATGGGTTATGAGCAGCTAACCCGCCCAAAATCCTTCCACCTAAGAACAAATATAAAGAGCTAAAGATGAAACTAGAAAATCTTATTGGCAACTGGAACTATCCGACCTCCATTCGCTTTGGCTGCGGAAGAATTAATGAACTTGACGATGCTTGCAAAGAACTGGGAATGAGCAGACCTCTTTTAATAACTGACCCAGGTATTGCTGCGCTGCCAATGGTTACCGAAGCAGTTGATATTTGTAAAAGTGCCGGCCTTGATTGCGCCGTTTACTGTGATATTCAAGCTAACCCTATTGAAGTAAATGTTACGGATGGAGTCCAAGCTTATAAAGATGGTCATCATGATGGTGTGATTGCTTACGGAGGTGGCAGTGCACTGGATGTGGCTAAAGCAGTCGCATTGATGGTCGGACAAGATCGTCCATTATGGGATTTTGAAGACTGCGAAGATTGGTATAAGAGAGTAAATGTTGAAGCAATGGCGCCAGTTGTTGCCGTGCCCACAACCTCGGGTACTGGCTCTGAAGTAGGGCGCTCATCAGTTATTACCGATGAAAGAGACCGCTCTAATAAAAGCAAAAAGATAATTTTTCACGCCAATATGTTACCTGAAAAGGTTATTTGTGACCCTGAGCTCACTGTTGGCTTACCCGCCAATATTACTGCCTGGGTGGGCATGGATGCGCTATCGCATAATATGGAAGCTTTCTTTTCACCGTTTTATCACCCCATGGCTGAAGGCATTGCTTTAAAAGGCATGCAACTGGTTAAAGACTTTTTGCCGATTGCTGTTAGCGATGGCGCTGACTTGATAGCACGCTCACAAATGATGATAGCATCTACCATGGGAGCCACCGCCTTTCAAAAAGGGTTAGGTGCAATGCACAGTTTAAGCCACCCTTGTGGCGCAGTGTTAAATACTCAACATGGCTTAACCAATGCCATCGTTATGCCCTATGTTTTAGAGCGTAACCGAAGTGCGATTGAAGCGAAAGCAACTGACTTAGCGCGCTTTTTAGATTTACCCAATCCGTCTCTAGATAGTCTGTTACGGTGGGTACTGGATCTACGTGAGCAAGTCTTAATTCCAAATACACTCGCTGAAATTGGAGTTCGAGACGAGCATATTCAAGGTTTATCAGAAATGGCTGCAGTAGATCCAACTATTGGTGGCAATCCAATAGCACTGAATGTTGCTGATTTGGCAAAACTTTACCGCGCTGCAATAAGTGGTAATCTATCGCTATAGAATAAACCACGTGGAATAAAATATGGATCTAAGAGTTGGAATATTGCAATGTGACCATGTTGCTGACGATCTAATCGCTACATATGGTGATTATCAGGATATGTTTACTGATTTGGTACACGCTCAAGATAAGGACATAGAAGTCAGCGTTTACGATTTAACCGCTGACCAATTCCCGGTGGATCTGCAAGCCTGCGATGGCTATATCATCACCGGCAGCCAATTTAGTACCTATGATGATATTCCCTGGATACACAAAGCAAAAACACTCGTCACTGATCTGTATCAAGCAAAAATTCCTACGGTTGGTATTTGTTTTGGACACCAGCTAATTGCCGAATCACTTGGTGGCAGGGTCAAAAAAGCGACTGATAAAGGCTGGGGCGTGGGAGTGCATCACTGGGAAATTAAAAAACAGGAAGAGTGGATGCAAAACAAACCATTTGAGCAAATTGCGTTGCGCGCCAGCCATCAAGATCAAGTTGTAGATATGCCCGCTGACAGCAAACTCATTCTTAGTAGTGACTTTTGCCCTATTGCTGGTTTTCAAACCGGAGAGAGCATGCTTGCTCTGCAAGGGCACCCTGAATTTTCACGGTATTATTCTGAAACATTGATAAAAACACGTGCCGACAGAATTAGTTATGATGTTGCAGAAATAGCACTAGAATCATTAAAACAGGATGTCAATGCCGATACTGTAGGTGCCTGGGTGCTTGAGTTTATTAAAAAAGCACGTTTAAATAATCGATAAAGCGCGTCTAGAAATATTAACGACAATGACACAAATTAACACATCATCATTTAAATTTAAGAAATATACCTATATTAGCCTTGGCTGGCTATGCTTTTGCCTTGGTTTCATCGGCATGTTTCTACCACTATTGCCGACCGTGATATTCTGAATAATTGCGGTCTGGTTCTGGTCAAAAGGTTCGTCAAAGCTAATCGAAAGAGTTTACCAAAACCCTAAACATGGTGTTTCAATAAAAGCTTTTATGCTCCACGGTGTAGTTCCTCGAGTGGGTAAAATTGCTGCAGTAATCAGTATGTCGTTAAGTTATTTATTGCTTCAACTAGTTGTAAGTCCGAATTTTGTAGCGGGTATGGGTACTGCGGTAATGTTATTTGTAGTTGCACTGTGGCTTATTACACGGCCAAAAACCCCACTCAGAAAGACCAACTAATTAAAAAAACACACCCCCCATCTTTTGGGCGGTTTTTGGAGTTAAAAATTAATCTGACAGAGCTTCCTCAACTGCTTTTAACGCATGAATGGTGGTGGTGTCAAACAAACGTGTATCGGTTTGTTCCGGTTTAACCAGCAGTGTGATTTCAGTACAACCTAAAATCACCCCTTCAGCTCCCTGCTCAATTAGCTTATCAATAATTCGTAAGTACTCATTTCTAGAGGAGTCTTCGATCTTGCCGAGGCAAAGCTCGTCGTAAATTATCTGATGTACAATCTGTCTATCACCGGCATTCGGGGTAATGACTTCAAGTACATATTCACTCTCTAGCCTGCCTTTGTAAAAGTCCTCTTCCATGGTGAATGCTGTGCCTAGCAAGCCGATTTTTTTTATCCCAGCTTTTACAATTTCTTCAGCGGTCGCATCTGCAATGTGTAGCAGTGGAATATTGATGCATGCTCGAATCTCTGGAGCGACAAGATGCATGGTGTTGGTGCATATCAAGATAAAATCCGCGCCTGCTTTTTCGATTCCCTGCGCTGCTTTTTTGAGGATATAAGCGGTTTTATCCCATTCGCCCTGATGTTGAAGCTTTTCTATTTCTGCGAAGTCTACACTGTACAGAATAATCTTGGCGGAATGTAAGCCGCCAAGTTTCTGCTTGACCGTTTCATTGATCAGGCGATAGTAACTTTCGGTGGATTCCCAACTCATGCCGCCCAATAAACCAATGGTTTTCATCTTGATAGCTTATCAACTAACGCTAAAGACCTGGTACAACTTTATCTTCCGGATAACTCACGGAATAACCATATTTAAGACTTAACGATTTTTTAGGTTCGATAGTTCTATCCCAGCTAACAACGCCTTTTTTATCTTCAACATCCTTGTTAGTCGGCATATCTCCAATGCTATTTACATCAATATCTTCATGCGAAGCGATTGGTAAAACATCATAAATAGACAAGGGATAGGGCTTGTCATGATTGCTGCTTACGCTGACTTTATAATGACGCTCTACCACTTTTTTCTTACCAAAAAGTATACCGTCTTGTCGTTTTTTATCAGGGTCAGGTAAAAACTTTATTTTAACTTTATCGTCTTCACCGAAGGAGAGTTTAATCTCTTCGCCCGAAAGTTTTTGTGATAAAAAGCTGTTACCGACAAAACTGCCATTGCGATACAAAGACATGCTGCCAGCGATCAATGGCGTCTCCTGTTTGTATTGCGTAGTTGCGAGTAACATGACTCGAGGATCAAACCTTGGGGCAGATGCGAGCTTAATCATTGACTGTAGCTTTTCTGATGTCAGTGCAAAACGGCGTTTATTGCTGCCTGAATCCAGACTGATATTGCCTGGCACTTGATATTCAGCAGAGAAATCTGTCGAGATTAAACGACTTTCCTGTTGCTTCATTCTTTTGGGTGAAGCCTTAATTGCAGGTGCAGGTGCCATCGCAACCAATGCGTCCATTACTACTTCATTCCTGAACATGCCTGCGGACGATTCTGCCATTGGCATCGGCTCAGGCATAAAATCCAGCACCCAGGAATTCAACTCTGGCAGTTGTGTGCCAGCGCTTGGACGAAGTGTTGAAAGTGTCACATCTACACCTCGCCAATCTTCACCGGTTCGCTGGCTGATTTGCGCTAGCGTTTTAAATTGAATCTCTCCAGTTTCTGTATTCAGGTCAGCATCATAGACTGGCTCCCAACGGGCCCCGTTTATTTGATAACTAAGATTTAAAATTAGCTCTCCCTCGCTATCCGCTGCAACTTGTAATCTAGCACTACGTGATTCCTTTTGGTTAACAGCGACTTGTTGTAACTCTCTGTTTAGCTTATTCAAAAGTTTGTCACTATTCTTTAATGACTTTTTTGCAAGTCTGATTTTCTCTTGCACACTCGCAGTCGCTGATTCCAGAGTCTTCCATGCTTGTTGCCATTGCTCTAACGGAAGACTCGTATATGAACCATTTTTTTCATCATTATCATTTTTTGTGACCTTGTTATTGCCATTATTACCTAATACCATTTTCTTTATGTATTCTAATTGAGCTTGATTACGCTTAAGCGTATCTTCAATTTCCTGGCGGCTATCCTGCGCTTCTTCAATTTTTTGACGCAGTTCCTTTTCCTCTTCTTGCACTACATCGAGCTTGATGTTTCTGAATAATTCGACACTTCCGAGTGTAAATACTCCCTGTCCTTCGCCAGAGACACGCAACGAAGACTCATTTAAATTTAATGGTAAATTGTTGATTACGATTTCGTTGTTACCGGCATTTAAAACAATTTTGCTAACCCGTAATATTTTGGCGCTACCGGGATAAACTGTTACTGCTTTAATGCTAGAATCTGCGTTTATTTCAGCGGCATATGCAAGTGGTGTCATTTGTGAAGTAAGCAGTAAACCAAATAATACTGCTCTACTTAACTGCTGAACTTTGAATTTTTTTAAGTCATTTTTATTTAACATCGTAAGACCCTTTTTAGTTTTAATGAAGATGACAACACTATATCGCACTGGCTTTTTCCAAACGTTAAACTAGTGTAACAACTTTGTAAAAACAATGTAAAACGGCATTCTGGAGATATCCACTTTTTATGCAATTTATAGATAGTCATTCACATATTGATTTTACTGAGTTCGATGCCGACCGGCCCCAAGTCATTGCACGAGCAATCGAAACAGGTGTCAGCGATATTATTGTGTCATCAACAACGGCTATACGCTGGCCATTGGTTAAAAAAGTAGTGCTAGATAATCCACCACACTGTCACGCAGCTTATGGCTTGCACCCAATGTTTATGCAAAAACATGATTCCGCTCATTTAGATCAATTAAAACACTGGCTTATAAATAATAACGCGGTTGCTGTTGGAGAAATTGGCCTGGATTTTTTTATACATGAAATTGGCGAAAACGATAAGGCTGTACAAATTGAAATCTTTGTTGGACAACTTGAAATCGCCAAAGAGTATAATTTACCCGTTATAATCCATGCTCGAAAGTCGCTTGATATCGTACTTAAATATCTGCGCCAGTTTCCTGGTTTGTGCGGATCTATACATAGTTTTTCAGGCAGTGCGCAACAAGCGAAGCAATTAATTGAACTTGGATTCTACTTGGGTTTTGGAGGCCCAGTTACCTATTCCCGGGCCACGCGCCTAAGAAAATTATTAGTCGATTTACCACTTGACGCCTTGTTATTAGAAACTGACTCACCTGATCAGCCCGATGCTCTGCACCATGGCAAACGTAATGAACCTGCTTATTTGATTAACATCGCAACAGATATTGCTAAGCTGCGCGGTATTGAGTTAGCCAAACTCGCATCAATCACAACGCATAACGCTAAAAAGCTTTTTAAAATATAGGACATTTAAGTACAGTATGAAAACTCTTTCGACAATAATTATGGCCTTTGCGATTGTAGCCGGTCTCATTTTGGCAATAACACCGTTTGTAGCAGATAAGTTTTTACCAACGCCTGAAAATGTAGTGCGCCTGGCTAAACCTGATGCGGCGATCATGGCGCTGCAGCAGTGGTTTAAATCTCCCGATGCGCTGTTTACAGATGTTCAGGCAATTAACAAAACTACCAATAGTACATCCTTGTCATGGTTTTCCTTTAGCGTAGGCCGTAGTCCGGTGGAAAGATATATTCTTGATAAGAAACTAGAACAAAAACCATTATCTGCTGGAGTTTTAGAGACTACTTTTTTTAACACTGATTCTCCTGCTAGCTGGTGGCAGCCTGAAGCAGTTGGTCAGGAAACCTATTTTACTGGTCTAGACCAGGAAAGATTTGTTTCGCTTATCTATAACCCTGACTCGAAGCGTGGTGTGTTGGTGGCAAGCTCTAAACCTTCCAGGTCAGAATAAGTTTAAAAATGATCGGCTGAGCAACAAGAGACAAGAGCTTTTGCAAAAAGCTAGCCCTTTATGGGTAAAGTTAAAAATCGAGTATAAGTGGGTGTCTTTTATTTTGTTCATATTGCGACTAAAGTATAACTATGAAAGAGTCTCCAGAAGAATCATTCTTACAGTTTAAAGATAGCGTCAAAACGCTGGCGTTAGCTACGTTAACAGAAGAATTAAAACCCAATATCAGCTATGCCCCGTTTGTAGAGGATGACAATGGTAACTTCTATTTATTTCTCAGCCAATTAGCTCACCACACTCAAGACTTGCTTTCGCACTCAGTAGCCAGTGTTTTACTCATAGAAGATGAACAGGACACTCGCCAGCTTTTCGCTCGCCAGCGTATTACTTACCAATGCCAGGTTGATATCGTGCTGGCGGATGATCAACATTACGAAATAATGCTCGATGCATTTCATCAACGTTTTGGGAATATTATAGATTTACTACGCAATCTTCCTGATTTCATTCTTTTCAAGCTTCAGCCATACCATGGGCAATATGTAATGGGGTTTGCTAAAGCCTACAATCTTGTTGGCGACGACTTAAGCGAGTTGAAGCATATTGCTTCCTAATCCATTTGAATTTAATCTAGAGTTAACTATTACTGCCCCTATAAACAAGAAACAATCCTGCACCAATCATAATGCTTCCTGCAGTTCTATTCAGCCTTTGAATTGCACGCTTTGATTTGAGATATTGTCTAGCCGATGATGCCCCGATCGAAACCATCATCAAGCCGGCCATTAACGCACATAAAGTCAGAACACTTGCTAGAATGATATCTGTGAAATCCAAGCTTGATAGGTCAATAAATGTCGGTAAAAAAGCTATATAAAAAAGTATCACTTTTGGGTTTGATGCCGATATCAAGAAACCTTGAATGAAGCCACCTAACCAAGTACTTGTCTTTGTTACGCTTTGTTTAAGCTCTGTATCAACTTCAGCTGTCCACATTTTCCAACCAAGGTACAGTAAATAGGCTGCACCAACAAATCGGACTGCCATAAACAAACCGCTATAGTTTTCTGCGATCGCTGCCAGACCATAGGTTGCCAGTATCAAATAGATAATATCACTGATCGCCATGCCCAATGACATCGACACACATGATATCGCACCTGAGGTTAAAGCACGCGCAAGCAGGGCAAAAGTACCGGGCCCAGGAGTAACCGCAAAAATAAAAATTGCGATGAAGAAAGTAATAGCGCCTTCTATTGACATTGTATTTCCTAAGATTTGAAAAACAGCCTAACGGTTTCACTCTAATAATTGAGTTTAAGGTTTTAGAAAACAAACCTAAAAAGCTCACTAAAAGTGGGGGGTGTCTATTAAGTATTAGATTATGGCTTTTAATGTGTATTTAACAGAAATTATTTCAATGCGTTAATTATGAAAATATTCAGCGTCTAAGCTACCGTACAAGCTCATCACCAATCAACTCAGCAAAGCAGCGGCGGCTGTTTGTAACAAGTTCCTTGACCTGTTCTGAATCTGCTTTGATGTCTTTGATCTTGTTGCGAAATTCCGTTGATACATGTTCACCCATGCCGATCTCCTGTATCGCCTGAACGGCTGATGCCAGAAACTGGACATGTTCGTCATAAGTAGTCGTTAGTTGGTCTTTGATAGTATTTGCCAAGACGAAGATTTCATTGGCACTCATTTTTTTTATTTTCTCGATTGGGATTTTTAAGACCTGTGCTATTGCCTTGCATGTTAAGTGACCGGGATCGACGTTATAGAGTGCCATGCCACGGATCCTCAGGATATTTTTGGCAAACAGCGAATCCTCGTCCCGGTTTTTAATATGCATCCCCAAAGCATAAGCATCCGCACCCTGCTCATTGTGAAAGAGGTTATACTCCGCCCATAAATCCTTATGCGACATTAGTTGTGGCCCGACATACATGGATTGAAGGCAGTGATAGACTTCATGGTCAACGAGAAATGCAATGTAATCGCTGGATGATAATTGCATGTCTTGAGGTATTTTTCGTATAAGCTTCTGGGGGATATCTAAAAGGCTCTCGGTTGCCCGCATTGAATTAGCGGCCACCTCGATAGGGTTAATGGTCAAGACACATACGTGCTCCTGTCCGCCTGGAGGATTATCCAACTTGAACAGTGACGACGAGGGTGCATAAGATTGCAACATCATGCGAATGCGTTCTCTGCTGACATACATCAGGTCCTCTCGCAGCCTCTGAGGGTGCTCATAGTCCAGGCTTTTTGGCTGATCTCCAAGCATCAAATCAAGGACCATCATATCATCCAGAGTTTCATTGCCTCCCTTTAGGATTATAAACATGATTTCTGGATACAGTTGTCTGTAGTATTCGATTTTTTCGTTAAGCTGAGACTCTGAAGTGTCGAGTTGTTCAGGTGTGTTAGATTCTTTTATCAAACTGGCGGAGAAAGTAGATTCAGCAATAACTAAACAGAACAAGATACATGTGAGTGCTTTTAAGGTTTTTTTTAACAACTGCTCATACTCCCATTTTCTAGGTGAAAACTATAACTATCACTCCGATTAGAGAAGATATTGGCGATATTAAAATCATAAGCGATTTTATCTACTAATTTATCAACTATTGTGATTGCCTTATCTTATTCTACATCTTTTATAATTTCGAAAAACAACAATGAGGACAGCTAAAACATTATCATCGGTACAGTGAAGTGGAGCTTTAAATAGATAATATTCAAGTACAATAGGTGCTAAATGCTTAAAGATAAAGCGTTTAATTATGATTTAATATTTTTACCTTCTCTGAAAATGTGGCTTTATTTACCAATGCAAAAACTACTAAAAATCTCGCCCAGTAAGTCATCCGATGTAAATTTTCCGGTAATCTGCCCAAGCTCGTCTTGTGCCAAACGTAACTCTTCTGCCATTAACTCACCTGCATTAAATTCAGTCAGTTGAATTTCTGCATTCTTTACCAGTTGCTGGGTTTTCTCTAACGCGCGTAAATGACGACGGCGGGCTATAAAAGTATCTTCACCATTGTTTTGGTAGCCCATGCGATGTTTTAACTCTTCCTTTAACTCATTAATACCCAGGTTTTTTTTCGCCGAAATATGAATCTCATCACCCACCTTGCCATAGGGTTTATCGCTTAAATCAATTTTGTTTCGCACTACAATGATGCTTATGGAGTTTGGTAATTTCTCGAAGATTTCTTCATGTTTAGTAGATAATTGGGAATCATCTAGTAATAATAAGGTGATATCAGCTTTCTCAACGGCTTTCCACGCTCTTTCAATTCCAATTTTCTCAACAGGGTCAGTGCTTTCTCTTAGGCCTGCTGTATCAATAATATGTAATGGCATGCCGTCAAGATTGATTGATTCTCGCAAGACATCGCGCGTAGTTCCGGGAACATCAGTTACAATCGCGGTATCATTGCCTGAAAGTACGTTGAGCAAACTGGATTTGCCGGCATTTGGCTCGCCGATAATAACCAGGTTCAAGCCATTTCTAAGCAAGCTTCCCTGTTGGGCTTTTTGTGTAATTGTGATTAACTGATCTTTAATCGCACGTAAGCGTAACATTACACTTTCGTCAGCTAGAAAGTCTATTTCCTCTTCAGGGAAATCTAATGTGGCTTCGACATAAACTCGCATCTCTATCATTTTTACCAAAAGCGAGTTTATCTCTTTTGAAAACTCACCCTGTAAAGAGCGTAAAGCTGAACGTGCGGCTTGCTCTGAACCTGAATCTATTAGATCCGCAATCGCTTCAGCCTGGGTAAGGTCGAGTTTATCATTGAGAAACGCACGTTCTGAAAACTCTCCAGGTTTGGCTATCCGGGCACCAAGTTCAATGCATCTGCTAAGTAACATATCCATCACAATATGGCCGCCATGACCCTGTAACTCTAATACGTGTTCACCAGTGAACGAGTTTGGTTCTGGGAAATACAGCGCGACACCATCGTCCAGTGTTTGCTGGTTTTTATCCATGAATAAGCGATGGCTGGCCTTGAAGGGGGCAGGGAGGTTGCCTAAAATATTCTCGGCAATTTCAGGAACATACGGGCCTGAGACACGAATAATACCAACACCCCCACGACCGGATGGTGTTGCAACTGCTGCGATTGTATCAATGTTATCTTTTGTATTCATCGTGTACCCCAATTTAACTCAAATTCAGGGTAATTAAATAGCTAATTAATCGTTTTAACCATCGCCGATTATTTTTTTGTTAATGAACCACTGTTGGAAAATAGACAAGATATTATTCACAACCCAGTACAAAACCAGACCTGCAGGGAAAAACAGGAACATCACCGTAAAGATCACTGGCAAGTAAGTGAATATTTTTTGCTGCATAGGGTCTTGCACGGCTGGCGGATTGAGCTTTTGCTGAATAAACATACTCGCGCCCATAATTAACGGCAATACGAAGTAGGGGTCTTTAATAGATAAATCTTTGAACCACAAAATCCATGGCGCCTGACGTAGCTCAACACTTTCTTGCAGTACCCAGTACAAGCCCATAAATACTGGCATCTGGATCAACATCGGCAAACAGCCACCTAACGGGTTTATTTTTTCTTTACGATAAAACGCCATGGTTTCTTTTTGTTTGGCTTGAGGATCATTTTTGTATTTTTCACTGATCTCTTTAATTTTTGGGCCTAATTTCTTCATCTTGGCCATAGAACGATAGCTTACCGCAGAAGGGTAGAAGAAAATTAGTTTAATCAACATCGTCAATAATATAATCGTCCAGCCCCAGTTGCTTACGACGTGTTTGTTGATGAGGTTCATCACATAGAATATGGGTTTTGAGACGAAAGCAAAAATGCCGTAATCAACAGCTAGATCCAGGCCTTTAGATATTGCTGCAAGTTCATCCTGATCGGTAGGACCTACATAAAACTGACTTTCGAATGAGTCAGTTTGGCCACTATTGATAACCTTAAGAGGAGTCTTTACACCAATGATGTAACTGTCTTTATTCTTATCGAAAATTGTGTAATAGGTATTTAAAGTATCTACTGGTGGAATCCATGCGCCAACAAAGTAATGCTCAATCATTGCTGCCCAGCCACCCGTTACCGGATCATTAAGTACTTCGTCTTCAATATCGCCAAAGCTCACCTTGATGTATTTTTCGTTGTAGTAGGCAGCGCCCGTATAAGCGACATCCCCTGCTAATAGACTACCTTTACGAACATGCTCGGCGTGAGTGAGTTGCAAATATTCACTCGCAACCCAGCTCTCGTTAGATTGATTATTAACTTGTTGTGTCTGCTTAACTAAAAACTTGCCACGTTCAAAGCTAAACGTTTTTATGACAGTAATACCTTGACCATTTGTCCATAGCAGTGGCACCTGAATTTCATTTTGACCGCCAGCAAGAATATATTCCTGTTGTGTAGCACTAAATTTAGCATAATGATTTGGTGCAAGATCACTACGGTAAGCACCGTTTATATCCTGATGCCTTAATCCAGATTGGGCGGCGTACCCTTTGTCTTTACCTAAAATACGTACTGCTTTATCTTTCTCTTCAAGACTAACAGGATAGGTTGGTAAATCAGCTTGAATAATTGTTCCGCCCAAAGAACTGATATATAAATCAAGCACATCTGTTTTTACATGGATTAGTGTCGGAGCAACTGAATTAGTATTGTTGTTTTGTTCTAAAGCAACTGAATTACTAACGGTCGCCTGGCTTGAAGTTGTAGGCGCAGAAGGTATTGAGGAGTCATTAATAGATACCTCCGTTTTAGATACCGGAGTTTTTGGCGCATGGTCTTGCTGCCATGTCGACCAAATTAAAAAACCTAAAAAGAATAAACTTAAATATAGAAAAGGGCGTTGTTGATCCATGGCTAAAAGGGCTCTACTCTGAAGGGGATGTAGCTAAGAATTTTTTACGCATGAAACGCCATTGCGTTTCTATTTGTGTGTATATCTCTTTATTATCAAGAGCAAGTGCACTTGCTTTACACATCGCTATAATATCAACGCAAGGCAAAGTGTGTTGGTTTAATCTGAAACTTTCACGGAAAAGACGTTTTATTCTGTTTCTATCAATGGCTCTTCTGGCGCATTTTTTTGAAATGGCTAAACCAAGACGTGCATGATCTAAACTATTTTCTTTTGCTAAAACGGTAAATGAAAGATTACCAAAGCGTTGTGCCTGACTGAAAACATTTTGATAGTTCTCAGCTGCTAACAACTTCAGTTCACGATTGAGATGAAATTTTATTTTGTTCTCTTCTTCAGACGAATCTTTGTCTTCATTCACATTAATGATGAAACTGTTTAGCTAGAGAGTATGCCTTGCTTTAGAAAATTAACAACTAAGACTAGCACGGCCTTTAGCGCGGCGCGACGCAAGAACCTTGCGGCCGCCTACGGTGCTCATGCGTGCACGAAATCCGTGAGTGCGCTTTCGTTTTATAATGCTGGGTTGAAATGTTCTTTTCATGACTAAACCTGTTAAAATTTCTAATATAAAATCTGCGTTATTTAGACAATAAAGCCATAATACTGCTATTTGTAAAATCTAAAATAGTGTACAAACGCAAAGGGCGGAAAAAATACGCTAACAAGCTATATTTGTCAATTAATTTATTATTTTAATGAACCAAAAACTGCTTGTGGATAACTTAAGAGAGGGAGTAGTATTTACCTCTCTATTTAAAGTACAAAAAAATATAATATTACTGACAATTGATCAGTAAATTATAGTAGTTGTTTTCAATAGTATTCGTTTGTAGCTTCTGTTCCCCCAACAGGCTAATAATAAAATGAGAAACAACATAACTAATATAAATTTAATCAATTTTTCTAATACTACAAAAAAATTAGTTTTTGCAGTCTAAAAAGATATTTTTAAATGAATATCATCAAGGAGTTCCATCTATGCTCTGGCAAAAATGCCTGAACAAACTAGAATCAGAATTATCTGATCAGGAAATTAATACCTGGTTACGAACCCTGCACGGTACTCAACATGACAGTATCTTAGTATTACTCGCCCCAAATACCTTTGTTTATCAATATGTTAAAGACCATCATCTTGATAAGATCAAAGATATAATAAAGCAACTCTCTAATGATAGTGATATTCAAGTAATCCTACAAATAGGTGCTGGTGACACATTGCCCTTTCAACAAGAAAGAGATATTCGTTCAGATGATTTTAGCGAAAGGACTGGTAATCCACATTCTCAAAACCAACACGCTACTCACAGCCCCAAGCCTACAATAACCGAGAAAAGGTTCACTAATAATTTAAATGCAACAATGACCTTTGAAAATTTTGTCCAAGGTAAATCAAATCAGCTCGCAGTAGCATCTGCAAAACAAGTCGGAGAAAACCCTGGTAAATCCTACAATCCATTATTTATTTATGGCGGTGTCGGATTGGGTAAAACTCATCTTATGCATGCTATCGGTAATAACATTCGTGAACATAATCCTCAAGCTAAGGTTGTCTATCTTCATTCCGAAAGATTTGTCAATGATATGATCACAGCTTTGCGCACCAACAGTATTGATCAATTTAAAGTTTACTATAGAACGGTTGACGCATTACTTATCGATGATATTCAGTTTTTTGCTGGTAAAAACAGGTCAGTAGAAGAATTTTTTCATACTTTCAATGCCTTACTTGAAGGACAAAAACAAATTATATTAACTAGTGACCGTTATCCGCGTGATGTTGAAGGGATTGACGATCGTTTACGCTCACGTTTAAATTGGGGCTTAACAGTGGAAATAGAACCACCAGAACTAGAGACAAGAGTCGCTATTCTGACTAAAAAAGTTGAGGAGTATCATCTAGAACTGCCAAAAGATGCGGCTTTTTTTATCGCTAAACGTTTTCGTTCAAATGTTAGAGATCTTGAGGGTGCTCTTCAAAGAGTGCTCGCTAGTCTTCGTTTGCATCAACGTACAGACATTACCCTTGATTTTGTACATGATGCACTACGTGATCAACTGGCAAGCCAGGATAAGATGGTTACCGTCGATAATATTAAAAAGACTGTAGCGCAACACTATAATATCAAAACCTCTGATCTGGACTCAAAACGCAGAACCAGATCTATTGCTCGACCTAGACAAGTTGCTATGAGTTTATCAAAAGAATTAACAAATCATAGTTTGCCGGAAATTGGTACATATTTCGGTAATCGTGACCATACTACTGTAATACATGCATGTAAGAAAATAAGAGAGCTACGCACTGAAGATAGCACTTTAGACGAGAGCTATCGTATACTGGAAAGAACACTCACAAGATGAATAAAGGAGTAAAGGATAAACACTTACTAAGTACTGTACAAAATCAGTTTAAAGCTGTGGATAAAAAAATACTTTATTCATGTAGGCTACTTATCCACAATTCTTTCACAGACTCACTGGATACTTTTACAATATATATGTACAACCATAAATCAGTTTAAGAGATTGATTTAAAAGAGTTTATTAAGTTTGTTAAGTTTTTTACCAGTCCCTTATTATTACTATTATTTTTTAAATATATATATATAACATAATTATGAAGCTAACTATTTCCAAAGAAACACTCCTTGAACAATTGAGTCATGTTGTCGGAGCTGTAGAAAAAAAACATACAAGTAAAATCCTTGAAAATATATTGATTCAAGCTTCAGGAAATAACTTAAAACTAGTTGGTACAGATTTAGAAATAGAAATGTCTGCAACATTGCAAGTACCAGCCGAAGTTGAAGGTCAGATTACAGCTCCTGCAAGAAAACTTTTTGATATTTGTAAAGCACTCCCTGCAGATTGTTTCATCCTTTTTGAAACTGAAGGCGATCGATTGAACATCAAAGGGCTTCGAAGTCGTTTTGAATTAGCCACACTTCCTGCAGATGAATATCCGTTACTCGATGATATACCAATTAAAAACGAAATTAGCATACCTGAAAATGATCTAAAATCTCTTTTGGATAAAGTCTCATTTTCTATGGCGAATCAAGATGTTAGATACTACTTGAATGGTTTGTTACTTGAAGTATCAGATAGAAAACTATTAGCTGTTTCAACAGATGGCCATCGGTTAGCAGTTTCAGAGTTCACACTGGGAGAAGTATCAACTGATACGCATTTAAAAATAATTGTTCCCAGAAAAGGTATTTTAGAATTATCTCGTTTGCTTGATGCTACAAGTGAACTTCCAGTTGTATTGCAAATAAGTGATAATCATTTACGCGTGAATAAAGCTGGTATTAGATTTACGTCCAAGCTAATTGATGGTAAATATCCTGATTACCAAGCTGCAATTCCATCTAACTGCAGTCATACAATAGAATTAGACAGGGATCAATTCAGAGATACTTTGACCCGAGTAGCTATACTTTCTAATGAAAAATTCAGAGGTATACGCTTACGTTTATCAGGTGGGGTCATGACTTTACATAGTAATAATCCAGAAAACGAAAGTGCAGAAGAAGAAATTGATATTAACTATTCAGGTGAATTATTCGAGATTGGCTTCAATGTGACATATCTGTTAGAAGCAGTTAATCATTTAGAAGGAAGCATTGTAAAATTAGAACTATCGTCACCTGACAGTAGCGCCCTATTACATTCAGATGATGACCCACAAACTCGTTATGTAGTCATGCCAATCAGACTGTGATTTATCATTACTGATTGAATCATTGCAAAATATTAATGTGGATAAAAAGACTTACTGTTAATAATTGTCGTTTATTAGACAAAGAATCGTTAAGTTTTTCATCTGATTTAAATATAATCGTAGGTGAGAACGCATCAGGTAAAACAAGTCTTTTGGAATCTTTAAGCATACTATCAAGTGGAAAATCATTTCGTACCTCACATATCTCTGAAGTCATAACGCATAAAAAAGAAGATGTTCTTATCGCTGCTGAATTAATAGATAACGAATCTCTTTTAAAGATTGGAATTCAAAAAAGCCAAAGTAAAACAAAAATACGCATAAATCATCAAGATGTTTATTCCCAAGCTGAGTTAAGCTCAAAACTACCAATAACAATTATCCACCCTGGTTCTATAGATTTAATTACCGGAACACCCTCTTTGCGTCGATCTTATATAGATTGGATAGCCTTCTACATTTTTCCTGATTTCCACACAAAGTGGAAACAATACCAACATATACTTAAGCAACGAAATTTATGTTTAAAAAGTTCTAAACACTTATACGCACTTGATAAGTGGACTGATGAGCTAGTTTCTTTACAACCAGCTTTGACCGAATATAGAGAAGAAGTTATTAGGCTATTAACTCCATTATTGAACAACATTTCCAACGTTCTTTTAAATGGGAGAGAAATAGAACTTGAATTTAACTCCGGTTTTCCAAAAGATATTATAATCATGAGGGATTCACTTTTAGAATTTTATGAATCTAAAAAGGCCAATGACTTAAAGTTAAAAAGAACTATATTTGGGATTCATAAGGCTGACGTAAAAATTTTAATGAACAACACTCTAGCTGCTGAATCTGCATCACGGGGCCAATTGAAATTACTTGCTATATGTCTATTGCTCGCCCAAAGCGATAGTATAAGCAAATCTGGAAAAGGGATTTTATTAATAGACGATCTTGCAGCAGAGCTTGATTCAATGAATCGTGAAAAGTTACTACACTACCTATCAGGGTTAGATAAGCAGCTCATTATAACTACTACTAAAGAAGCGGAATTCAAAAATATTAAATCTAAAATGTTTCACGTGAAACATGGTAAAATATCCAACTATTCAATTGATTCGGAAACTACCAATAGCCAAGCAATCTAAATACATTTAGTAACGAATAGTATATAATTATCGGTTTAATATTGTTCTAGCTACAATCATAAGATCAGGTTGATAGTATTCATATAGAACATAATTAGTCGATGAAAAGCACTAAATCAAACGGGTTACAATCAATGTCAGAGCAAAAAGCTTACGATTCCTCCAGTATTACGGTATTAAAGGGGCTTGAGGCGGTTAGAAAACGCCCAGGGATGTATATTGGAGATACAGATGATGGTACAGGTTTGCACCACATGGTGTTTGAGGTCGTTGATAACTCGATTGATGAGGCCTTGGCCGGTCACTGTTCAGAAATAACTGTTAAACTCCATACAGACGGTTCTGTGACGGTTATAGATGATGGACGTGGCATACCTGTAGATGAGCATGCCGATGGTGGTTCTGCAGCACAAATTATTATGACTGTGCTGCACGCTGGTGGTAAGTTTGATGATAACTCATACAAGGTTTCAGGTGGATTGCACGGAGTTGGCGTATCCGTTGTTAATGCTTTATCAGAGAAATTAACACTAACAATACAAAGAGACGGAAAAGTATACCGTCAAGAATATTCCATGGGCGACCCTATCACAGAAATGGAAATAGTAGGTGATGCTGAGCATACCGGAACCAAAATTCGGTTTTTACCAAGCAAAGAGATTTTTGCAATAACAGAATATAGTTTTGATATTTTAGCGAAAAGATTACGCGAGCTGTCATTTCTGAATTCTGGAGTAAGAATTCATTTGATCGATGAACGTGGTGAAGGTGAAGATATAGTATTTGAATATGAGGGTGGAATTAGTGCTTTCGTGAGCCACTTAAATAATAAAAAGACTCCAATTCATGAAAATGTAATTACCTTCGATACGATGAAGGATGATGTTGGAGTAGAGGTTTCATTACAATGGAACGACTCTTACCAGGAAAATATTTATTGTTTTACTAATAACATTCCACAACGTGACGGTGGCGCACATTTGTCCGGTTTTAGAACTGCACTTACTCGCACTTTGAATCAATACATTGAAAAGGAAGGAATACTTTCAAATAATAAGAAAGATAAAGTAGCATTGACGGGTGATGATGCGCGAGAAGGCCTTACTGCCGTACTTTCAGTGAAAGTACCTGACCCGAAATTCTCATCTCAAACAAAAGATAAACTTGTATCCTCTGAAGTTAGAGGAATTGTAGAGTCGGCGATGAGTGAGAGTCTTTCGGATTTTCTCATGGAAAACCCAAAAGAAGCGAAAATAATTTGTTCAAAAATGGTCGAAGCTGGCAGAGCCAGAGAAGCAGCACGACGAGCACGTGAAATGACGCGTCGTAAAGGCGCTTTAGATATTGCAGGATTGCCCGGTAAACTAGCGGACTGCCAGGAAAAAGACCCAGCACTTTCAGAAATTTACCTGGTGGAGGGTGACTCTGCGGGCGGTTCTGCCAAACAAGGCAGAGACAGACGTACACAAGCGATATTGCCACTTAAGGGTAAAATATTAAATGTTGAAAAAGCACGTTTTGATAAAATGTTAGCTTCTGTAGAAGTAGGTACACTGATTACTGCACTTGGATGTGGTATTGGTAAAGAAGAATTTAATCCTGATAAATTACGTTATCACAGAATAATAATAATGACCGATGCTGATGTTGACGGTTCACATATACGAACATTACTTTTAACCTTTTTCTATCGCCAAATGCGCGAACTGGTTGAAAGGGGCCATATCTATATTGCTCAACCGCCATTATATAAGGTGAAGAAAGGCAAACAGGAACAATACGTTAAGGATGATGATGAATTGAATGAGCGTTTACTTCAGTTAGCATTAGAAGATGCAGGCATATTCGTTAATGAGGGCGCACCTGCGATTAAGGGTGAAGTGCTGGAAAAACTCGCCAAAGAATATTTGGTGATAAGCAATATAATAAAACGCCTATCACGGCGCCTCGATCCAGATATTTTAGAAGCTATGCTATTTACATCAACTGGAGCAACAACAGCAGAAATAACAAGTGTAGTTGCGAAAGACTGGCTAACGGCTGCTGCAAACTCTGCGAATGATAAGTTTAATGGTACCCGTAGTTATAAAGCTGAATTGAAAGAGCTAGAAGGTGATGATTGGGTAGTACAAATAACGCGAAGAATGCATGGTGTTGATTCAGACTTCTTTATGAATAAAGACTTTTTCGCTAGCCAGGAAAATACGCATATTTTTGGACTAAATCAGAAGCTAGATGGTTTGTTGAATGAGAAGAGTTATATACAACGAGGCGATCGACGAGAGTATGTTTCGCGTTTTGACAATGTTATGAGTTGGTTATTAAAGGAAGGGCAACGAGGCCTTAATATTCAGCGCTACAAAGGTCTAGGTGAAATGAATCCTGATCAGCTATGGGATACAACCATGGATCCAGAGTCGCGCAGAATGTTGCAAGTGAAAATCGAAGATGCTTATCAAGCCGACGAGATTTTCACTACACTGATGGGTGACTTGGTTGAACCACGGCGTGAGTTTATCGAGAAAAATGCCTTAAATGTGGTAAACCTTGATGTATAGAGAGTTGTCAGGTATCTAACTAACTAACTGATTGTAAAAGAAAAATGAAAATAATATCAGCAAATATCAACGGTATCCGCGCAGCCGCCAAGAAAGGTTTTTTTGACTGGCTAGAAACTCAAGACGCTGACGTCGTCTGTGTCCAGGAAACAAAAGCACAAGTTCATCAACTAGAAGATTCAGTATTCCATCCAGGTCATAGCTATTATCACGATGCAATCAAGAAAGGCTATAGTGGGGTTGCTCTTTATTGTCAAAAGGAACCCGATGAGTTAATAATCGGGATAAATAATGAAGAATTCGATTCCGAGGGGCGTTACATAGAAGCTCGCTTTGGCAATTTAAGCGTGTGTTCACTTTATATGCCATCAGGTTCGGCCAAGGAAGAACGTCAAGAAGTTAAGTACCGATGCATGGACTTCTTTATGAATAAGATGGAATCAATGAAAGCTTCTGGCCGCGATTACATAATTTGCGGCGACTGGAATATCGCACATAAAAATGAAGATATCAGGAATTGGAAGGGCAATCAGAAAAACTCAGGTTTTTTACCAGAAGAACGTGCCTGGTTAGATACTTTGTTCGATAAAGTCGGCTTTATAGATGCATTTAGGGAAATAAAACAAGAAGAACACACATACACATGGTGGTCCAATCGTGGCCAGGCATATGCTAACAATGTTGGTTGGCGGATCGATTATCATATTCTTACGCCAGGTATGAAAGGTACGGTTAAGAAAACCGAAGTTTACAAGGATGAGCGTTTTTCAGATCATGCGCCCTTAATTATTGATTACGACTATGTAATTAAGAGATAAGGCTAGCTTGTATCTGAAAAATTGCCTAAAAGTGGGGGTGTCTATTTAAGATACAAAGGCGATGTTACGAATGCTGGAGTTGAAAGTTGTCAGATTCATTAATCAAAAACAAGCAAAGCTGGGTAGAAACACTCAGATCCTTTATACATCCGTGTGTGCTAACGATGTTATTCCTCGGTTTTTCCGCAGGCATTCCGATATTACTTATATTTTCGTCTTTAAGCTTATGGCTGCGCGAAGCTGGCGTCGAGCGTTCTGCCGTAACATTTTTTAGCTGGGCGGCACTGGGTTATTCATTCAAGTTTGTGTGGGCGCCGCTGGTGGATAAACTCCCTATTCCCTACTTTACAGCGTTACTTGGTCGCAGACGCAGTTGGATGTTACTTTCACAATCATCAATAATCGCAGCAATTTACTGGATGGCTCAAACAGATCCGACAGTAAGCGGAAACCTGACAATTATGGCGATAGCTGCAGTATTACTGGGTTTTTCATCAGCAACACAAGATGTAGTGATCGACGCTTATCGTATCGAATCTGCCGATACAGATTTACAGGCAATGATGTCTGCAACATATATTGCCGGCTACAGAATTGGCATGCTGGTGGCTGGCGCTGGCGCATTGTTTTTGGCAAGCTATTTTGGCTCAGCTAAGGAGTCCTACAATTATGATGCCTGGCAAATGAGTTACACATTAATGGCAGCGGTAATGCTTGTTGGCATAATTACAACACTATTAATACCAGAGCCAAAACTTGCCAAAGATATTGTTAAAAACAACTATACAAGCCAGGACTACTTAAGGTTTCTATTGCTATTCATAGTAGTAGTAGCGGGTTTTATAGCGACATTTTATCTAAATGCGGATATCGCTAACATTGCAAAGACAGCACTTTATGAAAGGTCTGGAAATGCAAACCTTGCAGGTTTTCTAGTACAGTCACTACGCTTAATGAGCGCGATCGCAGTTGCTTATATTTTGGCGTTAGCACTCGTTAAATTAGGTTTAGTAAACAAACAGATGGCAGCGGAAACCTATGTAGAGCCTGTTCAGGATTTTTTTGTACGCTATGGTTATTCTTTAGCATTGTTATTATTGGCATTGATTGGCCTATATAGAATCTCAGATATTGTATTAGGCGTAATCTCTAATGTGTTTTACCAAGACTTGGGATACACCAAAGTTGAAATAGCCAGCGTGGTAAAAACCTTTGGTTTATTGATGACCATAGTAGGAGGATTTTTGGGTGGCTTACTATCAGTACGGTTTGGTGTGTTGAAAATTTTGTTTCTGGGAGCGCTACTTTCAGCCGCAACAAACTTATTATTTATGCTATTAGCGGAAACTGGCCACAGTTTGGCAATGTTGTACTTGGTTATATCAGCAGATAACTTGTCAGCTGGCCTGGCAAGCGCTGCCTTTATAGCTTTCCTTTCAAGCCTTACGAATATCTCATTCACCGCAGTACAGTATGCAATCTTCAGTTCTTTGATGACCTTATTACCAAAAATATTAGGTGGATACTCAGGCACTATGGTTGATGAGTTGGGGTATTCAAGTTTCTTCTTAATTACCGCAGTGATGGGCGTACCTGTATTATTACTGATATGGTTAGCTGCTAAAAAACTTCAGTTGAAACAACCAGCATAAAAACCCCTAAAAGGTGGGGGGTGTTTTTTAAACTAAGTAAATGATAGTAAAGAACTTAGTTCATGATTTTATCAGCTATTTGAGATAATTAACGATGCTCATTGTTTGCCATAAAGACTGTTTGTCGATAAGCTCACAATTGCAGTATTCACAGTGACGTGAAATGGCCCTCAAGGAGAGAATTGATGTTATCACGATTGTTAAAAGTATTTGTTTTTTTAACTCTATCGTTTGGAGTAGTTCAATCAAGTAATGCGCGCTTTAGTGATAACCCAAGACTGGGAATCAATGTAGGTGATTTAGGCAAACTAACCACATCAATTCCTTTTACTGATATTTTTAAAAGCTCTCGCGGCTGGTTCACTTCTTGTGAGTTTGATTGGGGAGCAGGACAGCCAATAGATCCAGGCTGTACACGTCAAAAATCATTAAACACTCAAGAGCAAGATCAATTGCTCCTAGATGGCAACGGTTGGGTGCGCATTCTGCCTTCCCCCCAGGAATCACCTATCTTTACAAGTGTAACTAGCACCTGGAAATTATCAGAGAGCTTTCCGACGGGCCGCTATGTGGTTTTATATGATGGCGAAGGCATAATGAAAATCACGGGTGATCTTCGTATGGGTTACCAAACACGCGGTCACATTGAGTTTGACTTATTATCACCAAAGCGGAATTTAAAGTTACAAATCACCAGAACTGATCCAAAAGGTTCTGGAGACTATATTCGGAATATTAGGATTGTACCTAAAGAGAATGAAAAGAACTACCAGAGACAGGTTTTCAACGCCGATTACATTGCGCGTATTAGACCAATGCAGTCACTGCGTTTTATGCCATGGACAAACCCAAGGGGCAATGAAGCTGTTGAATGGAATCAGCGTGCAGGAATAGGAGCAGCACATTACACTGGTCCAAATGGTGTACCAGCTGAGCGCATGGTTGATATGGCAAATGCGATTAATGCAACGCCGTGGTTGAGCATCCCTTATAAAGCTAGTGATGACTATATGCGTCAATATGCGCGTATGGTAAAAAAGCGTTTACGCAAAGATCAGAAGGTTTATATCGAATACTCCAACGAGGTCTGGAACAGTATTTTTCCATCAGCAACCTATGCAGCTAGAAAAGCTGATTCTCTCTGGAATTTCCCCTATCCGAAAGTACCGCAAGGGAAGCGTCGTGTGTTACTGTCATCAAACTGGTATGCAAAACGTAGTGTAGAAATGTGCCGGATCTGGAAGAAAGAATTTGGTGGCCAACGAAATCGAGTCAAATGTGCTGTTGGTTCATTGAATTCAGTGCCCTGGATTGGTGAAGAAATTCTAAATTGCCCTTTATGGAAAGAAGCTAAAGGCTGTGGTCGTCATATAGATGCTTATGGTATAGGTCCTTACTTCGGTGATTATATCGCAAGAAAAGAACATCGTGCGACAGTGAAAAGCTGGACGCGCAATGCAGATGGCGGTATGTCACGTTTATTCCAGGAAATACTCAATGGTGGTATGCTTCAAAATGGTCCAGCAGGTGGTGCAATGGGTCGTCTCAGGACTCAGCTCGCGCAAAACAAAGCACTTGCAGATAAATACCGTTTAGAAATGGTTGCTTATGAAGCTGGTCAACATTTAATTCGTTATGATCCACCGCATACAGTTAAAGATCCCGCCGTGCTTAATTTATTTATGAGTGCACAAAAAGACCCGCGCATGAGACAGGCTTACCAGCAGTATTTACAGACCTGGGAGAAAAGCGGCGGTGGTTTGATGCTACATTTCTATGGCATCGGCGAACCCGAACCGAAAAACTTTTTTGGTATGCTTGATAGTTTACATCAACTGACTTCCCCGAAATATCAGGCGTTAATGGATTATCTTGGTTCAAAGTCTACCTATGTTCCTTCCAGGAAAGCATATATTCCGCCGCAACCAGCTGCTGTGCCGAAGCGTCAGGTTGCTGCACCCAAAAATGTACCACGGGTCAAACAACCCATAGCAAGACCTGCAACAGCGCCTAAAGCCTGGGATACATTTCTGGAACCAATTGTTCAGCAAGCTCCGCTGCCGGCAGCTCAGCAATCTCGTGCTGTTAGAGCAAAAGGTAGGGTCGGATTGAGTGGCCCTGGAATAAGTGGCTGGGCGCAACAAACAGGCAATTCCGCTCTATCTCCTCCAATAAGCTTGAAGCGTGGCGCTAGAAATAGATTATCTATGCTATGGCATTATGATAATGCTCAACGACGCGGAAATGAATTCTTTCGACTTTATGCAATTGATAATCGTGGAGGGAGAAAAATTCTATTAGAGCAACCTGCAGCCGATATCGCTGAAATCGGTAGTTATGATCAAATTTTTGAAGAAAGTTTGAGTCGCTATGTAGGACCGCCAATAAGGCTGATGATTCAAATAAGCCCCGGGTTAAACACTGTTATAAAGAAGATTACTTACTAAGTAGCAAATCTAAAGATGCAGCAGTGTTATTAACAATGATGCAATATTCGCATTAGTTGGGCTATAATGCCCCGTTTCGTGAGATTTAAGGGAACAAACCATGTCTCAAGCAATTGTTGGTGTAGTAATGGGGAGCAATAGTGATTGGAATATTATGTCCAAAGCTGTTGAACAATTAGAAACCTTTGGTGTTTCACACGAATATAAAGTTGTCTCTGCGCATCGCACGCCTGACTTACTCTTTGAATATGCAAGCACTGCAAAACAGCGTGGCTTAAAAGTAATTATAGCTGGTGCTGGTGGTGCGGCACATTTGCCAGGTATGTTGGCAGCAAAAACAACTATACCAGTTCTTGGTGTTCCTGTTCCTTCGCGTTATTTGAAAGGTGTGGATTCTCTGCATTCTATCGTTCAAATGCCGGCTGGTGTTCCTGTCGCTACTTTTGCTATCGGTGAAGCTGGCGCAACTAATGCTGCTCTATTTGCAATATCTATTCTGGCCAATACTAACGAAGCCTTAGCAAAAAAGCTGAGGGATTTTCGAGAAAGACAATCACAAATCGCATTGAACATGTCACTGCCACCAGAGCAAAGATAATGCTATTACCGGGTTCAACATTGGGTATGCTTGGCGGCGGTCAATTGGGGCGTATGTTTACCATCGCTGCAAGAAATATGGGTTATAAGGTTATTGTGTTAGAACCTGATGCTGGTAGCCCTGCTGGACAGTTAGCAGATCAACATATTGTAGCGGCTTACGATGATGAAACTGCTTTAGATCAGATGGGCAAACAATGTGATGTAATTACTACAGAATTTGAAAATATCCCTGCAGATGTTTTGAATAAACTCACAGAATATTGTCCCGTTTACCCTTCTGCTGAAGCAGTTGAAAAAGCACAAGACCGTATCGTCGAAAAAGAATTCATACTCTCATGTGGCTTATTGCCTGTTCCCTATGGCGTGATTAAAACAAGTTCTGACATCGCCAATGCGCTTAAGGATTTATCTTTTCCCGCCATATTGAAAACAGCTCGTTTTGGTTACGATGGTAAAGGTCAACAAACCATTGATAGTGCAGATACAATAGAAACAGCTTTTAAAGCAGCAGGACAGGTTGCTTGTGTGTTGGAGCAGCGTATCGATTTGGACTGTGAAATATCTGTGATACTCGGTAGAAATGCAGAGGGCGATACACAATGTTTTCCAGTTGCAGAAAATATTCATAAAGATGGCATTCTGCATCAAAGTCTGGTGCCAGCTCGGGTTACAGAAAATATTGCAACTGCCGCAAAGGCTGCAGCTAAAAGAATGGCAGATAAGTTAAATTATGTCGGCGTTATGGCCGTGGAATTTTTTGTTACTAAAAAAGGCGAGCTGTTGGTCAATGAAATGGCTCCTCGCACTCACAATAGCGGTCATTACACGCTTGATGCCTGTATTACTTCGCAGTTTGAGCAACAAGTCCGCATGATATGCGGCCTACCCTTTGGTGACACGCGCCAATTAAGCCCTGTTGTGATGACAAATATGTTGGGTGATATATGGGGAAATAGATGCGAACCTCATTGGGGTGTGTTGCTGCAAAGCGCTGCAACCAAGCTACACTTGTACGGTAAAAAAGAAGCGCGGGCCGGGCGCAAGATGGGTCACTTTTGCACCCTGGCAAACAACATAGAAGATGCTCAAAGTGAAGCTGATGAAGTGTTTAACAAGTTATCTGCTTAGATCATTTTCCTGGAATTATTTATAACAACTAAGGTCTTAACGGAGCAGAATTAATGGATTTACCACTACTCATCAAAGTTCATGCGGGCATCGCCATTGTTGCTTTGCTGATCTACATTATCCGGGGAGTTATGATGTTGGCCAATTCATCAAAAACTAATTCCCGTAGTGTTTTGGCAATAGCATCTGTTTTTACGTTGTTACTATTTGGCATAGGCGTCTACTTAGGGTTCATGCAAAAACTATCGTTTGCAGACGGTTATATGCTGACTAAAATTATAAGCCTGCTATTGTTTGTCGCTTTTGGTGTTATTGCTTTAAAACAAGGCTTATCAAAACCTGTTGCCAGCGCTCTTTGGTTATTGGGTCTTACAGCATTTATCTATGCCTATTTAATCGGAAGTAATATCCTGGCACCACTTTTTTAAGCGACTTTAATAAGATAATAAAAATATGTTAGACAAAAAGCAGCTGGATCAATATCGTCAGGATATAAAATTTAGCGCAACCCTATGTGGGCATACCTTAAATTATCAAAGCACCTGGGGAATATTTTCACCACGTGAAATCGATGCGGGAACTCACCTATTGATGAATTATATAGAAATCAATCCCGATGATGATTGTTTTGATTTGGGCTGTGGCTATGGACCGATAGGCTTAACAATGGCAAAGCTAGCGCCAAAGGGCCAAACATTGATGGTTGATAAAGATTTTATGGCGGTTGAATACAGCAATAAAAATGCTAAAAACAACGAGATCACTAATGCAACCGCGATGCTCAGCAATGGCTTTCAGCATATTGATTCAGCGAAGCGTTTTGATGTGATAGCCTCTAATGTACCAGCAAAGGTAGGCAAAGAAATGATGTCATTAATGTTACACGATGCACATCATTGTTTAAAAAAAAATGGCAGACTCTATCTTGTGACGGTCAATGGTTTACGCCAGTATATGAAGCGCAATTTAAAAGAAGTCTTTGGCAATTATAAAAAAGTAAAACAGGGTAAATCTTATACTATTCATCTTGCTCATAAAGAGTCATAAATACACTCAAAAATAAGATATAAAAGACACCCCCCTACTTTTAGCGAGTTTTCCACTACGTTTCTAAAAATTACAGTTCGATTATTTGACCGCTCTTTGGTCATTTAGGCAGTTTTTAAGTAAATCAAAGAATTCTTTAATATTTAACTGGCGTTAAAATCCAAATAATCACCGTATCATTATTGCTCGAAGGGTTAAAAACATAATGCGGTTCATCGCCTGTTATTGAAAAGCTATCACCTTGTTCTAAGGTAAATTTTTTGCTGCCAATAGTCAGCTCTAAGGAGCCAGATTGAATATAACCCGCCTCTCCGCCGCCTTTACGTTTACGTGGCTCTTGATCACTTTTAGCTTTTGGTGCCAGA
This sequence comes from uncultured Gammaproteobacteria bacterium, assembly GCA_963847495.1. Lineage (GTDB taxonomy): Bacteria > Pseudomonadota > Gammaproteobacteria > Thiotrichales > Thiotrichaceae > Cocleimonas. The sequence continues at coordinate 360,395 of CAWJZX010000001.1, read as the reverse complement.
GTTGTTTGTATCATTAATATATCGCCACTGAGTCTAGGCGAGAGTAATTCTTCACTGATACCAGTACCAGAAAACTCTAAATGACGGCGTGCATTTTTACGCACCACGTAATCTAACTCATAGATATCCTGTTTTGTGTCACTATGGAAAAACCAGGTAATCTGTACTCCCAATAGATCACTAATCGCTTGTAAAACTGATATAGGTAAAGCGGAAACCCCGCGTTCAACCTGGCTGATATAGCCAACTGACTTTCCAATATGTTCTGCAACATATGATAAGGTCATACCCTTGGATTTTCGCAAATCACGAATTTGACGACCGACTCTAAGATTGCCTTCTTCAACATCTGTCTCAACAATGCTGAGTGAGCTTGGCATTATATTTTTATCCTTTGCATCTTTGGATCGTAGAATGATGATAGTGATGGTGACACATTATATCGAACACATTCTACCTCTATTTCAAACTCAGTTGCTTCAATCCAGATTTTGTCGATACCTGCATCATTTTCGACATATCCCATGGCTATGGTTCTGCCCAGTGTATGCCCAAACATTGCAGAAGTTACTCGACCAACAATTTTACCGTTCGCATAAATCGGCTCTTCGTGGTTACAAAGCGGCTGATCGTCTTCAAACAGGAAAGCTACGAAACGCTTTTTCAATAAGCCCGCAGCTTTTTGCTCTAATAACGCATCTTTACCTGTGAAACCGCCCTCTTTATTAAAATCAGAGGCAAATCCAAGCCCTGCTTCGAGCGCAGTATCTTCATCAGTAATATCGTGTCCCCAGTGGCGATAGCATTTTTCGATACGTAAGGAATTCATGGTGTGATAGCCATATGGGCGAATATCAAACTCTTCGCCTGCTTCCAAAATTGCTTCATACACACTGGGCGCATATTCGGTTTGAATATAAAGTTCCCAACCCAGTTCACCTACGTAGGTAATTCTCGATGCGCGTACTAATGCATACTGAATATCAATCTCCCTGGAAGTAGCAAATGGAAAAGCTTCGTGTGAAAGGTCGGACTCTGTAAGCTTATTCAATGTTTCTCGTGACTTTGGTCCCATCACTGTCACTACCGCATAAGCCGATGTAACATCATTGATTACGACCATTTCATCGTCACGTTTATTGCATTGCAACCAGCAAATGTCACGATTCTGAGAAGCGACTCCGGAAACTACCAGATAGCAATCTTCTTTAAGCCGGGTTAGTGTTACATCAGCCTCAATACCGCCACGATCATTCAACCATTGGGTGTAAACCATTTTGCCAATTGGAACATCAACGTTGTTTGAACAAACACGGTTCATAAAAGCCACAACATTAGGACCTTCAACCTGGTATTTAGAGAATGAGCTTTGATCAATTACACCAACGGCGTTGCGAACTGCTTCGTGTTCTCGCTTGTTATTCTCAAACCAGTTTTGGCGGCCGTACGAATATTCATATTCTGCTTTTTGTCCTTCATCAGCAAACCAGTTTGCGCGCTCCCAGCCATTCTCAACACCAAAAACTGCTCCCATTGTTTTCAATTTGTCATGCAATACGGATCGACGTACACCACGTGCTGTCCTGAATTGCTTGAATGGATAGTGTGTTTCATACAATAAGCCAAGGGACTCGGTTGTGCGCTCATACAGGTAACGTTGCGTTCCCTGAAATGGCATATTACGGCGGATATCCACATCCCATAAATCCTGTGGCGCATGGCCTTTTTGAATCCATTCGGCCAATACTTTACCCGCGCCACCGGCAGATTGAATCCCGACAGAATTAAAGCCCGCAGCCACAAAATAATTTCGTAGTTCAGGTGCTTCGCCTAACTGAAAACGATCGTCTGGAGTGAATGATTCAGGGCCATTGAATAATACCTGTAAACCAGTCTCACCAATAATTGGTACACGGTGCATCGCAGCCTCAAGGTAGGGTTCAAGGTGGTCAAAATCTTCGGGTATCTGGTCAAAGCTGAAATCCTCAGGAATTCCTTTCATGCCCCATGGTTTGGCGTCAGGCTCAAACATCCCGATTAGTAACTTTCCGGCATCTGGTTTGTAGTAACAAAAGCCATCCATATCACGCATCGTAGGCAGGTCTTCTGTTAAGGCAGGCATATCTTCCGTGACGACATAAAAATGCTCTGCAGCATGTAACGGCACATTGACACCTGCTTTTTTGCCAAAATCTCGCGCCCACATTCCTGAGCAATTCACTACATACTCAGCGTCAATATCACCATTTTCAGTAATCACACCCGCTGCTTTGCCATTACGAATTTTCATGTCGATGACTTTGGTATTTTCAATAATCTGCGCGCCGCCATTACGAGCGCCTTTAGCGAGTGCATTGGTTAAGTCTACAGGGCTTGCCATGCCATCATTAGGCAAGTGTATTGCACCGACGACATCCTCAATATTTAGTAATGGCCACAATTCTTTTGCTTGATCAGGGTCTATCACATCACATGGGAAACCCGCAACCTTAGCCATGGATGCGCCGCGTTTAAGTTCGGACATACGTTCTTTATTGGTTGCAATAGTCAAAGAGCCATTGCGTACATAGCCTGTTGCCTGGCCTGTTTCAGCCTCTAACTTGCCATAAAGATCAGCACTATATTTGGCTAGCATCGACATGCTGTAAGTCGCACGTAAAGTAGGAACGAGCCCAGCCGCGTGCCAGGTTGTTCCGCAAGTCAAAGTCTTACGCTCCAGTAGAACCACATCAGTAATACCAAGCTTGGTTAAGTGATAAGCAATACTACAACCAATTACGCCCCCACCAACAATCACAACCTGAGCCGATGAAGGCAACTTTTTACTCATAACTATCTACCCATAAAGAATGACTATAAAAAAATATATATAGTCTCTTTTCGTGAAAAAATACAGATTATTTTCACGAGAAAACAGAATGAGTATAAAAAGTGGCGAAAAGGTGGGGGGTGTCTTTTCACTGTTTTCTGATCTTGTTTGAGTTATTTTTCTAAGCCAGTGCTTCATCTTTCTGCTCAAATTCAATTCAAAATATTTATAGAGTATGAAAGATACAACAATCATAAAAACTGTAACCAGAGATAGCACCAGATATTTATTGATACTTTGTCCCAGGTTATTGAGTATAAGATAACCAATAGCATTATGAATTAAATACAATGGATAAGTGAGTGCACCGATAACCGTGAAGAATGAACGATTAAAATAAGCTGTTTTACCTGCAATAATTAGAGTAAAAAAGAGATAAAACGTGCTGATGATTGCGAATACAGCGAGAGGGGAAAAATGTGTATCGTAAATAAGGGTTTTTTCATTTGCTCCTTGTATTGCGAAATAGATTGATAGCAAATATGCGAGAGAGAGCATCAACCCACGCTGCCAATTTAAGCCCTGTATTTTGATACGGTAGAACAACGCCCCGGCACTAAAATATGGTGCCCATTCGGGTACTAGCAGTAAATGTGTAAAATCATGCATAAAATGGAAGGTTTCTAGAATTGCTAAAAGAAGCCAAAACATGATAAAGCCTTCTATGTACTGGATTTTTCTGAGAATTAAAATAAGCAATACCCAAAAGTAAAACTTGATTTCAACCTGCAATGTCCAATATACAGCATCAATATTTTTCACTCCAAAATACTCTGGAAGCATACTCATATTGATTAAATATTGATTTAGGCTAATGTCATTCAAGCCACCAGATCCAAACAGCAATAGCGTTATTGATGTGAGTGTTACTGCAAGCCAGAAAGCCGGATATAAACGTGTAACACGAGAGATTATGAATTCAATTGGGCTCTTATTCGTTGTCGTTAGAAGAATCACGAATCCACTTATTATGAAAAATAATTCTACGCCAAGATACCCATATTTAAAAGCATCTCCTAAAACGGGATAAACGGGAACAAACTTAGACTCTGTCGCATTTAAAAAAGTGTAATGAAAAAACACCACTGCCAATGCGGCTAAAAAGCGCAATATATCCAGTTCATAAAAACGTGGTCTTTCGGCGTATGTTGAGTCGTTATGCGTCATATAGTGTTATTCATCTTTTTTTCGATATATTCATACTCGTTTTGCAAATCTATTTTTTGCATTCCGCTCAACTTACTATAAAAGTTTATTAAAGCAGTCATTATAGATAACTACTAAAAGAAGCTATTAGGTTGATGAACATGTCCTGTTTACCGAAAATAACGGTTTTACAATCTAATATTTCTTAACCGAAGTGCGTTCCCTATTACCGATACTGAACTAAAGCTCATCGCTGCTGCTGCAATCATCGGTGATAACAGTAAGCCAAAGAAGGGGTAGAGAATTCCGGCGGCGATAGGTACGCCGAGTGAATTGTAGATAAAGGCAAAGAACAGATTTTGACGGATGTTTTTCATCACTGCACGGCTTAAGTGCCTGGCGCGGACTATGCCTTGCAGGTCACCTTTAACCAGAGTCACACCGGCACTTTCCATGGCAACATCTGTTCCTGTTCCCATGGCAATACCAACATGAGCCTGTGCGAGCGCCGGTGCATCATTGATGCCATCACCTGCCATTGCAACGATATGCCCATCCGCCTGTAATTGTTTCACTACCTGTGCTTTTTGCTCTGGCAGCACATCCGCTTCCACCCGATCAATACCTAATTTTCGCGCAACAGCTTCTGCGGTTTTCTGGTTATCACCCGTTAACATCACAATTGTAAGTCCTTCTTTATGAAGAGCTTCAATTGCTTTCGATGTTGTTTCCTTTATCGGATCAGCGACGCTAATCAGGCCAGCCGCGTCTTTATCAATAACAATAAACATGACCGTTTGACCGTCTTCGCGTAGCTGGTTTGCTTGCTCAGGAAGTGTTCCAACATCTACACCAAGCTCCTCACAAAGCTTTTGATTACCAATGGCGACTAATTGCTTGTTAATTATGCCTTTGACGCCACGCCCAGTTAGCGACTCAAAATCACTTACTTTGGTAAAAGGCAAACCTTTGTCTTTTGCGGCTGCTACTATGGCTTCAGCCAATGGGTGCTCACTAGCCTGCTCCAGACTAGCGATAGCTCCTAATAGCTCTGCTTCATCATGATTTCCTTGTGGGTAGATGCCAGATAAACGCGGCTTGCCCTCTGTCAGAGTCCCTGTTTTATCCACCACCAAGGTATCGACTTTCTCCAGAATTTCCAGGGATTCAGCATTTTTGATTAGTACGCCAGCTGATGCCCCTTTACCGGTACCCACCATAATTGACATTGGCGTTGCCAGGCCTAAGGCACAGGGGCAGGCAATAATCAGTACTGCAACGGCATTAATAACGGCATAAGCCAATGCAGGTGTTGGGCCAAATAGCCACCAGACAATAAAGGTAATGATTGCAACCGCAACTACAGCTGGTACAAAGTAGCCAGCAACAAGGTCTGCAAGTTTCTGGATAGGTGCCCGTGAGCGTTGTGCTTCTGAGACCATTTTGACGATTTGTGACAGCAATGTATCTGCACCAACTTTTTCCGCTATCATTAATATGCTGCCTGTACCGTTTACCGTAGCCCCAATAACGCTATCGCCCGTTTGCTTAGCAACAGGAATGGGCTCACCAGTAATCATTGATTCATCAACATTGCTTTCGCCTTCGGTGACACTGCCGTCAACAGGAATTTTTTCTCCGGGACGTACACGTAAAATATCTCCCGTCTGTACATGTTCCAGTGGAATATCTTCTTCTTGCCCATCACCGCTGATACGACGAACAGTTTTAGGTGCTAATTCCAGTAGAGCCCTGATAGCCGCATTGGTGCTGCTACGAGCTCTGAGTTCAAGGACCTGACCCATCAGGACTAATACGGTTATAACCGCAGCTGCCTCAAAATAGACAGGAACCGTTCCGTCTGCGTGTTGCATGGCTGGCGGAAATATACCCGGAAATAAAAGCGCTATAACACTGTAACCCCAGGCGACGGAAACGCCCATGCCGATCAGCGTAAACATATTTAGATTCCATGTTTTGACTGACTGCCATGCGCGAACGAAGAAAGGCCATCCGCCCCATAAAACTACTGGAGTGGCAAGAATAAATTCAAGCCACTGCACCGATCTCATCGGCAAACTTTGAGGCAGCCACTGTGGTGCCAAATCGGCGACCATTGCCAGTACAAATACGATGAAAGCCGGAATCATGCTGTAGCGAAACCGACGCGACATATCATCGAGTTCTTCATTTTTTTCTTCTACAGTGACTGTCATTGGCTCTAAAGCCATGCCACATTTTGGACATGCGCCAGGATGGTCCTGCACGATTTCAGGGTGCATGGGACAGGTGTATTGTGTTTTGGTAGCTGCTACAGCGATCGTTTCAGGCTCTAGAGCCATGCCACATTTGGGGCAACTCCCTGGACCTTTTTGTCGTACTTCCGGATCCATTGGGCAAATATAGTAAGCATCATTATTTGCGACTGTTGTTGTACTGCGATGGTCGTCATTTTTATTTTTATCCAAAAAACTTTCCGGATTAGCCAGGAACTTATCATGGCAATACTTGCTACAAAAAAAGTATTTGTGGCCGTGGTGACTCAAATGGATTTCACTTTCTTCTGATACACCCATTCCACATACCGGATCTTTATAATTTTCTGATAGTTGTACCATGTCAGCTCTCCAATATTGTTACTGATTGATCATAGACCCCTTTAAAACCATGATTCTAAAAACTCTCTAAAAGGTGGGGGGGGGTGTCTTTAAATCATTGTTACTGCTGAAAATAGAGGTATAAAAATATTTAAATACAATGTTCATCGAAGTCGCATTAGCTTCTGGGCGGATTCCTTTTTACCCAGGCTTTGTAAATATCGTCTGACCAAAAATCCATAATATGGGCTAATACAGCTTCTTTCTCATTTTCACTTAATTTATCTTTGAAAGCCGGCATTGTTCCACCTAACGGTATTCCTCCATGATTGATTGTTCTCAATAATACTTTTGTGGAGTGATGCCAGGTATGTGCAGTACCGTTTAGTGGTGGAGGTGGATAAGTATCATCTGCCAGTGGTTTTCGCCAATCTTCAACAAGGCCCTGGCCTTTATTTCCGTGGCATGTGGCGCAGTTGTCTTTGAATACTTTTTTACCTCGAAGTAATTGCGCACTGTTATACCAGCGACCTTCTACTTTATTACCACGTCTGTTTTCTGTTTGCTTATCACTATCACAAGCTGCTAAAAACAGACTAAGCGCTAAAGCAATAAATAAAATTAATTTTGGTTTCATACGTCTATCCATTTTTAGTGGCTGTTATAAACCGTTGGGCTAGCGCCTTTTTTAATTGCCAGTACGTTGTAGTTATCTTTTCGAGGACCTTCCATACCGGGTGATCCCATTGGCATTCGCGGTACTGCTAAGCCATCAATATCAGGTTTTTCAGTTAACATTTTTTTAATATCTGCTGCCGGTACATGGCCTTCAACCACATAATTACCAATTTTTGCTGTATGGCAGGATTGAAATTGCGGCTCAATTCCAAGCTCGCGTTTAATTGGGCCAAGGTCATTTTTATTTATGGCATTAACGACAAAACCGTTGCTTTCAAGGTGACTGACCCATTTAGAACAACAGCCACATGTAGGGCTTTTATAGACTGTTACTACTGGTAAAGCAGTGTCTGCATTAATTTTACTTGGATTAAATAAAACCAGGGCTATCGCCAGAGCGAATGAAGCCAGTGTGAATAAACTGCTTAGAAATTTAGTTTTGCTTTTCATCATTGCTATCCTTTTGAAAGGAATAACTTAGAAAATTCTAAGCCATTCATCTAGTAGTGGAAATTTATATCCAGGCTTTAATACCTAGAACTAACTGTGTATCTGAAATGACTATTCATCTGTATTTACAACTCTTTAAATCTATCTTTTTCCAGTAAGTCGCAGTAGTTTTGCTTTGTTGCTATTCATTTCTTTTAATGCCTTAAACGAGAGTAGGCGATAGTCCAGAATCATTCTTTCAACATCAATAATCTTTACGTAGTTTGTTTCTCCCGTCTCATAGAGGTTTTTTGCAATTGATAAAGATGATTTCGCTTTTGGAATGACTTTATTTCGATACAGTGCATAGGTTTTTTGTTGTGACTGATAACTAGAATATGCCCCCTGAATTTCGTCGGCTGTTTTGTTTTTTAGCGCCGCCAGCTTTAATTGCAATGCCTTGAGATTTTGGCGTGTTTCGTTCAAATACGCATCGTTTTTAGCGAAGAAATTACTGTTTTTGATTTTAGGCTTGGCAGTAAACTTTCCATTTTGAAATCGGCTGAATCCTGCATCAATGTCTGGGTAAAATCGTTTTTCTGACAGCTGAATAATTCTTTTAACTTTTTCTATTTCAGATTGAAGTAATACGACTTCGATTCTGTGTGATTGACCTGTTTTTATATATACATTGACATTTACAGCAAGCTTTTCTGCAGTGAGTTTATCTATTTTAGTCATGGTGAAAGCGGGGGATAGGTTGAGTAACGCATTAAGTTTAACTTGTTGTATTTGGCGATTATTTCTAGCAACCTGGAGTTTATTTTGACTTGACGCAACCTGTATATCGGCCTGTAAGATTCCACTAAGCTCTCCCGTGTTAGTAGAATAATTATTTTGCAGCTCTTCTTTCAATGAACGGAACAACTGCAATGATTGCCTAGTTAAACTTATCTTTTGCTCTGCATATTGCAGTTCGTAATAGGCAATGCGCGTTTGGGTAATTACATCTTGTACTTTTTGCTTTAACACTAAACGTGAGGACTCTACCGACTGATCAATAATTGAAGCTTTGAGTGTGGTTAAACCGGGAAAAGGAAAGCCAGCATTGACTGATGACTTGTGTTTTTGATTGCTCCCTGTGAGTTGAATGTCCTTGGTAAAAGCAGCATATTGTTTGAGCATATCGTCAAGGAAACCTACCTGATCATATTTTTCTAAATTTGCCTGTGCTTGCTGTAGGGCACTTTTAATCTCCAGATTATTTTTAACTGCGAGTGCTAATACGACATCCAAACTCGCCGAGTTTTTTAGCAAGTTTTCTGACGTTTCTCTACCGTTCACGAGAGCTATTTTTTGCTTGGTTACATTACTGCTTTTGAATAATCCATTGTTGTAAATTGCGCTATTTAATCCTGTGCCTGAATACTTTTTCCTAGCGCCTAACTTGCCTGCCAAAGTTGGTATTTGCACAACATTCGTGGTTGCAAATGATTCTCGCTGATTTAAATTTGCGCTCACATAGGATGAATACTTATAGTCATTGAATTCACTCTGTAATTTATTCAGAACGCTGTTTTGGCTACACGCAGAAATAAATAGGCTTAGGAATAATACAGCGGGCTTTATTGAAAAATTCATAACTTTTTACCCGTTAGTTTTTCCATTTCCGTGAGGTTTTTCCAGTAGTCTGCAACGGCTCGCTGATAGGCTAATTGAAAATTTAACCAGGTTGATTGGGTTTCTAAATAAGACGCCGCTGACCCATTGTTCTCTGAGTGTTGAATTTGTGAAGTCTGCATTGCGCGATTCGCCTGTGGAATTAAATTATTTTTGTATAATTCAATCAATCGATAAGAATTGTTGAGTTTAAAGTAGACTTCTTTAACTTTAGTTCTTAGCGAATTTTGTAGGGCTTTTTTATCTTTCAGTTTTTTTAAGTGCATTAATTTGGCTTGTTCTTTTATGGCTTTATTTTTGCTACGATTAAGCGGAATGTTGAGGCCAATACTTACTGCAAAACCGTCTTTACCATTATCCGTAAGGCCAGCAATATCACGCTCTCCAATCTGGGTATACCTTGCCCCTAAATTAAAATCGGGCAGACTAGCAAAATTAGATAGTCGTGATTGAACTTCACTTTTTTGGATTTCAATATCAGCCAGTGTGATTTCTTCATTGGATTCTGCCCATTGATATAAACGTGAAACCTCGTGTTTAAATTTTGCGGGTACTGTAGCCCTGCTATTTATTTCAAATTTAAATTCTGGCGGGCGACTTAGCAGGGAATTGATGTTGGTTTTTTCTGTTGAACGCAACTCTTCCAATAACTGAACATCGTACGAAACTTGCGCATAAGCACTCTGTGCTTTGGCCACATCATTAAGGGTACTGGTATTATTTGCATAATTAGAATTGGACAGTTGGCTTACATTTTCTAACAATTGCTTGTTTTGTAAACTCAGTTTTATCGCATTCTCTAAATAAACTAAGTCGTAGTAAGATTTTTTAAGATTCACAATCAGGTCACGGCTAGCTTTATCGTAACCGACTTTTGCCATTTCTATTTCTTTTTTTACTACCTCACCTTTTAAGGCTAATTTACCTCGAAAAGGAAGTTTTTGATTGAGGACTAAGACTCGGTCTTGAGGACCAAGCCGAGTTTCAATAGGACTAACCGCCTCACTGTAAATAAGCTGAGGATCATCTAGCGCTGTCTGTTGTTTGTATTTATGAATCAAGCTTTGCCACGCTAACTTTCTCGATTTAAGAGTAGGATTATTATCAACCGCCGTTTTTATCAACTGGTTTAAGTTAGTCGGCGCGGCAACTACTGGCTGTAATGCTAATAGAAACGCACTTATAAAAAGCACTGAAGTATTAAACAATTGTTTTTTCATGCTAATTTTTCCTCAACATTTATTGCTGCTGGTGCCTTTTGCAGGCATTTCCTTTGATTGCTTTTCAACTACGCGTTTTTTCCAAATCAAATAAATCGCCGGGATAACCAATAATGAAAGCAGTGGCGCAGTGATCATGCCACCAACCATTGGTGCTGCTATACGTTGCATTACATCAGAACCTGTTCCACCACCAATCATAATTGGAATCAAACCAGCGATAATTACCGCAACCGTCATTGCTTTAGGCCGAACTCGTAATACCGCGCCCTCCATAATACTGTCTTTAAGATCGGCAACGCTTTGTAGCTTGCCATCAACTTGCCTTTTTAAGGTGGCATTGTTCAGGTAGATCAGCATGATAACTCCAAACTCGGCCGCTACACCCGCAAGGGCAATGAAACCTACTGCGACGGCGACCGAAAAATTATAGCCAAGCGCATAAATAAACCAAATCCCGCCAGCCAATGCAAAAGGTAGGGACAACATTATGATTAATGCTGCAGTTAAATCGCGAAAAGTTAAATAAAGTAGCAACAAAATAATCAGTAACATCATTGGAATACCACTAAACTGAGTGTATCCTGCACTCGCAATAAATATTCGTATTGACCTGCCCAACTAACCGAATATCCTGCGGGTAAATATAATTTTTCTTTTAGAATCGCCGGGCATTTTTAACATAACTACCTAAATCGACATCACGAATATCAACAAATGTCCAACCATTGAGTCGTGCATTTTCGGTTTTAATCATTGGTGGACCTTCGGCAATACGAATGCTCGCAACTCGCGACAATGGAATATGCGCTCCTGATGGTGTAACTAATGGTAATTCCATTAATTTATCAATGTCATCACGTGTGTGGCGTGGATAGCGAAGATTGACAGGATAACGCTCTAACCCTTCCACCGTTTGAGTGATATTAGCGCCGCCAACTGCAGAACTGATGATGCTTTGAATGTCGGCGATATTGAGCCCAAATCGAGCAGCGGTTATGCGATCAGGAATAATCTCTACATAGCGACCACCTGAAACCCGTTCTGAAAACACCGAAGCTGTACCGGGAACCTCCTTAAGAATCCCCTCAATATCTTTGCCGATTTTCTCGATGACTTTTAAATCCTGACCCGCAATTTTTATCCCCACTGGCGTTTTAATGCCCGTTGCCAACATATCAATACGGGTTTTAATCGGTTGTACCCAGGCATTGGTTAAACCGGGAAATTTGGCTAAAGCATCCAGCTCTTTTATCAAGTCTTTTAGCGTCAAACCCGCTCGCCATTGTTCTTTTGGTTTTAGCTGAATGGTAGTTTCAATCATTGTCAGTGGAGCAGGATCAGTTGCTGTGTCAGCGCGGCCAATTTTACCAAATACGCGCTCAACCTCTGGCACAGTTTTGATTAACTTGTCTGTCTGCATCAACAATTCTTGCGCTTTGCCGATAGATACACCGGGCAACGTTGTCGGCATATAGAGCAAATCACCTTCTTCTAGTTCAGGCATGAATTCACTGCCAATTTTATTCAAAGGTATCAATGCAGAAGCCATAATAAGAATTGATGCAAATATGGTTAACCAAGGTGCAAGCAAACAAAGTTTAAGTAAAGGTCTGTAGATAAAGATTAGAAACACTGATAGTGGATTGCTCGACTCTTTAGGCAGGTTCCCCCGGATAAAATAACCCATCAAAACAGGCACTAAGGTTACAGCCAAACCTGCTGCTGCTGCCATTGAATAAGTCTTAGTAAAGGCCAACGGTGAAAATAGGCGGCCCTCCTGGGCTTCTAGAAAAAAGATAGGAACAAAGCTTAAAGTAATAATCAACAATGAGAAAAATAAAGCAGGACCTACTTCAACCGATGCCTTAGTAATAATGCGCCAATGTTCTTCGCCTATAGGCATATGTCCATAGTCTTCTTTGTAATGCTCCAGATGCTTATGTACATTTTCAATCATCACTATGGCGGCATCTATCATTGCTCCAATGGCAATCGCGATACCACCCAAAGACATTATATTGGCATTAATGCCTTGATGTTGCATAACAATAAATGCCGCCAAAATTCCTATCGGCAAACTAATAATCGCCACTAATGCCGAACGTAAGTGGAATAGAAATACCAGACAAACTATTGCGACTACAGCAAACTCTTCTAGTAGTTTGATTTTGAGATTATCGACTGCACTCAGGATTAATTTAGAACGATCATAAGTGGTGATAATTTCAACGCCTTCAGGTAGGCCAGCTTTTAGGTCTTCCAGTTTCTTTTTGGTGTCTTCAATCACTTGTAGTGCATTTTCACCATAACGCATTACCACTATGCCGCCAACAACCTCACCTTCGCCGTCAAGTTCTGCAATACCTCGGCGCATTTGTGGCCCTATTCGAACCTGGGCGATATCACGCAATAAAATCGGTGAACCAGTCTCTTTGTTTAAGCTGACCGGTATATTTTCAATGTCCTCAACATTTTTCAGATAACCCTTTGAGCTGATCATATATTCAGCTTCTCCCAGCTCCATGACTGATCCACTGGTTTCCTGATTTCCTCTTTGAATTGCTGTTTTTAACTGACTTAAAGAAATATCATAAGCGCGTAAGTTATCAGGGTCCGCAGTGACCTGATATTGCTTAACCATTCCGCCAATAGTTGCTATCTCGGAAACACCGGGAACTGTTTGCAGCTCGTATTTTATAAACCAGTCCTGCAATGAACGTAATTGTGAAAGGTCATGTTTATTCGTTCTATCCACCAGCGCATATTCGTATACCCAGCCAACGCCAGTCGCATCAGGCCCTAAACGCGGTTCAACATTTTCAGGCAGTTGGCTCGCTGCCTGGCTGAGATATTCTTGAACTCTGGCACGCGCCCAATAAATATCCGTACCATCTTCGAAAATCACATACACATAAGAATCCCCAAAGAAGGAAAATCCCCTGACTACCGTTGCCTTGGGGACGCTTAACATTGTTGTAGTGATTGGATATGTAACCTGGTCTTCAACCACCTGTGGCACTTGTCCCGGGAAGCTGGTTTTAATGATGACCTGAACATCTGATAAATCTGGAATCGCATCAAGCGGTGTTTTGCTAAGCGACAACAAACCCCAGACTGTTAATAAAACTGTCAGGATGATTACCAAAAACCGGTTTTTTATTGATGCTTCAATTATCTTGGCAAGCATAAGTATTTTCTCTCTTTATTCTTATTATTAATGGGTTATTTGCCGGTCAGGCGACGAAAACTTGCCTGAAGATTACTCTCAGAATCAATCATAAACTGCCCCGAGACTAAAATATCATCGCCATTATCTATACCTTCAACAATCTCGACTCGACCATTCGATTTCATCCCGATCTTGACTTCGACAGGCTGGTATTTGTTTTCAGCAACCACCTTCACGACTCTAGGGCTATTCTCATAATAGATAATCGCTTCAGAGGGAACCGTCAGCGCCTGCTTGTCATTCGTGAACAAAGTGACATCAGCAAACATATTAGGCTTAAGCAATTGCTGTGGAGTGTCGATTTTAAGACGTACTTTCAAGGTACGGGTCTTGGGGTTTAGCTCGGGATAGATATATTCAACTTTTCCCTCCCAATCCCTTCCGGGAACGCCTTGAACTTTGATCGCAGCTTTATTTCCTACTTTTACCCAAGTGAGTTGATGCTCAAACACATCGACAATGACCCACACCGATGACAAGTCAGCAATGGTGTAGATTTCAGTGCCAGGGGTGATATACATGCCATTTTTAATGCCGATACTAGTGACTACCCCACTGTGGTTTGCAATTATTGGTATACGATTTTGAGATTCTCCTGTTCTACTAATTTCCTCAATAACGCTATCAGGTACATTTAGATCTCGCAGCCGCGTTTTTGAAGCGCTGGCTAAGGATGATCCGCCAGCTCTTTTAGAAACTAATAAATCTTTTTGCGCAGCAACAATATCCGGAGAATAATACTCTAGCAGTGTTTTGCCTTTTGTTACCGGGTCCCCCAGTGATTGAGTATAAACTTGTTCAACCCAGCCATTTGCACGGACATGTATATGATGCAGGCTATCCTCATTATAAGTGATCGAGCCGATGGTTTTAATGGTACGGGATAACTCATTAATCGTAGCTTTTTCAATACGCACTCCCATATTCTGAGCGGTGCTGGCATTAATCGTGATTTTAGGCAATCCGCTATTTGCGCTAGCATCCATACTGCCTTCGGCTTCTTCATAAACAGGCACCAGGTCCATTCCCATAGGTGACTTGCCGGGTTCATCACGACGAAAATTTGCATCCATCGGTGCTACCCAATACTTGATCTTTTTTTCTTTCGACGACTTTGCCATTGTCATCTTCGGCTCTTCTTCGACAGCTTCCTTTTTTACCAGATTCATGCCACAGATAGGACAGTTTCCTGGCTCGCCCTTTACTATCTGAGGATGCATCGGGCAAACATAAGTAGGATCAGAATGGCGCTTCGCATGTTCAATAAGCGTGTCATCTTTGACATCATCCATTGTCACCTTGGGCTTTTCTTCCTCAACGGGTTCTTTCTTGACCAGATTCATGCCACAGATAGGGCAGTTGCCAGGCTCACCCTTAACAATTTGAGGATGCATCGGACAGACATAAGTAGGATCAGCATGGCGCTTCGCATGTTCAATAAGCGTGTCATCTTTGACATCATCCATACCCGCTAATTTGGTAAATGTTTCATTGAAGCTTTTTCCCGTAAGCTTAGCGACTGTCTGATTAAAATATTGCTCGCGTTCTGTTGGCTCTATCAAAAACCAAAAGGCGGTTGCCGCAATCCCAATGATGATAAAAAAGCTGATTGTTTTTAATAGTAATTTCATTCTTTTGTCCTAAGTTCTTGCTAGATTCTTTTTTGCATACATTCTTTTATGCTTAATTTCGTTATAGCTCGTGTTGTCTGCTTCGCTCTAGTGAGCGTGCGAACCCTTATGGCTATGCCCATCTGACTCGGATTTTGAGTGCTCATCACTAGCATTGTTATTCTTTAAATCCTGAATAAAATTCACCAAATCCCAAATCTGATTCTCTTCAAGTATTGATTTCCAGGCTGGCATAGCACCTCTACCGTTTGCAATTTTCCAGGCAAAATCACCATCCGCATGACCGCCTGACATTGCTTTTAAATTAGTAGGCTTGGGGTCTAGAGAAGCTGCTTTCGGGCCATCACCCAAAGCATTTACGCCGTGGCATGAGACACAAAGCAGAGCGTAATTTCCCCCCCCGCGCTCGATTGAAGATTTATCATTCTTTACAGGGTTTATTCTCGCGGCTGCTTCTTTGGGTGAAGCCCAGTGTGCTGAGGCATGATTGTGCTTTTTGCCATGATCCTCAACTTTCATGGCTTCCTTCTCATGCTTATGCGCATGTGTACCTTCGGCGATTAGCCATTGTGTAGAAGCAAATGTCAGATAAGTGCTAACAGCAATTAGCAATAGTGGCTTATTCATATATCTATCTCATCTTTAAATTGATTCAATTTAAGCAAATGAATGCAGAAAATGTTTCACTGAAAAATTTAAATTGTCCTGAGATCTTTGTACGAGATTTTGGTGAGAGAAAAATTAGGCTAATTTTTCTCTATCATTATTCTCGTGAAAAGGACTCATCTTACGTGACTTGCGCTTGAATCAGTGTGATCGAAACAGGCGCTTAGCTAAACTTTAATTAAATTAGTTAAAACTAATAGTTAAAATTTAGACTTTTGTAAGAGGTGTTATCGGGGGGCGATAGAGAGATTCAGAAACTTTTGAGACGAACAAGTCGAGGATGACTTGTTTATGTAGCTGTAATGGCTGATCGACAAATGTGTCCTGTGCGCTAGCGACAACACTGTAGCCCGCCTGAACATTGTCACAATCACATGCACTACCGTGGTCACAGCTGACAGCTGGACTGTGGCAACAATCTTCCATAGTATCCATATCCATTGCTGTATATGAGTTGGTTTGGACATCTGATATTGTCGATTCTGGTACGGAATGTTGGCAGGTATTCACGGACGCAGAAACTGAAAGCATTGGTAATGCCGTCATAATTAAGATCAAAAGAACACTTAGGATTTTCTGCATAGCCTTATTCTACGACAATTATTGATAAATTGGATGCATTTTTTGATTATATTAATAGCGACACCCCCTACTTTTAGGCACTTTTTGATGCTATTGCCCAAAAACAGCCAGCCGGACGCAGTGAGACAACGTTGGAACGAAGTGACAACGACCCGAAGGGCGAGATTAGAAATCGAGTCAAAAGTAGGGGGGTGTCACTTTTAATGCATATTTATCCACGTTTCTTCCAGAACGTCATTTGAGCAACTGTATGTTGGTGTTTACGAGCAGTTTCACGAATAACGAACGGTATATCGATCGGTTCAGCATAGGATTCGAAGTTATCTTTTAGAATTTCGTGCAAACCATCCAGTGTCGTCATATTTTCACCGTTTACTTTGTAGCCACCAATCCAGTTTTCCTTTTTGGTAAACTCTTCCAGCCATGTGTAGGGTGAAGTCAAAACCAGCATTCCACCCGGATTAATACGCTCATGGATGGATTGCAAAAACACTGCTGGCTCATATAAACGATCAATCAAATTACCCGCAAACACTAGATCATAATTTTGATATATTGGTTTGAGGTTACTCGCATCGCCCTGTATGAAATTTATGCGGCCGGCAGTTTCTTCCAATCCTAGTTCTTGCAGTGATGCTTGTTTAAGCGTGCTGAGCTCACCTTCATCAGTAATCAAATAACGCACTTTGCCGTGTTCGATCAAGCCTTGTGCATTCACGATAAAACGGGTTGAAAAGTCTAGCGCATCCACATGTTTAAAGCGTTTGGCAAGTTCAAAACTGCTGCGGCCAACGGCACAGCCTAAATCAAAAGCACGTTCGAGTTTAAGATTTTCAACTGTTTTAAAGATCGTGTCGATACATGCTTTGGGGAAATTAGGTACGCCAAAGTACTCGTCGCCATAATGAAACTCAAGGTATTGCGAGATAAGCTCATCAGTTTCATAGGTGTTAAATACCTGAGTAACACTTTGACTGGATTCGATATAGCGAAAACCCGCATGCTGAATAAAGTGTCGACGAAATGCATAGCGGCTATCTCGCGTGGATTCATTGCCGGTTGAAATCCAGCTTCCACCTTTGATTAGATTGTGGCGGCCATCGAATGTGGGCACCGAGAAATCATCATACACTGGGTGCACTTCAAAACCTGCATAGCCATCAATCGCGGTTTCAGTCCATTGCCAGACATTACCAGTCACATCATAAAAATCATTATGTCGGAAATGATTTACCGGGCAGGCTGAAGCCCAGTGTTTTAATTCGATATTCGCATCGGAGTCGAGTCGGTTTGCTTCGTCGTAATCCAGATTAACGTCAGCAAGACGATACCATTCTGTCTCGGTCGGCAGGCGAATTTGCTTACCCTGTTTTGCTTCGAGCCAGTTACAAAATGCCTTGGCTTCAAGGTAATTAACATCCACTGGCCAATCCCATGGCATATCCATTTCTTCGAGCATGCTTCGATAGCGGTAGTTGTCTGCGCTCGTGTCATTTATTTTTGCCTTTACCCAAAATGGTGGATGCTTAACTTTCTTATATTGGAGCCAATCCCAGCCTTCTGGAGTCCAGTAGCTTTCTGTTTGGTATCCACCGTCTTCGACAAACCTCAGGTACTCCGAGTTACTCACCAGAAACTGACTCGCTTTAAAAGCAGAAACTTCTGTCTTTAAGCTACCGTATTCATTATCCCAACCATAGGTCGCTGAAGGTTGCGAACGCCCCTGCTTTACCTGATCCTCGCTGACTTCCAATAATTGATTTTCTGGAGCGATACCACTGCTCTCAAATCGTGGCCAATCCGCATGTGGTTTGACTTTAGAAATTGGCAGCTGCCTGATTAGCACGGATGAAGTTTCGAGATGAATACGCTCATGCTCAATGCCCATCAGAATTATCCAGAACGGAGCATCCCAGGTAATCGGCAAGGTCAGCGGCAATTCATCGATTAAGGTCTCGACCATCGCCTTAACCTCATTCCGATAGTTACGAACCTCATCCACAGTCGGCCAATCATAATGCTCTTCATCAAGGTCATCCCACGACATTTCGTCCACGCCAATTGCCAGCATAGATTCAATCTTAGGGTTGATACGTCCATCAATAATTTTAGAAACCATTAACTTATTCGCAAAGAATGTAGCTGTATGGCCGAAGTAGAAAATCAGCGGATGGCGCAGAGATTCAGGGCGCATATAGTAAGCGTCATCATCCGCCACCGTAGAAAATAAGCTTTCGTATAGCTCCCAGGTGTTGAAAAAATACTTGCGAATTTCAGCGCGTTTTAGCTCTGCTTCTCCCTTATTGATGATTGGGGTTGTTAAAGTTTGCAATGTAACTCCTCGGTTTCATCAGCTAATACGACTGGTCTTTGAATCCAGATGTGTATTTAAGTATAAAATGCATCTACTAATTAGTAATGACATTTTATATAATTTGGCTATGCTCTACATTACTAACATGATAATCAATATCACTCATTAAGTGTGATGATGTTATTTATCATAGCTAGAATAAATGATGGGAGCAGCCATTGAGTAACTTTCAAAATAAGTTTGATAAGTCTATCTGGGTGGTCGTGTCCCGGATTGCTACTGGGCGGGTGAAAAGTTATGGTGAAGTGGCCCGCGAAGCGGGTTATCCCCGCCATGCAAGAATGGTCAGCCGAGCGATGAGCCGCTCACCACAAGCTTTGCCTTGGCATCGGGTGGTGAAATCTGATCGAACAATCGCTTTTGAAACGGGCAGCGAGGCTTATTTGAAACAGCAAAACTTACTATTAAGCGAGGGTGTAAATTTTGTCGAAGGGAAAATTATTCCATTATCATCTGATAAAGATAAAGCATTAGATGAAGTACTCTGGGGACCAATTGAAAATTAATATTGATTATATGTGAGCTTCCCTACTTTTTACTCGTTTTTAAACACTCGCCCTTCGGGTCGTTGTCACTTCGTTCCAACGTTGTCTCGGCTGGCCTTTTTTGAGGAAATAATATGGTCAATAAAATTTCTATGTCCGTTCTGCTATTAACCATTGCAGCCTTTGCTGTTGCCTGCCAGTCAAATACAAAAGACAAAGCTGATATCCCCATAATCAGCAACCCAGCCTGATTTGTTGAGTGCAAAGACCCACGACCAGAAATCTGCAGAAGAGAATACCGTTCTGTTTGTGCGACAAGAGATACCGGGATTCGCTGTGTAACTACACCGTGTCAATCAACGAAAAAAGTAACTAAAGCAACTGCGTTTACAGCTTGTTCTGACCTTGAAGTATTAGGGTATAGGCGGGTGCTTGTGAATAAGCCAAGAATACTCTAACCGAGGTAGCAGCTTAGTTGTTTTAGATTGTCCAAAGTACCAACTTTTTTGAAAAACGGCTTAAAAGTAGGGGGTGTGCTTATAGTGTAATAAACGAGGGGTTATTCTTCGAAGTTGTTCTCTAAAACGATTTTGCCGATACTCTTGCCTGACTTAATTAAATAGTGTGTCTTGTTTAGGTTTTCATCACTCAAAACTTCTGGTGTTGTCTTTTGGGTGCTTTGAATTTTGCCGGAATCTACTAACTTTGCTATTTGTGTAAGTATTTGTTGTTTGACCATATCAACAGTTTTGAACATTGAATGGGTGAACATCAACTCCCAGACGAAACCGACACTTTTGAATTTCAGAGCATTCATAGCGTCTTCAGTCATCAAATCATCAATCGTACAAATCATTCCTTGCGGTACTATTAGCTCTGCAATTACATTTGAGAGGTGTGCTGTCTTGGTCAGGCTGAATATGTTTTTTGGCAAACCAATGTTCAACTGCTTATATTGGTCAACCATATCCCCGTGATGGTTGATGACATGATCGCACCGAGTTGTTTACACCAATCACGCGTTCCGTCGCGCGAGGCGGTTGTTATAATTTTTAAACCAGCGAGCTGTATGGTAATTGAGCCGACACCACCAGCACCGCCAATAATTAAAGTATTATTTGGCTTGCTCCCCTGTAAATGGAATTTCAAGCCGGTCGAATATGGATTCCCAAGCGGTAAGGCTGGTAAAAGGTAGTGCGGCAGCTTCAGTGAAACTTAAACGTTTTGGTTTTTTTGCGACGATGCGCTCATCTACCAGCTGATGTGATGCATAACTACCTGCGCGTGTTATATCTCCAGCATAAAAGACTTCATCACCGACTTCAAACAGGCACTCACATCTGTGCCGACTGCTTCAACAACGCCCGCGGCATCAAAGCCTAAAATACGATGTGGGTTTTGCTCTTCGAGGGTACGATCTTTTGATTTAACATCAACTGGATTGACAGAAACAGCCTTGATATTGACTAGAATATCATTGCCTTGAGGTAGCGGCGTATCTTGCTGAAATTCAATTAGCTGGTCGTTAGCGTTTTTTCCTGTATATCCAATGGCTTTTATACGCCGAGTTTAGAATAGTTTCGAAGATTATAAGGAAGTTACTTCATAAAAGTGTATTTGTACTTGCCGCTACTCAAAACAAGCTTGTTCTTATCGAGATAGTCTATGCCGTACTTTAAAATGATATCATCACCATCAACAGGTGACAGGTTGGTGATATAAAGTACTTGTTTTTTGGTATGCCAGTTTTCTGCATCTACAGAAAAAGCATCTGGCATTAAACAAGCAGCGCCAACAGATTTGTAGTAGCGATTTTTATAGAAGGTTTGCTCCCAGCTTGTATCTTTACAGTCATCAGCCTGGCGCTCATATTTCCATGTGCCACTAGTCAAAGAGTTTTCAATTTTTATATCTAACTCCGATTTTAGCGGATGTTTGGATTTAGCACTGTCAATTTCTAACTTGTTGAAGTTACTACACCCTGTAAAAAGCAATGAAGTCACTACCAGAATAAAAATTCTCATTAAATATGTCTCTTCAACCCAATTATAGTTGGGCTCTATTGTTGCATATCCTTATGCATTGCAAAAGGGCGAATTATGGTACTTATTTTATATGTTTATTACAACGTCAGTAAAAAACTAACAATGTCAGCCTGTTGCTCTTCACTAAGATCAACCGTGGGCAAGTCAGTTTGCTGGGGTTGCAGCTTGCTGATGCGAATGTAGTGATCTACGACTTTATCTAACGACGCATATCTGCCGTCGTGCATATATGGAGCGGTATTTTTAATCCCTCTTAATGATGAAGTTTTGAATGCTCCACTAAAGCGATGCTTATTTCTATTGATGTATTTTAATTCAACACATTGATCTGGCTTTGCATCACTAAATTTACCGAGGCAGTTAAATTCATCCCTAAAAACAGATTCAATTACTTCTGATCGGCCATTATCTTTTGCTCGTATGCCTGTGCCGATATTGTGAAACTCTTTATTGCTAAATAAAGGCCCACTGTGACAGTTAGCACAACCTGATTTTGGTCCGATGAATAGTTTTAATCCTCGTTGTTCTGAGTTGATTAAAATTTCTGATTTTCCTTTAACTGCTAATTCTTCAGCAAATAAATCAAAACGTGAGGGTTTTGATTTCAAGGTTGAAACATAAGCTGCGATTGATTTTCCAATATTTACAAATATTCGATTTGCCATATCTTTCTGTATTCTTGTCAATTTCTTCCAGGCAACTAGCTCATCTAGTTTGGCATTAGGCCCGGCTTTTTTGGGGAGCTGACTCAATTCTGCTAGTGTGGGGAGTTTCCGCTTAAATAGCTGCTTATATTGATTCCTATATTTTTGATTGCCACTGATAAAATGCAGTAATTCTATGCGGCTAAAGTTTTGTTCGGCAGGGTTTTCTATAGAATTCAATGCTTGTGCCCATAGGCTATCTTTTGCGCCATCAGCAAAAAACCAGTTATGTTGGGCGGCATTTAATAAAGAAGGTGTATTACGAAAACCTTGACGCAAGCCGATGGCCAGGTTTCTTTTGTCAGTAAATGCGCTGGATTCAATGTGGCAAGTAGCGCAGGAAACTTTATTGCTGCTGCTCAAACGAGCGTCATTAAAAAGTGTTTTGCCAAAACCGATGATGCCTAAATCATCTAGGTATTTATTCGATGGATCAACGGGGTTTCCTAGGCTTTTTAGTGAAAAGTTACTTATTTTCTCTATTTCATTTTGCGTCCAATCTTGCGCAAAGCTAGATAATGGGATGAAAATAAATGCAAATAGTAGAGTAGGAATTGTTTTAGTAAATAACACAGAATTATGCTTATTGAATATTAATATTAATTGTTGTTTGGTCTTTTGGCAGGTCTTTTGCGGCAATATAAAAATTTAACACCCAATTGCCAGGCATACTAAATTTTAAGCCTTCGATAATATAGGAGTTACTTTCTTTTGACCATGATACTACAGGAGCAGTTGGTAAGCCGTGGTGGTGTTCTGGCATTCCTCCATTCAGAAAAACTTTTGCATTGTCGATATATTTATCTAAATACTTGAGCGTAAGCCAGCAACTCTGAAACGAGCCTGTAACAGGGACAACTTGGCACTCCATTGTCGTTTCATAGTATTTTAGTTCTGACAAATGTACGGTTTTCCATATTGCTGTTAATTGATTGGCGCTTATTCTCGGCCCAGGCAATATTTGCAACATGACTATAAAATATAGAAACAGTTTTATCATTTGTTAAAGCGGTATAATCTTGTTCTGAAGCTTGCGAAAAGAGCCAAAAATATAAGCCATTCAAATGCAAATGCACCTCCACCCCCAGAATCTCCGTTACCCGTTGAGTCCATCACAGACCAGCTGAATTGTGCGGAATTACTAAGCTTACTATCGCTAACAGTAATAACCACAGCATAATTACCTGTGTTACTTGCCGCGCCACTAATTTGGCCCGTTGACGAATTTATATTTATACCAACGGGTAAGCCTGAGGCAGCGAATGAAAGCGAGTCTCCATCGGCATCAGTTGCCTGAATATTCAAACTCGCAGATGTGCCCTCGATGGATTCTTGGTCAGAAGGTGTAACAATTTCAGGTGCTGTATTAGAGGCTTGGTTGCTCAAAGTGTTCGATGCACTCCAGTCGCGTGGAATAATCTGCAGATGACTCCAGTGTGCATCCATGTGGGGCGCATCTTCAGAACGAGGCATATGATAAAAAGTAATCCCTGCCCAGATAACTAAATCATTATTTTGAAGGCTTTCACCATTCACAAATTCAGCGAGGTTTTTCCCACCACTGGTATTGTGTGAAGCAAATTTTTCATTACTGTTTTGTTTGGTCACAAAAAAGTCATTATGCGTAAATGGTTCACTTGCAGGACCGATATCCTGATGGCCTGTTTCATTAAGCATAATGTCATAAGAAATGACGTGATTATTTGAATTTTTTGCGGTGTTATCGCGGATTCGCCAGTGGCGCATAGTATCCGGGTTTACTTTTCTCGCTGCCTCAGTATTTAGTGCAATTATACTCCGTTCACGTTTACCATTGATTAGGGGGAAGTTAATTTCTTCCACAACATCATCTAAATGTGTTTTGTTTAAATCAAAGTCCAGTTTCCAGTAAAAGTTATGTAAGTGCGCTACACCCACACGATTATCGCCTAATAGCCAGCCATGATTTTGATCTGTTCCAAAACGCTGCAAAGCGCCCGTTGCTCCCATCCAGGGTTCTATTGTGCCATCATCCATGAAACGCCAGGTAGGAATATAATAATATGCACCAACAGGTGAAACGCTAAATAAACTTAAGCTATAACCTGCTTCGGTATTGTTGCCGCTTTTAAAAGCAACATTGCGTTTTTCAATTTGCTTACAGAGCACATTTTTATCCGTAAACTGAGCATCCGTTAAGCGTAGCAATGATCCCGCTGGGCACTCGTCTGGATTAAGATCTAGCATGTTTAAACCACCGATACCCAAATCAGAAACGTCATGAAAACGAGTGCCATTATCATCATAAGGCACATGAATTTGAGCGACTGCGGCATAGTTCAACACCATTCGTCTTACGCCGTTCTTGGGAGTAAAGTAAATAGCACTAAATGTTATACCTTCACGATTACGAGACTCCCAACACATGTCCCAACGTGCTCCATTAGGTAATGTCTCATTGATGTAAAACGCATCACTACAGTCTTCTGCTGCCTGTACAGATAAAAAGGATAGTGGTGTAGCAAAAACAACTAATATGCCGCTTAAAAACCAGTGAATAAATGAATTTTTATTATTAGTTAGCATTTTTAGAACTCTTATAGTGTATTTGAAGATGTCCAATCACGTGGCAATAAAATAAAATTACTCCATTGAGTAGAAGCAGGAGAAAAATCTTCATCCCTTGGTAAGGTGTGATGAGCCAGGCGATACCAGAAAACAATATCTTTGGCATTGATGTTTTGTGCGTTAACAAACTCACTAACATTCTCACCACAACTGTTGGTAGGGTTTCTAACCGCAAAACGCTCACAGGCGTTATATTGGGTTATAAACACATCATTTTTCAACCATGGGAAAGAGCTATTACCCTTGTTTTGTTGTGCATAATTAAGCAAGACCATTTCATAGGAAAGAGCTTGATTGGCGCTATTTGTTTCACTCTGATCACGAATGCGCCAAAACTTTTTATCCGCAGGCGAAAATGAAGCAGATTGTTCGGTTGATATGGTTTGTGTTTGTTTGGTTTTTGTTAAGCGATCCACAGAAGGAACACTTTTTATTTGTTCAACTATATCGTTGCCGTTATCAGATGCAATATCAAAATCAAGTCGCCAAAAGTAATGGTCAGTAAAGCTTGCTACAATTTTATTTTGCGCAGTCACTTGCCCGCCAGCAGCAGAATTAGAGGTTGTTTTTGTAAATTGACCCGTTAAGCCAACACCCATTTCAATCGTACCATTTTCTAAAAATGACCAGTGCAGAATAAATTCCCTAGAGTTTATTTTTGAGGCACTAAACAATTCCAATTTTCTTCCTTGTCTGCGTTCATTGTCCTGGTATCGGTATATATAGCCACTGTCTTGTGTGATTTCACACAAGACATTTCTACCCGCATCACTTCTAAGTTGTCCGCCTTCACACATCTCTGCGCTGAGTGTTTGTAATTGATTGCCGCCGAGGCCAAAGTCAGTGACGAGAAACTGGCTCGCAGAACCATCATCATATTCGGTATAAATCTGGGAGAGACTAGCTTCACCAATAATACGGCGCTGGGGTTTACCCGCTGCTTTATAATGAATATCACTAAGTACAATACCTTCTTCGTTTCGAGCTTCCCAGCACATATTCCATGCCGCACCTGAAGAAAAGGTCTCTGAGATTGTATTACCTGTCGGGCATGAGCTATTGTCTGGACGCGCTTGTGAGATATTCGCTGTTAACAACATGGCTAAAGACGTTAGCGCTAAACATGTCTTAATTATCATTTTATTCATTTTTTTAAAAACCAATTCTTTGTGTAACTACGCCTTTGGATAAATTCACAATCGGAGAAATTTCAAAAACAATATTCTCATCGGTATATAACATCAACTGAGCGCAGCGATGAACCCCGCATTGCTTGCTCGCTTCATTGACTCGATTAGGCAAACTGTTGGCAACAAATGCAAACGCCTTTATATTAAGTTCATCAGTATCAGTTAATACGCGCGAAGTAATACGGCGATATTCATCCTCTAAGATTTGACGCTCATCTTCATCGTCAAAAACTATTTGCTTGGCACGGGCTAATTCCTTTAGTGTTAGTGGTAGTTGAACTCCTTGCTTGCGTTTAGAACTGATTACTTCTGAGGTATTTAAATCAACCAATGATTCTATTAGTTGGTTGTTTTGGTAATCATAAATGAAAATATCTGCTCGTCTTTGTCCTTCGGGGGCGCCTTTTTCCTGATGGCGTTCAATTAATAATATCTCTTGAGAATTATTCGCTATCGAACTACTGGATGAAACTGAAGCCCTTGCGGCAACAGATGATTCTATAGAGATTGCCGAAACTCTGGCAATTTCATTTTGAGACAATGGGTCATTGCTATGAGTGAAACTTTGCGCATATGACAGGTTAAAATAACCTATAATGCCAATAACTAGCAGGTTTTTGGCGAGACAGCTTTTTATTAAGTTAGCCTTTAAGGTCATGATATAGCTCGTTATATAAATCATTATTATATGTTTAATTATAAACGAGTACCTGTGAAATAAATATCAAGATAGTCAATTAGTTACCGCCTTTTATCTAATATGTCATTTTCAACCTTAAGTTTGGTCATATCATTCTGTAAAAAGCACTCTCCATTATAATTTCGAACATAAATCATAAACTGCGCCCAACCTTTTTATTGCCTCATCTAATGGTAACTCCGTTATGGTTACAAAAACTATATGTCAGGCCTGTTTAATCGCTTCCCAATTATTCCTTATAGGGTGAAGGGTTTTTTAGTTAACTAATTTATGAGTTAAAAAAACAGGCTAACAGTAGTGGGGTGTCTATTTTAATATGGCACCCCACTACTTTTATTTGGTATTTAGATCTGATTATAAAAAAATAAAAACAAGCATTACACATGGTGGCTAAAACTACAGTGTATTGATTGTTGCATTAGATAATCAAACTCGCCACCTTCAATATGAACAATGTCTGTATGTGAGCCTCCTTCAAAATAAATATCGCTGAGAGATGATAAGCTATCGTCGACAATAACGGGAATCCCATAAGCCTGAGCTAATGCAGGTATCGCCCCTGGTTGACAATCATTAAATACTTCAGCAAGCTCACTTTCAGTAGCCAAGCCAAAACGCAGATTCAATTGCTTTTTTAAAGGCCCAAAATCTACGCGATGGGTTGACGGTATTACCGCCAGAAAATAATCCCCATAGGTGTCTTCAAGTAAAACCGCTTTAGCTAATTTATCACCGGATATATTGCCGACTTTAGCTGTTTCACTGCTATTGTGTGTATAAGGATGTGATATCAGCTCATAATTTATGTCACTATCATCTAGATACTGTTGTAATGTTATTGCTATAGCCATAATAAATACCTCTTGATTAAATGAGTC
Organism: uncultured Gammaproteobacteria bacterium; assembly: GCA_963847495.1. GTDB lineage: Bacteria > Pseudomonadota > Gammaproteobacteria > Thiotrichales > Thiotrichaceae > Cocleimonas. Next base: position 332,682 of record CAWJZX010000001.1, on the reverse strand, counting down.
TTTAAACACTGAAAGTGCGCAAGACCATGTTTTTATATAGCTCAAATTTGTAAACAAAGCTCAGGAACTACTGTATTTTTTATAAATTAATAGCAACATCATTGATATTTTTAATGAATAATTAAAATTTTATGAATCGATGAGAAATTTAAACAACCAATCATCACCTTTAGATTTACGCAAGTCTCTTTATCAGTTAGTATTATATTAGCTTCAATATTTTAAATGTTTGTAGCGAGATCGTTTTTTAGATCTGGGGATATGTGTTCGACATAATCTGTAAAGCAATTCAATACAGGAAGAACACTAAATTTACGCAAAGCAAATAGAGAAAGTATCGCAACTAATAATTTATAAAAGTACTAGCGATGCGTAAAAATAGAGAACAGAATTTAAGGGCTTAAAGCTGTTCTGTCGAACTTAATAATAATGCGCAAGTCTCAATCAGAGAGATTGATTGAATTTGAGCATTGCTCTCCTAGAATCTTTCGCTACATAAAGTTATGTGATTTTTTGTTGATCTTTGTTAACAAAGTGTAGGTATTTACTTTTAAGCATCATTGTTTAGCAAAATCGAAAAAAACTTCGTTTTAAGAAAAAACGACAGAGAACTACAAAGAGTTTCGTATCAAAAATACCATTTGATTTGTTGTTGCGTGGGAACTATCACAACAATCTGGGGGTTAAAAGTATGAGCAGCATCTTTAATAGTTATCAAGCACGATATGAGTCCTTCCTCGAAGAGGAATACTCAATACAAGAATATCTTCAACTGTGTAAGTCAGACCACACTGCTTACGCATCCGCATCTGAGCGGATGTTGGCAGCAATTGGTGAACCGGAACTGATAGATACCGCAAAAAATGAACGATTGAGTCGTATATTTTCGAATAAAGTGATAAAACGCTACCCTGCTTTTTCTGAATTTTATGGCATGGAAGACGCGATTGAACAAATTGTTTCCTTTTTACGCCATGCCTCTCAAGGTCTTGAAGAAAGCAAACAGGTCTTATATTTACTCGGGCCCGTAGGTGGCGGTAAATCCTCGCTCGCAGAACGTCTCAAGCTATTGATGGAGAAGATGCCTATCTATTGCATTAAAGGCTCTCCAATTAATGAATCTCCATTGGGCCTCTTTGAAGCCGATGAAGATGGCACCATCCTCAAGGAAGATTATGGTATTTCAAGGCGCTATCTGAGCAATATCATGTCGCCGTGGGCGGTAAAGCGCTTGCATGAGTTTGGTGGCGATATTACAAAGTTTAAGGTGGTAAAACGCTACCCATCGCAACTCAATCAAATTGCCATTTCCAAAACTGAGCCAGGTGATGAAAATAATCAGGATATTTCAGCTCTGGTCGGTAAAGTGGATATCAGACAGCTAGAAGATTTTTCTCAAAACGATACAGATGCCTATAGTTATTCGGGCGGCTTATGTATGGCAAACCAGGGATTACTCGAGTTCGTGGAGATGTTCAAAGCACCAATCAAGGTATTGCACCCATTACTTACAGCAACTCAGGAGAAGAATTATAATGGCACTGAAAATATCGGTGCTATTCCTTTTGATGGCATGATTCTGGCACATTCAAATGAATCAGAGTGGCAGTCATTTAAAAATGACAGAAATAATGAAGCCTTTATTGATCGTATCTCAATTGTCAAGGTTCCTTATTGTTTAAGCGTGACCGAGGAAGTTTTGATTTATAAAAAATTGCTTGAAACCAGTTCACTCAATCAAGCACCTTGCGCACCTGATACACTAAAAATGCTAGCACAACTCTGTGTACTTTCACGCTTGAAGGAGCCTGAAAACTCGAACGTCTATTCTAAAATGTGCGTGTATGACGGTGAAAATTTAAAGGATATTGATCCTAAGGCAAAAACCTATCAGGAGTATCGTGACGTTGCAGGTGTGGATGAGGGCATGAGTGGCCTTTCAACACGTTTCGCCTTTAAGATACTGTCACGCGTTTTTAATTTTGATGCACAGGAAATCGCTGCGAATCCAGTACATCTTATGTACATTCTTGAAAAACAAATTGAACGCGAGCAATTCCCAGCTGAAGTGCATGATCGCTACCTTGGTTATATCAAGGAATATTTGAGCCCACGCTATGTGGATTTTATTGGCAAGGAAATTCAGACAGCCTACCTGGAGTCATATTCTGAATATGGTCAAAATGTATTTGATCGCTACGTCACTTACGCTGATTTCTGGATTCAAGATCAGGATTATCGTGACCCTGAAACAGGTCAGATTCTCGACCGCGCAGCATTAAATAATGACCTGGAAAAAATAGAGAAGCCTGCTGGTATTAGTAATCCAAAAGACTTCAGAAATGAGGTGGTGAATTTTGTATTGCGCGCTAAAGCACATAATGACGGACAGAATCCAGAGTGGACAAGCTATGAAAAACTGCGTCATGTAATTGAAAAGAAAATGTTCTCAAGTACCGAAGATTTATTGCCTGTTATTTCATTTAGCACCAAGTCATCAAACGAAGAACAGCAGAAACATGATAATTTTGTTTCGCGGATGGTGGAACGTGGCTATACCGAAAAACAGGTTAGACTGCTTGCAGAATGGTACTTACGTGTTAGAAAGTCGCAATAAATAAACTCTGGAGACAACATGTCATCTTACATTGTAGATCGCCGGCTCAATAGTAAAAATAAAAGCACGGTTAATCGTCAGCGTTTTTTAAAGCGCTATCGCAAGCAGATTCGTAAGGCTGTGTCAGATGCTGTTAACGAGCGAAAGCTGGAAGATATGGAAAAAGGGGATAGCATCAGCATCCCCAAAAAAGACTTATCAGAACCCGTTTTCAGCCATGGTAAGGGTGGCAATCAAAGTATTGTGCATCCTGGCAATAAAGAGTTTGTTACAGGCGATAGATTCAAGCGTCCGGAAGGTGGCGGGAGTGGTGCTGGTGAAGGTGATGCATCAGACACTGGGGAAGGCGAAGATGAATTCGTATTTCAAATCTCACAAGCCGAATTCCTGGAATTCATGTTTGAAGATTTGGCCTTGCCGAATATGGTAAAACTTCAGCTAAGCACAGATGATTCGTTTAGTTACAAGCGCGCTGGTATCAGTGAAGTTGGCAGCCCGAGTCAAATAAACGTAGTACGATCTTTACGCAGTGCACAAGCCAGAAGAATCGCTTTGGGCGGGAAAAAACGCAAATTACGCCGTAAGCTACGCCAGGAACTGGCGGAGTTTTTAGAAGCAACACCAAAACCCTATAACGAAAAACAGAAAAAACAAAAGCTGTTATTAGAAGAGGAAATTGCCTCTCTTAGCAACCGACTTGAAGCTCTGCCATATATCGATGAATTTGATCTTAAATTTAATCTTCGGGTTAAAATTCCGCAACCGTCGCCTAAAGCAGTGATGTTTTGCCTACTGGATGTATCTGGATCAATGACCCAGGAGATTAAAGATACTGCGAAACGATTCTTTTACTTGCTCTATCTTTTTCTGCAGCGCAGTTATAAAAAAATCGAAGTGGTATTTATTCGTCACCATACACAAGCAGAAGAGGTCAGTGAAGAAGACTTTTTCTACTCGCGTGAAACTGGTGGCACCGTTGTCTCAAGTGCGCTCGATTTGATGGCAGAAATCATCAAGGAGCGCTATCCACCTGAGCAATGGAATATCTATGGCGCGCAGGCATCTGACGGTGATAACTGGCAAAATGACCAGGTAAAATGCAGCGAGATCATGACAAAACAGATTTTGCCGTTGGTGCAATACTTTACCTATATCGAAATTGGAGAACAGGAACCACAGGAGTTGTGGAAGCTGTATTCACAACTAAAATCCGATTTCGGGGATCGATTCGCTTTAAGTAAAGTACGTAATAATGGTGAGATATTTCCTGTATTTAGAGAGCTGTTTAAGAAGGGGCATACAACGTGAGTAAATCAAATAAAAAGCCGCCCTTAGCGAAACTGGAAGCTGAGACTAAACCATCTATGGGGGAATCGCCTAAAGAACCTGCAGAGTGTAATTATATATCAACCAGTTCTGAATGGACCTTTGAAATACTCGAAAAATACGATAAAGAAATCGCTCGTATAGCCAAAGAAAAATTCAAACTGGATACCTATCCTAACCAAATTGAGGTGATACGCTCTGACCAAATGATGGATGCCTACGCCTCGGTTGGGATGCCGATCAATTATAACCATTGGTCATACGGCAAACATTTTTTAAGTACCGAACAGGATTATCAGCGTGGCCGCATGGGGTTGGCATACGAAATAGTCATAAACTCCAGTCCTTGTATTGCCTATTTGATGGAAGAAAATACACTTACGATGCAAGCTTTAGTCATTGCCCATGCTTGTTATGGACATAATTCATTTTTCAAAGGTAATTACCTTTTTCGGGAATGGACAGATGCCGAAGCCATTATCGACTACTTATTATTTGCCAAAGGTTTTATCGCAAAATGTGAAGAACGCCATGGCGTAGAAGAGGTTGAGAAGGTTCTGGATTCGTGCCATGCCCTAATGAATTATGGTGTTGATCGCTACAAACGCCCTACACCAATTTCTGCAATGGAAGAACAAAAGCGACAAAAAGAACGCCAGCAATACATTCAGAAGCACATCAACGACATATGGCGCACCTTACCAACCGAGAAAGATAAGATTGTGCAAAAAATTAATTTCCCGGAAGACCCTCAAGAAAATATCTTATATTTTATTGAGAAAAACTCGCCAAACCTAAAAAACTGGCAACGAGAAGTTGTACGTATTGTGCGTAAAGTCTCACAGTATTTTTATCCGCAACGACAAACTCAGGTAATGAATGAGGGCTGGGCGACTTTTTGGCACTACACCATTTTGCATGAGCTTTATGACGAGGGCTTAGTTTCTGAGGGTTTTATCCTTGAGTTTCTAACATCGCATACCAGCGTTGTCGCACAGCCAGGTTTTGATAGCCCGTATTACTCAGGTGTCAATCCGTATGCATTAGGCTTTGCGATGATGCAAGATATTCGCCGAATCTGTGAGAACCCTACAGATGAAGATAAGGAATGGTTTCCAGATATTGCTGGAAGCAATTGGCTGGAAACCATTCATCATGCGATGAAAAACTACCGCGACGAAAGTTTTGTATTGCAGTTTCTATCACCAAAAGTTATGAGAGATTTCAAGTTTTTTCACCTCAATGATGATGATAGACAAGATACAATTGGCGTTGAAGCCATCCATAATGAGCAGGGCTATAAACAAATTCGCGAACAGTTAGCGCAACAATACAACCTAAGTAATCGTGAACCGGATATTCAGGTCTACAATGTGGACATTCTTGGTGATAGAACACTCACACTACATCACTTTATGAATAACCGTCGACCCTTGGGACCGGCTACCAGTGAGGTGGTGAAGCATATTCGGCAACTATGGGGTTATGATATAGAGTTGCATTCTGTTGATGCCGATGGCGAGATTGTAACGAGTTATTCTTCAGTATAGGGCACCTCTAATAATCATATTTAGGTCAGGATGTAAAAACTACCTATACCGTAAAATTGCTAACATTCGCTGGTCTCTGTTTTCCTTAGCCATATCTATTGCACTCAAACCATCTGATGTTCTGGCATATGGTGATGAGCCCCGTTGCTTAAGGTAATTAGCAATCTGCGTATGTCCGAATCTCGTCGCGTGATGAATCGGCAACCAGTTAGTAACTGTACGGGAACACATATCCGCACCATGGTTGATTAAATATATTACTGCAGAAAAGTGACCTTTTGCTGCTGCCATATGTAATGCGGTTTCACGTTCTGCATTTCCTGCATTTGTATTCATTCCTTGGTTCAATAAGCTTCTTATCATAGGCACATCACCACGACTTGCGGCATCAAATAAAATATCGTTTCCTAATATTGGAGCTTTACTAACAGGTGACCGTGCTACTTTAGCTATGTCCTTTTGTTGAAGTATTTTTTGTGATTGCCCGTGTTGTTGCGATTGTAGATGCTGCTGTAATTGCCTTTGGTTTGATCGTTGCTGCTGATTTGATGGCTTTTTCTTGACTATAGGTTTGTGCACTAAAGGATTTGCACTTTGTAGATCCAGTTGACTACGATATTGATTCTGTAAAGCACCTATATCAATCGTATTGTAATCGATGCCAGAAGCAGAACGTACACTATGAATTCCTTGGTTTGACGGCTTTTTCTTGGTTATAGGTTTGTGCACTGCAGTTTTAGCACTTTGTAGATCCAGTTGTCTACGATATTCATTCTGTAAAGCATCAATATCAACCTTATTGTAATCGATATCAGTCGCTGCACTCGCAAACTGGAATGCAATGCCAAGAGCAAGTATTGAAAAAATTAGATTTCTTGATGCGCCCATAACGCTCTCCTTAATCATGCCTCTGCATTAGATTATAAGCCATATTTGTATTATCGGTTGCTTGATGAATGACCAGGCACAAAAAATAGCCTAAAAGCGGGGGATGTATTTAGGGTACCTTTATTAATTAGATATTTCATCTGCGAACTTTCAAGCGCACAGATTCTAGGCATGTCTTGATTCTGGATTTTTGGCGTTGCCAGATGATATATCCAATTAATAGAGGTGCCCTTTAAAGAGTTTATCAGGCTGACCGGGTATATGGGTCAAGAATTACAATTTCATTACTATCAATGCGTTGCATTAAGTTATCACCGTGCAAATCCCAGGCAATAATACCTTCGTACTTTTTATAGAACTCGTAGAGTTTCATAATATCCTCTGCAAGCTCAGAATTGTATCGTGCCGAAACACCGGCAAAGATTTTCTCTCGGTCATCATCTCTTTGCCATTCCAGGTCTTTGGTACATCGATCAAAATATGCCGAATCCTCAGTATCTAAATGTTTCAGTTTTTCCATGACATATATGAATCTATGATCGGTTTCATCTCCTGAATAAATTGTTTCCTCACTGGGTATGTCAACAATATTGTCTGATTCATCTAGTACTCCAACACGGTGAATATCAGGAACCTTGACCAAACCTTGTTTATGAATAGCGCCACAATAATACTCAAGGCCGAGTGAGCGTTTTTCCAATAGAACGTGATTGTCATCAAACTCATAAACATTGGTGAGAAAAGTCATGGTGCACTTCTCACAAAAAATTTGGTCGTATTGTCCTGCAATAAAGTTTTCTAAAATCTGCTCCTTATTTCTTAATAATAAATTCATTACCAAATACTCATTCAATATTATTTTTTTCTAATAGCTTGCTCGTGCATCTACTTATTCCTGGATAAAAATCATCAATCCATAAATGTACTTTTAATCCAAGCTTCTTTAAATATCTGCGTTTGGGTCGCCCATTTGTCAGATAGATAGGGATACTGGTAAGCTCCAAAAAATCTGTTATCTCATTCCAGCTTTCTTTATCAGGTTGACGCAGGGAACAAATACAGGGCTTGTATCCAGAATCCTGTAAATGCACGATCATCTTCTTGAAAAACTCTGGATCAGCACCAATGGTATTATCCCAATCAATGGCAATATGTTTAGATTTTTTTTTATCAAATATAATATAGATATCAATAAGAAACTCATCATAAAAATCAACTAAATCATGTCCTCGATTTTCTAATAGCGACTTTATTATTTGCAAACCAGAAGCATTAGGAGTGCCCTGATAATAAAAAGTTAGTTTATCGTCAGCATCAATGATTGTTTGCATAAATAGGTTTATTAAGTGTTATTAATCGTTAGTTAAACTTCATCTTGCACAATGACTTGTGTTTCTTTTTTAGCTGCCACGATCCAGTCTTGCATGTGCTGATTTATGCTTACAAAGTCTACATAATCTGCAGCAAAGTCTGAAAGCTTAACATCGTATCCAATAAAGCGCATTACGACAGGTGCAAACATTGCATCAGCAGCACTGAACTCACCAAAAAGCCATGGGCCATTAGTTAACGCGTTTGACTGGCAATACTCCCAGAGTGCGATGATACGATTGATGTCGGCCTGTATCACCTCTGAAATTGGGTAGTTTGGGTAATGTTTTCTTATATTCATTGGAAGTGCGTTTCATAAGGCAAAAAAGCTTGAGTGCATCTCTGCTGAAACTGAGCGGGCTATTGCTCGTGCTTTTAGGCCATTTGGCCAAGCCATTTTCTCGGGATATTTATCTGATATGTATTCGATGATAGCTAAGGTGTCCCAAACTTGTAGGTCTTCATCGATTAAAACGGGTACTTTTTTATTGGAAAAGTAGGGTTTGAGAAGTTCATCTGTATTTTCCTCAAACAAAAATACGATTTCTTCGACAAAATCGATGCCGAGATTTTTGAGTAAAAACCACGGTCGTAATGACCATGTAGAATAGTTTTTATTGCCGAAGATGAGTATTGGTGTGCTCATTAGCTATTCCTTTTGTTGATCGAATAACTTTAGCAAAGAGTTAGAGGTAAAATCTAATCATACCTTCCGAGTAGGTGTTCTGCTTTGTGATTACCTCTTATCTGTGATTGATAGGCTGCAAATTGCGACTCGGCTATAATTTAGTTTTCATAAAAACTACAATAATACCTCACAGAATGAATCTTGCGATAGTTTACAGCCGAACAAATGATGGCGTCGATGCCCCTTTGGTAACAGTCGAAGTGCACTTGAGCAATGGCTTGCCGGGTTTTGCTATCGTTGGCTTACCCGAAATGGCGGTCAAAGAGAGCAAGGATAGAGTACGTGCCGCTATTATAAATTCACGCTTTGAATTTCCTGCCAAGCGCATTACCGTAAATTTAGCCCCAGCGGATATTCCCAAAGATGGAGGACGATTTGATTTACCGATAGCTTTGGGTATTCTTGCTGCATCTGGACAGATTTCAGAAAAAGCATTGTCGCACTATGAATTTATAGGCGAGCTAGCATTAGGCGGCGAATTGCGCGCTATCAAAGGTGTGCTACCCACAGCTTATGCTGCAAAACTGGCTGGGCGCGATTTGTTTGTACCCACAGAAAATGCTAATGAAGCAGCCTTGATCGATGGCCTAGGTGTTTATTCAGCCAATCATTTATTACAGATATGTGCGCACTTGGGTGATACCGAAAAGCTATTGCCGCATTGTTTAATGGCTGCAACTAAGTCAGCAGAATATGCAAATGATTTAAGCGATGTAAAGGGGCAATTTCAAGCTAAAAGAGCATTGGAAATAGCCGCTGCTGGCGGACACAATCTGATTATGGTTGGCCCACCCGGCACAGGTAAGACCATGCTTGCATCCAGATTGACCACCATCTTGCCTCCGATGACCGAAGCAGAAGCATTAGAATCCGCGACTATCGCTTCGATTAGTGACCAGGGTTTTGATGCCTCAAACTGGGGTTTGCGAACTGTTCGCGATCCGCATCACACAGCATCAGGAGTAGCATTAGTCGGCGGTGGCGCGAAAGTCCGACCGGGTGAAATTTCACTGGCACATAACGGTGTACTGTTTCTTGATGAGCTGGTTGAATTTGATCGCAAAGTATTAGATGTACTACGTGAGCCTTTGGAAACAGGTAAAATAACAATCTCACGATCGGCACGTCAGGCAAGTTACCCCGCACAATTCCAGCTAATCGCAGCAATGAACCCCTGTCCTGCTGGATGTGATACACAAAGCAGTTGCCAGTGTTCCATAGAGCAACAACGTCGCTATCGCTCAAAACTATCTGCACCTTTTCTCGACAGAATCGATTTGCAAATTGAAGTACTCAGACTACCTCGAGAAGAATTGCAGAAAAACTTGGAGGCAGAAACCAGCGCCGAAGTGAGAGTGAGAGTAGTCGCGGCTCGAAATAGGCAACTACAGCGCCAAGAAAAAGCGAATCGTTTTCTCAACAACAGGGAAATTGAAAAATACTGCGTACTAGATAAAAATGATGAGGACTTTTTGGCACAAATCATGGAAAAATTTCAACTATCCGCGCGCGCCTACCACCGTATTTTAAAAGTAGCTCGTACTATCGCTGACTTGGAATGTTGTGAGCAAATACAAACGGCGCATTTGAGTGAAACGATTAGTTATCGCGCGATGGATCGTTCAAATACAATATAGGGCATCTCTATTAATTAGCCATTTCTTGCGAGTCAAGTCTAGAATATGTCCGATTGAAAGCTCGTCCTGTGGGAAACCAGACTCTTAGTTGCAACTTATTGGCAGGTCTGAACATGACTTCAAAGTTACGCCTAGATTCTGGCATTGCCAGATGATATAGCTAACTAATAGAGATGCCCTATAGGCTCGACAGATTATAAAAAGTGCCAGCCGAACGCAGTGAGACAACAGCTTGGTTGTTTAAAGCTGTCCCGTTAGGGCGATTGTTTTAAAAACGAGTAAAAGTAGGGGGGTGTCCTTTAAATAGTCTAAACTCTATATTCTATTGTCACTAACTTAGCTTTATGAGTTCACAATCTTTCATATCCTCTAATGAGATTCGATCGCAGTTTGCCGCTGCGATGTCGGCCATGTACCGGGATGAGGTGCCGCAGTACCGGCGTTTGCTGGCGCTGGTCAAGCAAATCAATGATTCGGCTTTAAGGTCAGCCAAGTCCCCAGCTCATTATGAAACTGATAATCTAGAGCTGGAGCACCACGGTGCAATTCGCGTCGGCACGGCAAAAGAGCTATCGACACTACGGCGTTTATTCAATGTAATGGGTATGTTCGCTGTTGATTATTACGATCTTGGCATTGCGGGTATTCCTGTTCATTCCACAGCTTTCCGTGCAATAAACCCTGAGGAGTTACTAAGTAGTCCATTTCGGGTGTTTACATCACTTTTGCGACTTGATTTGATTGGTGACGAGATGCTCCGGAATCGTGCGCAAGCGATACTTTCTAAGCGCAATATTTTTACTGCGCAGTTGCTTGATTTGATTGAAGCATCGGAAATTCAGGGTGGATTAACAACTGAGCAAGCAGGTTTATTTGTTGACGAAGCTTTGGAGGTTTTTCGCTGGCATCAGCAGGCGAATGTGGATCAACAAACATACAATGAATTAAGCGTCACACACCGCTTGATTGCCGATGTGGTGTCATTTAAAGGACCGCATATCAATCATCTAACTCCCAAAGTTCTGGATATTGACGCAATACAAGCCAAGTTTACAGAACAGGGCTTTAAAGCAAAAGCGTTTGTAGAAGGCCCGCCGAAGAGAGCTTGCCCGATATTATTACGCCAAACGAGTTTCATCGCACTCGAAGAAGAGGTTGTGTTTGCCGACGGTAAGCAAGGAACCCACACTGCCAGATTTGGTGAGGTAGAACAACGCGGCGTGGCACTGACACCAAAAGGACGGCTTTTATATGACCAGCTGTTGAATTTAGCGCGGAATTATAAAACGGACGGAAAAGATTACACTACGAACCTGGAAACAGTATTTTCAGCATTCCCGGATAGCCATGAAGAAATGCACAGGCAAGGTTTTGCCTATTACTATTATTTAGTTGAGTCTCAGGTGCCGCTCAAAAATAAGGAAACGTTGAATATTGATGACTTAATTGAGAATGGTAATTTAGCACTTAAATCCATCAGCTATGAAGACTTTTTACCCGTAAGCGCGGCAGGAATATTTACCTCAAATCTCGATGGTGATACTACAAATGAGGCATCACAACAACTGGAACTAAGCTCAAATCAGGCAAGTTTTGAAGCAGCGTTGGGAGCTCCCGTGCTTAATAGTTTTAAACTCTATGAAAAAATGCAACAGGACTCACTTGAGTCAGCTTTAAAATTATTGGGTATTAAATATGCTGAATAAAATGTGTTTAGTATTTTTCAAAAACAGCCAGCCAGGCGCTACGAGAATATTGCTTCTGAGTCCTCGCTTTGATGAAATTATGTTTTAGTGAACTAGTCCACTGGGCTAGTGTTTTAAAAAACGAGTAACGGTTTTGCTTTAATAATCGAGTTGTACGCTTCAAAAAAACGAAATGTCTAAATCGCTAAAAAGGTGGGGGGTGTCTATTTATAGATTAAACATAATAATTACTAAACTGTTGTCTTATGACTCTCCGAATTTATTAACGTATCGTCAACTAATTCATCGTCTGTTGACGCATCGTCGTGATCAACTAGCTCAGAAGTATCGGCTCTATTGTGAATTGAGTCTTCTACTTCATTGAGGTTTTGTATTAGGTCATTCATCATCACTTCAAAATCTGCAATAGCTCCACCACCTGTCGGTTTATCAGTGTGTCTTAATGACGATTGCTCTTCTTTTATTTCATGAATATAATTATTACATACCTTTTCAATACTATCCCATTTATCGCTTACGGCGTCAGCTTCATATCTGTTATTTAACTCATCAAATAGTTCGGTAACTAAATGCTCACAATGTTCAATTTCATCGGATACCTCAATGTCATCGGATTTCTCAATTTCATCGGATTTCTCAATTTCATCGGATTCCTCAATGTCATCATCTCTAAAAAACCCTACTTCTTCGTAGGACTTATACTTTTTACGAGAACGATTCGGATTATTATTCTGCATTAATTGCTCTAAAAGGTTTTCAGTTTCATATTGTTCTAAATCATCGAGTGTGTCTTGATAGCAAATATTTTTCTCTGAAAGCTTGTACTTATCAGAGCTAGGGGTTGGATAATAATTTGGTTGATCGAAGTTTATCCGAGTGTATGAATAGATTTCTCTGCGATATCTGATCAATATTAGTCCTAAAATCAGAGCCAATGACATATAAGCTAGATATTTAAAAGAGGAAGACTCTATATTCGAAGTTACATAGTTTCTAAGTTTATTGTTAAAGCCTATATCAATATTCTCCGAACCAGTTTTAGTTTTGCTTAGCGCCAGTGTTGCTTTTTCTGCGGTTGACTCCGCACCACCATCGTAAAGCTTATCTATTGTTACCTCATCGAGAGTGACAGGTTCCGCAACATTTGGTGTTTCAACACTAGTATTTTGATTTAGCTTCAGTTTAATTAATGTGGATTTCAGGTTAACTAGCTGGTCATCTTTTTCAACGATAAGACTATCTTTAGTATCCAGGGATTTTTGTAAACCAGATAAGCCAGATTTTGCCTGGTCTAGTTCTGCTCTAAGTGACCTAATTCTCTTTTCTAAAAGGCTAGCCGGTACTGGATTTTCTTTCTGAGTATTCTCATCAATATCTACAGAATCTGTTTTCACAATTTGGGCGGAGACATTTTTTTGTGGAGTCTGTTCTACATCACTCAATTTGGGCAGGTGAATTACTACTCCAGGTATAAGTTTGGTTATATTATTTTTTTCGAATGCTTCAGGATTTTCGATATAGATTGCCTTCATCATTTTGGTGAATGAGGCATCTTCGTAACCGATCTCTTTAGTGACTTGCGCTAAAGTGTCGCCCTCCTTAATCCGATATTCACCATCGCTGAGTTCTGATGTTATTTCAATTTCATTAATACTGGCATTATCCGGGGTGTTTGAAGTGCTTACTGATAGTTTTTCCGGTGTTATAGGCGCTTGTTTATCAGTTTTGGCAACTGTTGTTACTAGAGCATCTTGCTGTTTTATACCCAGTACATCTTCCACTGCAGGAATTTGAAGTACTGCACCAGTTTTGAGTAAGTTTTTGCTATTTTTTGAGAATGCTTCTGGGTTTGATGTGTATATAGCATTCATCATTTTTGTAAACGACACATCTTTAGCAGCAAACTTTTTAGTTATTATAGATAAGCTATCGCCACTGCTAACTTTGTAGGTTTCTTTTACATTTTTTGTAGCTTGTTTCGGCGCTTTGCTTTCAGATTGGGCTAATTCAAAGCCATTCAACTCTTTCAAAGTAGGCAGATTTAATAGTGCGCCTTTTTTAATTTTATTAATGTCGCCCCGGATAAAGGCATTTGGGTTTTTCTTAAAAATGCCCTGAGCTAGCATTTTTGTTGAAACACCATTTTGTTTCTGTTGCTGGGCAATTTTTGATAAGGAGTCGCCCGATTTCACTCTATATTTCAGTGGTTTGCTAGAAGAAACATTAGTTGAAGCAACAGTTGCACGCATTAAATTATCAATCGCTACAGACTCGGCCTCTTGAAATTGCTTTTCGGCTTTGGTGGTTTGAATAGAATTTTCTTGATAATTTGGTGGATCAAGCAATACGGTATAGTCTTGATAGACAACGCCCCCCGGTCCTTCAACTTCCAGTACAAAATTAAGAAAGGGTAGGTGGATGGGTCTATTTGAGCTGATTAAAATTACAGGTTTGTTTGCTTGAACAGTTACTTGAAAGTTCAGGTCATCTAGAATTGGTAGTTTCTCAGCGCCAATTTGCGCGAATACGGACTCATGCGCGAGTCGAACTTTAAACTGGCTAGAGCTTTCAATACTGGTGAATAGAAAAGGAATAACCCCTCTAAACGGTTGATTGAGGTAGGAGCTTGCCTGGATCTCACCAAGATTCATGCCTACTAGATTAGCGGGAAATGCTTGTGCAATACTGATTGAAGGTGCTGCAAATGCCATGCAACCAGCGAGCGCTATTGCTTTCTTTTTCACACTTATACCTTACTTATTATTGTTGTTATTAGTATCCTGACTACAAAAACATGGTCACGCCGATACATTTATTACGAATGTTTAATTTAAATCATATGCAGATGTTTGGCGATTTTTTCCAGACGAATGGTATGTAAGTTTTTTTATGGGTTTAATAAGTAGATGTATCTACTTTTCACTGAAATATTAAGAAACCATGTTAAAAAAGACAAAATGGCAGGGGGTGTTTTTAAATCAGTCTTTAATAAGGTATTCACCGGAGAATAAACTTTCAACAGTTTCCCTCTCTCGGATTAAAGTGGTTATATCGCCATCTATCAAAATCTCAGGAGCACGAGGTCGGGTATTGTAATTTGATGCCATTACAAAGCCATAAGCCCCTACTGAACGTATTGCAAGTAAATCATCTTGCTTTAGCGAAAGCTCTCGATCTTTTCCTAAGAAATCACCCGTCTCGCAGATTGGACCTACAATATCGTAAATTTTAGTTTCAGTAATATTGCTTGATTCATTTACAGGAATAATCGCTTGCCAGGCTTGATACAAAGATGGGCGAATCAAATCATTCATCGCAGCATCCACTATAGCAAAACTCTTTTCTTCGCCGTCCTTTAAATATTCAACTTTTGTAAGTAGCACAGCAGTGTTCGCTGCAATCGCCCTGCCCGGCTCGATCACGATTTCGTAATCTTTGAGTTTCTGGTTGGTGAATAATTGCGCGGTGTATTCTGACGGCAAAGGTGGAGTTTCATCTTTATAGCGCACGCCTAATCCTCCACCTAAGTCGAGGTGTTTAATCTTAATGCCTTGCGCATTGAGTCGATCAGCTAATGACAGCAAACGCTCCAATGCATCCATAAAAGGTGCCACATCAGTGAGCTGCGAGCCGATATGGCAATCAATACCAGTAACATTAATGTTCTGCATCGCCTCAGCCTGTTGATAAACTCCCTCAACAATATTGATATCAATGCCAAACTTGTTAGCTTTCAGGCCAGTTGAAATATAGGGGTGTGTTTTGGCATCAACATCGGGATTTACGCGTATCGAGATTTCTGCCACTTTACCCATTGAAGCGGCAACATCATTGAGGCGGTCGAGTTCTCCGATAGATTCAACATTAAAACAGCGAATGCCGACTTCCAGTGCGCGCTGCATTTCATCGGTGCGTTTGCCAACACCAGAAAACACGACTTTCTTCGGGTCACCACCCGCTTTTAAAACACGCTCTAGTTCACCGACCGAAACAATATCAAACCCGGAACCTAGGCGCGCCAGCAGATTCAAAATTGCCAGATTTGAATTGGCTTTTACCGAATAGCAGATTAAATGCGGCTGATCGCCAAAGGCATCATCAAACGCATGATAATGGCGTTCAAGAGTAGCACGCGAGTAGACATAGCAGGGCGTACCATATTCCTTCGCTATGCTCTCAAGTGATACATCTTCAGCGAATAGCTGACCGTCTTTGTAGTTGAAATAATCCATATCAGCTCTTCTTGTTATTCTTGGGTTCAGTAGTGGAATTTTTATCAGGCAGCTCATTATCTGGCAAGAAAAGACCGCCTTTATTGCCACAACCGGCAAGCATGCTGGAAACACTCAGGATGAATAATCCTGCGACCATAAGCATAAATAATTTTTGTGCCCAGCAGATATTTTTAAACATGATCATCAGTTACAGCTAAAAAAGGGCAATTATAGCAAGTCCTTTATAAAACAATAGTATTGCTTGGATTTTGCTTAGATTTTTAACTGATTTATTAAACTAAAATACACCCCCCACACTTTTAGGCGGTTTTTAACCCCGGCCTAAGGGCTAGCTTTAAACAAATAAAGCTATTACCTCACTTCGGCTTATTATGTCTTATAGATACCGCATGATCTTGAGTGGCACGGGCGTTCCGGCAATGCGACATGCCTGAATCGCGTAACCATAGGGAAATAGTTTATACAGATATTTACGCGTTGCGCGTTCTTTACCCAAATGCTCCTTCATCGATTTAAGTGCATGGCGTGCTTCTTGCACGCAGGAGCTATATTCATACCGTTCGCGAATATAATTCACTACAAACCAGTGATCATCGCTCATTTCAACATTTGCTAGTCCGGCCTGTTTTAACGCTACCTCTTTGCTCTAGTCATCGGGGTCAGTTAAATAGCCATGCATATCAATCGCTATTTCTTTTCCGTCAACTGTAATGTATTCGGCAATTTCCATTCGGGTATTTCCCGCTGAACGTCTTGGTTCTGAGTGTTTGCTATGCAATATTAAGTCTCGATTAGTTATTGTCTGGGTGCTGCTTATTATCTTTTCCTAGTTTTTCAGGTAAATAACACCATTTTCAACTTTGGTCTGATAAACATTGGTGCAACCTTCGTCGGCACCCAATGCTTCACCTGTAACCAGGCTAATCTTCCAGTTATGCAGCGGGCAAGTCACCGAATCGCCATGCATAATTCCTTGTGACAAAGGTCCTTGTTTATGCGGGCATTGGTCCTTGATTGCAAAGACCTTATCGTTTTTTCCTCTGAAAACGGCAATGTTAACCGTATCTGTTTCTACTATTCGAGAACCTAAAACCGGGATTTGATCGAGGGTTGTTATTTCTAGCCAGTTACTCATTTATAATTCCTTAATTAAAAGCGCCTTAAGCCGCAGTAATTTTAATTGATTTGAATTGGTTAGCATCTGCGCCATCCGCATGTTTTTTCCATGGGTCGATTTGCGCGGGTTTTTGCGAAATTAAAAAGCGCTCATACAGTGCGTTTCTATTAGCTTCATCATCCAACACTGCGGCTTTTATTTTATCCAAACCGACTCGCTCTATCCATGGGGCAGTGCGCTCAAGATAATGTGCATCTTCGCGGTAAAACTGGCTGAATGCAGCGCAGTATTCAAGCACTTGCTCTTCCGTTTCCAGTTTTACGAGGAAGTCTGTAACGCGCACTTTAATACCGCCATTTCCGCCAACGTGAATTTCGTAGCCGGAATCAACACACACCACGCCGAAATCTTTAATGGTAGCTTCTGCACAATTTCGCGGACAGCCCGATACTGCGAGTTTGTATTTATGCGGCATCCAAGAACCCCATGTAAGTTCTTCCAGCATGATGCCTAGTTTCGTTGAGTTTTGTGTACCCATGCGGCACCACGAGTCTCCGACACAGGTTTTACAGGTTCGCATCGCTTTGCCGTAGGCATGGCCCGATACAAATCCAGCTTCGCTCAAGTCTTTCCATACCAGCGGTAAGTCTTCTTTCTTGATGCCGAACATATCAATGCGCTGGCCACCCGTGACTTTCATCTCAGGTACTTTAAATTTTTCAGCAACATTCGCTATTGCGTGCAGATCTTTGGGTGTACACATGCCACCAAACATTCTCGGTACAACGGAGTAAGTGCCGTCTTTCTGGATGTTACCGTGTGCCCGTTCATTTATAAAACGGGACTCAGGATCATTGTAATCTGGGTTTTCGCAGAGTAAATAATAGTTGGTAGCCTGCCGACAAACTGCGCAACCATCGTCCGTTTTCCAGTTAAGAAACGTGCATACATCGTTATGGTCTTTTAAACCTTCTTCGCGAATCGCTGACCGCACTTCCTCGTGTGTTAATTCGGTACAACCACATAAGGGTTTTTTACTCGGTGCCTGTGAGTAATCACCGCCCAGTGTGTGTGCCAACAATGATTCAACCAGGCCTGTACAAGAACCACATGAAGCCGATGCCTTGGTGTGAGCACGCACATCATCGAGTGTAAATAGTTTCTTTTCTGAAATGGCATTAACAATTTCACTTTTGCAGACACCATTGCAACCGCAGATTTCGGCATTATCCGCCATTGCCGCAATGCGTGTTTCATCGCCGTGACCTGCATCGCCCAGGTGTGCCTGGCCGAATAAAACGGTGTTTCTGAAATCAGAAATATTGGTACCGTCTTTCATCATCTGGAAATACCAGGTGCCGTCAATGGTATCGCCATACAGGCACGCGCCAACAATCACATTGTCACGCAGGATTAATTTTTTGTAGCTGCCATTGGCAACATCATGGAATAACAATTCATCGGTATCTTCATCACCGATAAAATCACCTGCCGAAAACAGGTCAATGCCTGTGACTTTCAGCATGGTGGAAGTCACTGTACCTTCATAACGGGCATAGCCGAGTTCAGCCAAGTGGTTTGCCGCGACTTTTGCCTGCTCGAATAAAGGAGCAACCAGGCCATAAGTAGTGCCGCGATGCTGAACACACTCGCCGATTGCATATATATTCGGATCGAATGTCTGCATCGTATCGCTGACTACAATGCCGCGCTCGGAATGTATAGCTGCAGATTTTGCCAGCTTAAAGTTTGGCTTGATGCCGACTGCCATTACCAGTAAATCAGCTTCAATAACCGAGCCATCTTTAAACTTTAATCCGGCAACGCGCTCATCACCCAGGATTTCTTCGGTCGCATGCGACATCAAAAAGCGCATGCCTTTTTCTTCTAGGGATTTTTGCAGCATTTTTGCCGCTGGCTTATCAAGCTGACGCTCCATCAAGGAATCCATGATATGCACGACCGTCACATCCATGCCTTGTTTCATCAAACCGTTTGCCGCTTCCAGTCCCAGTAAACCGCCGCCGATAACCACCGCTTTTTTATAGTGCTTAGCCGCATCGACCATGATATCGACATCTTTCACATCACGAAAACCAATCACCCCTTGCTTGTCCGCACCCGGTAAAGGCAACATAAAAGAGGTAGAACCCGTGGCAATCAATAGTTTGTCATAGGGTACAACCGTTCCATCTTCGGCTATAACCTCTTTGCCGGTACGATGAATCTCGGTAACCTTTTTGCCTTTTTCAAAGCGGATATTATGTTCCGTGTACCAGTTATCATCGTTCAGCATAACCTCTTCAAGCGTCTTTTCATTCGCCAGCACAGGCGAAAGCATAATGCGGTTGTAGTTGCCGTATGGTTCTTCACCAAAAACAGTGATATTGTATTTGTCGGGTTCGAGTTTTAGAACCTCTTCGATAGTACGCATGCCTGCCATACCATTTCCGATTAGGACCAGGTTTTGTTTAGGACTTTGTTTAGCGCTTAGATTCACTGGGCGAACTCCATTTACGTGTAATTAATAGTGAGGTAGCAAAATGTGTGCCAAAGCTCATGTACTAATGAATAATGAGAAAAGTGCCTAAAAGTGGGGGGGTGTCTTTTATATAACTTATGAAGGCGATATTGATAGTCAGGCTTCACTATAATTGTGCATCCAAATAGATTAATGCGTTATTTAGGGCACTTCGCTGGTGCTGATGTGGAATGTCATTTATTCAAGAGTCCACGCAATTCTGGTAAACAGGACCCGCAATTCGTGCCTGCCTGCAAACACTCACCAATCTGCTCTGGCGTGCTTAAGCCTTTATCATCAATTGCTTTAAGAATGGTTTTTTCACCCACATTAAAACAGGCACACACGATGCGCCCTGTATCTTCCTGATCGACTGGGGGTTGGCCGCTTAACAGGCTTGCGCGTTCGCTTTTGCCCAGTTCCTCTTTTTGAAACAGGCTGATAAGCCAGTCACGTTGAGGCAGTTTTTCTGTGGGGCCGATGAACACGCAGTTGATTAATTTGCTGCCTTTAAATTGTGCCGCACGATAGTGATTTTGCGAGTTGTCGAAGAACTCTATCCAGTTTTCCTCCTCATCGCTAGCTTCACTATTGTCCAACAGCGTATGTGCGCGAGCCGCCCAGTCTTCGGGTTGCTCTTGCCCTGCCAGCTCATAACGCCAAAGGCCTTTGCCGCGTGCACGCACCCAATAGTCGGCATATTCAAGTTTGAGCTTTTCTGGCGTGGTGGAGATAATAAAACCATGCCATTGGTAGTCGCTTGGCTCGATGCTGACTATGCCATGCTTGAGTTCAGGCTGGCCTGAAAGCGGGTCAGTCACCGATGGTATCAGCGCACCAACCCTGCCCATACTACTGAATTGATTATTCCAGTGCATCGGCATGAAGATGCTGCCGCGTTGCTGCTTGGTGGAGCAACGGATGCGCACCAGAGCAGATTTATTCAAGGGGCTGGTAAGTCTTGCGAGGCTGCCATCTTTAACACCAAACTGCATAGCATCGCGTTGATTGATTTCTCCATACGGCTCATAAGTATGCGATGATAACCGAGGTGAAACTCCAGTGCGCGTCATGGTATGCCAGTGATCGCGAACGCGTCCGGTATTCAGTATCAACGGGAATTCTTTAGTGGCCTCATTCTGTGGAGCTTTTGGTATGACACAAATAAAACGCGCCTTACCATCTGGCGTAGAGAACTTTCCATCAGCAAAAAGACGGGCAGTTCCATCGGGAGCATTCGCTGTTATCGGCCATGCCTTAACCGGAAACTTTTCATAGTATTCATCGCTAATAGTTTGCAAGTCCCCGATATTAAATAAGCGCCGTCCTTTGGATTCAGGCTCATTTTCAAACGCGGATAGAGCCGCATGCTCTCGAAAAACATCCGCTGAAGTACGATAGGGAAAATGCTCGGCAAAACCCATGCGGTGCGCAACTTCGGTAATGATATCCCAGTCTGCCTTGGCTTGACCTGGTGCGGGCAAAAACGCGCGTTGCCGTGAAATATGCCTATCCGAATTGGTTACTGTACCGTCCTGCTCACCCCATGTGAGCGCTGGCAATAATATATCTGCTATTTTTGCCGTGTCGGTCTCGCGGATACAATCCGAGACGACTACCAGTTCGCACTTTTCCAAAGCCGCTTTTACTTTATCGGCATCGGGCATACTCACAACCGGATTGGTGGCGATAATCCAGACAGCCTTAACTTTACCCTGATCAATTGCATCAAATAGATCAACCGCTTTTAGGCCTTGTTTGTTGGCAATCACCGGCGATTTCCAGAAGCGTTGTATGCGGTCGCAATGCTCCGGGTTATCAAGGTCCATATGTGCCGCGAGTTGATTGGCAAGTCCGCCGACTTCACGCCCGCCCATGGCGTTCGGTTGCCCGGTGAATGAAAAAGGCCCCATTCCCGGTCGTCCGATTCTGCCCGTAAACAAATGGCAGTTGATAATTGCATTACCTTTATCGACACCGCTGGAAGACTGGTTAATACCTTGAGAAAAAATGGTCACTACTTTCTCGGTATTGGCAAACAGCTTATAAAACTCGCGCACATCTTCTTCGGCTAGCGCGCACTGTTCGGCAACTACTTCAATTGATTCTGCTGAATATTTAGCGACCTCCAGTGCTGCTTCAAGTCCGTTGGTGCAACTCTCGGTAAAGAAACTGTTTTGCACATCGGACTCATTCAGAAAATTCAGTAAGCCATTAAACAAAAACGCATCTGAACCGGGCTTAAGCGATAATTGTATATCCGCTGCGCTTGATGTTTGGGTTTCACGCGGATCAATATTGATTACTTTGAGTTGAGGGTTGGCTTTTTTTGCACGAATGATCTGCTGGAATAAAATCGGGTGGCACCAGGCGGCGTTACTGCCAGTCAATACAATCAGATTGGCTTTATCCAGATCGTCAAAACTGCAGGGAACACAATCCTCACCGAATGCACGTTTGTAGGCAGCGACTGCCGAGGACATACACAGGCGCGAATTGGTATCGATATTGGCGGAACCGATAAAACCCTTCATCAGTTTATTCGCAACGTAATAATCTTCAGTGAGTAATTGCCCTGAAACATAAAACGCCACGGCATCCGCACCATGCTCGGCAATAATTTCGGAAAAACGCCCCGAAACAGTGCTTAATGCCTGATCCCAACTGACTTGCTCTCCTTTTATTTCAGGATACAGTAGTCGATCATGCAAATAGGCTGTTTCTCCCAGAGCCGTGCCTTTGGAGCATAAACGCCCATAATTAGCAGGATGATCGGGGTCACCCTTCACTGTCACTATACCTTGATCGTCCATAGAGGCTATAACGCCGCAACCGACGCCACAGTATGGACAGGTGGTTTTAACATCCATTGTTTTCAATTCATTCATAGCAATTCGCTAATTACTTCGCTTATTAATGGTGATAGCAACATGTATGCCAACCGCAGTTAAAAAAACGCATATAAAGTGGGGGGGGTGTCCTTTATAAATCATTTCCAAAGCACCTTAATGAAGCATTTAAAGTTTAAATCGCCTTATTTTAAGGAGATTCTTTGGGTGACTCTAAGTATGAAGTGATTGATGTAAAGCACATTAATTTAATGAAACAATTCAAGTTAATCAATTAGATAACAACAAAATTCAATGAGGAACAATTTTTTGGCACGGGGTTTGCTGCGTCACTGATATCGAGTCAAAAATTATGTATCAGGAGTTTTACATGCGTCACCCAAAAATTAACAAAGACCTATCAAAACGCAGTTTTCTTAAAAAGACTGCTTTAACAATAGGCATGGCAGTAGCGATGAGTTCCACACTTATTACGTTGCCCGCTTTTGCCGAGGTTGGCGAAGCAGAAAAAGAAGAGTTGAAATTTGGATTTATCAAACTCACCGATATGGCACCTTTGGCGATTGCGTATGAAAAAGGTTACTTCGAGGATGAAGGTTTGTATGTGACGCTAGAAGCACAGGCGAACTGGAAAGTGTTACTCGATGGTGTCATCGATGGGCAGCTAGACGGCGCGCATATGCTTGCAGGTCAACCGCTGGCAGCGACTATCGGATTCGGAACAAAAGCGCACATTGTTACACCGCTTTCCATGGATTTGAATGGTAACGGCATTACCGTCTCCAATGCGGTTTGGGAGAAAATGAAAAAACACGTTGAGATGAAAGATGGTAAGCCGGTTCATCCAATCAAAGCTGATGCTTTAAAACCTGTGGTCGAATCTTATAAAGATGCGGGCAAGGCATTCAAGATGGGCATGGTATTTCCGGTGTCCACTCACAACTATGAACTGCGTTACTGGTTGGCATCAGGCGGTTTGAACCCGGGCTATTACGCACCATCAAAGGGCGATATCAAAGGTCAATTGCAAGCTGATGTACAGCTTTCTGTAACGCCGCCACCACAAATGCCATCAACCATGGAAGCGGGAACTATCGATGGTTATTGCGTTGGCGAACCATGGAATCAGCAAGCGGTATTCAAAGGCATTGGCGTACCCGTTATTACGGATTACGAAATCTGGAAAGACAACCCGGAAAAAGTATTCGGCATGACCGATGACTTCACCAAGAAGAATCCAAATACTACGGTGCGTATTGTTAAAGCCATGATTCGTGCTGCCAAATGGCTGGATGAGGACAACAACAAAAACCGCATGGAAGCGGTAAAAATTCTATCTAAGTCAAATTATGTAGGTGCTGATGCAGATGTTATCGCCAACTCAATGACTGGTACATTTGAATACGAGAAAGGAGACAAGCGCGAAGTGCCTGATTTCAATGTGTTCTTCCGTTATAACGCAACCTACCCATACTACTCGGATGCGATCTGGTATTTAACACAGATGCGTCGCTGGGGTCAGATTGATGAAAAGAAACCAGATAGCTGGTATGCCGATACAGCGAAGCAAGTCTATAAGCCCGAAATCTACAAAATTGCGGCTCAAGAACTGATTGCTGAAGGCAAGATGAAGGCCGAAGAGTTTCCGGATTTTGCCAAAGAAAGTGGTTATAAGCCTCCGCAAAAAGAGTTTATCGATGGGCTTGTTTATGATGGCAGCAAGCCAAATGACTATATCGAATCATTCAAGATCGGCCTTAAAGGCGATGATAAAGGTTAGACGTTCTCCTAGCGGTTTTCCCTGCCCATTTGGGCGGGGCTTTTTAGGAAAAAACAAGTAGAGCTATAAAGGATCTCTGAAATGAGTAGCGTAGAGCAAAGAACATTTACAAGTTCGGATATTAAACAATTTTTTTCTGCATTCGCGACACCTATTGCAGGTGTGCTGATTTTTCTAATGCTGTGGTCATTGCTGGCACCCAAAGTTATAACATCACTTGGCGCCGTGCCTGGGCCGAAGCAGGTTTATTCACAATTTCTCGCACTGGTGGATGAGCATAAAGAAGAACGCCTAAAAGAAAAAAAGTTTTATCAACGCCAAACTGTTCGTAATGAGAAAAAACTCGCTGCTGACCCGACGGCAGAAGTTAAAATCAGAGGCTATGCGGGTAACTCTACTTTTTTTGATCAGATATTTACCAGTATTATTACCGTGATGGCTGGCTTTTTATTGGCCTCTTTAATCGCAATCCCGATAGGCATTGTCGCTGGTTTAAGCAAAACTGTTTACGCGGCAATTAATCCACTGGTACAGATTTTTAAGCCGGTATCGCCATTAGCCTGGCTGCCGATTGTCACGATGATAGTGAGTGCGACGTATGTCACCAGTGATGGCTCAATGTTTGACAAGTCATTCCTGAATTCCGCGATTACTGTGCTGTTATGTTGCTTATGGCCAACCATTATCAGTACAGCTGTTGGCGTGACCAATGTGAGTAAAGACCTGCAGAATGTCAGCCATGTGTTGCGCCTAAGCTGGTGGACACATGTGAGGAAAATCGTTTTGCCATCGGCTATCCCAATGATTTTCACTGGTTTGCGTTTATCACTGGGTATCGCATGGATGGTATTGATTGCTGCAGAAATGCTTTCGCAAAACCCGGGGCTTGGAAAATTTGTCTGGGATGAATTCCAGAACGGCAGCTCAAACTCTTTGGGTCGAATCATGGTAGCTGTTGTTGTTATCGGTTTAATAGGATTCTTACTAGATCGTATAATGCTGTACCTACAGAAAAAAGTGTCCTGGGATAAGTCAGTTGAGCTTCGTTAATATGTTAATTACAGATAGAAATAGAGGGTTTTAAATAATGGAAAACACACATCTTGAATTAACCGACGTGAATATGGATTTCCCGACACCAGCTGGCTATTTTCGGGCGTTGGAAGGGGTTAATCTAAAAGTAAGTAAAGGTGAATTTGTTTCAATAATTGGACATTCCGGTTGTGGTAAATCAACCGTATTAAATATTATTGCCGGTCTTTACCAGGCTACCCAGGGTGGCGTTATTCTGAATGGAAAAGAGGTCAATGACCCTGGCCCAGAGCGTGCCATGGTGTTTCAAAATCACTCCTTACTGCCCTGGTTAACAGCGTATGAAAATGTTGAACTTGCGGTTAAAACGATTTTCAAAGGCAAAAAAAGCAAGTCAGAAATGAAAGACTGGATCGAACACAATATGAAACTGGTACACATGGAACATGCGTTACACAAACGCCCGGGTGAGATATCGGGTGGTATGAAACAAAGAGTGGGCATTGCCAGGGCTCTGGCAATGGAACCAGAAGTTTTATTGCTGGATGAACCTTTTGGCGCATTGGATGCCTTAACGCGTGCGCATTTACAAGACTCTGTTATGGAAATTCAAGCTGATCTTGGCAATACCATGATGATGGTAACGCATGATGTCGATGAGGCTGTATTGTTATCAGATAAAATAGTCATGATGACGAATGGCCCATCTGCAACTGTTGGGGAGATTCTGGCAGTTGATATGCCGAGAGAACGTGAGCGCCTAGCTGTTTCAGAGACACCTGAATATAACCATTGTCGTCATGAAGTATTGAGATTCCTGTATGATCGTCATGGAAAGAAAGAAGATGTTAATAAAAAGGAAATAATCAATAGCGAAGAAAATAGCGATAATAAAAAAGTGGTTAATCTAATTAAACCAAAGGAAGAAAGAGTAGCTTAGTGTGCGTTTTTTGAAAGGTTGAAGTAATACACAAATGCTTAAATAAAGTTTAAATTCTAAAAATAAAATTGTTAGGAGCCTGTCCACTTTTTAGATCAAGGCCTCTTTTAGTCAAGAGTGAAGTACGTCAATAATGGCGGGTTATTCTCCTCCTAGATATATACGCTAGGCGTGTGGAACTCTTGATATTTTTTAAAAAATTAAAAAAAATGCCATAAAGTGGGGGGGTGTCTTTTTATAATATTACTTGGGCGGAATATGAATGGAAATGCAACTATCAAATAGAATAACAAAACGCAAAGAAGAGTTGGGGGATGAGTTAAGACTCAAGCTTTCCCAGATTACAGATAAATGTACCCCATTTTGGCAGCAAAGTGAAAAGCTTGATGCGGTTTTACTAAGCAGCCGTAAAAGTATCCCTAAGTGTAAATTATTGTATGCGGTTGAGTGTCACGGAGTCCAGATTAGCTCCAATATTTTACCAGACGGTACAGTTGATGTTTTCGCTCGCGGATATGACTTATCTAGTAGACCTTACATGCTAAATAAAGACATGGAAAGTGCATTTTCGCTCTCCCCGGTTTATCTCAGCCGCGTCGATCGCAAACCCTGTATCACCGCCATGCATCAAGTTATTAATGACAAAGGTGAAGTGATAGGCTGTATTGCAGCGGACTTTGATATTGATGATTTTCAGGATAATAAAATTCAGGTTGACGTAACACGGGTATGGAGGCAGATAAAAGGCGATCCTGCTATTCGGCAGAATTTATTCCAACAAGAGCGCGTTAACAGCGCTATGGATCAACAGCTGGACCAGGTACATGACATTATCGTGAATCTTGTCTGTAAGCGTGGTATTTTTCACGCCAAACTGCATTACAGCAGCTCACGCGCAACGCTTTGGCCTTATGAACGGCCTTACGAATACCAATTGCATGTGCTAGATGAAATTATCGACCCTGATGTGTGTCTCGCGTATTCTAAGCGTGGCTATCCAGAAGAATCTAAAGTCATGGAGGAAAAAGTAAAACCGGTTTTTGACCGACTCAAGGACTTAAGAAATGCCGATGAAACGATTTATCTGCGTTCTGGTTCTTTAAATATTATCAACGCCATGGTGGGCTTAACTTTTTCCTGTGATGGTAGCCACTACATGCCAGTTGAGGAGTTTTTAGATAAACCCGATAGCTTTTGGTTTGGTGTTGATTAACGGGTTACTAAAACTGGACTGTAACACTTAAAAAGGTAATTTTTGAGCGAAGCTAACGGATTCTGGACGAGTTTGATGAAAAAGCACCTCCCCACCTCACTTTTGGCGAGCTTGACGTTTCGTTTTTTTAAAACGTACAACTCGATTATTAGAGTAAAATTGTTGGTTTGATACTTGGTGGAATACGTGTTTTCTAAGGAGTAATATTAAAAAATAAACCTAGTGTCACAGGAGATCCCTCTGAGTAATAGTGTTTTTACTTTATTTTGAAATTTATAAAGAAAAATATATATAAATAAGTGATTGTTATTAAATCACTTATTTGAAATAGCATTATTTATTTTAATTTTTTTCAAACGTTTTTTATTTATTTTGGAACTAATTTTTACAGTTGTCGTCATATAATTATATGAAGGACCTTCCTTACCTTCATATTGGTTCCAGTGAGGTTATGGTTGATACATTTCAGCTGCGCATATCTTCTCCCCATAGCTGATCTGGAACCGTTTTTTTATTTTATAAATAGTTGAAAATATAACTACATCCTTCATAAAAAAAGAGAGCCTAGGCTCTCTTTTTTTATTGCCTTAAAAAGGCTGTTTTGATATTTTTAATTAGTTGTTGTGAACTCTGGATAAGCTTCCATACCGCACTCGCCCATATCCACACCTTCGTACTCTTCTTCTTCCGAAACCCGGATACCCATGATCATTTTTATCACCATCCAGACAATAAAGGAAACTACAAACACCCAGATAAAGATAGTTGCAGCGCCAACTAACTGGCCAAAAAAGGTTGTGCCATCGTTAGTTAACGGTACTGCCATCAGACCCCAGAATCCAGCAACACCGTGAACGGAAATTGCACCAACTGGATCATCAATTTTCATCTTATCTAAAGCAACAATTGAGAACACAACAATCAATCCACCGATACTGCCGATAATGGTTGCCATTAAAGGTGATGGTGTAGAAGGCTCAGCAGTAATTGCCACTAAACCAGCCAATGCACCATTAAGTGCCATGGTTAAGTCAGCCTTGCCAAACATTAAGCGAGCTACAATTAATGCAACAATTACACCACCAGCCGCTGCAGCGTTTGTATTCAAAAATACCATAGCAACTGAGTTTGCGTTAGCGATGTCACCTAACTTAAGAACAGAACCACCGTTAAATCCGAACCAGCCCATCCATAGGATGAATGTACCTAGTGTCGCCAATGGCAGGTTTGCACCAGGGATTGGTGTAATTTTACCGTCTTTACCATATTTGCCTTTACGAGCGCCTAGTAGTAAAACACCTGATAACGCTGCCGCAGCACCTGCCATATGTACGATTCCAGAACCCGCAAAGTCAGAGAACCCGAAATCGTCACCTAAAGAGAACATGCCAAATACTGATTTTCCACCCCAGGTCCATGATCCTTCCATAGGATAAATAAATGCAGTCATAACAACGGCAAACAACAGGAATGCCCAAAGTTTCATCCGCTCTGCAACTGCACCTGATACGATTGACATCGCGGTTGCAACGAATACCACCTGGAAGAAGAAGTCAGACGCGTTGGAATAAACAGCGCCACCAGTAAAACCACCCTCTCTTTCGGTAGCTTCTTTTAGCACTGTAGCAACCATGCCGTCAGCATCCGTAGCTCCATCAAGCGCGATGTCTTTGAGGAACATGCCACCGTCATACATCAGCTCGTAACCAATAACAAGGTAAGCGGTACAGGCGATTGCATATAGCGCTACGTTTTTTGTGAGTATTTCAGTCGTACTCTTGGATCTAACCAGGCCCGCTTCCAGCATTGAGAAGCCGGCAGCCATCCACATGACAAGGGCACCCATTACCAGAAAGTAAAAGGTATCCATTGCATACTGTAATTCAAGTATATTGTTTTCCATTTCTGCTTCTCCGTTATAGCGCTTCTGGACCAGTTTCACCCGTACGTATACGGATAGTCTGTTCAATTTCAGATACAAAAATCTTTCCATCACCAATTTTTCCGGTGTTGGCCGCTTTAGTAATTGCTTCGATGACCTGATCAACAATATCGGTATTAACAGCAGCTTCGATTTTCACTTTAGGTAAAAAATCTACGACATACTCGGCACCACGATATAATTCTGTGTGGCCTTTTTGGCGTCCAAATCCCTTTACCTCTGTTACGGTAATACCCGCAACTCCAATCTCAGAGAGCGCTTCACGCACATCATCGAGTTTGAAAGGTTTTACAATTGCAGTGACTAGTTTCATTGCAGTCTTCTCCTTCATAATTAAAAAAATCCCGGACTTGCCTAAAAATTCCGACTCAAATCACAGGGAAAGCATGATTGCTAGTAACTACATCGCAAGTAATGTGCCAACTTTATTAAAGGTCGAAAAAGCACTTTCTAACAGGCATAAAGGAGTAGTTAGTAGAAAAAACCTGCGTTTTGTGCTTCAATATGGTGCAAAAATGCAAATAAACGGTCCATAATGGTGCTTTAGAATAGAATATGTTAATTTAAAGTCCCAATGTGTGAGACTCTTTACAAGTGTCTTAAGTTGGCTTGATGTTTGCATTAGCTTTTTTAAAGAATATTTACCAAAGATCACTGAGATAACTAACTTGCAAGATGTAGGAAATAATAATTATTCGCCTGAAGTAGTCAGCGATACGCTAAGCACTGCTATTATCGTGATGGATAAAACTTTGCACATTATGACCATGAATGCGGCTGCAGAAAACTTGTTTGGTCAATCTCGCGGACGAATCATTAACAAATCACATTCATCATTGCTGAATGAAAGTACATTGAAGGATCACCTAGAGTTCGTGGTTAAGAACGAAGAGCCTCAGGCATTACGGGGCTGTCATTTACGCGACAAACTCAGGGAAAGTGTCACTGTAGACTGTGTGGCTAGCCCATTATTAAATAAAGGCAAACTCACCGGAGTGGTACTAGAACTTTATCGAACTGACCATCAATTGCGTATCGCTAGAGAAGAGCTGCTGCTTAGCCAACAAGAAGCAACCCAGGCCCTGGTTCGAGGCATGGCGCATGAAATTAAGAATCCTTTAGGTGGCCTGCGCGGCGCCGCACAGTTGCTGGAAGCAGAACTCAAAGATCAGGGATTAAAAGAGTATACCCATATAATAATTTCTGAAGCTGATCGCCTGCAAAATTTGGTGGATCGGATGCTGGGTTCGCGTGAACCTGCTAAAAACGAAATGATTAATATTCACGAGGTATTGGAGCGTGTCCGTAAATTGGTGAAAGCCGATATTCCTGAGAATGTGCAGTTACGCTTTGATTATGATCCGAGCATACCAGATCTATTTGCCGATCGAGATAATCTGATTCAAATTGTATTTAATATAGTTGGCAATGCGTTAAAAGCCGTTGGTGATACTGGCAATATCCTATTTAAAACACGAGTTTTAAGAAACTATACTATCAATCATAAGCAATACAGGATCGCGCTGTGCCTTGAAATTATTGATGATGGCAAAGGAGTGCCGGATGATATTCGGAATAAATTATTTTTCCCCATGGTCAGCGGCTCAGCACAAGGTACAGGACTTGGCTTATCAATCGCGCAGTCTCTGGCTAATCGCCATCATGGGGTCATTGAATTTAAGTCAAAACCGGGAAAAACCAGTTTCAAGTTATTGTTGCCGGTTGATGCTTCACTGTATAAAGATGGAAAATAACAATGTCTGAAAATTTATGGATTGTAGATGACGACCAATCGATTCGCTGGGTTTTACAACGTGCTTTAGAAAAGGCCGATATGAATATCACTGCCTATGAATTTGCGAGTGATTTACTGGGTGATCTAAAGGCAGAAAATGTCAAACTACCCGATGCCATCATTTCAGATATTCGTATGCCAGGAATGAATGGTTTTGAGTTGATAAAAGAAGCCCATCAACATTACCCTGATCTTCCAATAATCATTATGACGGCACATTCCGATATGGATAGCGCCATGTCAGCCTATGATAGTGGAGCATTTGAATATTTGCCGAAACCTTTTGATATTAATGAGGCGGTAGAGTTAGCGCGCCGCGCCTGTACCGCAAATCAGAGCAACAAAGATCAAAAAGATGTTGATATTAGTAATGAGAGTGATTCATCGGCAGCTGATTTACCAGTTTCACAGCAGGAAATTATAGGCCAGTCCGTGGCAATGCAAGACCTATTTCGTACCATAGGGCGTTTAAGTAAAACCAGTATTTCGGTGCTTATTACAGGTGAATCCGGCACTGGCAAAGAATTGGTTGCGAAGGCCTTACACACGCATAGCCCGCGTGCGAATCAGCCATTTATTGCAATTAATACTGCGGCAATTCCCAAAGAATTACTTGAATCAGAGTTATTCGGGCACGAAAAAGGCTCTTTTACCGGCGCTCAAACTCAGCGCAAGGGGCGCTTTGAACAGGCTGACCATGGCACGCTGTTTCTGGATGAAATAGGTGATATGCCAGCGGAATTACAAACACGTCTATTGCGGGTACTTGCAGATGGTGAGTTTTATCGAGTAGGAGGTACCCAGGCGATAAAAGTTGATGTGCGCGTAGTGGCCGCGACACATCAAAACCTTGAAGAGCATGTAAAAAATGGAAGTTTTCGTGAGGACTTATTCCATAGACTC
Organism: uncultured Gammaproteobacteria bacterium; assembly: GCA_963847495.1. Classification (GTDB taxonomy): domain Bacteria; phylum Pseudomonadota; class Gammaproteobacteria; order Thiotrichales; family Thiotrichaceae; genus Cocleimonas. The sequence goes on along the minus strand of CAWJZX010000001.1, from coordinate 300,572 downwards.
AATGTAATACGTCTGCAAATACCTGCTTTACGTGAGCGAGATAAAGATATTATCGTACTGCTCGATCACTTTCTTGCTCAGGCAGCCAAAGAATTAAATTTAGAGCAGAAAAATCTTAGCCCAGAAGTAAGTGCTTATCTACAAACGCTTCAATGGCCCGGTAATGTGCGTCAATTAGAAAATGTTAGCCGTTGGTTGACTGTGATGGCAACAGGTCGTGAAATAAAAATGGACGACTTGCCTCAGGATCTAAAAGATAGCAGTAATAAAAGTGATATTGACTGGGAAAGCTTGCTTTATCAAAATATTATGCAGCGGCTTAACCGTGGCGAATTAAGAATTCTCGATGAAGTCACACCAAAATTCGAGAGCATTGCGCTAAATGCAGCCTTAGAAAAAACAGGTGGCCGCAAGAAAGAAGCTGCAGATTTATTGGGCTGGGGGCGTAACACTCTAACACGCAAACTAAAAGAGTTAGATATTTCTGATTAATTGATATATTAAGGAGTCCTTGATTAAGACACCCCCCTACTTTTAGGCTGTTTTTAAATAAATGGCCGAGCTAAGCTAAAAATAACATGACAAATTTACCGGCAGAAATCATAATAACGTCCGATAAACCAGAATTCAGCGTGATTTGGTTGCACGGCCTCGGGGCAGATGGCCATGATTTTGTATCCATTATCCCCGAATTAAAATTACCGCCATCGCTGGGGATTAAGTTTATTTTCCCACATGCGCCTGTAAGACCAGTGACGCTAAATGGAGGCACGCAAATGCGCGCGTGGTATGATTTGTTATCACTGGATGGAAATAAAACCGCAAATGAAGATGACATTCTGTCCACAGTTGAGTGGATAAACCAGCTAATAGAAACTGAAATTGAGTCGGGCGTTTCTCCCGATAAGATACTACTTGCCGGCTTTTCACAAGGCGGCGTAATCGCGCTGCATACTGGTTTGCGTTACCCTAAAAAGCTCGCAGGTATTATGCTGCTCTCGACGTACATACCGTTTGATGCAAACTTGCTGCAACATAAATCACAGTCAGGTCTAGCCGTATTCGCTGCCCATGGCCAGTATGATCCGGTTATACCTTTTGCAAGCTGGCAGGCTTATGTTCCGAAGCTTGAAGCCAGTGGTTATAAGGTAGAAGCTCACGCTTACCCAATGGAACATTCATTGTGCCTGGAAGAAATTAATGATATTTCAAAGTGGCTGCAAAATACCTTACGTTAATAAACGTTACTACATACGAAATACTTTTCCTCTTTTGCACCGTTAAAGTGCGTATTCATCCAAAGTGCACCAAAAGAACTAATCCTTGTATGCTATAAATAGTTAACTATCTGTTAATTATGAAATTATAGAGTTGGCACACTTCATGCACTATCTACTTCGCGTAACCCCAATTTAAACGCATTACCTTAAATTACCTTCACGGAGTATATTCATGAATATCAGTTTGAAAAAAATATTAGCAGGTTCACTCATGTTAAGTGTATCTTTTATGTCGACTCAGGCATTTTCGGCTTCACATGAGAAAGATACGATCAAGGTGGGAGTGTTGCACTCCCTTTCAGGCACTATGGCGATCAGTGAAACCACACTGAAAGACACTATGTTGATGTTGATTGACCAACAGAATAAAAAGGGTGGTCTTATAGGCAAGAAACTAGAAGCGGTTGTTGTAGATCCAGCTTCAGATTGGCCTTTGTTTGCAGAGAAAACACGCGAGTTACTAACCAAGGATAAAGTAGATTCTATTTTTGGTTGCTGGACATCAGTATCGCGTAAATCTGTATTGCCGGTTATCGAAGAGCTGAATGGTTTAATGTTCTATCCGGTTCAGTATGAAGGTGAAGAGTCATCTAAAAACATCTTTTACACTGGCGCAGCTCCAAATCAACAAGCGATTCCTGCTGTTGATTACTTGATGAAAGATATTGGAGCAAAGCGTTGGGTACTTGCAGGTACTGATTACGTTTATCCTCGCACCACCAATAAAATCCTTAAGGCTTACTTGCTTTCAAAAGGCGTAGCTGAAGAAGATATTATGGTTAACTATACCCCATTTGGGCATTCTGATTGGCAGAGTATTGTTGCTGATATCAAAAAGTTTGGCTCTGCAGGCAAGAAAACAGCGGTTGTTTCAACAATCAATGGTGATGCAAATGTGCCTTTCTATAAAGAGTTAGGAAACCAGGGTATCTCGTCTGAAGACATACCAGTGGTTGCATTCTCGGTAGGTGAGGAAGAGCTTTCAGGTATCGACACAAAACCACTTGTTGGTCACCTTGCTGCCTGGAATTACTTCATGAGTGTTGATACAAAAGAAAATGCGGAGTTCATCAAGACATGGCATGAGTTCATCAAAGATGATAAGCGTGTAACAAACGACCCAATGGAAGCACACGTAATAGGTTTCAGAATGTGGGTTAAGGCTGTTGAAAAAGCGGGTACCACTGATGTGGATAAAGTTATAGATGCCATGGTTGGAATCGAAGTGCCAAACATGACTGGTGGTACCGCTAAAATGTTGAAGAACCATCATTTAACTAAGCCAGTACTTATCGGTGAGATTCAGGAAGACGGCCAGTTTGATGTGGTTTGGAAAACTGATGGTGAAGTTGCAGGTGATGCTTGGTCAGATTTCCTTGAAGGCAGTAAAGACTTAATGTCTGATTGGACTGCGCCAATCAAGTGTGGCAACTACAACACTAAAGAGAAAAAATGTTTAGCGACTGCTAAATAATTAATCTCATCAAAAAATACTAGTTATGAGAGTGCTGGTGCAACCAGCGCTCTCTATAATTAACTTAAATTTTTAATAGATACCAACGAAGACTATCTATGTCTAATACCCCTCATACATTTTATATATCTAGAATAAAGCAGACCCTGCTTTGTTTGTTATTACCGCTAAGTTTCTTTTTAAGCAGTCATGCATTTGCCGATGAATCAGTTAATACAGAAAACTTCACGCACGCATTAGAGCAACTCCAATCAAAAAGCTACAAAGAAAAAGAACAAGCAATAGAACAACTCGTCCTAAGCAAAGATCAACGCGTAAAATCCATCCTGGAAGCAATGTTAAATGCTCGACTATTTTTTATAAAAGAAGACAAGAAACTAGTCATTGGAATTAAAAATCAAAACGGGTTTGCCATTACCGATGTGCTGACGCAAAAAGCAATTGGTGATATTGATAAATCAAGTCTTATCAAAGTTAAGGTGAATAATAAATTACGTAGAATATTGCGTTCGTCAATAGCTACCTTAAGCTTATTTAGTTCGGATGCCGATGAAAGGCTTTCAGCAGTAAAATCAATGTATGGAAAAGTTGATGATATTGATATTCTTAAAAAGCATCTTGAAAATGAAAAGAATAGAAAAGTACGAACTGAAATATCTACCCTGATAAGTATCAACGATCTTAATTCAGAAAATAAAGAGACACAGCTTGCTGCAATAAAATCACTCTCAAGCTCGCTTCAGCCGGAAGTGAAGAACATATTGGTCTCATTAAAAGATCATAGTGAACCTCAAATAGTAAAGGCTTCTCAGGCAGCACTTAAAAATATTGATGAAAAGTTAAGTGTTTATGAAAAAATTAACACTCTGTTTTTTGGGTTGAGTTTAGGCTCTGTATTAGTTCTTGCAGCTATTGGTTTGGCCATAACGTTTGGTGTTATGGGTGTTATCAATATGGCGCATGGCGAATTAATTATGCTTGGAGCCTATACCACGTATGTAATTCAACAGTTAATGCCGCATCATATTGGATTATCTTTATTGGTTGCTGTTCCAGCGGCGTTTATCGTTTCGGGACTTGTAGGAATATTGATAGAACGTGTGGTTATTCGTCACTTGTATGGCCGGCCTTTAGAAACTTTACTAGCGACCTTTGGCATTAGTTTGATACTTCAACAAGCCGTCAGGTCTGTATTTTCACCGTTGAATCGTTCTGTCGAAACGCCTGGATGGATGTCTGGTTCGCTTGAAATAAATCCCGCACTATCGTTAACTTATAATAGGCTTTATATCATCCTATTTTGTTTAGCTGTTTTTGCATTATTGTTTCTTATCATCAAAAGAACTTCATTGGGTTTAAGTGTACGCGCAGTCTCACAAAACCGTTCAATGGCCAGAGCCATGGGAATACGGGCAAGCCGGGTAGATGCTCTAACATTTGGTTTGGGTTCAGGTATAGCCGGTATTGCCGGCGTTGCTTTATCCCAGCTCACTAATGTTGGGCCCAACCTTGGGCAAGCCTACATCATTGATTCATTCATGGTGGTTGTTTTTGGCGGTGTCGGCAATCTGTGGGGAACTCTCATAAGTGGTTTCACATTAGGCGTAGCTAACAAGTTTATGGAGCCATGGGCAGGTGCAGTACTGGCAAAAATATTCGTACTTGTTTTTATCATTCTATTCATCCAGAAGCGACCTCGTGGCTTATTCCCACAAAAAGGCCGAGCTGCAGAATCATAGGGGGAATAGAATATGTTGAATTTACTAAAAGATGATCGCGGTGGGCAGATTTTTCTAACACTGCTGGTGTTCGCTACGATTATCATTCCTGTATTGAACCTTGGGACATCGACAGAAAATCCATTTCATGTTTCAACCTATACCGTTACGCTGGTCGGTAAGTATCTAGCCTATGCATTACTGGCACTTTCGGTCGATCTGGTATGGGGCTATTTAGGGATTTTAAGCCTTGGTCATGGAGCTTTCTTTGCGCTAGGTGGCTATGCCATGGGCATGTACCTTATGTTACAAATTGGTGATCGAGGCGTCTACGGAAATCCGGATCTACCTGATTTTATGGTTTTTCTTAACTTAAAAGAGTTGCCATGGTTTTGGCAGGGTTTTGATAACTTTTGGTATGCGATGATCATGGTGGCATTAGTGCCTGGATTATTAGCATTCATATTTGGTGCGCTGGCATTTCGTTCACGTGTAACCGGTGTGTATCTATCGATTATGACGCAAGCCTTAACCTATGCATTATTGCTCGCATTTTTCCGGAATGAATTGGGTCTTGGTGGAAATAATGGTTTAACCGACTTTAAAGATATTCTAGGTTTTAGTTTACAAGCCGATAGCACTAGAATAGCACTTTTCATTGCTTCTGCTATTGCCTTGGCACTTGGCTATTTAGCTTGTCGAGCGATTGTGATTTCACGTCTAGGTAAAGTGGCTGTGGCAATACGTGATGCAGAAGATCGCGTACGATTTATTGGATACCGTGTTGATAGAGTTAAGTTGGCTATCTTTACATTTTCTGCTGTGCTTGCGGGTATTGCTGGTGCTTTGTATGTGCCGCAAGTTGGCATTATCAATCCTGGAGAATTTTCTCCATTGCGCTCTATCGAACTCGTTGTCTGGGTTGCAATCGGCGGACGGACAACGCTTTATGGAGCGGTACTGGGCGCTTTTGTTGTGAACTACTCCAAAACTTATTTAACAGGTGCTGCACCAGAAATGTGGCTGTTTGCTTTAGGTGCTTTATTTGTGATGGTTACACTCTATCTTCCTAGCGGAATTGTTGGCTTGATGAAGAGGAAGCAGGCATGAAAGCATTAGATAAAGTTCGAGAAGGTATTCGCCGTGACCAAGTATTCGATGTTGTTAATAAGCAAGACTATTCAAATGTTGACACCAGTCATGGGCAAATTCTATATGTTGAAGATGTCAGCGTTTCATTTGATGGATTTAAAGCAATCAATGAATTGAATTTCTATATTGATGTTGGTGAATTACGTTGCATGATCGGCCCAAATGGTGCCGGAAAAACGACGATGATGGATATTATCACGGGCAAAACCAAACCTGATAAAGGGACTGTCTGGTTTGGGCAAAACATCAACTTGCTAAGGATGACTGAAGCAGAAATTGCACAAGCGGGTGTGGGGCGAAAATTTCAAAAGCCTACGGTCTTTGAGCATCATAATATTTTTGAAAACCTAGAAATGGCAATGGCGGGTAATAAAAACGTGTGGTCAACATTCAGAGCAAAGTTATCCAGTGAACAGCATGATCGAATTGCTAGTGTTATGGATACCATAGGTTTAAGCGAGAATGCCAAACAACGTGCGGGTGCTTTATCGCATGGTCAAAAACAATGGCTGGAAATTGGCATGCTGCTGATGCAAAACCCCAAATTATTATTGGTGGATGAGCCCGTTGCAGGTATGACACACCAGGAAATGGACAAAACAGGCGAGTTGTTAACGTCATTAGCCGGTGAACACTCAGTTGTTGTGGTTGAACACGATATGGATTTTGTACGCTCTATTGCGAAGAAAGTAAGCGTACTACACCAGGGAAGTATTCTGGCTGAAGGTACAATGGATGAGGTACAGAATAACCAAAAGGTGATCGAGGTGTACCTTGGAGAATAACTTGGTGAATAGTTTAGAGAACAAGTCCATCCTGGAAGTTAAAAGCCTCAATCAATTCTATGGTGAAAGCCACACATTGTGGGATCTGGACTTGTCAGTGATTCAAGGAAAGTGCACCTGCTTAATGGGCCGCAACGGTGTCGGAAAAACCACTTTGCTACAATGCATTATGGGATTGCAGGCAGTAAAAGATGGAAGCATTACTTTTGACAGGCAACAAATACAAAATGAGATAGCCGAAAAACGTGCTGGCATTGGTATTGGTTATGTTCCACAAGGGAGACAAATTTTTCCTCAGCTTACCGTTGGCGAGAACCTTGAACTCGGTTTATTCGCGCGTAAAGATAAATTAAAGAAAATCCCCGAGTTTATATTTGAGCTATTCCCGGTACTCAAAGAAATGATTTCTCGTCGTGGTGGCGATCTATCCGGCGGGCAACAGCAACAACTCGCAATTGGCCGTGCTTTAATGATAGATCCAAAAATGCTGATATTAGATGAGCCAACTGAAGGAATTCAGCCTAATATTGTACAGCAGATAGGCGATATTATTACGCAGCTTAATAAAGAAATGGGCATCACAGTTTTGCTGGTAGAGCAAAAACTGCCGTTCGCTCGACGTGTTGGTGATTATTTTTGTATCATGGAGCGCGGAAATAACGTCGCCAAAGGCGAAATGTCAGAACTTAGTGATGACTTGGTCCAACAATTTTTAACTGTATAAGGAGTTTCCATGTTTAAAAAGCGGAATGCTTTGCTTGTTTTCTTAGCTTCACTGTTTTCATCAGAAGTGACTTTGGCTCACTCAGGGCTTGACGCTGGCTCAATGATGCATATTAGCCTTCACGCCAGCCTTGCCTTAAGTATTGGCGCAGTCATTGTTTTTGCTGGAATTATGGTAATTCATCAATTGAAGAAAGAACGGATCAAAAAGTAACATAGGGAAATGTCTAGTGTTGCGCATAAGCTTGGCTGGAAAGCAGAGTTATATCTATGTTTTAAAAATTCTGGCGATAAAACAGTTTTGGCAAGCCGCTCACAGTCTGGGCCTTTAACCGTTCAGAGACCTTTTTATCCTGAAGCGAATGTTTGCCATTTGTATCTGTTACACCCACCGGGAGGAGTTGTTGGTGGTGATGAGTTACATATTAATGTACTCGTTGAAGAACAAGCGAATGTATTAATTACTACTCCTGGTGCAACCAAATTTTATCGAAACACGGGCTCGTTAGCACAACAAACCCAGACATTATCTGTACAAGATGGCTGTGCTTTAGAGTGGTTTCCACAGGAAAATATTTTTTTTGATGGAACGCATTCTCTGCTAAAAACACGTGTTGAGTTAACGCAATCTGCGCGTTTTATGGGTTGGGAAATTAATTGTTATGGACGGCCCGCTGCCAGAGAAAGTTTTGAATCAGGCAAGGTTTTGACGAGTTTGGAGGTGTTCCGTTGTGGGCAACCATTGCTACTGGATCGGTTGTTAATTGATTCTTCCAATGTATTGCAAAGCCTGAGCTGTATGAATAATTACCCTTGTTTAGGTACTTTTGTTGCAACGCATGTAACAGATGATTTATTAGAAGCAGCTCGTTCGGCATTGGCAGAAATTGAAATGCCAGTACAAATAGGTTTGACCTTAATGGACGACATACTGGTTGCGAGATGTTTAGGCAATTACGCAGAACAGGTTTCCCTCGCATTAAAATGTATCTGGACGGCAATACGTCCAGAGGTATTAGGCCGTGAAGTTTGTCATCCACGCATATGGTCTACATAAAGTTAGAGATCAAAAAACCCACTAAAAGTGGGGGGGTGTCTTTTTTTATCAAGATAAAACAATTCGTTTTATGAAGTTTTAGTATGGAATTATCAATATGGAACTAAGTCCTCGTGAAAAAGATAAATTGCTGATTTTTACAGCAGCGTTATTAGCAGAACGACGCAAGGATCGTGGCGTAAAACTAAATTACCCCGAAGCAATTGCCTATATCAGTGCCGCGATTATGGAAGGTGCTCGTGATGGCAGAACTGTTGCTGAACTCATGGGTTATGGTCAGAGGCTTCTGAGCCGTAACGACGTCATGGAAGGTATCCCCGAGATGATTCATGATGTTCAAGTTGAGGCAACCTTTCCTGATGGCACAAAACTTGTCACTGTGCACAATCCAATAGTATGAGGTGCGAGAAATGATACCCGGAGAAATGATCGTAGTAGTAGGTGATATCGAACTTAATAAGGGAAGAGAGTTTGTGACTATAGAGGTCGCAAATAGTGGCGATCGACCTATTCAGGTGGGCTCACATTATCATTTTTATGAAACCAACAGCGCCTTGCATTTTGATCGAGAAAAAACTCGCGGCTTCCGTTTGGACATCGCCGCAGGTACTGCAGTGCGTTTTGAACCTGGGCAAACCAGAACAGTAACCCTGGTTGATTATGTAGGCGACCGCAAAGTCTACGGATTCAATGCCGCAATAAACGGGAGTCTTTAAAATGACTAAAATAAGCAGGCAGGCTTATGCAGAAATGTATGGTCCCACGGTTGGCGACCGCGTGCGCCTTGGCGACACTGAGTTGTGGCTACAGGTTGAAGATGACCGAACGACCTATGGTGAAGAAGTTAAGTTTGGCGGCGGCAAAGTTATCCGAGATGGTATGGGACAAAGTCAGCGAGTATCAGCGGAAGTTGCAGATACTGTAATCACTAATGCCCTAATAGTAGATCATTGGGGGATAATTAAAGCGGATATAGGGATTAAGAAGGGGCGTATCTCGGGCATAGGTAAGGCGGGCAACCCTGATGTTCAACCCAATGTTGATATCATAATCGGCCCAGGTACAGAAGCAATAGCTGGCGAAGGTTCGATTATTACTGCGGGTGGCATTGATGCACACATTCACTTTATCTGCCCTCAACAAATAGAAGAGGCATTAATGTCTGGCGTGACCACCATGCTCGGTGGTGGTACTGGCCCGGCAACGGGGACCAATGCTACAACCTGTACACCTGGTCCGTGGAATATTCATAGGATGTTGCAAGCCGCAGAAGAGTTTCCAATGAATTTAGGTTTTCTCGGCAAAGGAAATTCCAGTTTGCCAGAGGCATTGGATGAACAAGTAGAAGCTGGAGCCATCGGTTTAAAACTGCATGAAGATTGGGGCACCACTCCTGCATCAATTGATAACTGTTTAAGCGTTGCTGAACGCTACGATATTCAAGTAGCTATTCACACCGACACCTTGAATGAGTCGGGTTTTGTTGAAGATACGATTGCGGCTTTTAAAGATCGCACGATTCATACATTTCACACTGAAGGTGCTGGCGGTGGTCATGCGCCTGATATTATCAAAGCCTGTGGTGAGGCGAATGTATTGCCTTCTTCCACAAACCCAACTCGTCCCTATACGGTTAATACCGTTGATGAGCATTTAGATATGCTGATGGTTTGCCATCATCTTGACCCTAACATTGCCGAAGATGTGGCATTTGCCGAGTCCCGTATCAGACGAGAAACTATTGCTGCCGAAGATATTTTTCATGATTTGGGTGCATTTTCTATGATTTCATCTGACTCCCAAGCCATGGGGCGTGTGGGTGAGGTGATTTGCCGGACATGGCAGACTGCTCATAAAATGAAAGTTCAACGTGGTAGTCTGGAAGGCGACCCCGCTGAACATGATAATAATCGTATAAAGCGCTATATTGCCAAATACACGATCAACCCTGCGTTATCACATGGAATATCGCACGAGGTAGGTTCTATTGAAGTGGGCAAGCTGGCTGATATCGTTTTATGGAGGCCGGCTTTTTTCGGAGTTAAGCCCAGCATTATTATTAAAGGTGGTCTAATTGCGGCGGCTGCGATGGGCGACCCGAATGCCTCTATTCCAACACCACAGCCCGTTCATTATCGACCGATGTTTGGTGCTTATGGTGGAGCAAGACTTGCTACGCGCATGACATTTTTATCACAAGCTGGGATGGATGCTGGTATCGCAGATCAGCTTGAGTTGAAGAGTCTGATTAGTGCTGTTAAAGGTTGTCGTACAGTGAAAAAAAGGGACATGATCCACAATAGTTATCAGCCAAAAGTAGAAGTCGATTCACAAACCTATGAAGTCCGTGCAGATGGTGTGCTTTTAACCTGTGAGCCTGCTGAAGTCTTGCCATTAGCACAACGCTATTTCTTGTTCTAACGGAAAAACCAATAATGCTCAAATTCGAAGAAAAAACTATAAGCTCGAAGGCTCCTGATACAACACTCACCTTGGTAAAAGAACAGCGTGAAAAAAGCCGATTAAAAGTGGAACTTGATAATGGTCAGGAAGCAGGACTGTTTTTTACTAAAGGGACAACATTTCAAGATGGTGATTTGATTATTAGTGACGATGGCAAGCTACTGGTAGAGATTAAAGCCTCGCCCGAAACAGTTTCTACGGTGTATTGCGATAATCCTTTGCAATTGGCGCGTGCTTGTTACCACCTTGGCAATCGTCATGTTCCGTTGCAGATTGGTGAGGGTTTCGCGCGCTATCAACACGATCATGTACTGGATGATATGGTAAGAGGCCTTGGACTAGAAGTTACAAGTGAACAAGCGCCGTTTGAGCCTGAATCAGGTGCTTACAGTGGTGGCGGGCACTCTCATGGTAATTCGCACAGCCATTCAAATAATCACTCACATGCTCATGACCATAGCCACGAACCTCATTCACATGGCTGATTTAAGCCTGCTTAAACTATTGCAACTCAGCAGCCCAACTTTGCCAGTTGGTGCATTTGCCTACTCGCAAGGTTTAGAATCAGCGATTGAGAATGAAATTGTGACGGATGTCGAGTCACTGCAAAACTGGCTTGCCGATTGTTTAAGATTAAGCCTGAAGTTTGTAGACTTGCCCATTTTTTCAAGACTTTATCAGTGTTGGTCTGTGGGGGATATTGAAGGAGCCATGCACTGGAATCAAATGCTAGTTGCTCAACGAGAGACACGTGAGTTGCGGGATGAAGATCATCATTTAGGTGTCGCATTAGCACGTTTATTAACGGATCTCGATATTGAACAAGCGAAGGTATTAAAGAGTAAAGATAGCATGTGCTTCTTAACGTCCTTTACACTTGCAGCTTGTGAATGGCAGGTACCAGAAGAACAAGCCGCCAATGGCTTTGTCTGGTCCTGGTTAGATAATCAGATTGCTGCAGCGATTAAATTAGTTCCCCTTGGTCAAACCGATGGGCAGCGTGTGCTTTCAGCGATACTGCCAAAAATACCTTTAATTGTTTCCGTGGGTTTGGCATTGCCAGAAGAAGAAATTGGAGCTTCATTACCGATGCTAGCAATTCTAAGCTCTCAACATGAAACTCAATATTCTCGATTATTTCGCTCATAAAATAACATTAATTAGATAAATAAATGGAAAACAGAAATGGCAGCACAAATAGATAATAAACAAGTATTAAGACTTGGCGTCGGTGGCCCAGTAGGTTCCGGTAAAACGGCTTTACTTCGTCAATTGTGTAAAAAAATGAAAGACACATACAGCCTTGCCGTCGTCACTAACGATATTTATACCAAGGAAGATGCCGAATTTTTATTGCGCCATGAGGCACTCGATGCCGACCGCATTATGGGCGTAGAAACGGGAGGCTGTCCTCATACCGCAATTAGAGAAGATGCTTCGATTAACTTATCTGCAGTTGAAACCATGTGCAATCGTTTTCCCGGACTGGATTTTGTAATAATTGAAAGTGGCGGAGATAATTTAAGCGCAACGTTTAGTCCGGAGCTATCGGACCTCACCATTTATGTTATTGATGTTGCTGCAGGCGATAAAATTCCACGAAAAGGGGGGCCAGGGATTACAAAATCTGATTTATTGATAATCAACAAAATCGACCTCGCGCCAATGGTGGGAGCTTCTCTCGAAGTCATGGAAAATGACACCAAACGCATGCGTGGCAACAAGCCCTTTATTTTCACCAACTTGAAAGATGGCGACAATGTGGATCAGGTGATTAAATTTATAATAGATAAGGGAATGCTAAGAGCGGGATAATCTTTTTACTGGCTAGTCATTACCACTCTAAGTTGCTTTTCGTTTAGCTCGTTTAGAATCAATTTTTGATCAATGTGAAGCGCAGCCTGCTCAGCTCTTGTTTGCTATTTTTTAGACTCAAACTCACTGTTAGAAAAGTGCACTTGATTTGACTGAGAATAGTTTAGAGGTAAAAATTGAAATTGGCAGTTTTGCGTTTCTTTAACCTCAACACTAATACCAATAGTGGTCGAGTCTGTTGCGCTGGCTAAGACATTGAGCGGATAGCAACTCGTCATTGTTATGCTAAAAAAACCAATAATTAGTCTAAGTGTCATCGTGCTAAGCCAGGAATATAATTAATAAGCTAATTATGTTGGCTTTGGTGGAAGGAGTAGAGCTAGGCTGTCAGGTGATAGGCTGCGGCAACTTTAATAAATAACGTTAGTCGCTGGATTTTTACATATCTGAATGAAAATCCGCCTAAAAGTAGGGGGGTGTCCTTCGACAAGCTCAGGAACCATCTTTTAGATTGACTTATTTAAGCATTTCTAGAAAACGCTCAAATCGTGGCTTGTAACTATCTTTAGTATTAAGTGAGAGCAAAATGCGTGTTGCATGGCCGCGAATTTCGGAGCGCGGAATAAAGCCGTAGTAACGTGAATCAGCGCTATTATCGCGGTTATCTCCCATAAAGAAATAGTGATCTTCAGGAATGGTGATTTTTTCAAAGTTCTTGAGTGGATTGTACTCGGCGGGTTTTACATGAACTACATGAGGTTCCAGATCACTAAGAGACTCAAGTGCGTAGATACCGACTTCTTTATCAATCTCACGTTTGGGTTCTAAAGCAACGTCACTCAGGTTGGTGTATTCAGCAGCTTCACCATTAATGAATAAGCGGTTTGTCCTAACTTCAATTGTGTCACCAGGCAAACCAATAAGGCGTTTGATCATGCGCTTATCCGCAGCTGCTGAGGTGAATACGATAATATCGCCACGCTTGGGCTCGCCTAAGCGTAACAGCGAAATATCGGTGAAGGGTATCTGTAAATCATAGGCAAGTTTATTCTCCCAGACCACATCACCCTCAAGAATGGTTGGCTTCATTGAACCTGTCGGAACCGGATGCCAATCGGCAACCGCACCCCTGAATACAAAAAGGAATATGATAAAAAGGACAAAGCCTTTATTGTTTTTGATCAGTGAAATTAATTTATTCATGTTTGTAGTATATAGCCAGTCTCATATATATATCTAGAGATGATTGTCAAAATATTTTTTCAAAAAAGTATCAAAATCAAAGCCATTCTCTGCTTCTAACTGTTCCTGTTGTTGGAGGGATTTTTGTGCTACAAATTCAATTTCCATCCGCATTTCTTCGGCAAGTTTGCGTTGTAAAAAATAATCGCGATGCTCTTCAGATTTACGTTTGGCAAAATGATAATAACTGCCATCTTTGTTAAATATATCGTCTAACACTTCCGCAGACGGCGTTTTCCCCGGATTGTAGACTAACTCTAATTGCTCATTGATTGCACTGGTATAGCAGCTTTCACCGTGTGCATTGTTTAGCAAATCAGCAACGCCTTGCATCTGCTTTAGCAGTTGTTCTGCCCATGCCTTCAATGTGATAATTTCACCCATGCGGCTCAGCTCCAACTCGGGTTTGCGGCCTTTATGTGCAACCAGGTTTTGATTGTTATCGATCTCTGCTGCTTCACTGTCATCAATCTCTGGGCTTTCCTGTAATAGACAGAACAGCATAAAAATCTCAAGGAAGTACAGCTGCTTGTGGGTTAAACCCGCTGGGCGAAAAGCATTGATATCAACCGAGCGTAATTCTACGTACTGGATGCCACGGCTTTCCAAGGCGTCGGTTGGTTTTTCAAAACCCTTTAGGACGCGCTTGGGGCGTACACTACTATAGTATTCATTTTCAATTTGCAGGATATTGGTGTTTAGTTGCAGGTACTCTTCACCATCCTTCAATCCTATTTTTTCGTAGTCTTCAAAAGGCGTATTAATTGCACAGCGCAAACTTGCGATATAGCTTTCTAGTGAATTGTAATTTGCCTTGATACCACGCTTGCTTTCTTTGCGGTTGGTGTAACCAATATCACCCATGCGAAGAGAAGTGCCCCATTTTTCGTAATAGGTATTTTGATTAAATTCTTCCATAGCTTGCGGTTTTGGTACGCCTGCGAGGAAAGATTTACAAATAGCAGGAGAAGTGCCAAATAGATAGGGAATTATCCAACCAAAGCGCTGAATATTACGTGTCATCCCCATGTATTTATCATTAATAAACACTTGCTTATCAGTTTTTGAGGCACCTTCTAATTGTTGAAACGCAGGCCAGAAATCAACCGCTACAGAATAGTTAAAGTGAATACCAGCAATGACTTGCATAATTTTGCCATAGCGCTCGGCAAGGCCTTGTCGATAAACCGATTTCATTTTACCCGCATTGCTAGAACCATATTGTGCGATGATGATGTCGTCTTCGCCCCTAATCATACAGGGCATGCTGGTCGTCCAAAGCAATTCATCATTAAGGTGCTGATAGACAAATGTTTCAACATCCAATAGAAAATCTAGCGATTTATAGGCGCGATCACAGGGAGGCGTAATCAGTTCGAGCATGGCTTCACCGTAGTCAGTTGTGATCCACGGGTTTTTAAGCGCAGAACCTAAAACTTTGGGATGGGGTTTAGCTGAGATATTACCTTCCCGGGTAACACGCAGGCTTTCCTTTTCAAGACCGGTTAAGGAATTCTTTAATAACTTTGTCGCGCCGTCTGTTTGTATTTTTTTCAGGCGTTCATTGAGTATTTGATACAAATCAATGTCCTTTGATTCTTTGTAATAGATGAATGGTAGCAGGTTTTAAAATGCTTGTAGAAAATGCTTTCTTAAGATACTTGCATCGCTAAAACAAAAATGGAAAGCGTCAGCCAAATAATTAAATGAATAGACAGCGCTCTTTTGTAAGTTACGACGAGATTTTCGGGATGGATGCTGCTTAATATAAACGGTCTGCCATCATCAGGTCGATATATCGTATGAGTGGCTGGCTGTTGGTAAACTTCTTCCAGATTGTTGTCAATGAGCTTTGTTGCGGTGCTCACTGCGTTTGCCATTTCCCCTTCATCTATTTTACCATCGTGATTATTATCAAAATAATTTAAAAACTTAAACTGGTTTTGCTTCCAATTAACAAGCTGAGAACGAATCAATCCTCGTCTTTCATATTCTGTTCGGTGCTTCTTTAAAGTCTCTAGATAGCCCAGTACATAAATTTTCTCTTCTGGATAAATTGCATCATAGGAATGCTCATTAAAATGGTAACGTGGTGTTATCACTTCAGCGTCGCGGGGGTCTATCGTGCAAGAGCCTTTTTCGTCTTCTAGTATAAATCCGGCTGAACTTGAAAACATGTTTTTGCCATACCAGAGCATTATGGGTAACTCTTTGTGTGGGCCACGTACTGATTCACCATCATATAGTCGAACCTTACCTTCCAATTCAGCATAGCCTTGAGCAGCTGAGCCGAGTTGGGTAGAACAAGTGTCTTCAATTAATCGGATGCGACTAAATAGTGTTATTGCCCAGATTAAACTGAGAAGCGCTAAAACGGTCATGTATAGTGCTTTTTCATAACGTGTGGTTTCATCAAAGAAGAAAAAACCGAGAAATAGAACACCGTAAACTAACGAGCTGCTAAAACGAATCAGCAAGCCCTTGGTCTTGGTGAATATGCTAGCGCTTTGATTAGAAGCTGAAAAAATATAGGTATAGAAGCCAGTCGACCAGCTTAAATAAAGCAAAAGGCTGGTAACTGAGTAAAATATTGCTTTCTCAACAGAGGTTATTCCTGTAAGTGTTGCAGCTAATAACAGGGCGCTATAAACGAACCATGCAAACCACAAGTAATATTTTAGTAAACCGCTCGGTCCAGGCAACATTGTATTTTACAGAGTTATTTTTGTTATATAAAGTTTGCTGCAATATCAATGTCTTTCAGTTCATTCATATGGAATTCAAGCAGGTCAAATTCTTTAAAGGCAAACATATTAGCCACGATATTATCTGGAAATTGCTGAATGCGGGTATTGCTTAGTGCTGCGGTGTCATTATAAAACTCGCGACGGTCAGAAATACTTTCTTCCAGGGTGCTAATGCGGGTTTGCAAACGTAAAAACGCATCGCTGGCTTTGAGCTCCGGGTAATCTTCAGCGACCGCAAACAAACCATTTAAGCTCGCTTCAAGTTTCATTTCGGCAGGGCCTAATTGTGGAATATTCTGCGTCTTCATTGCAGATTCCACCAGATTGCGCGCCTTGATGACTTTTTCCAATGTTTCCTGCTCGTATGTCATATGCTGCTTGCAGGTATCAATTAACTTTGGCAGTTCACTATTACGTTGCTTTAGTAAAACATCAATATTACTCCAAGATTTTTTAGTGTTGTTTTTGAGTGTGACCAATTGGTTAAAAATCGCAATGCCCCAAAGTATAGGTGCAGCAAATAATCCAATAAAGATAATGAGTCCTATATTCATAGCTGTATCCTGTTTATTTTTAGTATTTAAAGATTTTAACAGAATGCTTATATAGTGTGAAAATTTTGGATAAACGGCATTAAACTTAAGAAAATCTCAAAAAACAACCCAAAAGGTGGGGGGTGTCAATTTTAGAATATAAAGTGGAATGTTTGTACCTAATACCATTAGTCTGATATTAGGTGGCTATTCTTGACAGAAATACGGTATAAAATTTAAACTAGGCGCAATAATAAAATAATTTAAGTACCAAATAGCAACAGAAGCTAACAAAAAACCAATAACAAGAAACTAATAATAAAGGTCCTCACCCATGTCTAAGTCAGTTAAATTCGTTAAAATCGTAACGCCTATTGCATTGGCAATTGCACTATCAGCTTGTGGGGGTTCTTCAGGAAACGAATTTGGTTCCGGGGGAACAGGAGCTACGGGAACAGGAACTACAGGAACAGGAACTACGGGAACAGGAACAACAGTTACGAGTTCTATTTCACTCTCGGCCAGTTCTAGACAGCTATTTACTGATGGTTCTGAACCAGTTGTTATATCAGCAATCGTCAAAGACACGAACAACAATGTACTTTCTGACGCTAGCGTAAACTTTAGTGTCGATAATAACGCAAATTTAATTGTTGGTGATAATACAGGAGCTGTGAATACAGCAGAACTAACTCCCGGGTCAAAAGAAAATCGCAGTTTAACCGTTACAGCAACTTCAGGATCTCAAACGCAATCAATCCTCATTGATGTAATTGGTACGCACCTCAAAGTTGAAGGACCAAGTAGTATTGCTATCAATAAACCGACTGAGTATACAGTGAAACTCCAGGATTCTGGGGATAAGGCTATCGCTTTTGAAGATGTAGATGTGGTATCTGCTCTAGGCAATACTGTTACGCCAGTATCAGGAACAAGTTTTAGTACGGATTCAAATGGTGAGTTTACCATTAGCTTAATCGGAACAGCGGGTGGCACAGATACAATAACTGCCACTGCTTTAGGTGCAACGGCTTCACAAACAATTGATATATCTGGTAATGATTTCACGCTTACAAGCACAAATACTGATATACAAATTAGCACTTCAGAAATAATAAGCCTTGCGTGGTTACAAAATGGCCTTCCTCAAGCAAATCAAACCATATCGTTACGCACAACACGTGGAGTTTTATCGTCGGCCACTGTTATAACCGATGCCAATGGTGAGGCTTCATTCACTGTTAGTTCACCAACAGCAGGTTCTGCGACTGTTACGGCAGAATCAGCTGCTGGTTTGACAACTACATTGAATAGAGAATTTGTAGCGGTTACACCTGCGTATTTGAATACCCAGGCATCTCCAACGTTAGTTGGGCAAAATAAAACGAGTACAATTATTACAAAAGTGCGCGATGTAAATGATAACCCTGTTAAAAACATAAAGGTAAACTTTAATTTAACAGATACTGTTAATGGATCATTGAGTAACTCACAAGCTATTACAGATTCACTAGGCCGAGCGGAAGTCGTATATGGAGCTGGCGATAGTTCCAGTTCATTTGAAGGAGTTAAAATAGACACCTTTTTACAAGACTATCCAACCATCACAGATATGGTCAGCCTTACAGTGGGTGGCAACGCGCTGCGTATAGTGTTAGGAGCTGATGAAAACTTAGCAGAAGAGACTATCTTCTATAAAAAATCTTTTGGCGTAATTGTTACAGACAGTGCGGGTAATCCGATTCCGAATCAACGGGTAGACTTCACTATATCTGCTACAGATTATATTAAGGGCCAGTTGTTTCCTGTAGATACTAGCACTCCACCTGATGGAACAGCTGATGAATGGGCAAGGTTTGCCACAGCTACATGTCCTACGGAGGATTTTGATCATGACGGAAGTGTAGACGCTGGTGAAGATATCAATGGAAATGGCACACTAGAGCCAACTCAGGATGCAACAATTACAAATCAAGGAGTAACTGATGCAGAAGGTAAAATGACTGTACAGGTAATTTACCCTCAGAGCACAGCTTTATGGAGTAAGCAACTAATTACTGCTAAAGCTGAAGCGCAAGGAACTGAATTTGTGGAGAACATCTCTTTTGGAATGGATGTACTTCTTTCAGATATGGAAGATCCTGATGTTTCACCACCAAATGTATTCAGTCCATATGGTCAAGCGGCTTCATGTAGTAATCCTAACTAAATAAGTGATCGTAAAATAAAAAAGCAGATGTTAATCATCTGCTTTTTTATGGGCATAGATTTTTGATACTGCTAACAAAGACGCATAAGAATAGACATCAGTTTCCATTGATCTTGTAATAGTATTTAGTAAATTGTTGGCTTTTACTATGAGGTTTTTATTATTTGATAGATAACTCGCTTGAAGCAACAAGGCCTCAGCGGAAACTAAAGAACTATCTGCAATGTGAGCCTGTTGAAGCCCTTGGGGCAATAAACTCTCAGGGTTTTCCACCCAGGTATTATTAATATAAAACTTATTCCATGCAGCTTTAGCTATTGCTTGCCCAACTTGTTCAGCATTATTGTCATTTGTAGCGATGCCCCATTTTATTAGTCCCCACGAAACTGCGGCATAATCGTATAGAGTTCCAAGGTCGTTATTTGCAGCTGATCGACGGAGTGATTTTCCATCCCATAATCTAATTAAAAAATGCGATAGTTTTTCACCTGTAGGCATCAGTGCCTTATCATGTTTAATACCTTCAGAAAACGCCGCTAATACCAATCCATTCATTCCAGAAAGTAATTTATTATCTCGCGGTAGCTTACGTGTTTTATCTCTGTGAGATTTTAGCTTTTCTTTTAACTGTTTAATGCTACTTACTGCTTGCTGGGGTGAGATTGATAGAGGCTTTGCAAGCTCCTCAATACTGATAGTTTGACGCGGTAAATTGCCCGCTTCTAGTTCATTTGTTCGGTTCAGGTTCCAGTATAAATTTGCCATTTTTAACTCGTCAGCAGTCAGAATCTTTTTTAGTTCTTGTTGTTGCCAAAGATAAAAACCGCCTTCTACATTTTTATCGTCAACTGCTGATAAGCTAGAAATAAAGGCATTCATTTCTCCCAACATTTCATTTTGTAAAAAATATAGCGTTTCCAGCGCGATCTTTATGTAGCTGTCATTGTGATACTGGTCAGCCGCATCAAAATATAACAATGGCATGAGCGCGTTGGTGTAAATCATTTTTTCAAAATGCGGCGTTTCCCAGCTTGGGTCAACCGCATAGCGATAGAAACCGCCTGCCAGTTCATCATGCAAACCTCGTTGCGCCATCTGCCTGAGTGTTAGATTGATAAACTCATCGGCTTCCTTATTCTTTTTCAGCTTATTAAGTTTTAGCAATGCCCATAGCTGTGGAATTTGTGGAAACTTTAGCTGATCGCCAAATCCGCCCTGCAAGGTATCGGCATTTTCCATTGCTACATTAACGTATTTATCAGCAAGGTCTTTAATGTTGCCTTCAAGACTTCGTTCTTGCTTTGCCAGCATTGATATCAGCGTAGCATTCATTTCTTTTGCCTGACTGGACAATGATTCGCGCTCATTCTTCCATTTTTCATCGAGCTGATCCAATACACTTGCCAGATTCTTACGCGGCAGATAGGTTGCGCCGACTAATGGATAACCCTCTGGAGTAATAAACACGTTCAAGGGCCAACCCGCCGTGCCATTGGTAACGCTTACAAACTCAATCAAGCGTTTATCCAGAACAGGATTTAGTTCTCGGTCAACCTTCACAGAAATATAGTTTTTATTCAGTTTTTTCGCGATACCTTTATCAGAAAAACTCTCACGCTGCATTACATGGCACCAGTGACAGGAGAAATATCCAACCGACACCAGCAGCAGTTTATTTTCCTTTTTCGCTTTTTCAAGCGCGGGCTTACCCCATTCCAGCCAGTCCACGGGATCATTGCCATGCAGCGCAAGATAAGGTGAAGGATGATTTTTTAGCTGATTTGCCGTTGCAGGAAATAAACTGAGTAGAATTATTATCGCAAAAATCTTTTTCATGTCTTCATCCTTGAAATCACTATTGTAAATATTCTATCGTAAAGATACGTATACGTGCCTATTCTAGTTGCAATTCTAATGTCTAAATAAGAATTTAGAGACACCCCCTACCTTTAGGGGGTTTTTCAGAACGAATTCAAACGATAACTACCACTTTGTTGCTACGTTTAATTAGATATATTCGGTATAATCGCACTCATGTCAGGAAACTCATACGGAAAATTATTTACGGTGACCTCATTTGGTGAGAGTCACGGCCCCGCAATTGGTTGCATTGTAGACGGCTGTCCTCCAGGAATGGAGTTGTCAGAAGCAGACTTGCAAGATGACCTCGATCGCCGCAAACCCGGCACGAGCCGCCACACGACGCAAAGGCGCGAAGCGGATGAGGTAAAAATACTTTCAGGCGTTTTCGAAGGTAAGACTACGGGTGTGCCGATTGCACTGTTGATTTACAATACCGATCAGCGCTCCAAAGACTATTCAAATATCATGGATCAGTTTCGCCCCGGTCATGCTGATTACACCTATTACAAAAAGTACGGCTTTCGCGACTATCGAGGTGGTGGACGTTCCTCAGCACGCGAGACAGCGATGCGGGTCGCAGCAGGTGGCATTGCTAAAAAATACCTAAGAGAACGTTACGGGATTGAGATTAAAGGCTATCTCTCGCAGTTAGGACCCATCAACATTGAAACGGTTGATTGGGAAGAAGTTGGCAATAATCCCTTTTTCTCACCCGATGCGAGTAAAGTCCAGGAAATGGAAGATTACATGGATGCGCTACGTAAAGAAGGTGAATCCATTGGTGCAAAGATTACCACGATTGCAACCGGTGTACCTCCCGGACTGGGCGAACCAATTTTTGATCGATTGGATGCCGATATCGCGCATTCGATGATGAGCATCAATGCCTCTAAAGGCGTTGAAATCGGGGCAGGCTTTGATTCGATTACGCAAAAAGGTACTGAGCATCGCGACGAAATTACACTTAAAGGTTTCGAAAGCAACAACTCTGGCGGAACATTAGGCGGAATTTCTTCCGGTCAGGACATCATTGTACACACCGCATTCAAGCCGACTTCAAGTATCCGCATCCCGGGTAAAAGTGTGAATGTCAGAGGTGAGGCGATTGAAGTTGTTACCAAAGGCAGGCATGATCCTTGCGTCGGCATTCGTGCAACACCGATTTGTGAAGCACAATTAGCGATTACGCTGATGGATCACATGCTAAGGCACCGTGCGCAAAACATGGATGTTAAGACAGATTTTGCAGATATTCCTGCGTCAAGCGACTGAATCTATTATTAAAAATCCCGCTAGCTCTGCATAAGTTCTTTTAGTCATTTTTTAAAAAACAAAAATGAAAAATCACTTAAAAGTAGGGGGGTGTCATTTTAAGACTACCTGATAGTTGTTTTTAGCTCAAATCGTTTGCTAATGCCTGACGGTAATTATCAGGAACCGGCGATACAGAGTAGCTATAGTTTTCATGGTCTATGCCAACGCTAATATCTGCGCCTATCTTTACCGCTGCTATCATCTCGGGTTCTAGTTCAAAACGCATAAAGTGCACCGCTGAAGTTTTTTCTTCGGTTTCACGATCAAGGTCTTCATTGCTGATTGCAAATACCTTGTCAAAACCTTCAACCTGTACCCAGGTTTTTCTATCGATGCCAATCAGTTTTGCAAGTGCCGCGATTCTTTCGTTAACATCGACGAACTCAATCATCATTGTTGCTTTCCAGTTTGTGCCCGTGGGAAGCATTGCATTGTAGACTTCTATTTCTTCATTAATTCCTTCTGTATCAAAGATCTTCTCGGCACGCAATATTTCCTGAATTTGATATTTCAGAGTTATTGCATCTTCAAAATAAAGCGTAACATTTGGACCTACCGGCAGGTTACGACTTTTCTTGTGTGCCATAGTTGCGGCACGTATTTCTGGGCGCTGTTCATGATACTGCTCCAGAGAGAGTAAATCACTTCGAGCGAGTTCTCTTGTGTTTGGCTTTGTCATTTCAATTCTCCCTTATTTTATAATCCGTAAGCGATACGTAATAATGTAAGTGGGTGATGTGGTTCTGAATCATCCTTCATGCCGTTGGCAATTTGATGGCCTGCCATGGGGCAATCACTGCTGTAGTAATCAGATTCTGATTTCTGAACCTTGGTTATCACTGGACGACAGATTTTCATCGATTTTTCATGAAATTCTTCCTTTACTGCATAAGTACCATCATGACCCGAACAGCGTTCAATCGTCTCAATTGAAGTGTCCTGTATCAGTTGTAGTAAATCCCTGGTTTTTAAACCCATATTCTGCACGCGTAAATGACAAGCGGCGTGGTAGGCAATTTTTCCCAGCGATTTTTTGAAATTTGTATTCAGAAGCTCTTCTTTATGACGCAGCATCAAATATTCAAAAGGATCAAAAATATGCTGTTGTACTTTAATCACGTCAGCATCATCGGGGAACATCAACGGCAGCTCCTGTTTGAACATCAAAACACAGGATGGCACTGGTGCAATAATATCCCAGCCTGCATCAATCTTTTTCACCATCTCAGGAATGTTGATATTTTTTGCGTGCTCAACAGCTTTTAAATCGCCAAGCTCCAGCTTTGGCATTCCACAGCAGACTTCCTTATCAACCAGAGATACCGGAATTTCATTGTGGTGAAGTATTTTACCCAGGTCTTCCAGCAAATGAGGTTCATTACGATTGCCATAACAGGTCGCAAAAACCGCTACTTTACCTGTAGTTCTGCCAGCCTCACGTGCTTCTGTATATTTGTCTTGGTTGCTTTCAATATTTTTGAAAGCAATCTTACGTCCGGTTTTACTGTGGTATTTGGGTAAGATTGCATCTGGGTGAATCCCTAAGACTTTTTGCATCGCTTTGCGAGCCAGACCATTCTCATTAGCGGCATTTACAATGCTTGAAACAACTGGGATGCCTGCCAGATTACCGACAGTATCAGTCGCAGATAAAATCTTATCGCGTGTTTTAACATCGCCATTTTTAAGCTTAACCGCCTTGGCGCGCAGCATTAAATGCGGGAAGTCCACATTCCACTCATGTGGTGGCGTGTAAGGGCACTTTGTCATATAGCAAAGGTCGCAGAGGTAGCATTGATCAACTACTTTTACGTAGTCTTTTTTATCAACTCCATCGACTTCAAAAGTCGAAGACTCATCAATCAGGTCAAATAAAGTTGGAAAAGCATCACACAGGCTAACGCAACGCCGACAGCCGTGACAGATATCGTAGACGCGCTCAAGTTCTTCATTTAACGATTCTTCGTTATAAAAGTCCGGGTTTTTCCAGTCTAATGGATGTCGAGTGGGGGCTTCTAGATTACCTTCGCGTGCTGCCATTTTTATTCTTCCAACCTGTTAAAATTAGTGTCCCCCCACCAGAAAGGTGGGGGAAGTTAATCATTTAAAAAATGATTTTAGCTTTCCATATTATCTAGTGCTTTCTGGAAACGGTTAGCGTGTGAACGCTCAGCTTTACCAAGCGTTTCAAACCAGTCAGCAATTTCGTCAAAACCTTCTTCACGAGCTTGCTTGGTCATACCTGGATACATATCTGTATACTCATGTGTTTCACCGGCAATCGCAGTTTTCAGGTTGTCAGCAGTAGGGCCAAATGGCAGGCCTGTTGCTGGATCACCCGTTTCTTCTAAATACTCAAGATGTCCATGTGCATGGCCAGTTTCACCTTCAGCAGTTGAACGGAAAACAGAAGCAACGTCGTTGTATCCTTCTACATCGGCTTTTGCTGCAAAGTATAAGTAACGACGGTTAGCTTGAGATTCACCCGCAAACGCATCTTTAAGATTTTGTTCAGTCTTTGTTCCTTTGAGAGACATAATTTTTCTCCTTCTTTTAGTATAAACGTTAATTAAAAGTCTTTTAATGCTAGCAGCATATTCGCAACTAGAGACTATAATATAGGTAGGTTTGGTAGATAGGTCTAATTAAATAATTAGAATGTTTTGATTGATAAAAGCGAATGCCTTATCAACACAGGCTAGATAGCGTATTTTATGACTTATGAAGTTTTAGTGACGACTTAAGATCAGGGTAGATTAAGTTGATTCCCAACACGGAAAGCATTTTTTCATTTTTAATTCGGCGCGATTCTTTGAGGTAGGAAACCATCCCATCACTCAAGGTTCGTTCTGCTTCATGCATACTAATTTGTGGTGGACGAGCTAGCTTTGCATAGTCAGCAACATGGTTGAAGTAGTCTGTCATGGCACTGGGATTGCCGTCTGTGATATTAATAATTTGATTAGTATCTTCGGAATCCATTGCAGCTTTACAGGCTTGCGCAAGATCGTCAGCGTGAATGCGATTGGTAAAACCTGCTTCTTTTTCATTTACCACGGGTAAACCTTTTTTCAGTCTTGCTAAGGGCAAACGATCAGATGCGTATATTCCAGGTACACGCAGAATCATTATTTCATTGCCAGTTTTCTCTGCCCACTGCTGAAGTGATTCCTCAGCTGACAATCGCCTGAACGCTCTATCTGCCTGTGGATTCACGGGAGTGTTTTCATCAATCCAATCGCCGCCGCTATCGCCATAAACACCGGTGGTGCTAATTAAAACGACGCGTTTCGCAGTAATTCCAATTTTTTGTAAAAAGTACTCTAGGCGTTTATCAGTAGAACCCGTTGTTGTGGGCGGCGCAAAATAGAAAATTTCTGCCTGCTCAAAGTCTTTTGGGTTTAGTGAATAGCTTCCATCCAGATCAAGCGCCCGAGCATTAATGGAGAATTGCTCGCAAAGCTTTACCGATGCCGAAGAAGATACGACGGCATTTATCTCAAAGTCCTCATATAAGCTCGCCACGCGACGCCCAATATCGCCACAGCCGATAATCCAGATTCGCTTATTTGAAGTTTCTGAGGAAGATGCTTGCATCAGAAAAGACTAGCGTTTAATGGAGCAAGAAACAATATTCATTTTGCTTCACTTTAGTCCGAATAAGCTTGATAAAAGCATTATTTACCCCCATTATTTGCAACATAATCAATATAAATAAGCTTTTTGGCAATTAACAAAAAATTGGAGAACCATGATGGAATTATTACCCATTGCAATAGTTGTGCTCGCAGTCATCATTATTATTATGGGCGTCAAACGTGTGCCACAGGGGAACGAATATACGGTAGAGCGCTTTGGTCGTTATACCCGAACCCTAAAACCCGGAATTCAATTCATTGTGCCTTTTGTTGATAGTGTTGGCACCAAAGTTAATATGATGGAGCAAGTCGCAGACGTACCTCAACAAGAAGTAATTACCAAAGATAACGCCATGGTTAGCGCCGACGGTGTGGTGTTTTTCAAGGTGATGGATGCTGCAAAATCAGCCTACCGCGTAAACGACATGTACCGCGCGATTCTAAATATCACCATGACTAATATTCGAAGCGTGATGGGTTCGATGGATCTGGATGAATTATTATCCCAACGTGATGTGATCAACTCGCGCCTGTTAACTGTCGTCGATGAAGCCGCTGCCACCTGGGGCATAAAAGTCACTCGTATCGAAATCAAAGATATCAACCCGCCGATGGACTTGGTTGAATCGATGGGTCGTCAAATGAAAGCAGAGCGTGAAAAACGCGCCTTAATACTTGAAGCAGAAGGTACACGCGCCGCACAGATCCTCAACGCGGAAGGTATCAAACAAGCAGCAATACTCGCCGCCGAAGGTGAAAAAGAAGCTTCATTCCGCGAAGCAGAAGCCCGAGAGCGTCTAGCCGAAGCTGAAGCGAAAGCAACCATGATGGTATCGCGCGCGATTGCCGAAGGTGACGTACAGGCCATTAACTACTTCGTCGCGCAAAGATACACCGAGGCATTACAGAATATCGCTTCAGCAGAAAACTCCAAAATCATCATGCTACCGATGGAAGCTGCAAGCCTGATGGGTTCAATCTCAGGCATTGCGGAAATCACCAAAGAAGCATTTGGCAATAAAGGTACGAAGTAATGGAGGGCCTTACACACGGGATTTTTGACAATCTGCAGTTCTGGCACTGGTGGGTATTCGCGATAGTTCTGGTAATATTTGAAGTTTTTTCACCCGGTGCATTCTTTATGTGGCTGGGTGCAGCGGCCGGAGCAACCGGACTTGTACTATTAATCTTACCGGAGATGAGCTGGGAGATACAATTTATAATATTTGCCGCCACAAGCATTATCGCGATACTTGTCGGGCGTACCTTTTTCGGTCGTAAATCAGTCAATACCGACGACCCGACACTCAGTCAACTCGAAAAAGAATTAACCGGTAATACTTACGAAGTAGAAAAAGCCATTCGTAATGGCAGTGGCCGTATTAAAGTCGGCGAATCAACGTGGAAAGCACAAGGGCCGGATTGTGAAGCGGGTAAATCCGTGAAAGTTATTGGTGTTAAAGGTGCTGTTTTATTAGTTGAGCCTGTTTGATTGCTTTTTCCTAGTTAAAAAGACACCCCCCTACCCTTTGACCGGTTTTTAAGTAACGTTCAATCCAAAAATAGCCTAAAAGGTGGGGTGTGTGTTTTTAAATATTATGATCCTTCTTTATCAGGAAATACAACCAGATGCTCAAACTCCATCGCAATTCCAAGCTCTTCGCCGACTTCGTGATTATGGTGCGAATGCACTAACGATAGCAGTTGTGTTCCGTCTTCCATTTCCAGGGTATAGAGGTTGTTCGCACCCCTGAATACGCGCGAGAGTATTTTGGCTTTTCTCGGGCTGCAATCATCGTGAATAATATCATCTGGACGTACCAGCACTTTAACTTTGCAGCCAGGCTTACAGTATTTCGGCACAATACCTTCGAGTGGCGCTAGTGAGGTTTTGATAATATTGTCGTCCATTACCTCGCCATCGATAAATACGCCCTGCCCGATAAAATCAGCGACAAAAATGGTTTCTGGCTCGTGGTAAAGTTCATAGCCAGTTGCCCATTGAAGCAATTCCCCCTGATTCATTACGCCGATATTATCCACCATGGCAAAAGCTTCGTGTTGGTCATGTGTGACCAGAATTGCAGTAATATTTTCCTTCTTCAAAATGATTCTTACTTCTCTGGCTAATTCTTCCCGCAAATCCACATCCATGCTGGAAAAAGGTTCATCCATTAACAGTAAATCGGGTTTTGGTGCGAGTCCACGAGCGAGGGCGATGCGCTGTTGTTGGCCGCCGGATAATTCATGCGGATAGCGTGTGCCATAGCCTTCGAGATTGATTAAAGACAGCAGTTGTTCAACGCGTGCTGATTTGTCTTTCTTGCTTAGATGGCGGATGCCGAAGCTAATATTGTCGGCAATGTTAAGGTGTGGAAAAAGTGCAAAGTCTTGGAACACCATGCCGATATTGCGCTTTTCCGGCGGCATGCTGTATTTGACATCGCTGACTATTACATCACATAAATTTATCGATCCATGTGTGATCGGCTCAAAGCCAGCAATGGCACGTAACAGGGTTGTTTTGCCACAGCCACTGGGACCAAGCAGACAACCAATCTCGCCTTTTTCAAGCTCGAAGCTAATTTCTTTGACAATAGCATTTTTGCCATAAGCAACAGAGACTTTATCGACAACTAAAATGCTCATGTATTACTTGCTCCCGCGCGTGAATGGCTAATCGCTTTGCTCAATAATATCACGGGTATGATACCAACCAGCACTATCATCAATGCTGGTGCACCAGCGTCTGGCAAGCGTTCATCGGCGGCCATTTCATAGGCGCGAACTGCTAAAGTGTTAAAATTAAAAGGTCGCATAATCAGGGTTGCTGGCAATTCCTTTAATACATCGACAAAAACTAATAATAAAGCGGTAAGCACGGTGCCGCGCATTATCGGTAGATGTATTCTACGCAGAACTCCAAACGGTGATAAACCCAATGACCGGCCTGCATCATCCATGGTGGGTTTGATTTTTCCCAGGCCAGATTCAATTGCCTGGATAGAGACTGCTAGAAAACGCACTGTGTAGGCAAACAGTAAAGCGAACAATGTTCCAGAGAATAGCAAACCTGTGGAAATATCGAAATACGCCCGCATCCAGCTATCGATGGTATTATCAAGCCAGGCAAAAGGTAGCATCACGCCAACGGCAATCACAGTACCGGGAACTGCATAGCCCATTGAGGCGATATTAACACTGGTATTGATTGTTTTAGATTTTTGTAAGCGTCTGCCATAACCCAACAATAAAGCGATGGAAACGGCGATAACCGCTGCCATTGCTGCCAGCATTAAACTATTTCCGACAAGGGCAAAAAAGGATGAATCGATGACTTCTTCTGCGGTAGTAAATGTCCACGCCAATAATTGTAAAGCAGGTATTATAAAACCAAACAATAACGGCATGGCACAGGCGAAAATAACCAAAACAGCCATCCAGCCTTTCAACTGAAAACGCAAAATAATGGAGTACTTATTGCTGGTATGATGAAATTTAGCACGTTTGCGTGACCATTTTTCTAACAACAGTAATGCAAACACAAAGCCCAGTAACATTGCTGCTAATTGTGCCGCTGTTGCACTATCTCCAACCCCAAACCAGGTGCGGAATATGCCTGTGGTGAAAGTTTGAATTCCAAAATATTGTACGGTGCCATAATCTGCCAGCGTTTCCATTAGTGCGAGAGATAGCCCAGTCACTATTGCTGGCCTTGCCAGCGGTAGAGCAACTCGCGTGAAGCTTTTTAGAGGTGAATTGCCTAATGTACGACTGGCTTCCAGTACGCAGATGGACTGCTCTAAAAAGGCCGCGCGCGCCATCATATAAACATAGGGGTAAAGCACTAGCGATAACATCAGAATCGCGCCACCCATGGAACGTATCTCTGGAAACCAGTAATCCTTCGCGCCCCAGTCAAACCACTCGCGCAATGCTGCTTGTACAGGTCCGGCATAATCCAGCATGCCTGTGTATGTGTAGGCAATAATATATGCTGGGATTGCTAGCGGTAACAACAATGCCCAAGAGAAAAATCGTCGCCCGGGAAATTCGCACATACTGGTTAGCCAGGCCGTAGTAATGCCGATGGTGAGTACGCCGGCAGTAACTCCTAGCATCAATATTAAAGAATTGGTAACGTAATCCGCTAATAAATATTCAAGCAGATGATCCCAGTTTTCATTGAAAGGTATTAATAAGAAACTCGCGACTACCAACACTGGTAATGCCATTAATAATGCAATCGCAACAATAGAGATATTCCAGCGATTAAATGTCGGAAAATGCGATCGCGTCGGGGATGATGTTTTGTCGTTAACGACTGTGTTGTCCATTAGTGGAGACTGTTAGGAGTAGGTTAAAGAACAGCGAGTCTATTACAGATGAGAATTGTTCACAATATAATGGATGCGCTGAACTGTAGCTAGAATCCCCAAAAACCATCAGCCGAATGCAGTGAGGCAACAGCATTGTTGTTTAAAGCTGACCTAAAGGGCAGGTGTTATAAAAACGAGTCAATGCAAACAACGAAAACAATCGAGTTTAACGTTTAAGCAACAAAACGAAAACCTCACTAAAAGTAGGGGGTGTCGTTTAAAGCGCTATTTCTACAAATAGGTCAGCCCATTAATCTTAATAAAGTTGCATTATTAATAATTTGGGAATATTATCCCAAAAATGAGTAGTCACCTATCCACTGCAATCTATACCATTCTAAAGCCACTTATCGGCTTGATGGTTAGAAATGGTTTGTCATTTGGCGAATTTTCACGGATTGCAAAACATGCCTATATCGAAGTTATTGAAAAAGAACTCATCGCATCAGGCGAGAAAGCAACAACCTCAAGCATCGCAATTATAACAGGTTTGACTCGCAAAGATGTTGCAGCCCTTAGAAAAAATAAAACGCCAAAATCTGAAATGGGGCAGCAACAAAATCGGGCAATACGGGTTATTGGTGGATGGGTTGGTGATCCTGAATTTTCGAATAAAAAGGGAAAGGCCAGGATTCTTGATATTCAGGGAAAACAAGACAGTTTTGAATCTCTCGTCAATCGTTATAGTGGTGATATTCCATACCAGGCTTTATTGAAGGAATTGATACGCTTTGATGCTGTTGAAATCATAAATAATGATACAGTGAAGTTGGTACGTGCTGCTTATATTCCATCTACTGATGAAAATAGTAAATATGATGTTTTGGGTGAAGATGCTTCTTTACTGATTTCTACTATCAAACACAATATCATTTCGGGTGATACGGAACCAAGATATCAGCGCAAGGTCTGTTACAACAAAATCCCTGTTGAACATCTTGATGAATTTAAAAAACTAGCCAACAAAGAAAATCAACTGCTACTCCTAAAGTTAAATGTCTGGCTTGCACAGCATGACATGGATACTCAAAACGTAATAAAAAGCAATAAGACTACAAAAGTAGGAGTAGGCGTTTACTATTTCGAAGACCCAAACGAGGGCCAAGAGGTCAAAGATGATTAAACTAAAATATAAAGAATTAATACCTACTATGGCGATCTTAACAAGCATACTTATCACAGCTTGTGGCGGTGGTGATTTAACTGTAGCTGATGGTGGAATTAGTGGCACGGGTATTACCATGGGCAGAATAACCAACTTTGGCAGCATCATTGTAAACGGTGTGGAGTTTGACGTAGATAATGCCATTTTAATCCGTGATGAATCTCCATCAACGGGCCAGGAAGAATTTAGTGTCGGTGAGTTTGTTGTCATTAAAGGTTCAGTCGATGCTAATGGCACTATTGGTACAGCAGACGAAGTTATATTTACCAATGAGATAGAAGGAGCCGTAACTACAGTCGACCTTGTTAATAACACCATTGAAGTTTTGGGACAGCAAGTAATTATAGATCAGTTAACTGTTTTCATTGGTTTCAATGTCTTGGGAGACTTACAAGCCGGAAATATCATTGAAGTTTCTGGAGTGAAAGATTCTTCAGGGGTTATCAAGGCAACGAGTGTTAAGTTTAAGTCAGCTGCTTTTATTGATGGCGACTCTGAGAACGAGCTTAAAGGTATCGTTACCAGTATTGATTTAACAGCAAAAACCTTCTTGATTAATACCATCACCATTGAGTATGCGAATGCTACGCTTGAAGGTTTTAGCCAACAACAACTACAAAGCGGGCAATTCGTTGAAGTAGAAAGCAGTTCGATGATTGTAGCCGATGTATTAATTGCCGATAAAATTGAGCTAAAAGAAGGTGAAGATCTTGAAGAGGGTACTGAAGCGAATATAGAAGGACAGGTTACGCGTTTCGTATCGATTACCGACTTCGATATTAATGGATTAGCTGCCACCACTAACGCCAGCACAGAATACTCTAATGGTGTTGTTTCAGACTTGTTTCTTGGTGTTTCGATAGACCTCGAAGGAGAAGCAGATAGCTCAGGAATAATTGTTGCCGAATCTATTTCGTTCGAAGGAAATGATGGCGAACTTGATGAGATAGAAGGATTTATTGACAGTATTCAGACTAGTTCAAGTCAAATTGCTGTATCTGGCCAGATAGTGGTTATCGATGCATCAACAATTATGGTGGATGACAGTGATTTGAATGTATCACCGTTAACAATTAACGATCTCAGTATTACAGATAAAGTTGAAATTAAAGGTTTTTACCTGGCAGATGGACGTCTACAGGCTAGTAAGCTTGAGAGAAAAGATGCTGAGGAGTAAGACCTTAATAGTGGTCTGTGGCAAGGATAGTTATGGAGAATAATAAAACTAATAAACCAGTAGATAATTAGGGCTGGTAAAGATGACCCGGTGCTGGAACACCGGGTCGATAAACTACTTACCATAATCATGAAGATTTAAGGTAAGCAACTTAGCAAGTGGAGTATACCATGAAGAAACGATATACCATTACTGTAATGGTCTCGACAGCGGTGCTCATAGCCGCCTGTGGTGGGGGAGGAAGTAATTCAAGCACACCCACCAGCAACCCAAGCTTTAGTTTACAAGGAACCGTACCGGGTACCTTGATCGAAGCTTTTTGTGAAGACGGCTCATATCATGCCGTCAATTCAGAAACTAATGCCAGTACTAAGCACCCATTCGTATTGGAATTACCGACAAACCTGTCATGCCGCCTGGTAATGACTACCAATGAAAATGACCTTGATAATAAAGTCGTGACGCCGATCAAGTTAATCAATTCCAGTGGAGCCGGAAGTATTGCGTTTAGTGGCAAAGAGGATGTGGATTTAGATCATATCGATCTCGCAATGAATCGCGCCGAAATGAATTCGGATGAGAATGAAGATGGTGTTGAGGATGTGCCTAAAGAGGTATTTCTTGATAGCACGGTCTCATCCTCAGTAGAAGTAATAATCTCTGACAACGACCCGATGGATAAAGATAACGACGACATTATCGACATCTACGAAGACGATGATGGGGACAAGATTAATAACCATGACGACGATGATGATGATGGTGATGGAATCATAGACGAGGAAGATCTTGATGATGATGACCTTGATGGAGACGGAATAAAGGACGAAGAAGATATTGATGATGATAATGATGGAATTGAGGATGAAGAAGATAATATTTCAAACCCAACTGCATCACAAGATCAAATAGTCACTACAATTTCGGCTGGCAGATTGTTAGCATCTCAATGTGCACAATGCCATCGTACTGACGCTAACCCAAACAAAGGTTTTGAAGACTTAATTGGTGAGGAGATTTATGGCGACCTTGTTGAAATGAAAAGGGAAAGTAAACGGGAGCTGATGCATCTTCAAGCCAATGGCTATAGCGAGGAGCAAATCCTTCTTATGGACGACTACTTCAATAATCTTACAGAAAACAGTGGAGGTGAATAATGAATACTTCATCACGTAGAAATTTCCTAAAAGCACTTGGTGGTGCTACAGCTTTAGCATCGTTTCCTACTATTTTAAATGCTGCAACAAGTGGACCAAGAGTCATTGTTGTCGGTGGTGGTTTTGCGGGTGCTACTGCAGCAAAATACCTAAAGCATTGGTCGCCAAACTTGAATGTAACGTTGGTCGAGCCAAAGGCAAAATACCAATCACCAATAATGAGTAATCTGATATTAAATGGTCAGTTAACACTAGATCAGATTACCTTTAGTTACGATACATTAGCTCAAAAATATGGAGTGAATGTAGTTACTGATTGGGTGAGTGATGTTGATGGTGTTACTCAGAAAGTCACACTTGGTTCAGGTGATGTACTTGAATATGATCGTTTAATTCTTGCACCAGGTATCACTTTTAACCCAGTTGAAGGTCACGACCTCGATAAGGTGCCACACGCATGGCAATCTGGTGAGCAGGTTACAAAGCTGAAACAACAACTTGAGGCTATGCCAGATGATGGGACTTTTGTAATGAGCATTCCACTCGCACCCTTCCGTTGTCCACCTGGACCTTATGAAAGAGCGTGTGTCATCGCTGATTATTTGAAAACTAATAAACCGAGAGCAAAGGTTATCGTGCTAGATGCGAATCCCGACATTCTTGTTGAAAAAGAAATATTTGGACATGCTTTTGATGTGACTTATGCAGATATTGTTGAATACCATAATGAGGTAGAAATCACGGGAGTTGATTCAGACAATCTGATTGTATCAACGCTGACCATGGGGAATTTTAATGCAGATGTACTAAACATCATTCCAGAACAATCCGCTGGAGCGATTATAAGACTTGCAGGTCTTATTAATGTATCTGATCGATGGGCAGGGGTTAATCCTTTGAGTTATGAATCAACTGCTGTAGGTATAAATAATATACACGTTATTGGTGACTCCCAAGGGACAGGCCAACCGAAAGCGGGCCACATAGCAAATGCAGAAGCGAAAGTCTGTGCAGACGCAGTGATTCGCTTACTATCTGGGGGCTTGCCATATGAAGCACCGATGACCAACTCAGCTTGTTATAGTCCAGTTTCAGCAAACACCGCGACATGGTTAACAGCAGTCTATAGATATGATACAGCGACTGATAGTATGCAGAAAGTTGATGGATCTGGTGGTTCAGCTCCAGAGGCTACTAAAAACAATTACGAAGAAATGTTCGTTTGGTCGAATAGTTTATTTGGAGATGTTTTTTCATAAGTAGGTATGAAAGCGTTATTCAATTACGCTTAGTATTTTAGACGTTGTAGGTAGTTCTAGCGCCCCTTAGCTTGTAGTTAAGGGGCGTTATTTTTAGATTCTTATGAAGAAGTAGTAGGCTGAGCGTAATGGAGACAACAGCTTTAGCTTGCCAGGTTAGCTACAAACAGGGGTGAGGTTTTTATAAAAAAGCGCCCAAAAGGTGGGGGTGTGCTTTTAATGTTTAATAAGGGCGTTGACCAACATAATTTCCGGGTGGATTATAATTACAAATCCATACCTGTTCTTTATTCGGGCACATTGCGATACCACAACCGACTTCTGTAGTCTGTTTCCACACTACCCGGGTATAGTGGCCACAGACCTTGCCAGAGCTGCATTTATTAGCTTGCTTGCTGGGTGGTTAGTCATATGCAGCGCCGATGACTAATTCAGCTTGCTATAGCCCTTTGTCGACCAATACTGCATCCTGGTTAACAGCAGTGTTTGGCTATGATGTGGCAACAAATACCATGAAACCCGTACCGGGCTAAGGCGGCGCATCTAATGGCGTAAGTACTGAGAACCATGAAGACATGTTCGACTGGGCTGGCAATCTGTTTGCCGATACTTTTGCTTAGTTTTAACTAGCAACATACTCAAAAAATCTCTTTAAGAGGCTGCAGGGAAAAAACGGGGCTCTTTGACCAATGGTTAAAGGGCCCAATTTTTTTATAAATCTCTAAATTAGAATTCAAAAACTGCCCAATGTAAACAACGCAAATAATCGAGTTTAACGTTTTAAACAACAAAACGAAATGTTCGCTAAAAGTGGGGGGTGTCATTTAGTAATGATATAATCGATCATTTAAGAATATGCAAGGAGCGCTTCATGGCTGGAGGTAGTTTATTAGCCTTACTCGATGATATAGCAACAATTCTCGATGATGTTTCCGTGATGAGTAAGGTTGCGATGAAGAAAACGGCGGGCGTGCTTGGTGATGACCTTGCTTTAAACGCAGAGCAGGTTCAGGGGGTGCGTGCTGAGCGTGAAATACCTGTGGTTTGGGCCGTGGCTAAGGGCTCATTTAAGAATAAATTAATTCTAGTGCCGGCGGCACTGACCATCAGCGCTGTTGCGCCCTGGGCTATTACGCCGTTGTTGATGGTAGGAGGTGCCTACTTATGTTTTGAGGGCTTTGAAAAAATTGCTCATAAATTTTTTCATTCAGAGGAGGAAGACGAGCAGGAACACGCAAAAACTTTGGAAGCGCTCTGCGACCCTAAGGTTGATTTGGTTGAATTTGAAAAAGAAAAAATAAAAGGCGCAATTCGCACCGATTTTATTCTCTCAGCTGAGATTATTGTTATTGCACTTGGTACTGTAAAAAATGCACCATTTCTTACCCAGGTTCTGGTTGTTTCTAGTATCGCCATTATTATTACTGCGGGTGTTTACGGATTGGTCGCGGGTATCGTTAAACTCGATGATGCAGGTTTGCATCTAATTCAACAGAAAGCGGCAAATGCATGGAGTGGATTTAAACGCGCATTAGGCCGTGGTATTTTAGTCGTTGCTCCCTACTTAATGAAAACCCTTTCTATCGTCGGTACCGCTGCAATGTTTTTAGTGGGTGGCGGAATTCTCGCACACGGCATACCCGTAATATATGATGGTATTCATCATTTAGGTGAAAGTGCAAAACATTTACCACTGGGAAATATTCTGGAGGTCATCACACCTGCACTCTTGAATGGCGTTTTTGGCATCATAGCAGGTGGAATCGTTCTGTTGGCGCTAAAACTGTTTACTCCTATATTAAACACGTTTAAAAAAGAAGCATGAAGGCTCTTATAAAAACGTGTGCTTAAAGACAACCCCCCACCTTTTGGCCTTTTTTTCAGCTCTTAACCTTGCTGCAATAACGTCTCAAGATCAATCAAGGCTGCATTAGCACGTGAAATATAAGACGCCATAACCAATGAGTGATTGGTTACAAAACCAAAGCCTTTACCATTGAGAATGATAGGGCTCCAAATAGCTTGCTGGGTGCCTTCCAGTTCGCGAATAATCTGGCGCAGGCTCACTAGTGCATTTTTCTTTTGCAGAATATCACCGAAGTCGGTTTCAACCGCTCTTAATAAATGAATTAAGGCATAGGTTTGACCACGTGCTTCAAAGAATACATCGTCTATTTGAAACCAGCCGGTCTTCACATAATTAGAAGAGTCACTGGGGGTTGACTGCCTGGCTTCTGAGTCCCCTGCCAATGAGGTATCTAACTGTTCTTTACCAACGCTTGCACTGAGGCGTTGGGCTAAAGATCCTAAACGTTTTTTTACCAAAGCTAACCAATCGACAAGGTTATCAGCACGGGCATAAAATTGCGCATTTTTAGCGCTGGTTTTAGAAAGTCTGGAGAGATAGCTATTCAACGTTTTAATGCCATTTTTATATTGGCTTTCAGCCGGTGGCAAGATCCAGAGATTACTATCAGTATGGAATTTTGTGGCTGTATTAACCAGGTCTTCGTCTTCGGTAGACTGTGATTGCGAGCGGCTTAAATCATTGCGCAAAGCCAACGCCATATCACGAGCTTGTACCAGCACACCGAACTCCCAATTGGGCATATTATCCATAACCACGCCCGGAGGCAGGCGGTCATTTTCGGTAAATCCGCCGGATTTATCCAGTAAGGTTTGCATCAAGTGCGAAAGAGTAGCAGTAGTCGTAAAGCCGGTGACAATCTGTGCCCCGATTTCATCCGCCACTTCCTGAGTATGGGTGTTAACATCAAAGCGTGCTGGTTCACGGCTCCAGTAAAACATTAGGAGCAGAATCAATATCAGCAATGTCACAAAGAACATACCAATGGTCCATTTAAGTCCTTTCTCTTTCCAGGTAGAAGGCTTGTAAAGTGTAACTACTTTTGCCACGGTTCCCATGTCTTGGTACTCCATTAAATTTAGGCTTTAATATGAGGTTTTAATCTTTATTAATCAAGTACACTTAGCCAATGAAAACCATCTTTAAAGAATACGTACGCATAACCTGGCAAAAACGCTGGGGCTTTTTATTGGTAATGCTGGGTGTCATCAGTGCAACTACGCTAAGCGTTTATGTGCCTGTATTTTATAAAAATATCGCGAATGGTTTTGCCCAGAGTTACAGCGCTGAAACTACCACGATGATGCTAGAGAACTTCTGGATGGTGGTGATGTTTTATGCAGGTATCTGGCTTTCATGGCGGGTGTTAGAAGTCGGTATTATCCCCGTCGATGGTGGTGGCGTAAACCTGCTGGAAAAACGCTGCTTTGCTGTATTAAAGCGACAAAAATTCGATTTCTTTGAGAATAATTTTTCTGGTAGCTTGATCAAACAGGCGGGGCGTTTTTCGCGCGCCTATGAAGTGATTATGGACTGGTTCATTTTCCAGTTTGTGCAAAATGTTATCAGTATCAGCATCGCGTTTATCATTTTCTATCAACATTATCCGGAATTCGCTTATTATTTTCTGCTTTGGGTCGTAGTTTTTATTACATGGAGTCTTGGTTATTCCGTCTGGAAACTTAAATTCGATAAAGCCGTAGCCGAGCGAGACTCTAAATTAGGTGGTGCCTATTCGGATGCAATCAGCAATATTTTTATCGTAAAAAGCTTTGCCCTAGAACAATTTGAGCAGAGTAATATTGATTATAAGGCAGATGCAACTTATCAGAAAAAGAAGATTGCCTGGATATTAATGTTTGTGTCATTTGCAGTGCAGGGCATTCTGACTATGGGCATCGAGCTGATACTTGTGTATTTAATGATAGGCAAGTGGCAACAGGGCTTGTTCAATGTGGGTGAGTTTGTATTGTTTCAATCTATTTTGTTGATCCTGGTGCAGCGTTTGTGGGAATTTGGACGTAACTTTCGTAATTTTTTCACCGCACTTGCTGATGCATCAGAAATGGCTGCGGTTTTTATCAATGATGACGTTGAAGAAGATAGTCCTGATGCAAAAGATCTAATTATCAGTAAAGGTGAAATTCTTTTCAAAAAGGTGAATTTTGCCTACGCAGGTAATGAAAAGTCCAATAGTTGTTTATTCGAAGACTTTACACTAAAGATAAAAGCGGGAGAAAAAATTGCCCTGGTTGGGCATTCTGGATCGGGAAAAACATCCCTCACAAAACTTCTCTTCCGCTTTTTTGAACCACAACAAGGCGAGATTCTATTTGATGGGCAAAATGCCAATGACTTCACCCTCGAATCATTGAGAAATCAGATATCGCTGGTGCCGCAACAGCCTGAACTATTTCACCGCTCCGTGCGTGACAACATAGTCCTTGATGCAACTGTCAGTGAAGAGCGTTTGCAGCAGGCAGCAAAAGATTCCGGCAGCTTAGAATTCATCCAGAACCTACCTGAGCAGTTCGATACCATGGTGGGCGAACGCGGGGTAAAGTTGTCGGGTGGCGAAAAGCAACGCATTGCACTGGCACGCGCTTTTCTGGAAGATGCGCCAATAGTAGTATTGGATGAGGCTACGAGTGCGCTCGATTCAATCACAGAAAAACAAATTCAAATAGCAATTTTTGAGTTAATATCTAACAAGACAGCGATTGTGATCGCACATCGTTTATCGACAATACTGCGCATGGATCGCATTTTAGTACTGGAGAATGGAAAAATTATTGAGCAAGGAACGCATCAAGAATTACTTGAAAAGGATGGCAGATATTCGATGA
The DNA here is from genome assembly GCA_963847495.1 of uncultured Gammaproteobacteria bacterium. Lineage (GTDB taxonomy): Bacteria > Pseudomonadota > Gammaproteobacteria > Thiotrichales > Thiotrichaceae > Cocleimonas. Next base: position 260,709 of record CAWJZX010000001.1, on the reverse strand, counting down.
TGTGGAAGCATCAGAGTGGGGAATTTTTAAACCAGACTTAAACTCCTTCTATCAAGGAAGGCGACCTGAATGCAAATTATGAAGCTCAGACAGATCAACTATTTATCGTCCGTGAATTATTTCGCGAATATCAAGAAGCTGTAAATGAAGACTGTTTTTTTCGTGGTTTTGAAGACGAACTCGCTTCATTGCCCGGTTGTTATGCCTCACCGAAGGGTATTTATACTGATAGTGCAGATGCAATCGGCTGTGTTGCAATTCGCAAGAGAATGGGTAAAAGCAATGAGGCAGAATTAAAGCGATTGTATGTTCGCCAAGATAAACGCAGCAAAGGTACTGGAAAAGCACTATTAAATAATGCAATTTTTTTTGCAAAATGCATGCAGTATACGAAGTTTCTTTTAGAAACATTGCCAAGCATGAAATCGGCAAAATCATTATATGAAAGTTATGGGTTTGAGCAAACAAATAACCCTGCGTTAGCTAAAGACAGTAACATTGAATGCTACCAATACTTATTCAAACAAGATGCCGAAGAAGATTAACGTAAAAAATTCACAATTAAATTTTGCTGATAAAATTCTGTATTGGTTTAATAGCCACGGACGCAAAGATTTACCGTGGCAAAAAGAGATTAATCCCTACCGTGTTTGGATCTCCGAAATTATGTTGCAGCAAACGCAGGTAAAAACGGTGATTCCCTATTTTCATGCGTTTATGGAATCCTTTCCAACGGTACAAATACTTGCAGATGCACAGCAGGACGAGGTTCTCAAACATTGGTCGGGTTTGGGTTATTATGCACGGGCGCGCAATATTCACGACGCAGCAAAAATGGTGTGCGATAAATTTAATGGCGATTTTCCGCAAGATTTAGAAACCATGCAATCGCTGAAGGGAGTCGGGCGTTCAACCGCGGCAGCGATATTATCCATCTCGAGTCATCAGGCGGAGCCAATTCTGGACGGCAATGTGAAGCGAGTTCTCAGTCGAGTTTTCGCAGTTGAAGGTTGGCCGGGTAAGTCGGATGTGTCGAAAAAACTCTGGGCACTGGCAGAGAAAACCACACCAACAAAGCGTAATGCGGATTATACGCAGGCGATTATGGATTTAGGCGCGACATTATGCACGCGCAGTAATCCGCAATGTTTGAATTGCCCGCTTCAGGAAGATTGCATTGCCTACAAAGATGCAAGGCAAGCCGACTTTCCCGGCAAGAAACCCAAAAAAGTATTGCCTGAAAGGCATACTATAATGTTGATTTTAAGAAATCAGGATAAAGCAATATTGATGCAAAAACGACCGCCTGTAGGCATCTGGGGTGGCTTATGGTGCTTTCCACAGTTTGAGAGAATAGGAGATGCAGAGCAATGGCTGCACGACTATTCTGGTGAAGAATTAGAGGTTACCGAAGAACTCGCTGTTTTGAGTCATGCCTTTAGTCATTTCCGTTTGCACATTCAGCCCTTGATATTTGACACCAAAACCCCCATTAACTTGAGGGTGATGGAGAATGAAGATAGCCTCTGGTATAACATTCATACAGAATTCAATGGGGGGCTTGCAGCCCCCGTGACAACACTTTTAAATAATTTAGTTATTAGAAATAAGGGATAGAAAAATGGCAAGAATGGTTAATTGCATAAAGCTCGGCAAAGAAGCAGAAGGACTGGATATGTTGACGTACCCTGGTGATTTAGGTCAGAAGATTTATGAAAACATATCAAAAGAAGCATGGCAAGGATGGGTAAATCATCAGACTATGTTATTGAATGAATATCGGTTATCACCAATCAACCCAAAAGATCGCAAGTTTCTTGAGGAAGAAATGGAAAAATTCTTATTAGGCGACGGGTCATCTTCTGTGGACAATTTTGTTCCTGAATAAATTGTAAAGTTCAGCACCCCAAAAACAGCATAAAAGGTGGGGGGTGTCTTTTTATAATTACTAGAGGCAGAAATGGCAGCGAATTGGATTCCAGCAACGGTTATTGAAAACCGCAGACTCACAGATCGGCATTTTGCGCTGATTTTTGAATCAAAACTATTGCCGTTTAAAGCAGGACAATTCGCGCGTTTGCAGGTTGAAGTTAAAAATGATGAGGGTGAGTTAGATAAATTTGCAAATCCATATTCATTGCTAAATACGCCGGATGAAAAATATGGCGAGGTCTATTTCAATACCGTTTCCGGAGGTAAAGTTTCAAATGGCCTAGCGGCACTCAAGCCTGGAGATACAGTTGAAATCGCTCAACCTTGTGTGGGCTTTTTCGTACTGTCGCAAGTCCCCGAGGCTAAACACCTCTGGATGAAGTCGACAGGCACTGGTATTGGCCCATATTTGTCGATGCTGAAAACTGCCGAGGCATGGCAGCGTTTTGAGAAAATTATATTGGTACATGCCGTTCCCCATGCTAATGAACTCTGCTATGCAGACTTAATTAAGTCGTTCGCGGATGAGCATCCTGGCAAATTTCAGTTTATTCCAATTGTCAGTCGCGAAGACCATCAGGGCGCGCTCAAAGGCCGTATTCCAGCACTCATAGAAAATGGTGAGTTGGAAGCAATGGCGGGCCTGGAGATCAGTAAAGAAAATTCACATGTGATGCTCTGTGGTAATAGCGGCATGTTGAAAGATACCAAGGCAGTTTTAAAAGAACGCGGTATGGAACGGCACTTAAACCACAAGCCTGGCCATGTGTCCTCAGAACAGTATTATTAGTTTGAATTGAAATACCGCTTAAAGATCGAGGAGTGTCGTACTATCTTGTGATACGGTCGAAATTCTACAAAACCACTAAATTATCTCGATGAATCAGTTCCGTTTCTCCCATATAACCGAGTATTTCAGTGATCTTGTTGCTAGGTTGCTTCGCCAAAAGATTTACTTCTGAATCAGAATAATTTATTAATCCACGTGCAATAATTTTACCTGCGTGGTTTTTGCAATCTACCACATCGCCGCGTTTGAATTTGCCTTGTGCCTTTTCTACACCGATTGGTAACAGGCTCGTTCCATTGGTTAGAATCGCTTTACTTGCGCCTTCATCTAGATATAGTGTTCCAGTAGCCTGAACCTGTCCAGCAATCCACTGCTTGCGTGCGGTGAACTGGGAATCGTCAGGTTTTAATAAAGTGCCTATTATTTCACCTTCAACGATACGCTTGAGTACATTGGCCTCTCTTCCAGATGCAATTACCGTGGCACAACCTGAACGTGCCGCACGTTGTGCCGCAGTGAGTTTGGTTAGCATTCCACCACTTCCCAGCGAAGTTGAGATATCACCTACATAGCCATGCAAATCGGTGTTGCTTGCAGATTCTTCACTAATTAATTCGGCGTCGGCGTTATATCGAGGGTCTTTAGTGAACAGGCCCTGCTGGTCGGTTAGTATAACCAACAGATCAGCTTCTACGAGGTTTGCAACTAGTGCAGCAAGCGTGTCGTTATCACCAAGGCGCATTTCTTCCAAGGCTACCGTGTCATTTTCATTGATGATTGGAAGCGCTTTAAATTTTAATAAGGCTCTCAGTGTATTGCGCGCATTCAGATAGCGCTTGCGGTTACTCACGTCATCGTGCGTGAGCAAGATTTGCGCGGCTTGAATCTTGTATTTTTTAAACTGGTTTTCGTATGCCTCGATAAGGCCTGTTTGTCCAATTGCAGCCGCAGCTTGCAGTCCCGCCAATTCTGTTGGGCGTTTAGTCCAGCCCATGCGGCTCATGCCTTCCGCCACGGAGCCTGATGATACAAGAATTATTTCTAAACCTTGTTGACGAAGTTGTGCAATTTGCTCAGCCCAGTCTTCAATCGCGGCATAATCCAGGCCTTTGCCATCTTTGGTTAGCAGTGCACTACCAATTTTTATTACCCAGCGTTTCGCTTGTTGCGTGTATTTAGTCCGGCTCATGTCTGATTATTCAGGATTATGAGTATCTTCGCCTTGTTTTTGCTCTTGCTCCAACAGATAGGCTTGATCATCAATCGATTGCATTATTTGCTTCGTCAGTTCTTTGGTATTTAACCCTGTTGCGGCAGAAATCATAAAGACTTTACCCTTCCAATTTAGTCGTTTAACAATATCATCGGAATGTGCTTGTTGCTTATCAGCAGGCAGCAAATCAATTTTATTCAGGACTAACCAGCGATCACGCTGTCCTAATTCGGCGCTATATTTTTGTAATTCATTTTCAATAATGCGAACCGAATGAACTGGATCTTCGGATTCATCTATCGGTGCTACATCAACCACGTGTAACAATAAGCTCGTGCGCGAGAGATGTTTTAAGAACTGAATACCCAGTCCCGCACCTTCTGCGGCTCCTTCAATAATCCCAGGGATATCTGCTATTACAAAGCTCTGATCCACACCGACACTCACTACTCCAAGGTTTGGGTAAAGTGTCGTGAATGGATAATTCGCAACTTTTGGGTGTGCTGATGAGACACTTCTGATAAGTGTGGACTTCCCTGCATTGGGCAGACCTAGTAAACCAACATCAGCAAGCACTTTCATTTCTAAACGTAAACTGCGTGTTTCACCTTCTGAGCCTGGTTTAGATTGGCGCGGAGCACGATTTACTGAACTCTTATAGCGTAGGTTTCCAAGGCCATGAAAACCGCCTTGTGCCACTTTTATCATCTCCCCATCTTTTGTTAGATCACCAATGAGTTCGTCGGTATCCTCGACATATATCATAGTGCCAATCGGTACTTGAATAATCTTGTCTTCGCCTTTGGCACCGGTCTTATTGCGACTGAATCCATTTTCGCCGCGTTTGGCCTCGTAAAAACGCACATGCCTAAAGTCTGCGAGTGTATTTAAGCTTTTGTTAGCCTGCAAATATACACTGCCACCGTCACCACCGTCACCGCCATCTGGACCGCCGAATTCAATATACTTTTCACGACGAAAACTGACACAACCGTTCCCTCCATCTCCGGCTTTTACTGATATAACAGCTTCATCTACGAATTTCATGGTTTGAGTCTATCTGATTCCATTAGAAAATAATATCTACTAAGCGAATAGTAGTCAGCAATAAAAAAGCCCCGACTAGCGGGGCTTTTTAGAAATTACGATGTTTTGCAATTCTATAAAATTATTTGGTAATTACGCCGCTACGATACTTACAAATTTACGGTTTTTCGGGCCTTTTACTTCGAAAAGTACAACACCATCTGTTTTAGCAAATAATGTGTGGTCTTTGCCACAACCCATATTTGTACCTGGGTGAAAGTGCGTTCCACGTTGGCGAACAATGATGCTTCCTGCTAAAACTTTCTGACCACCAAAGCGCTTTACACCAAGACGATTTGCATTAGAATCACGACCGTTTCTAGTACTACCCGCTGCTTTTTTATGTGCCATTTTTAGTAACCTCTGTAATTCGGCTGATACAGATTTTTTCAACCTCTGTTATCAACCGTTAACTATTCTATTTTAAGCCGCGAAATTCTACATTTAGATTGATCATCAGTCAAACACTAAATGCATCTGATTCAATTTAATAAATGTGTGATGTTTTTATTGTCCGAACCTTGACACTTAAGCTCCATCTACCTAGCATTCGCTGTTCAAATAAAGAGTTAAATAATATTGCGTGGACTATAAAAAAATACAAACTTTGGTTGAAGCCGATATGCAGGCGGTCGACGCATTAATCAAGCGAAGGCTCAAATCAGACGTTGCTCTTGTCAATCAATTAAGCCAGTACATAATTAATAGCGGCGGAAAAAGGCTAAGGCCGATGCTCGCCCTGCTTATGGCTCGTGCCTGTGGTTACGGTGGTGATAAACATGTAGATATTGCCGCAATTGTTGAATTTATTCATACGGCTACTTTATTGCATGATGATGTGGTTGATGGATCAGATATGCGACGTGGAAAAGAAACTGCGAATAATGTTTGGGGAAATCAGGCGGCAGTATTAGTGGGAGATTTTTTATACTCTCGTGCGTTTGAAATGATGGTTGATGTGGATCAGATGCGGGTTATGCAAATCATGGCGAATACCACAAACACCATAGCAGAAGGCGAAGTGCTACAACTATTGAATATTAATGATTCTAATACCAGTGAAGAGCGATACTTCGAGGTGATCTACTCTAAAACTGCCAAGTTGTTTGAAGCCGCCTGTCAGCTAGGTGCAGTACTTTCTGGTTTACCTAAAATTCAAGAAGCTGTCGTTGCCAAATATGGTGTGCATCTTGGTACGGCATTTCAGTTAGTCGATGATATTTTAGATTACAGCGCAGGCAGTGAAGAAATGGGTAAAAATGTGGGTGATGATTTGGCCGAGGGAAAGCCAACACTGCCACTTATTTATGCCTTAAGTGTCAGTGAAGCCAATGGCGAAAAAGAAGACGCATTATTAATCAAACGCGCCATTGAAGACGGCGGACTTGAATTTATTGATCAAATAATGGCAATTATCGAGAAAACCAAGTCGTTAGAATACACCACTGAAGCTGCTAAAAAAGAAACTCAACTAGCCAACGAATGTCTGATATTTCTAACTGATAGTGAATACAAAACGGCGCTCACGGATTTGGCTAACTACTCTCTTGCTAGAACGACTTAATCGTTAAAAACTGTCTAAAAGTGGAGGGGTGTCTTTTTAATTACTATACAAGTACTCTACTTGCATGCATCAGTATCAATGCTAAGATACCAAGAACTATTTCCCAACAGGATTGAAATCATGAAATTATCGAATAACTTTATTGGCGCTTTGATTTTTACAGCATTTGCAATTACTGTATTTGTATTTATGGCCATGAGGCCAGCAGTTGAAGGCAATGCGATGATTTTTGGAATGCCTATGAATATTGATAAGACTAATGAGACAGCAGTGCCACCAGCTACAGTAACAACTGAGATGAAAACTGAAGATGTGCTGGAGCCTGCAAAAACAGAAGAAATGGATAGTCCAAGTGAGCCAGCAGCTTCAACAGAAGCACCAATCATCAGTTCACCTAGTACGACTGAGAATATGCCTACTGCTACTGAAGCGCCAACAGTTGAAACTGTTACTGAGCCAACTTCTGTAATGCCCTCGACTCCTGTCGCGCCCGTGACTCCAGCAAACTAATAAACTCAGACGCGCCCAGCACCGATCGCTTTTCTGAGTCAGTAATGACTCAAGTTGGCAATTGAAACACGCTTGCCTTTTCGCGGCGCATGGATGAACTTGCCGCTCCCCAGATAGAGACCTACATGATTTACTCGGGCGCGAGTTCTACGAGTATGAAAAAAGATCAAATCATCAATTTTCATTTTGGCTATAGGCACACGTTTGGTCGCCTTATACTGTTCGGTAGCAGTTCTTGGCAAATTGATTTTGGCTGATTTATAGGCATATTGCATTAATCCGCTGCAATCAAACCCTGTTTGCGGGCTGCTACCTCCACATCGATATTTTTTGTGAATTTGGTTTTTGGCATGCTTAACCACACTCAGATGTTTGTTAGAATTCTTGGAGGCTGCGCGATAACCGGGGGCTTTTACAATGAGTAGATTATAAGCCTGCTCTAAATCTTTATTTAGGTTAGCGCTATTTGTTTTTGCATATACATTGCTATTGATGCAGAAACACACACACAATGTGATAATATCATTTCTGTTAAAGATCATTTGAAATCCCCATTAGAGCAAACGATAAAAATTAGTATTGTTATTGGACCGTTTGTTTGCGGTGGAATGTATGCCAAAACTCAGATTAATTCAATCATTACAGGTGATTGGTGGGCTTATAATGCAATTAACTCATAATCATGTGTGATTTCAGCTATTTTACCAAGCATGATGGAAGCAGAGCAATATTTTTCTGCGGATAGTTCAATAGCTCGCACAACTTTTTTTTCTGACAGGTCCTTGCCTGAAATCACGAAATGCAGATGTATTCTGGTAAATACCTTCGGTTCTGTTTCGGCCCTTTCAGCGCTTATTTCTACTTCACAACCCACTAGATCCTGCTTGCTCTTTTTCAGCATTGAAACAACATCAAATGATGAGCAACCTCCTAAGCCAAGTAATAACATCTCCATTGGGCGTACGCCTAAATTTCTCCCGCCATGTTCCGGTGGTCCGTCCATTACGATAGAATGTCCACTGTCGGACTCACCGACAAAACTCATATTATCTAGCCATTTTACGCGTGTTTTCATTGTTGGGCCTCTGATAGTGTTGATTGAATTTCATCCATCAATAAGCCCGCAATATTCGCTGAATAGATTGTATCCAGTTCACGAATACAAGTCGGACTGGTAACATTTATTTCAGTCAAATAATCGCCAATGACATCAAGCCCAACAAACATCAAACCCATCTCTTTAAGCTTCGGACCAACAATGTCACAAATTTCATATTCACGTTCGGTCAGATCGACGCCTATAGAACTGGCTCCTGCAGCTAAGTTTCCTCTACTTTCACCTTCAGCAGGTATTCGAGCCAAACCATGAGGAAACGGTTTGCCGTTAATCAGTAAAATGCGTTTATCACCTTGTTTGAACTCTGGTAAAAAACGCTGTGCCATGATGGTTCGACTGCCATTTTGGGTAACAGCCTCAAGAATCACACTTCTATTTGCATCACCTTCAAGTATTTGGAAAACCATCGAGCCCCCCATGCCGTCCAACGGTTTAACCACGATATGTTTAAGGTCATCATGAAAAGCTTTAATCCGGGATATGTCTCTAGTAACTAATGTTTCAGGCGAGCAGCTTGGAAACCAGGCGGTAAATAATTTTTCGTTTGCAGATCGAACACTGTTAGGTCGGTTGATTACCAAACATCCAGCTTTTTCCGCTAATTCAAGTAAATAGGTGGAATAAATGTATTCCATGTCGAATGGTGGATCTTTTCGCATTAGTACGCTGGAAAGTTCATGTAATGGTCTTACTTGAGGTTCTTCTAATACATACCAGTTATTAGCATCGTCAATAACTTTTACCGCAGACATACTTGCGAAAACAATACCATCTTTTAGAAACAAATCTGACTGTGTCAAATAAAACAGCGAATAATTTCTTCGCTGAGCTTCTAACATCATTGCAAATGTACTATCTTTTTTTATATTGATAGAGCTTATAGGATCCATTACGAACCCTAAACTGGTTGGATTTTGCATAATTACATGAAGTATTTGAGAGTTGAGTCATTATTGTATGCTGAAAAGCACTGATGAAAAATAGATATACAAAAAAAAGCGGACATAAAGTCCGCCTAAAGTTGCGAGGGAGTTTGTAAAGAGCAACCCGCTAGATAATGCTCTTGAATAAGTTGGTTAAGAATCCCCTTCTATCAAGCCCAACATGACTCACTCACGCTCACTAAGTGGCAATTCATTTAATTAGGTTCATTTTTTTGTGTTAAATTGTCACTTTTTTAAATTTATTAACAAAATATTAATTTTGAACATATTTACAACCAGTAACTACAGAATAAACGGAAGCATAATTGAGAAATAGTAAACAACCAGTAGAAGATAGAGGATGCGCTGATACTATTTTGTTAAAACAAATTGCTGATGGCGACCGCAATGCTTTTACAGAGTTATATAAAAGCTATCAACCAAGGCTAATTAAGTTTTGTAGCCGTATGTTGAAAAATGATGTTGCACTTGCTGCTGATATGGCAGATGAAGCACTAATTGAGGTATGGAAATCGGCAGGAAGTTTTTCTGGTTTATCACAGCCCTCAACGTGGATTCATTCGATTGCAAGATACAGGATGATTGGTTACCTAAGGAAGAATAAAGAAATACTACAGGATGATGATTTTGGACAATTAAATTTAGAGGATACAGATCTATTGCCAGATGATGAAGTAATGGTCTCAGAGCGAGATCAAAAAATAGTTGATGACATCGGGAAGCTAAGCAAGAAACATAGAGAAGTTATTGAGTTGGTCTACTTCCGTGAGCTTTCCATAAAAGAAATTTCTAAAATGTTAGATGTTTCAGAAAATACTGTTAAAACGAGGATGTTTTATGCAAGAAAGCATCTTAAATCACTTCTTGAAAATGCAGATCTATTAAGTAACTAGTAATGAATACAAATACTAAAAATAATCATTTACCAAAAAAGGCATTAGAACTTCTGCCATGGTTTGCTATTGGTGTAACTTCTGCTGAGGAACAAGCTTATTTTCAACAGGCCTTATTAAAATATCCTGAGCTACAAAAGCTGCTGGATCAGGAGCTTGAGATAAAGCGCCTGGTTTCGGAAGATAAATCACTTCTCGATTTATCTGTGCTTGAACCGATGGACGAAAGGCTCAAAAGTGTATTGAATCAAATTGATTCAATAGCGGTTAATCAAACAGATAACCATCAGGTAAACATAGGCTTTGCGGGTATATTTAAACGCGCACTAAAATCCTGGATTCCAGCAGATCTAGGTATCTGGCAGTATTCAGGCTTTGCCAGTGCAGCAATATTAGTTGCTGTACTAATGGCATTTGTTGCTCCATTATTTAATCAAGGTCAGATTACCGAGCAGAGCAAATTTACAACAGCCTCTGCTGTTAATCCCGAAGTGAACGAGGTAGCTTCAACTACTGTATTATTAGTGGGTTTTAATGGGAGCCCAGAAGATCTTCGTGGTTTTCCTGCTTTTAAAGATAAACTTGAAAAAATTGAAGCTGTGCCCAGTAAAAAAGGCATATATAGAGTAAGCTTAAATAAAAAGCTAGATAAAGTTAAAACAAAAGAGCTTATTGAAACTCTTATGGCTCAAAAAGAATTAGTGTGGTTTGTTGGTGAAGATTTTTAGATTATTCTCTATAACGGGTTTTTTATTGGCCACGACTGTGGCTAATTCTGTCAGTGCGCAGAATTACCTTCTAGAGGGTGATAACGTCGAACCACTCTACTTTGACTTTATTTATGAGCCACCAACTAAAAAACCCGAACGCACTAACTTTGTTAAAGATGAAGTTGTACTGCTTTATCCTGCTGATAAAGGCAGCAAGATAAATCAAATTACCCAGAAATACAATTTAAAAACAGCCAGTAAAAGTGTTCTTTCCTCTGTAAATACAGGAATTGTGGTTGCAAAAACAAATGGTCAAAATCCGCTTAGATTAAGTGAGTCTATTAATAAAAAAGAGAAAAGTGTTGAAGCCGCTACTAATAATATTTTCAGGCCAGCCATTACATCATTTCGAAATGCCTACTCTATGGATGAAACAGGTGTTCGGGTTGTGCATGAAACCACCAAGGGAAAGGGCATCACGGTCTGTATGGTCGATACACCTATTGATATATTTCACCCATCTTTGTCTACTGCTTTTATCGAAACATTAGATCTATTTGATATCGATCCAAAAAATACAGTATCGATGTTGCATGGGACCTCTGTCGCTGGAGTTTTAGTCAGTCAAAATCCATTTATTGGTATTGCTCCAAAAGCGAAATTGTATGCTATAGGAGCTTTTCGAGCTGAAAAATCACATCCTAGTAGTTTGAAGGGCTCATCCTCAGATGTTGCAAAGGCCATTGACGCCTGTATCCAGCACAATTCTGATGTTATCAATTTGAGTTTTACTGGCGGCAAAGACTCGCTTGTAGAAAAGATGGTAAAAAAAGCTGTTGAGCAAGGAATCACAGTAATCGCTGCAGCTGGAAATGGAGGTAATTGGGGTAGCACTATTTACCCTGCCTTGATACCTGGTGTACTGACTGCTACAGCAATAGATGAGAATCAGAAGTTATTTAGTATGGCGGACAAAGGTAATTTCATTGATTATGCAGCTCCGGGCGTTGATATCCTTACTATTGCTCCAGATGGCAAATATAAATTAGCTACGGGTACTTCAATCTCCTCGGCACACGTTAGTGGAGTCGTGGCCTTATTGCTTTCCCAGAAGGGTAGCAAGAATATATCAAAAGCTCTTACTGAAACTGCAGTGGATTTAGGCAAGCCGGGACGTGATCCTGAGTTTGGTGATGGACTTATCAACGCTAGCCGTGCACTAACACTAATCAATAAACAATAATTTAAGGATTAATCCAGTCTCTAGGCTTAAGGTAGTGATTATAAAGTAAGGCCTCATCAGACCCTTCCTCTGGCTGCCAGTTATATTTCCATTTCACTAGTGGTGGCATAGACATCAATATTGACTCAGTACGTCCGCCAGATTGTAAGCCAAAAAGTGTGCCTCGATCATAAACTAGATTATATTCGACGTATCTACCACGCCGATATAACTGAAAGTCTCTTTCTTTTTCACCATATGCTAACGACTTTCGACGTGAAACTATGGGACGATAAGCTGCTATATAGCTATCGCCAACTGCCTTCAAAAACTCAAATGATTTATCAAAGCCCCATTCGTTTAAATCATCAAAAAATAATCCACCAATGCCACGTTGTTCATCACGGTGCTTCAAATAAAAATACTCATCACACCATTTTTTGTATTTATCATAAACCTCATCACCAAAAGGTGAGCACGCTTCTTTTGCGATTCTGTGCCAATGCAGGCAGTCTTCAACAAAGCCGTAATACGGAGTTAAATCATAACCTCCACCAAACCACCAGACGGGATCTTGCCCTTCTTTTTCTGCGATGAAAAAGCGCACATTGGCATGTGAAGTCGGTACATACGGGTTTTTCGGGTGGATCACCAGTGATACGCCCATAGCATGAAATGAGCGCCCAGTCAGATCGGGTCTATTCGCGGTGGCCGAAGCAGGCATTTTATCACCACGCACATCAGAGAAATTAACTCCACCTTGCTCTATGACATTGCCATCTACCAAGACCCGTGTGCGTCCGCCACCATGCATTCCGGGTTTTTCGGGGTCATGAGAACGTGTCCAGGAGTCTTCTTCAAACAACGATCCTCCATCCTCAAGTTCAAGCTGCTTACAGATAGAGTCTTGTAAACCAAGAAGATAATCTTTTACTGCGGCTTTGATATCAGGAGTGGACATAGTTATACCTTTATCTGAACTGAATTGATTTTTATTGCTAAAATTATAGCAATGCCATATTTATTACAATTGATTAAGATCATTTTTAAGCCCGTTAATGCCTTAATCATTGCTTCGGTCATTATAATAGGATTGCCAGTCGCTTTATATCTTATAAACCTCTATAAGATAAATTCCGATAGTATCCGCGCAAGAATTTTTGGCGTTGATATTTATCGTATCCCTAGTGGGTCGATGAAGCCGGTATTGATCCCAGGAGATTATATATTTATATCAAGTACCGCCTACCTAAGAAATCTGCCGAAAAGAAAGGATGTAATCGTTTTTAATAGTTATATATCCAATGACTCCAACAAAAAAATACCGTATATAAAGCGCGTTGTAGCAGTATCAGGTGATAAGATAAAAGTCGAGAAGGGTGAAGTAATTGTCAATAATCAGATTGTTACCGAACCATATGTCAAAGAGAAAAATAAGCACACTCAATATTCGCAAAGCATGCCGGAGATTATCGTGCCAATAGGTAAGTTATTTGTGATGAGAGATAATAGAGACAGTAGTAATGACAGCAGGATTATTGGCGCTATTTCCAGTAACCAAATCATTGGCAAAGCTACAAGTATTCTTTATGGTGAAGATGGCAGAACAGGTATTGAGATAAAATGAGAGGTCTATTTGTTACCGCTACCGATACCAATGTGGGCAAGACATGGGTGGGAAGACACCTGATTCAGGCGCTAAAAGAAAAAGGCATAGAAGTGGTGACAAGAAAACCAGTTGAATCAGGCTGGAATGATGATTTAAAACAAAATGACGCCTGGATATTAGCAAATGCGGCCGATAAAACAAAAGATTTGGAATCTATCTGCCCCAATCGATTTAAAGCTGCAATCTCACCTGACAGAGCAGCTTCGATAGAAGGTAAAACCTTATCCATAGATCAGCTTCATCAGCAGTGTCTAAAAGATGTAGATGATAAAGATTTTCTGTATGTCGAAGGCGCAGGTGGATTCTATTCACCATTATGTTCTGATGGTTTAAATGCTGATTTAGCGATTGCTTTAGGCTTGCCCGTATTACTCGTGGTTGAGAACCGCCTGGGCTGTATTAATCAAGCTTTATTGAGTGTTGAAGCGATTGAGAGCCGAGGATTGAAATTAATAGCGTTGGTTTTAAATAATCCTATGGAGGCGGTATTTGATAGCAACATGGATAATTTAACTGATTTACGAAATCGCAGCCATTATCCGGTTATCGCTTTTAATCACATTACTGATTACGAAAATGACACGTACAAAGCTATCCGCGAACAGTTATGTTCACTTGTGGTCAAAGAACAGTAAGTAAAGAGAATACTATTTTTTGTTTAGATTTAAGGTTTTTTTTACTTTTTTTCTTTGTAACTTATCTAGGACTATTTGATCTGGAAAAATTCAGTGAGCTTCTTGTTGTCACTGGAGACAGTAGTTTAATTATACTCTGATGACGCAAGTGCTGGGCCAACCCTAATGTAGTTTTGCCATCAGAGTTTCGTATATCAGTGTCAACGCCGACAGAAAGATAGTATTGAACTAATTGCCAGTGGCCATATCTTGAGGTTCCATATAAAGGCGTCCAGTTTTTATCCATTTTCTGGGAGGGATTCAAGCCATAATTAACCAAAAACTTTGCGTCATCTGGAACCACCTGTGCTTGCTGTGTGCAACAGTAACCATTTTTAACAGTTGGTTGGCTCGTTGCGTGTTACCAGTTTTAATGCATGCAATAACTCTTCTTCAAATGCTGGATTAGACGGATTTTTTTGTTATTCGGGACTGCTATTTCTGTGCTTTTGGTATTTTCAACCGAAACAGTTTCTCTCTTTTCTGTTTTAGTAGTGCCCAAACTAAGCTTCAACAAAACTTCATATGATATTGGATTACCATCTGCATCAAAAAAACATACTTCGTTGTTTTGCATAAACATTAATGCTGAGGGTTAAACCGGCGACTATATAAAATACTCCAGCTAGGTAAAGCAAAATATGTGATAAAATACCGTGTCTTTTCATGATTCTTCTCGAATCTGAGATTTATTCTGCTGATATTCAAACAGCATAAGTATGCTAGATTTCTCAAAAAAGGCCTAAAAGTAGGGGGTGTGCTTAATTGCAATATCTTGATATTTATTAGAATCTTGATGCCTATATTTAGTTAAAATT
The DNA here is from genome assembly GCA_963847495.1 of uncultured Gammaproteobacteria bacterium. Classification (GTDB taxonomy): domain Bacteria; phylum Pseudomonadota; class Gammaproteobacteria; order Thiotrichales; family Thiotrichaceae; genus Cocleimonas. The sequence goes on along the minus strand of CAWJZX010000001.1, from coordinate 245,567 downwards.
AATTTTAAGACAACCAGTGAAGAGTGAATCATGAAAATATTTTTAACCATTAATCTAATGATAAATCTGTTGTTAGTAACTTGCACCGGCTATGCGCAGAACCTGTTATTTCCACCTGATCCTCAGAATACAGCATACCCCCAGATTCCAGCATATCCTCAGATTCCAGCATATCCTCAGATTCCAGCATATCCTCAGAATCCAGCATATCCTCAGAATCCAGCATATCCTCAGAATCCAGCATATCCTCAGATTCCAGCATACCCTCAGAATCCAGCATACCCTTATCCATATGCGCAAATGACTCCACAACGTCCTGTTGGTGCTCAGGGTAATCCAGTGCCGGAGACAAAGCCATTTAATGAATTTTCAGGATATCTTGGAATCGCTGTGGATACTTTACCTTCAGCAGTCAGTGCGCAATTACCCAATGGCGTTACTCAGGGAGTTTTGATAAAGAGCTTTGCGCCAGATTCGCCGGCGGTGACTACTGAGTTAAAGCTCTATGATGTGATGTTTGCTTATGATGATATTAAACTGAATCATCCAGCACAGTTTATTAAAATTGTTAGAAGTGATAAACCAGGCAGAGAGGTAAAAATAAAAGTAGTCCGGAAAGGTGGAATTCTGGAAATTCCAGTGACTATTGGCTCGCAGCAAACACCCAATCCCAAAGAATATAATGGTCTGGCGATCAAGCAAATTAGCAAGGATAAATATCAAGCCATTGTCCGTTTTGTCGGGTCAAGTGGCAACAAACAAGTGCGTACCTATGAAGGTAATCGTGAGGAGATATTTGAGCAGGCACAGAATGCACAAGACCTGCCACAAGCTGAGAGACAGCAGTTACTGTATGCTACCCGCCCAAGGAAAAATAATTCTAATAATGGTTTTGGCTCGTTCTTTCCTTTCGGGGGTAATCATAGCAGTGGTAACAACTGGATGAGCCCGGGTAAATTCTTTAATTGGTAAGCTGCGTGTAACACTCAATGGCGGTATAGCCTTTGGTATCTTTCGCTGGCTTTTTCGAGTCAGGCTGGCTGATAGCTAATAAATACTTGATACCATGACGTTTGGCGGCGTTTAGTACATCCAGGTTGTCATCGATAAATAAACTGCTGTTAACATCAAAATCTTCGATTTTGTGCATCTCGTTCCAGAATCCAGTCTGTTCTTTGGCCAGCCCAAGATCATGAGAGGTGATTATACGATCAAAATGATGCTCAATATCAGCATATGAGAATTTTAGTTTAACGGCTTTCTGATGCGCATTAGTGAGGAGAACCACGCGTTTTTCTAATGAGCGCAGATAATCCAGAAATTCGATAACATTTTCTCTTATTGCGATGCGCTCTGCGACCTCATGCTTAAGGCTGACAATATCCATATCTAAAGTGTCCTGCCAATAATCAAGGCAGTACCATTCTAGCGAGCCTTCGATTACTGAGGTTTTCTGTCTTAACTCTTCGCTTGCACTTTCAATTGAAATACTATGTTTTTCGGCGTAGCGTTTTGGCATATGCTCAAGCCAGAAATGATTATCAAAATGTAAATCCAGTAAAGTGCCATCCATATCCAGAAAAACGGTACGAATGTTTTGCCAATCAATGGGAATTGCGCGCGCCAAGAGGTAGACTCCTTAACATGAAACAGAAACCAACAATACACCAAACGAGAGTCGTTGCAACTAGCCGTTTGTTTAAAATTGAAGAACTAGACCTGGAGTTTGCCAATGGCGAAAAGCGTCAATTTGAAAGGCTCGTAAGTAGCGGCGTTGGAGCGGTGCTTATTGTTCCGGTTCTGCGAAGTGACGATGGTGACAGTATTCTATTGATTCGAGAATATGGAGCAGGAACCGATCGCTATGAGCTCGGGTTTCCAAAGGGAAAAGTAGAAGCGGGCGAAGCAATACTCGATGCCGCCAATCGTGAAATCATGGAAGAAGTTGGCTATGAGTCAGCTAAGCTAACACTGTTAAAAAGCATAAGTCTCGCACCAGGTTATTTGGGGCATATCACCAATATTATTCTCGCTGAGGATTTAACAGAGCACCGCGAACCCGGTGATGAACCAGAAGAGATTGAAGTAGTACCCTGGAAGATCAGTGAGATTGATGCCTTGCTCGAACGCGATGATTTTAATGAAGGACGAAGTATTGCAGCCCTGTACCTGATGAAACAGTATTTACCTAAAACTTAAAAAGTTGGATTCTAATGAATAATGACAATCTAGTCAGCTTACTCCCTGGAGTACGCCGAATTGCAATTGAAGCAGGCGAAAAAATAATGGAGGTTTATGCAGCAGATTTTGATATCGAAATCAAGGCAGATGACTCTCCAGTAACTGCAGCAGACCTTGCAGCACACGTTCATATCAAAAGTGAGCTAAAAAAGCTAAGCCCGCCATACCATATTCTTTCTGAAGAATCGGCAAACCAGCCTTTTACCGAGCGAGCCTCGAGGGAGACATACTGGCTGGTTGATCCTTTGGATGGCACCAAAGAATTCATTAAACGTCGTGATAGTTTTACTGTGAATATTGCATTGATTCATCAGCATAAACCAGTATTGGGTGTGGTCTATGCACCAGCACTCGGTGTGAGCTATTTTGCCAGTGAGGGCCATGGTAGTTTTAAACAAGAAGGTTCAGATTCCGTAGCTCCGGCTAAGCAGATTCATGCGCGGGAATTGCCCAAAGATATGACCATTTTTGTTGGAAGCCGCTCGCATTCAGGAGAGGCGATGACAAAATTTCTAGAAAATTATAAAGCCGACAGAGGAGAATATGATCTGCTCAGTATGGGCAGTTCTTTGAAAATGTGCATGGTTGCTGAAGGTACAGCGGACTGTTATCCAAGGCTGTGGCTAACTTCAGAATGGGACACGGCGGCGGCGCATTGTATTGTGAATGAAGCAGGTGGGAAACTCGTAAAAACAGATATGTCACCGCTGTTGTACAACACTAAGGATACTTTACTGAATCCGTTTTTCTTTGCTATTGGTAATAATACGGTTGAATGGGATAAATATTTACCTGAATCAGGTCAATCCTGATTGATAATTAGAGAAAAGTGCCTAAAAGTAGGGGGGAGGGTCTAAAAATATCGCTTCTAAAGAGTTTCTCGGATATAACTAATAACTGCTTCAGGGTTATTATAATCCAGTGGAATATACTGATAATGCCCGTCTTTTTCCAGAATCATACTGGGGAAGCCACGTGCGCCAATCTGCCTTGCGAAAATCATCTCCTTTTCTAATTGCTGTTGGGTTTCACCGCTATTCAAATCATCTGCGAACTGCTTTTTATCAAGTTTAAGTGATTCTGCAAGTGCGATTAAGGTTTCGTCATTAGAAGGATTCTGGGCATTGAGATAATAGGCTTTCTGGATTGCTTCGATCATCGCCAGTTCTATTTCAGGGTTCTGTTTGCGGGCAGCAATAACCGCACGACAGGCAGGATAGGTAGAGCGCCTCGGCGAACATTTCTGCCAGAAATCATAATTAAATTCTGTACCGGGAATATGCTGTTGGATTTTTTTCCAGTAGCCTGCAATATCACGCTGCATTGACGCAGGCATTTCTTCATTTGAATCAGGCGCGAGCCCGCCTAATAGGTATTTAATTTCCACCTCGTTTTGCAAAGCAGTTCGAATTTTTTGCCAGGTAGGGCTAAAACCCCAGCACCAGCTACACATGGGATCATGGACATAGTAAAGTATCATGCAACTTATTATAGGAGATAGACGATGAAACTTAAGCTATTAGTTTTAATTAGTGTACTTACACTGAGTGCTTGTACACAGGAGAGTCAAAATCAAATCGGCAGGGCATTTAATAACTGGACAGGAACCGACGGCATTCTGGAAATTTATGCTGGCAATACCCTGGTAAAACGATTTATGGAAATAGATAAACTAACTACTGCCCTGGGAACCAGTAACGATAAAGATCGCCCCTATAGATATGGATACGGTTTTATGGATACAAATTTGAATAATGTAATTGATGCCGATGAGAAAAAGAAAATCTATTTTGAATTTAGTGATTATTCAACAGCCTACGTTTTCTTCGAAAATCCAAAATAATCTAAAGGGATACGTGCATTAATATGCATTCATCCTGCGTAAATCTTTGTTGAAATATAATATCTTCTAGTGGTAAAAACCATTAGGGGAATAATAATGAATAATAAAACCTTCACAGCTCTACGTGGCAAAAAAGCTTATTGTGGAAGAAAACCCTTAAGCAAACAAACTGGCGGCATCAGCAAACTAGCATTGATAATGATTATCGGCGCAGTTGGATACGGCGGCTATGTTGCAAAAAACAAAGGCTTGATTTCAGTCGAAAAAGCAACATCGCTGGTTAGTTCTGTATCTAGTAAATTTTCTGCAAAGCAAAATTTCAGTGGTTATGGCGTTCAGCTGATGGCAACGCAGCAACTGGATCAAGCGAAGACAGTGATGAATGATTTTGCGCGAGATGGCTACTCTGCCTTCGTAGTTGCAACACAAGCCAAAGGCCGAACGCTTTATAAAGTTCGATTGGGGCCTTACAGCCATAAGCCAGAAGCAGTTGCGATTCAGGATAAAGTGGTACGTCGTTATCCAGAAAGCCCGTATGTCAAATCTAGTCTGGTTATCTATAAGCCAAATTAAGCAGTGCGTTTAATTTTTACCACTGTTTTAACCGAGTTCGCGATAAAACATTCCTGATGGGCAAGATGATGAATCTCATGTTCTTGCTCAGTAGTGGGTGCGGGGCCCGAATATCTAATAACAGGGGCTAATGTAACATTGGTCATGGCTAACTTCCCTTCTGCGTTTGCCTCAAGAACACCCGTCGCTCTATCTTCATAACTATCAATAATCCAATTCTGCTTAGCCGCGATGGATAGAAAGAAAAGCATATGGCAGCTTGATAAAGAGGCGACAAACGCTTCTTCCGGGTCTACATTTTCTGCAATTGAATAGGGTAGTGGAACATTATGCGGTGAGGAGGAAGCAGCAACAATTGTTTTTTCACCAAACAGCCAATGATGAGCACGGCTGTATTTATTATCAATGAATTTCTGTGATCCGCGACTCCAAATGACTGTGGCTTGATAGCTGGACATTAAACACCTATTAATTGATTAAAAAGACACCCCCCACCTTTTGACTCGTTTTACTCGCCCTTCGGGCCAGCTTTTATTCAAAAGCTGTTGTCTCCGCTTCGCTTCGGCTGGCGTTTTTTATGCGGCTACGCCTTCCCTTCGGGTCAGCATCAAACAACAATGCTGTTGTCTCGCGATCGCTCGGCTCAAACATGTTCTAAAAACGGTATGAATCACTATATCGATTTAGTTCGTGCCCCCTGTTGTAAATCCTAGCATAAAAGCAATATCTTACTTTTCATATAGTTAAAAACTGAACCGTTGTAAAACCAACGTGAAACCGTTTTTTTTTCGTTGGGTTTTTTTGTTGGCATTCGCTTAAAACTGAGTCATAGCAAATGGCAACTACGCCAAACAGCTATTCACTTAAACTAAAAGGGAGTATTCCAATGAAAACTGTAATTACACTCTTAACACTTTTGACAGCTATGACCATAGGTTCAACATGCTACGCTGAATCCACTTTCGGCGCCAATGAACAAAATGAAACTTACACTTCTGAAAAAAGAAGTTCTTTAAACACATTGCTAGAGGAAAAGACTGAATACTACAGACATCTGTACCCTGAGATAATGTTTATAGTTCTGCAGGGCAAAAATAAAATTATGGATGATATGAAGACCCTTGATGTGGTGCTCGGCGATCAGCCCAGTAGCATGGACTATGAGCACCCGCCCGAGTTGCGAGAGGACCTGATGTATGTCAGTGTGGAACGCATTCGGATGATGTTACAATATCAGGCACCGTCCGCTTCACTGTTCAAGGTAGATAACCATCCCGGCTGGCAGCAGCATGTTTGTGTTCTGACTATTAACCCTATCGAGGAAGCCCCAGATTCGATAGGGGCAACTCGGAACCTTTTAGATCTGCCCCAGGAATTGATGCAGAAGATCCCGAAAGACATGCATCTATCACCTGATGATTATCTTGCATTCGTCATTGATCACGAAATCTATCACTGCCTAAAATCCATGTTTGTCGGGCCACAACTATTGTCACAGAAGGAATTATGGGCGGAGTATAACCTCTTTTTTAATGAGCAAGGAGCGGATGCTTATGCTGTGGCGATGCATATCAAATCTCGTGGTGAGGTTTCGCGGTTTGCCAAAAACATACTGAAAATCCGTGGTATGGCACTCTATAGCATCGATCCCGGTCATTTGACCTACAGGGGGATTGAACAGTTGTTAAAAACCCCTATCGAGAATATAACCGATATGAGCGCAAATAAAATCTTTGACTTGGCGAACAGTATCAAAGACCGCCTAACAACTAGTTATGATGTATATGTCCGACAACTGGCTTCTGCCGTTCAGGCGATGCAGGAAATCGGCGTGGGTGAACTGGTGTCAATGGAATTGCGCAACAAGATCAAAGACATCCAGGCGGATCCAGTACAGGTGAAGGAACTTGTTGCAATCAGTCACTGCTGCTTTACAGGGTTGAGTGGTGCTGAGCTTGAGCAGTAGCTCAGACTCAGTATATATTCAGAATTTCGCGTAGAAAAAGTGCTGTTAAATATATCTGAATAGGATTAATCTATTTCTCAAAAGACACCCCCCACTTTTAAGTGATTTTTATGCGGCTGCGCCTCCTTTCCTTCGAGTCAGCATCAAACAACAATGCAGTTGTCTCGCGATCGCTCGGCTCAATTATGTTCTAAAAACGATAATAATCACTATATCTTTTTAGACTTCACTTTAGACTCAATCCTTCAGTAGTTACTAACATGAAAGCAAAATCTGGCTTTGTATACAGTTAAAAACTTAACCGTTGTAAAACCGTACTCTTTCCGTTGTGTTATTTTATTGGCATTTACTTATAAATGAGTCATAGCAAATGGTTACCCAGCCAAAAAGCTATTCACTCAAACTAAAAGGAGTATTCCAATGAAAACTGTAATTACACTAATAACATTTTTGACTGCTATTTCCATAGGTTCAACTAGCTATGCTGCAAGCAAAAACACAAACGCTACCACGCAGGCGACTCTCGATGAGCATGTTACGGCTGATCCTAATACAGTCCTTGTTCCTATCCCAGTTTCTGTTCCACGAATTTCAACGGAAGATGATGAGGATGTTTTCGCTTTTTATTCTGACGATGGATGCTAGATCAGTCAATTTTAGTTAAGGAACGCAATGCATAACGCTATATTTTACACATAGCGTTATGTATTCAAAATCGCTGAATTAATGAAACCAACAGCAAGATCCTTTAACAAATATTTAAAACGGAAATATACAAGCAACTGGCATAAACTATACTTTATAGATTCAGACTGTGCATACAAGACTCATAGCCATATATATCAAGTTTTGGCATTGGAAGATCATCACTCAAGTATGGAACCTTTTGCATAATAAGGAGACATCAAATGAATAACATCTCGAAACTAATACTCTGTACATTTTTGTTTAGCTTGCAACTATCTATAGCTCGTGCAGAAGAAGTCACTCTCAAGTTTAATGATTTGACCCTGAACGCAAATCTGGAACTTGCTGAAGGAAAAAAACTAAGTGATGGTGTTGTGCTAATTATGCATAGTTTTTTAGCGCATAATGGCATGGAAATTATAAAAGCGGGCCAGGATGCTCTTCTGGAAAACGAGCAGAGTTCACTTGCTATAAACCTGAGTTACGGCGTGGACAACAGGCATGGATCTTATGATTGTATGACCCCGATCAGTTTCAAGCTATCTGATGCAATGACAGAACTTGATGCATGGTTAAACTGGTTGAAGTCACAAGGCGTAAAAAAATCTGTCCTTATGGGACATTCAATTTCAGCTAACCAGGTATTAATCTATGCAGTTGATCGCAATGATCCGGTAATAGCCGGTCTGGTACTACTGGTACCCAACACTGTTGGGCACCCTAGTTCACCGGAACGCTATGAAACCCGATATGGTGCCAGTCTGGAAAAAATCCTGGAACGCGCCAAGAAAATGATCGCCGAAGGCAAGGCGGATCAGTTAATGGAGAATACTGACTTTGGCTTTTGTCCGAAGTCCAGTGTTACTGCGGACGCATTCTATGATTTCTACCAGCAAGGCAATAAATTCTGGACCGCGCATTTATATTTAACAGATGTAAAAGTACCTACTTTGGTGATTGCGGCAAGTATGGATGAGGTGCAACCGGATATAGAAAAACATGTAAAACCCTATGTTGATAATAAACTAATTTCTTTAACGGTTATTGATGGAGCTGGACATTTCTTTCGAGACTTCAATATAGAGGATGCTGTTGAAAAAGCGGTTGAGTTTATTGCAAAACTGGATAGTTCTTCGCAATAAGGTCTTTACGAAGATTATCCGAGGCTGGTTCTACCATTGAGGTACACCAGCCTTTTCCATGCCCTCAATAAAATGGTCTCGAGCCGCTTTTGTTTTATATGGCCAGCGATTTTTTAACCAGTCAATAGTAACAGGACGTAATTTCAGAATTTTATGTTCCTTATTTAGTGTGCTGAGGACTAATTTTGCATCATCAATAAGTCCTAACTGGCCGTAGCAAGCAATCAACACTATCGAAGCTTCACGGTCTCTCGGATTGACAGCAAGAGCACGCTTTAGTGATTTACTTGCCTCATCATAATTGCCCGTATCAAACTGAGATCGACCAATCACGTATAGATACGGGGCTACAAAATTAGGATCAAGCCGCATGCCTTTTTTGGCATTCTCAATGGCGCTTTCTACTAGTCCCGAATAACTTTGAGAATCTGCAAGTGCCAGATAGCCAGACGGGTTATTTTTGTTGAGTTTGATGGCTTTTTCAGCTTCCACAATAGATTCTTCATAGCGGCGATTGATTAATAGCATCGCTGACCTGGTACTGTGAGTCAGCGGTGTTGGGTTCAGCATGGCCTTATCTAGTTCTTTCCACGCGCGCGCCCAGCCAGCATAGGGAGTGCCATAGTTTTCATGCCATTTCTGTGACCAGGCCCGCCAATAAATCAACGCCAAAGCCGCATGAGCACGGGAGTTTTGAGGATCAATCTGTAAGGCTTTTTTAAAATGTGTTTCAGCTATGGCAAAATCGTCCCGGGTAAATTTCCAATACCTTTCCCAACCCTTCAAGAACTCATCATAGGATGCAAGATTCAAAGTATCGGTCTTAGAGAGTACTTCCTGATCATTTTCAGTGAGTTGAATGGAGAGTGCGGAAATAATCTTTCTAGTGATGTTATCCTGAATTTTAAATAGGTCGTCCTCTTTTGCGTCATATCGCTCCGCCCAAACATTTTCATCTGTAACACCGTCCATCAGCTGTATATTGATACGAAAATCGTTTTTGTCTCTGCGAACACTACCTTGCAAGATATAACGAACGCCCAGCTCGTTTGCCACCGATTTTACATCTACTGTTTTACCTTTATATTGAAACGAAGAGTTGCGGGCTATTACAAACAGACTGGATACATTGGATAAATCGGTAATCAAGTCTTCTGTAATACCATCGCTAAAATAATTTTGCTCGGAATCATTGCCAATATTAACAAAAGGCATGACGGCAATAGAGGGGTCATCTGGAAGTGGAAGAGGGTTGTTTTTTTGTGATGACCATAACCAATATGTGCTAAGAGATAAAGCTATACCGAGCAAACCTAATAACAAACGTAGAGAAATAGTTTTGTTTTTCTGAAGTTTCTTTTTCGTAAGATTGAGGCTGTCTTCCTTGCTTTGTGCAACTGCTGACTCTTCATCAGCAGGCAGTTCTCTAACGACCTCAGCAGTTAAGCGATAGCCCGTTTTTGGAATGGTTTCAATGAAATGGTGTTTCTTTGGATTATCACCAAATGCCTTACGTAATTTGATCACTGCATTTGTGACTGCATCGTAACTAACAATTGTTCCTCGCCACACCTCTTCTTCTAGCTCTTGGCGAGAAATTACTTCTCCAGGTCGATTCGCGAGAAACACTAAAACCTGCATAACTTTGGGTTCAAGCTTTACACGTTTATCATCTTTTTGTATTCGTAAAGTATCTGGAAATACTTCCCAGCCAGACACATAAAAAGTCTCATTATCTAAATGATTTGAAGATACGACATGTTCTTCACTCTTTGTCATCGCAACCTTTATTAGTTTATATATTTGCATAACATCTACTAGTAGCAGTGTAATACAATAATGCTTAGATGTGATTAGAATATAATTGTACAGAGTACCCCCTACTTGCGGCGAGCTTGGTAGAGAAGTAATTGGCTTATGCATATAAAATAAACACTCATTTTTAATGACTCTTTAAACCATCGTAAAACCATTTCCTTTTTGTTGGGTATTTTCCATATATCGTCTTATAAGTAATTCATAGCAACATGGCTCATACCATCCAGTTATTTGCTTATTTATAAAGAAGGAGCGGTCTCCATGAAAATAATAACTACATCGTTAATACTTTTAAAGATACTTTCTCTACTCAAATGCTTACTCTACGATTACTGAGCCAGTAACTTTTGTACATAAGTCATCGACTGTAAATGAACCACTTGAGGAGAATGTAGAGGATGAATGTTACGATTATGATTTTGATTCCTACTGTTAGTAAGCATTCACAAGATTGATATTAAAACCCTCACTATTTCTAACCTTTACAGATGACGCACTTGGGCAAATGCACTACCCTCATTACTGTAATCCAGCTTGTTTCAGGTTGCTGATAAATCTTTCCCGGTATACAGAATCCTGTAGTGGATAAATCTGAATAAAATACTCAAGAGAAAACTTAGGGTTTAATGATAAAACTTCTTCGACTTCCCATTCTGCTTCTTCGATTTCCCCAGATGCTGCATAGCTTGCTGCCAACCATACACGCTGTATATGATTAGCAGGGTTAATCTGAATTCCCCTTTGAAAATCTTTTTGTGCTTTGTCCATCCGTTCCTGAGAATAGTAAAGCGTACCTCTCACCAGCAAGTAAACCGAAGGAATAATGGGGTTTAGCCTTACTGCACTTTCCATGGCTTTGAGACCATCTTCCGGTCTACCTGAAAAATGATAAATCCAGGCTAATAAAACATAGCCATCGGCATAGTTTGGTTCAATTGAGATAGCCTTCTCAACCAGTTGAACAGCATATTCATAATTTCGTTTATATAATTCAATATGCCCCTTCACAAAGTAGACTTGCGGGATCGTAGCATCCAACTGGATAGCCTTATCGACCAGCACTGATGCCTTAAGTAACGATTCTTTGTCTGTTATTTCCCATCCATAAAGTATGTCCTGTGCATAGGATAAAGCTAAGGCAGCATAAGCACGGGCATAATCAGGATCCAGCTCTATTGCCTTTGAAAATTCCTGTTTTGCCTGTTGATTATCAGCGATGTTTCTTCGACTATAATAATCAAGACCTCGTAATAAATGATCATAGGCATCTATTTTAACGGTGTGAGTCCGTGTTCGATGCTTTTGATCTTCTGGTGCTAATTTTACTTCGAGGGCTGTTACAATTTTTCTTGTGACTTCATCCTGTACCTTAAATAAATTATCAAGACTAGAGTCGTAGCGCTTAGCCCAGATATTTTCATCAGTTACACTATCCATTAACTGCACATTAATACGGAACTGAGTTTCATCTTTACGTACATTACCCTGCAATATATAGCGAACACCTAGTTCATTTGCCACCGACTTCACATCTACGGGTGTACCTTTATAATGAAAGGAAGAATTACGAGCGATAACAAACAGGCCAGATACGTTGGATAAATCTGTAATCAAATCTTCAGTAATACCATCGCTGAAATAATTTTGTGTGGGATTATTGCTGCTATTATCAAAAGGGATAACAGCAATAGATGGTTTATCAGGCAGTGGAATAGGGTTGTTTCTTTGTGATGACCATATCCAATATGCGGCAAACAATATCACTATGCTGAGCAAGCCTAATAACCAAGGTAGAGGCGGAGTTTTGTTTTTCTTAATTTTATTTTTCGTAATATTGAGACTGTCTTGCTTACTTTGTGTAACTGCTGAACCTTCGTCAATAGACTGTTCTCTTACAACATCAGCAGTTAAACGGTATCCCGTTTTAGAAATGGTTTCAATGACACGATGTTTCTTAGGGTTATCACCAAATGCCTTGCGTAGTTTAATAATTGTATTAGTAACAGCATCATATCCAACGATGGTTCCTTCCCAGACATGATCTTCTAGCTCTTGTCTTGCTACTACTTCGCCCGGTCTATTTGCAAGAAATACCAAAACCTGCATTACTTTAGGTTCGAGCTTAACTATTTTCTCGCCCTTTTGAATACTTAAGGTAGCTGGGGATACTTTCCATTCATTAATAGAAAATGACTCACTGTTTAAATGATACGCTGGCTCTTGCTGTTGATCATCTTTTGTCATAGTTCATCTTAATGAGTCAAATCATTATGTATGGGTTTATCGGTATAAGATAAATATAGCTTAATTAATGATTTTTGTTTTTATACAACTAATTGCTAGCGCTGTTTTCTTATGAATTGATAAAGTGACGCAAGGATAGTGTCTCTGTTAATTATAAAAGACACCCCCCACCTTTTGACTCGTTTTTAAAAAACACTCGTCCTTTCGGGTCTGCATTAAACAACAATGCTTTTGTCTCACTGCCTTCGGCTGAAGTTTTTTGGGATAATCTGGCTTGTTAGATATTGTAATTAAAAACCTGCAGCTTTCATCTTTTCTAGGCGTTGTGTCGCCAGATTCACTGCATTTTTATTTTCAGGGAAATATTTCAAGACGTCTTCAAATGTTCTGCGTGCATAAGTCCAATTCTTTAATGCATAAAAACTGTAACCTAATTTAACTGCCGCATCTGGGGCCTTGCTGCTGTATTTGTATTTCTGTAGAACTTTGATGAATTCCTGAACCGCGCCTTTATAGTTATTGTGTGAATACATTATTTCACCAATCCAGTATTGTGCGTTTGCAGCCAGCGGGCTATCTGGTTGCATTTTAATGTACTCCTCAAAAGCCCTCGTTGCAGCCGCCGGCGATGAATTCATTTGGTTAAAGGCAGCTTGATAAGTTTCTTTTTCGTAGGCTGTAGGTTCCCTGCTATTTTTTTTTGCGGTACTTGTGCTTGGGTCTGTCACGACTTCTGATTTAACTTCAGGCTTTATGATTTCAGGCTGGTCAACTTGTGGCTTTTCTAGCACTTCCTCTTTTTCAAGTGGGGTAGGTTCAGAGGAAGGACTCTCTACTACTTTGACTACTACTTGTTGTTTCTCAGGATCTTCTTTGTTAGCTTCAGTTTTTTTTTCAGTATCAGTGTCATTATTATCTTTCAAAGAAGCCCTAAGTTCATCAATGCGTTCATCAACATTTAAAAATCCCTGCTTCTGTATTTCTTTCAGTTGATCAATTTGATGTTTCAGCACTTCATTTTCGCCATGAAGCTCGCGAGTTTTTTTCTCTAGATTGTCTAGTCGCTGATATATTTGAATAATCGATTCCGGACTCACCTCAGCATAAGCGGGTAAGTACAAAACAAACAAACTAAGGATAAGCCCTAGGCCTAGTTTATTCATATGATTTCCTCTATTTTATTTAAGTTTGTTATAGATATTGATCAATAATCATCATATTTAATTTCGACGCGACGGTTTTGCTGCCACGAATCCTGAGAGTGGCCACGAACAATAGGCAATTCTTCGCCATATCCGATAGTCCTCATTTGTTTACCAAGAGCGCCTTGGAGTCCCATAATACTTTTCACTGATTGTGAACGTGCTTCGGATAATGCCACATTATATTCGCGTGATCCACGTTCATCTGCATGTCCTTCTAGACGCATTTTTAAGTTTGGGTACTTGGCCAATAATTTAGCATGTGTATTGATCAAAACCATGTACTCTGGGCGAATCGTCGCTTTGTCATAATCAAAATAGATGATACGTTGTGAGAGCAGGTTATTGGCATCACTTAAGCCCGCAAGTGAAATATCATTGGTGTCATTTTTAGTGCCAGGGTAATAATTAAAATTCTCTCCTTTTACTTCAGAGGTGATAACTTTTGAACTGCTAGAATCAATAGTGCCGCTCTTTGTACCATCATCTTTACCGGTTTTTTTTATGTTTTGACTGCTACAGCCAGTAAACATTAAAGTGCTTAGCAAGATTAATAAAACGATTATTTTATTCATCGTATTTCCCATTGTTGTTTCCATAGTTGTTGCCCTTTTAATTTCTATTGATTTAAATATGGTGACCATGCAGGTTCACGAACATCCCCTACTGGTGAAGTTAAAAATTGTCTCGCTTTAGCATTATCACTAACTACTGCCAAGGTGTTATCTCCGTTTTTCAGAGTGGTATAAGCCACCATCGCACCATTTGGTGAGAGTGTTGGTGATTCATCCAGGCTACCGTTGGATAGCATATCTTTACCAGAGCCGTTGATGGACTTCAGCGCAACATGAAAAGCACCACTATCGCCTGCGATAAACGTCAATTTATTGTTAGCAATATCAGCAGCGCTATTATATTTGCCATCAAAGGTTAAGCGCTGGGCAGATCCACCGCTGGCCGATATTCTATAAAGCTGTGGGCTACCGCCACGATTAGAGGTAAAAATAATTGAATTTGTTCCACTCCAGGCAGGCTCGGTATCAATTGCAGTTGAACGGGTAACTTGGGTTAAATTGCCGCCATTCACATTAACTGTATAAATATCAGGATTGCCATTGATTGAAAGACTCATCGCTAGTTTAGAACCATCAGGTGACCAAGCCGGTGCCCCATTTATGCCTTCACGCGCTGATATCTGGCGTTTTTCACCAGTAAATATATTTTGCACATAGATTGCAGAGCTATTTTCCTCGAATGACACATAGGCCAATTCACTGGCATTTGGTGACCATGCAGGCGACATGATAGGTAAACGAGAAGTTAATATAACTTGCGGTTTGTGGCCGTCCGCATCGGATACATATAATCTAAAAACACGATTCTCACTGGCTTTATCGGTTACCGTAACGTATGCAAGACGGGTATCGAATGCGCCTTTTTCGCGTGTGATTTTTTCGTATATTTTATCTGCTGCTTTGTGCGCTAAACGCCGTGGATTAGTATTTGACGAAACGCTGTATTGAGTTTTAGCGTTATCTGAGGTGCTAATTAATTCAATTTCAAGACCGCCGCCGTTAGATGGTTTTCCACGAACGATATAATCCGCGATTTCTTTATATTCTCCCGCATTGATGGATTCTCCGTAGGGAGTAATATTAGTTATCTTACTGCGATCAATGACGGTAAATCTACCGCTACGCTTCAAGTCAGCCTCTATTATTCCATTTGCGCCACCCGGTATATTGGCCAGATAGATTGGAATACCATCATCACTGGTTTTAGAGATGCGTAACTCTAATTCTGCTAAAGCTGGATATGAGGATACGAATAGCAAAAATACAGTGATGAATTTATATATTAATTTATTTTTCATAAGGTATTAGTCCATTTTAAACGTAATAGTTCGATCTGATTTATTAAAATTAAATTTACTGGGTGGTCTTGGCAACGGTTCAGAGCGCTCAAATGCCTCTTTAACTGACGCACAAAACTCTGCATTACCACTACATGATTGTATATTTATTCCGCCCGCGATAAAGCCACTGCTTGATATTGTGATTTTTACTTTCGCCTCATCTCCTTTTGTCCCTGGAGGCGGATGCCAGCGGCGTTTAACATGTTGCTGGATTTTGCTACCCCATGTGACTTGTGCGCCGTATTTTTCTTTCTCAAGCGACTCCCTTCTGGCGGCGACTTCGGCATCAGATTTCTTTTTCGCTTCAGCAGCTGCGGCTTCAGCTTTTTTCTTATCCTGTTCTTTTTGCCATTTACGATGATATTCTGCCTTTTTTGCGGCTAACTTTTCCGCTTCTTCTTTTTCTGCCTGTTCTCTCGCTGCCTTTTTAGCCGCTTCTTTTTCTGCTTTTAGTTTAGCTTCTTGCTCTGCGGCTTCTTTGTCCGCCTTCTCTTTGGCTAGTTTTTCTTCGGCTTCCTTCTCGGCTTTTTCTCTTGCTATTTTTTTGGTAGCAGCTTTTTTTGCTTCTGCACGGGCTTTTTTCTTCGCCGCTTCAATTTTGGCTTCTTTTTCTACGGCCTTTTTCTCGGCTACTCGCTTCTTTTCCAGTGCCTCTTCTTCGGCCTGCTTTCTCTGTTCTGCTGCCTTTTCTTTCTCTACTTTTTCAATGGCCTCTTTCTCAGCAGCTTCTTTCTCTAGCTGTTCTTTTTCTGCTTGCTTCTGTTCAGCCCGTTTTTGCTGCTCAAGTTCTTCTGAGCGTTGTTGCTCTTGTTGTTCTGCTGCCTGTTTTTCAAGAGTCTCTTTGGTGGAAGGTTCGCCAGCGGTTTCCTCTGCAACTCGGTTAGCTTGAGGATCAAGAGAATCAGTAGAAACTAGAGATATAGGTATGCCAGCCTCAGCCTCATTTGGCTTTTCTGCCCAGTCAAAGCTGAAAAAAAACAGCGCAATGATGAGCATGTGAAAAATCACTGCCCCTAAAATTGCCCCCGGATGTTTTAGTAGTATTTTTAACATTTAATTCTTATTTGCTTAAAAATCTAGTTATGACTCTATTTAACGGATTCAGGATCTGTCATCCAGCTAATTTTTTTCGCACCTGCTTTTTGTGCCGCTATCATAGCTTTTGTCACATAAGTATGAATTGCATTGCCATCTGCACGAATATATACAGGCCTATCGCCCGCTTCACCTAATTGACCCTGCATTTGTTGGGTTAGTTCAGCTGCGCTAATAACCACATCCGATTCACCTAGGCTGATTTCTCCATTTTCTTTTATCGCAATGAATAGCGGTGGCTGCTTGTTATCGCTTTCGAGTAACTCCGCATCAGCATCGGGCATATTAACATTTACCCCTGATTGCATCATTGGTGCGGTCACCATAAATATCACCAGTAATACCAGCATTACGTCGATATACGGTACAACATTCATTTCAGCCATGGCGCGGCGTTTTTTGTAACGGCGTGACATTAGACTTTATCCTTGGTGAGAATCGCCTGGCGTTCTAATAGGGTTGTAAATTCTTCGCGAAAGTTTTCATAGCGAACTGCAATGCGATCAACTTTGTCGCTAAAACGATTGTAAGCAATAACCGCAGGAATCGCGGCAAATAGACCGATTGCAGTAGCGATCAAGGCTTCAGCAATTCCTGGAGCAACAACGGCTAAAGTTGCCTGCTTCATTTCACTGAGTGAAATGAAAGAATTCATGATACCCCAGACAGTGCCAAATAAACCAATATAGGGACTGGTAGATCCTACCGTTGCAAGGAAAGAAAGATTTTGCTCAAGTTTATCCATTTCACGTGTTTCAGCAACACGCATGGCGCGGTGGGCGGTATCTGTAAGTGGAAGTTGCCTTGGTGTTGCACCTTTATTTAAGCGTGCATATTCGTGGTAACCATTAAAGAAAATAGATGCAAGGCCTTCTCGATCAGAGCGGTTTGCAAGATCACCATAAAGCTTGTTTAGAGAAATGCCACTCCAGAAGCGGTCTTCAAAAATATCGAGTTTCTTCTGTGCTTTGTTTAGTTGTCCACTTTTAATTAGCATTAGCGTCCATGATGCCAGGGATGCTAAAACTAAAATAACCATAACCACCTTAACAATGAGGCTGGCGTCCATAATCAGTTTTAAGATGGTTTGATCAAATGACACTTTTTATACTCTCCATTATTTGTGGTGGCAGGCGTTTCGGTTTGAATTTTTCTGAGTCTACACTGACCACTGTAACCTTGCCTTCAGCTAAAGTGATACAGCTTTGGTTCTGAGTATCACCCGCTTTCATGATTTTTTGTTCAAAGTGTATGCGGGTCTTGCCCGCTTCTATGATCTCGGCAGAGACAAAAAGTTCGTCATTAAATTTTGCAGGTAATAAATAGTCGCAGCTGATTGAGCGCACTACGAATAATAATTTATCTTCTTCAGCCAGTTGATCCAGCTCATAACCAATTTGGCGCATGAATTCAGTTCGTGCGCGTTCAAAGAAGTTAATATATTTTGAATGGTATACTACGCCACCTGCATCGGTATCTTCGTAATAAACACGGATAGGTAAAATGAAAGTTTTGTGGTTTGAGCACTGAATCGTGCCTTGTAGATTGTTTGGTCTTATTTGCTCACTCATTAGACAATCCTATCACAGACTTGAGTGGAGTAATTAGAGCAAAAATGGCTTAAAAGTAGAGCGGTGTCTTTAAAACTATAGTCTGACAATAAAGTTATGAACTATCCATTCAATAGTTGGTTACTCGAAAAGCTCGCTGCTATTTGTTTCATTATTCGGCTGTTTTAAACCAAAGTGCTGCCACGCATGGCGAGTTGCGACACGTCCACGTGGGGTGCGCATCAGAAATCCTTGCTGGATTAGAAATGGCTCGATGACATCTTCGATGGTACCGCGCTCTTCACCGATAGCAGCAGCGACGCTTTCCACGCCAACCGGGCCACCATCAAATTTTTCCATTATTGTAAGCAGTACGCGACGATCCATATGGTCAAAACCCAGTTCATCGACATTTAGCATATTTAATGCGAGATCAGCAATTTCTTTGGTGATTTTTCCATCTGATTTGACTTGCGCATAATCTCTAACACGACGTAATAAGCGGTTAGCAATACGTGGTGTCCCGCGAGAACGGCAGGCTATTTCTGCTGCACCATGGTTGTCTATATCAACTTTTATAATGCCAGCTGCACGCGTAACAATGTGAGTAAGGTCTTCGACGTTATAAAATTCGAGACGTTGTACTATTCCAAAACGGTCACGCAATGGTGATGTGAGCAAGCCTGCACGAGTGGTAGCACCCACCAACGTGAATGAAGGGAGATCAAGTTTAATCGAACGCGCCGCTGGGCCCTCGCCAATCATTATATCGAGCTGGAAGTCTTCCATTGCTGGATAAAGAATCTCTTCAATCACTGGGCTGAGCCGATGAATTTCATCGACAAACAGCACGTCATTTTCTTCAAGGTTTGTCAGTAAGGCAGCAAGATCTCCAGCCTTTTCTAAAACTGGGCCTGAGGTTTGGCGCAAGTTGGCGTTCAATTCATTCGCGATAATGTGTGAAAGGGTTGTTTTGCCTAAACCCGGAGGGCCAAAAATCAAAACATGGTCGAGTGCTTCACCACGGGCTTTGGCGGCTGGAATGAAGATTTCCATCTGCTCGCGAACGGCAGGCTGACCGACATAATCTTTTAGATATTTAGGCCGAATTTTTTCTTCGATTTCATTAAGCGCGTCATCCAGACCTGCAACGGGTGAAATAATGCGATTGTTGTTTATGTCATGATTATTGTCACCGTAATCAATCACGATAAACTCGCTTTAAGTGCTTTACGAATAATTTCTTCTACTGTTAGATCTGCACTTGTGTGTTTGCTAACCATTTGACTGGCTTGTGTGGGTTTATAGCCTAAGGCAATTAGCGCTTCTACGGCTTCATCTTCGAAGTTGCGGACCGTGTTTGGCAATGAGGTTCCAAGTTCAGTTTGATCGCAGGGTTTTGGTAGGCGATCGCGCATTTCAATAATCAAACGTTCCGCGGTTTTTTTACCCACTCCGGGTAGTTTGGTTAGACCAGTTATATCATTAGCATGAATCCGTTGCGCAAACTCCTCCGCTGTCATTCCAGAAACAATGGCTAATGCCATTTTAGGGCCGACACCATTTACTTTTAACAGAACTCTGAATAAGGCGCGTTCTTTTACTGAACTAAAGGCATAAAGCGTATGTGCGTCTTCGCGAACTATTAAATGTGTGTAGAGTGTGACTTCATTGTTAATTTCCGGAAGATCGAAAAAGGTTGTCATGGATGCGAGTAATTCGTAACCGACGCCACCGACATCCAACAAAAGATCGGGTGCCTGTTTGTGCAAAAGATTCCCGCGTAATAAACCAATCATTTCAACATCGCTTCCTGTAGACGAATTTTCGTAGATCCGACGTGTGCATGGCTTAGTGCAATTGCAAGGCCATCAGCCGTATCTGATTGAAGTTTACCGGATAGATTTAACAACAGCTTCACCATGTGTTGTACTTGAGATTTGTCAGCATTACCTTTACCTACTACTGCTTGTTTGATCTCCCTAGCACTGTATTCAAATACCGGAATATTTTGCATCACTGTGGCGCAAATTGCAGCCCCACGAGCCTGACCTAATTTTAATGCAGAAGATGGATTATTAGATAAGAATACATCTTCGATTGCCATCTGATGGGGGTGGTATTCTCTAATGATTAATTCAATTTCTTTATAAATCTTGCCTAGTCGCAAAGGGAACGCTTCGCTACCTAAGCGGATACAGGTACTGTATACATGCTGATTATAGCGCCCATCACTATCAATAATGCCGATGCCGGTAACTCGTGAACCTGGGTCTATGCCGAGTATGCGCATTAAATAGTCCTTAGCCTATTATTATTAAAGTCACAAAAATCGTACGAACTATTTTACTCATATGTAATACTCGTCTGCCTTATTCAAGAGCAAAATAATATCACAATTGACAGGTTGTAGTATCCAAACTAGTTTAGTCTGGAATTGCCTCTGGATTTATATCTCTATCATTTCAAAGTCAGATTTGCCCACCCCACAATCGGGACATACCCAATTTTCAGGGACATCTTTCCATTTTGTGCCTGGGTCAATGCCATCTTCGGGCCAACCTTGCTCTTCTTCATAGATCAAACCACAGACCACACATAAATACGATTTCATTCAATATCTCCAATACGGTAACACTAGATAAATATTAACATGGCGGCTAATCTGAGTGTTTCAATATCATAAATCTATTTGAGAAATTATCGGTGGTTTTAAAATTTATTCTACCGATTATCGAGAGTATCTTTCAAATAATCTAATCTAATCGTAGAATGTCTCGTGTCTAGTTGAATAAATTATAAAAATAAAAAGAGACAGAGTCCTTAATCATAATGTCAAAGGTTCAGAGCATAAATATTCCAAGTCTGCTAAAGAAATTAGTCGCAGATCAGAAACTATCCCAGGAGATTGCAGAAAAAGCTGTATTTGACTCGTCGGAGAGAGATGTTTCTATTACGACTCATTTAGCACAACGGAAATTGGTCGATGAGAATGATCTTGCTGTATATAACAGTAGAGAATTCGGTTTGAGCTTTGTAGACCTTGATGCCATAGAGATTCCTATGGAGATTCAGACTCTAATTCCAAAAGACATGCTGCGCAAAACCCAGCTTTATCCATTGTTTAAGATGGGCAAGGCTATAACTATCGCGGTTGCTGATCCATTTTTCCTGTCAAACTTAAGTGACGTTAGATTTGCAACAGAACTCATGCCAGAGCCTGTAATTGTTGAATATTCAAAATTACAAAGGCTTATAAATCCTGAAATTAGTGATTCCGCTGTACATTCTGGGATGTCGATTTCATCCGATACCCAAGCGCAGGATTTGGTTGTTCTAACTGATGAGCTTGAAGCAGAAGAAGATGAAGATGATTCTGGTGTCGATGTTACACAATTTCTCAATGAATTATTGTTGCATGCGATTAACAAAAAGGTTTCTGACATACATATTGAACCCTATGAAAAAATACTGCGTGTTAGATTTCGTTTAGATGGAATGTTACAAGTCGTAAGTATGCCGCCAAAGTCTCTGGCGAGAAAAATGACATCTCGAATCAAGGTTATGGCTCAATTAAACACTTCGGAACGACGAATACCCCAAGATGGACGAATTCATTTTAGAGTAGGCGATGACAAACACATAGATTTCCGTGTTAATACATTGCCAACGCTATATGGTGAAAAGATTGTAATGCGTATCCTGGATTCTGATACTGCTGCTTTGGGTGTCGATAATTTAGGATTTGATCCTCAGCAAAAGAAAGACTTATTAGAAGCATTGTCAAAACCTGATGGAATGATTTTAGTAACAGGACCTACCGGTAGTGGTAAAACGGTTACCCTATATGCTGGCTTGAATATTTTAAACACCTCTGAAAGGAATATTTCTACAGCTGAAGATCCTGCCGAAATTCAAGTGCCTGGTATTAACCAGGTCAATGTAAATAACAAAGTTGGTTTGACATTTGCAAGCGCCCTAAGAGCTTTCTTACGTCAAGATCCAGATATCATAATGGTAGGTGAGATTCGAGATTTAGAAACTGCTGAAATTTCAGTTAAAGCAGCACAAACGGGTCACTTGCTTTTATCCACACTGCATACCAATAGTGCGCCAGAGACATTGACTCGTCTTATCAATATGGGTGTTCCCGCATTCAACATTGCATCTTCAGTACATCTAATTGTTGCTCAACGATTAGCTCGCCGTCTATGTAAAGCATGTAAAGTGGTAGTAGAAGATGTTCCCAAGCAAGCGCTTATTCAGCTTGGGTTCGATAAAGATGAATTAGACTCAGTTGAAATATATGGACCAGTTGGATGTGGCGAATGCTCAAACGGCTATAAGGGACGTGTTGGTATATATCAGGTAATGCCTATTTCATCTGTGATGGAAACCATGATTATGGATGGGGCTAACTCTTTAGAAATCGCTTTACAGGCAAAAAAAGAAAATATTAATGACTTAAGACAATCAGCACTTAATAAGGTAAGAGAAGGGGTTACTTCTCTAGATGAATTGGAACGTGTAACAAAAGATTAAAATCAGGATACTATCATGGCTACAACAGCAGCACATAAGAATAATAAGTTAGATCAGCCTACTTTTGTTTGGGAAGGTGTAAATAAAAACGGCGTAAAAATTCGTGGAGAGAACCAGGCGTCCAATGAGAACTTTCTTAGAGCAGAATTAAGAAGACAAGGGATTAGTCCCAAAATCATTAAAAAGAAAAGTAACAGGATGACCGGTGGCAAAATCAAGCCTATCGATATCGCCCAGTTCGCCCGCCAGTTAACCACCATGATGCGCGCTGGTGTGCCAATGGTTCAATCTTTAGAATTGATTAGTACAGGTAATGAAAAACCTGCAATGCGAGAGCTGATCAAGAAAATCACCAAAGATATTGAAGCTGGTGAAGATTTGGCAGGTGCTTTGTCAAATCATCCATTATATTTTGATAGCCTATTCGTAAACTTGATTCGTGCAGGTGAACAAGCGGGAACGCTAGAAGACATGATCGACAAAGTAGCGATGTATAAAGAAAAAACAGAAAGAATGAAAGCTAAAGTAAAAAAGGCGATGATGTATCCTATTATCGTTGTTGTTGCTGCTGTAGTTGTATCAGTTATTATGCTGGTGTGGGTTATACCAACGTTTAAAGATATATTTGAAGGTTTTGGTGCTGATTTGCCCGCATTTACCTTATGGGTTATAGGTCTTTCAGAATGGCTACAAGCTACTTGGTGGCTACCTTTAAGTATTATTATAGGTGGTTCTATAGGGTTTACGCAGGCAAGACGACGATCTAAAAAATTCCATCGTTTTGTTGATAGGCTTTCACTTAAAATTCCACTTATGGGTTTAATAATAAATAAATCGTCAGTTGCTAGATTTGCAAGGACTTTGTCTACCATGTTTGCAGCTGGGGTTCCGTTGGTAGAAGCAATGGACGCTGTTGCTGGAGCTACTGGTAATGTTGTCTATGAGGAAGCGACTTTACAGATAAAAGAAGATACCTCTAAAGGTGTTCAGCTTCATGTCGCCATGACAACAACGCAGGAGTTTCCAAGCATGGTTGTACAAATGACCAAAATTGGTGAAGAATCTGGCCGTCTTGAAGAAATGCTAGATAAAGTTGCGGATTATTATGAAGAGCAGGTGGACGACCTCGTAGATACCCTTTCGAAACAAATGGAACCAATGATTATGGCTGTGTTAGGTGTGTTGATTGGTGGACTTGTAGTTGCGATGTATTTACCAATCTTCAAAATGGGTGCAGCAGTAGGATAGGGAGTCATCCTGTTGATAATAGGATTTAAGTAAGAACAAGGGGAAACAAATGGAATTGATTTCACTGCTCAGAGAGAACACGACTTTCTTTCTGAGTATAGTCGGGCTTTTCTCGTTGCTGGTAGGTAGTTTTTTAAACGCAGCGATTTACCGCATCCCGATCATGCTACAAAAGGGTTGGAGAGAGGAGTGCGAAGAGCTTTTTGGTGGGGAAGCTGAAAGTTCTCAACAGGATTTATCACAGAAATTCAATCTGTTCGTTCCCCGCTCACAATGTCCACATTGTGGCCATATGATTACTGCAGTAGAAAACATCCCTGTGATTAGCTATCTGTTTTTAAAAGGCAAGTGTTCTTCTTGTTCAACAAATATTTCAATCCAGTATCCGATAGTTGAGTTAGCCACGGCGACTATTTCGGTATTTGTTGCATGGAAAATAGGTTTTGGATGGCAAGCACTAGCGGCTTTGGTTTTTACCTGGACCCTAATCACACTGTCATTGATTGACGCAAAAACCATGTTATTACCGGATAACTTAACTATCCCATTGATGTGGCTAGGTATAGCGGTTAACTATAATGGTCTTTTTGTTGACCTTCAAAGCAGCATATTAGGTGCAATGATTGGTTACCTATCACTTTGGAGTTTATACCATGTTTTTCGCTTAATAACGGGGAAGGAAGGAATGGGTTACGGTGATTTCAAAATACTTGCAGCGATTGGTGCGTGGGGAGGCTGGCAAATCCTTCCATTTGCCATTTTTACCGCATCTTTTGTTGGAGCATTCGTCGGAATAATAATGATGGTGGTACAAGGGAAAAAAGAAAGCCACCCCATTCCTTTTGGCCCTTGGTTAGCACTTGCCGGCTTTGTTGGTTTTATCTGGAGAGAAGAAATTATAGAAGTTATGGGCAGTTATTTTGGCATAAACTGAATCTAGTCCAAACTACTTGGGATTTTCTTTAAAAGACACCGCCCACCTTTTTGGCAGTTTTGTATATGCCTGTCTTTAGAGGGGCATATGCCTTTTCTTTAAATTAGTCCATGCTTCATTTGACATACTTATTGGTATCTATAAGACTCACACTATGAACTCCTGCGCATTATTCAAAAGCATAATCTTGCTTTTAACATTTATCAGCATTACAAATTTTTCTGTAGCTGATGAACCTCAAATAGTTGGAATTACACCCTTATCCTCGATATTAATTTCTACAAAAAATAGTTCACCTGCAAATGTTATAAGCCTCAATAATTCAACCATTAGTGCCGAAATTTCTGGTCGTGCATTAAATATATATGCCGAAGTTGGAGAGGTGGTAAAAAAAGATCAAAAACTAGTATCTTTGGATTGTCGTAGTTACACGCTTGCTAAAAAACAAGCTGAAGCAGCGCTTAAAGTTGCTATGGCACAACTGGACCTGGCAAAAAAAGAACTGATACGAAGTCAGCGGCTAATAAAAAAAGGCACTATTCCCCGAGAATTATTTGATAAAACAGAAGCAAATCAGCAAATTGCTATGGCAGATATCGAAGTTAAAAAGGCTGCCATTGAAACATCGGACCTTGCGATTGATCGTTGCACTATACGAGCTCCATTTGCTGGCCAGATAACACAGCGGATGATTCAAAATGGGCAGCTGGTTGTTGCGGGTACTCCGTTATTTCAGCTAATGCAGAGTGATAAAATGGAAATAAGTAGTAAGCTATCCCCAGCTGATATAACGAAATTAGCAGATACTTCGAAACTGGAATTTGTTGCAGGAGATATTCGTTTTAAAGCACAACTACGCAGCGTTATCCAGACAATTGACCAGTCAAGCAGAACCCAGGAAGTGCGGCTATCTCTTCCAGCAACAGAGACATTAGCCGCTGGGCTTTCGGGGCGTATTGAATGGAATGACAAGAGCAAGAAGCTACCCACTGAGTATATCCAGCGAAGAAATGCTAGTCTAGGCGTAATGATTGCTGAAGACCTTGTCGAGGGTACGGGTAAAGCAAGGTTCATCCCATTGAAAAATGCTATTGAAGGTCAGCCGGCAGAAATTGAGTTGCCTGCTAATACGGCTATAATCAATAAAAATCAATTCAGAGTTGTTGATGGACAAGCCATCCAGTTCCAAAAGTAAGCTATCAAAAACCGTCTATTACTGAGCCATGTATTCTCGTCTGATCCAAAATCATGTCCTTGCCAATCTTACCTTTGTACTGGTTCTGATTATTGGTTTTCTATCCTATCAGGAAATGCCACGCCAGCAAGATCCGACGATTAATTTTAACTGGATCACAATTATAACCATACTACCTGGCTCGTCGGCATCTGATGTTGAAAAACGCGTCACTGATGTTTTAGAAGATTCCATTAACGGCATTCCTGACATGAATTTCGTCTCAAGCAATAGCCGTGAGAATACTTCCAGCATTTTGGTGCGCTTCGAAGATATGCCGGAGAGGCTTTATGATAAACGCCTTGCTGATCTTCGTCGCGAACTACAAAACGTACAAAACGAATTGCCCGAAGAAGCACTTGATTCAAAAATCATAGAAATCACCTCGGGAAATGCTTTTCCTGCTGCTTTGATAGCTGTCACTTCTAATGCGGATGATGAGCGATTGCGTAAACGTGCTCAAGCAGTCAGTGATGCCATTGAGCAAATGTCGGGTGTAGATAGAGTTGATTCAGTTGCACTGGATGACCCCGAACTTCAGATAAATTTTAATCCTCAGGCACTGGAATCACTCCAACTAAACCCCGGGAAACTAGCAGATTCTTTAAAACTCTGGTTTCAGGATATATCCGCCGGGACTACCAATATTGGCAAACAAAGCTGGCTGGTGCGCATGGTCGGTAAAAATAGTGACCCATCTCAAGTTGCTCAACTGCCGATTCCTGGTTTGGGCGGAGAAGTCCCATTGTCCCGTGTAGCAACAGTTCAACGCGCGCGTAAAAAAGCTTCTCAAGAAGTAAGTATAAATGATAAGCCAGCCATATTGTTATCGGTACTTAAGCAAGACAATACCAATGTCATTCAACTCGTAGATAAATTAAATGCGTGGGTAAAAGAGCAGAATAATATCACCCAGAATACCGGTATCCAGCTGATAATGGTTGATGACCAAACACTACCCACCAAACAAGCGATTAATATTATGCAAAGCAATGCCTTGATTGGGTTGTTACTTGTGTTAGTTGTTGCCTGGCTTTTTCTGGGTACACGTATTGCGCTGTTAACGGCGATTGGTATCCCTTTTATTCTTGCGGCAACTTTCTGGATATTGGCCTCTAACGGCGAAACACTGAATATAACTGTTTTGCTTGGTGTTGTTATCGTACTGGGAATGCTAGTTGATGACGCTGTAGTTGTCGTTGAATCAATATACTATCGCTTGCAAAGAGGTGTGAATCCCTTAGAGGCCGCTACCGGAGCAATGAAAGAGGTTGCATTGCCGGTAACCACTGCTGTGCTAACCACAATTGCGGCTTTTTTGCCGTTGATGTTGCTACCTGGGATTCTGGGGAAATTTATGCGTGTTATACCGATGGTAGTAACTATCGCCTTGGCGATTAGCCTGGTCGAGGCATTCTGGATGCTCCCAGCACATGTGCATGGCGCGAATATCAATTTCAAGAAACGCTCTCGTATACAACTCTGGCGTGAATCGGCAATTCACTGGATTCAACTCAAATACTCAAAGATACTAATTCGGGCATTACGCTGGCCTAAAATGACCCTGTTAGCTATTCTCATGGCATTTGTGACCGCCATAGGAGCATTAGCAGCCGGCATGATCCGAGTTGATTTCTTTGCATCTGACACCCTGCGTATTTTTTACGTGAATGTTGAAATGCCAACCTCAACTCCATTGGAGGAAACATTAGTTACGACGCTTAATGTAGAAAAGGCAATCAAAAAACACCTGAAAGATACAGAAGAAGTAAAAGATGCACGTTCGGTAGCTAGTTACGCAGGTTTGATGTTTACCGAAACTGAACCAATGTACGGTGATCAATACGGACAAATTGTGGTCAGCCTTTTGCCAATGGATCAAGGTTCTCGTGATGTTGGACAAATCATCGATGAAATGCGTGCAGACGTTACTGGTGTTGTTGGCGCCAATCATATTTCTTTCTTGAAAATACAAGGTGGGCCTCCTTCCAGCAAACCCATTAGTGTTAAGGTGAGAGGTGACGACTATCAAATCATCAGGGCTGCCAGTGATAAGCTCCGAGAAATTTTAGAGGGCATTAAGGGTATAAAAGATATCAGCGATGATGCCAGTCGTGGACGCATGGAGCTCACTTTAAAAATGGATCATGATGCGATTCGTCGTGCCGGAATAAATCCCATCGAACTTACACGCACGGTGCGATTATTGGTAGATGGTGAGGTTGTCGCAGAAATGCAGGACAAAGGCGAAAAATTGCAAGTACGGGTTAAAGCAGATGTTGCCAGCAGTAATGATATTGGCGATTTACTTCAGTTTAGAATGCCTACGCCAAACGGCTCAAGTATTCCACTAAATCAATTAATGACACAAGAGCGCGGCGTATCACTGGGTAATATCCGGCATTACAACTTCCGTCGTGCGATCACTCTTGAAGCGGATATCGACAAGCCTAAAGGTAAGGAAGATTTTATGGCTTGTCGTCTAAAGCCAGCACTTTATAGGGTTGAGCGCGATTATAGTCAATGTGAACTGGATACTGTCACCGCGAATAAGCTGATGCTGGATGGCTGGGAAAAATACCGCAAGGACTTCCCCAGCATCGATCTGGATTTTACAGGGCAGCTTGATGATATAAAAGACAGTATCAACTCCATTGCTAAACTGTTCTTGATTGGCATTGGCTTGATGTACCTGATTTTAGGCACGCAGTTCAAGTCATATTTTCAACCTTTTATTATACTAACGACCGTACCTTTGGCGTTTACGGGCGTAATTCTAGGTTTATTAGTTACACAAAATCCCTTGAGTCTATATACCCTTTACGGTGTGGTAGCGCTTGCTGGAATTGCCGTGAATGCTGCCATCGTTCTAATCTCGGCAGCGAATGATCGCCTTGATATGGGAATGGCAGCAGTTCATGCAACCATTTATGCTGCAAGGAGGAGAGTTATTCCCATTATGATTACTACACTGACAACCATTGCAGGTTTACTATCTTTAGCAGTCGGACTCGGCGGGAAGTCACTTATCTGGGGGCCTGTTGCGACCTCCATTGTTTGGGGCGTTGGTTTTTCATCATTACTGACACTGTTTGCGATACCAACGCTTTATTTGGCGGGCATGCGCAGGAAAGAAAAGAAGATACGAAAGAAGCTGAGAAAGCAAAGAGTTGCATGAAAACTGCCTAAAAGGAGGGGGGGTGTCTTTTTAATACTATAAAAGACACCCCCCCACCTTTTAGCGTTTTTTTCGTTTAAAAACTAAAGGGCTATCTAGATAAATTATGGCAAATTTTAATACCCACCTGGGTGTCGCAGCAGTTGGCTCAGGAATGCTTGCTACTATGTGTTTACAAGTTGGATTTGTAGAAGCGAAGGACGCTTTGCTTCTCGCTACCGTGGGAGTTATTGGCGGCATTCTGCCGGATATTGATCTGCATTATTCTCATCCTAGCCGTATTTTATTTTCACTACTTGGAATTGTTGTTACCTTTCTGTGGGTATTTTCAGCAGAAAATCATTTATCAATTCTACATTTATGGGGGGCGGGTTTAGGGATTTATTTATTCGTTCGTTATCCTGTTTGGGCGCTTTTTCAAAAATTCACCGTGCATCGGGGCTCGATACATTCAATTAGCACTGCCTTTTTGTTTTGTTTTGTAACGGCAGCACTAAGCTTCCACGCTTTTGGCAAGCAAGCGTTTATCTCATGGTTGATTGCACTCTTTATATTCCTGGGATTTATCCTGCATTTGCTTTTAGATGAAATATTTAGCGTAGACTTTATGGGGCAGCGCCTAAAACGTTCTTTCGGTACTGCGCTGAAACTGATTGATACGAATGAGCGAATCAGTAGCGGTGTTATATTTGCCTGTATTGTAGTTGTCTGGTTTTTTACACCCGATGCCAGAGAGTTTTTGGATACCATTAGCAGTGCTGAAACATTTCAGCTTATCAAACAGCGCATGTTTTCAATTTAAACATGCCCTTCAGGAGTTTTCATGCCATACGTAAATATTAGAATCACCGATGAAGGTGCGACAACAGAGCAAAAAAAGCAATTAATTAAGGGCGTCACCAAACTTCTGGAAGATGTCTTAGGTAAAAATCCAAAAACGACATTCGTCATAATTGATGATCATACGAGCACCGATAATTGGGGCGTCGGTGGCATAAGCGTAACTGAATTGCGCAAATCGCAAGCCTGATATTCAGGCTTTGGCGATAGCTTTTTGTATTACAGGAACTAGGTCAGCTGGTAATTTCACATTGCCTGAAAGTGCAAATTTGTGTGCCTCGGGTGACATTTTTTTCCAGGTTCTGATAATGATATCGATCCACTTTTCCTCATCGTATTGAGGGTAATTAATGTACATCGCCATCATGTAATGTTCCATAAAGGTTAAGGCTGCGACATCCTCAAGAATTTGTGTATCTTTATTGTTTTTTAGATTTTTTTTGCCAATTGCTAGCTTCACGCGTTCGATCGTAGCTTCATCATAGCCTGCTTCTTCAAGTAGCCTGGCGGCTGTTTCTGCGTGGAATTTATACAGGTTGGTACGCCATAGATGATAACCTTTACGATCCATTGGGTAGTCGCTTCGAGGTGATTTCCAACGCTCAATATGTTGCGCTGCAACGGCTAATTTAGCAACATCATTGGCATCAGGCAGATAACGGTTAATCATGTCTAGCATACGATGAGAGTAAAGCAGTTCCTTGGGAACATCTTTGCCGTTTTCTACTTCAAAATTAGGATCTTTGCTGTTTGCTGCGTCATAAAGTTCAAGGGCCTTATCATATATCTTCTGGGAAGATGCGTTCATAACTATTCCATTAGAGCTTGCTTATTTAGATAGTTATTTTAGCAAAAAAACCACAGATAGAGAAATTAACTGGAATTTTTATACTGATATTTTTTATGGGGGCGGCAGAGACCTTTAGATCAACCAGCCATTTTCAAAGTCCTGATCTTTCATCGCATCAACTTTTTTTTCAATCGTTGATAATGCTCTGATCATGGTGACGGTTTTCTTCTCAAGTTCTTTTAACTTTTTTTGACGAAAAGGCGTTTCGTCAATAGGCAATTCGACACCACCAGTGATAAGGGTTGCACGAGCTTTTTTGCGGCGATCAAAAGTGATGTAATAAAGCGCTGTATAGTTATTGTGAATATCGTTGTGCAGTGCTTCCAGAGCTTTCAGTTGAGGTATATCAACGAGTTTAAAGCCTTCTTCTTTATACCATTTGCTATAAGCACAGGCAGCACAATCTTCAGGCTTTATAATCTGTTCCTGAGGTAATCCTTTTACAAGTTTATGACCCTGTTTGATCCACTCGATATGGTCGAGTTTTGCCTGCCTGAGATTTTTTATTATATGGCTTTTGTTCATAATCTAATATTTATAGTAAGATTATGAACACATTACAAACATTCTCAGACTAAGGGCTATCATGATTTAATAGTTAGAATATTTAGTAAAAACAGCCAAAAAGATGGGGGGTGTCCTTTTTATATTCCATATAGTTGTGTTGACACAAAGAAATTAAAAAAACACTTCTGATACTTTAAGCAACCCCCGTATAATCGCGATTTTATTTTTCAATGAGATGACTCTATGAGACCAAGCGGTCGCGCCAATGACGAAATGCGCAATGTTAAATTCACCCGTAATTACACTATGCACGCCGAAGGTTCGGTGCTGGTAGAATTTGGAAATACCAAAGTTTTGTGTACTGCTACCGTGGACGATCGCACCCCGCCGTGGCTGCGTGGCAAAGGTCAGGGCTGGGTTACCGCCGAATACGGTATGTTGCCGCGTTCTACCGATTCGCGTATGGGTCGTGAAGCAGCACGCGGAAAACAGGGAGGGCGCACTCAGGAAATTCAGCGCTTGATTGGCCGCTCTTTGCGCGCCGTGGTCAATCTCGAAGCATTAGGCGAGCGTCAGATTATTATCGACTGTGACGTGATTCAGGCGGATGGTGGAACACGTACAGCCTCAATCAGTGGCGGTTACGTGGCTTTATGCGATGCTGTGCAGACTTTGCTGAAAGAGAAGAAAATCAAGAAAGATCCACTATTTGGTCAACTCGCTTCAGTTTCTGTGGGTATCTATCAAGGAGAGCCTGTGCTGGACCTTGATTACCCGGAAGACTCAAACGCCGAGACTGACATGAATGTAGTGATGAATAATGCAGGGCACTACATCGAGGTGCAGGGAACCGCAGAAGGTCACGCGTACACTCGCGAAGAAATGAGTGCTATGCTGGAGTTGGCTGAAAAAGGCATTAATGAAATTATTGCAGTGCAGGATGAAGCTTTAAAACAGTCTTAGTTAAGAGGATATGAAGTGTCAAAAAAGGTAGTACTAGCGAGTGGCAATGCAGGGAAATTGCGCGAGTTCTTCCATATTCTCGGAGATGCCGGTTTTGAGATTGTAGCTCAGTCTGAATATGATGTAGTAGACGTTCCCGAAACGGGTTTAACCTTTGTCGAGAATGCCATAATCAAGGCGCGTAATGCTTCACAACAGACTGGTTTGCCAGCACTTGCTGATGATTCTGGAATCGAGGTAGATGCGCTCAACGGCCGACCTGGCATCTACTCGGCAAGATACTCGGGTGAAGGTGATGATGCCAATAACCAAAAGCTTCTGGAAGAAATGAAAGATGTGGCGGACGACCAGCGCACTGCTCGTTTTAGATGCTGCATCGTTTATATGCGCCACGCCGAAGATCCATCCCCGCTGATTGCAGATGCGAGTTGGGAGGGTACTATTATGCATGAATTATCAGGCGCAAACGGCTTTGGCTATGACCCACTTTTTTTTGTGCCAACTCACGGCAAGAGTTCGGCAGAATTATCAGCTGATGAGAAAAATAGCATAAGCCATCGTGGGCAAGCGCTACAAAAGATCTTAAAACTAATGAGCGAAGCGAAGTTGTGAACAAGATAATACTTTATATACGGGCCACTGTGTTTTGGATTGGTTTTGCTATCAGCATTTTAGTGGTGGGTTTACTCGCTCCATTTTTGTTTCCTTTTTCTCGAGAAACGGCCTATCGGTATTTATGTCCATGGACTAGCTTCAATATCTGGTGGCTAAAATTATCCTGTGGCGTTAATTATCAAGTCCTTGGAAAAGAGAATATTGACCTGAACAATAACGGTATTGTTCTTGCTAATCATCAATCAACATGGGAAACGATGGTTATTCCAACACTGTTCCCCCCTATTTCATGGGTATTAAAAAAAGAATTATTCAAACTGCCTTTTTACGGTTGGGCGTTATCATTAATTAAACCAATTGCTATAGACCGTAAAGCGGGTAACTCAGCAGTTGAACAGATAAAAGTCAAAGGTAAGGAACGTCTAGATCAGGGCAACTGGATCTGTATTTTCCCGGAAGGTACGCGTGTAAACCCAGGTGTAAAAGTTCGCTATAAAATGGGTGGTGCGTTATTGGCCCAATATTCAGGCTATCCTGTTTATCCACTTGCGCATAATGCCGGCGAGTGCTGGCCGCGGCATAGTTTTTTAAAATTACCCGGCACCATTACAGTTAGCATCGGTAAGCCGTTTAGCGTAAAAGGCTTAGAGCCTGATGAAATAAATGATAAAGTCAGGGCATGGATTGAAGCAGAGGTAGAAAAAATGCCTCCAGCCGTTATAAAAAGAAACTAATCGCCTAAAAGCGAGTCAATACCCCCAGTCTTTCAAAGGCACTTTGAAATACACTTTCCATTTTTAAATGGTTTTTGACGTTTAGGGTTGAAAAAACCATATTAATTGAATAAAAATAAATGAAAACTTTACGCCATTATTTAAACTTTATCTTATTGGGCATGCTATCTATTTTGTTATTAGCGGCCTGCAGTATTGTCCAAAACCCTTCACAAGAACATGCTACAACCCAAGAACATTCGTGGTTACTATCGACAAGACCCAACGATGATGGAGCCGCAAAATCTGAGCTTTCGAGATCACCACGATCCGAAGTCCTCTCTATGGAAAAAACTTATGCAAAAGCGGTAATATATAAGTTTTCGAAATCACCACTCTCAATTGCTAAAAGATTTTCCGGAGTACTATATTCTCACAATAAAACACGCGCCAAACATCACCTTCCACCGTTAAAATGGTCAAACAAATTAGCAAATTATTCACAACAATGGGCAGACAATCTGGGAGCGGGTTCACGCTGTATCATGAAACATCGAAGCGGTGTGTCTCCTTATGGTGAAAACTTATACTGGTCAAGCGCAATCGTCTGGAGTAACGGCAAAAGAGAAACCAATCCAGTGACAATAAGAGATGTCGTCAAAGCTTGGACAGATGAAGAAAAATGGTATGATTACAATAGCAATCGCTGCCAACCGGGACAACGCTGTGGTCATTACACTCAAGTTGTTTGGCGCGATACTACAGAAGTTGGCTGTGCCGTCAAAGTCTGTAATGACAGATCACAAACATGGGTATGTAGCTATAATCCACCTGGCAATTATACCGGTGTTAGGCCTTATTAGTTAATATAAAGGACACCCTACACCTTTTGACTGCTTTTTAGGATGATCTTTGTTTTACTTGCTCAAAACCTGAAAAGCCTGCTCAACCCGATTTCCTTTATTATCAACCAGAGTTAACTGATGCTTGCCTTCGGCGATCCATATTGCCTGCTCGTGATAGGTTTGGGTAGTGCCTAAAAAAGTGTTATCCAGATGCCAGAATAACTGTGCGTCCGGATCTCCATGAATCGCCTGGAATACCGTTTTGCCACGCTCGCCTGCGAGTTCTGTTGGAATGTATATCTGGGTATTGCGCCGTGGATAAATCAGAGAGATCGGGCTTGCCTGCGTATTTGCGGTTTCTATTTCCTGGCAATCTACACGCCATTCAGGTAACACTTTGTAGTCTGCGTGATATTGCTGGTAGTAGTATGCCTGTTCTGGCGGCAATACAAACCAGTTTTGATGTTGCATCGCTGCCAGTGATTCACAATTACCATGTACGCGTAATCCAGTATTTAGATCGAGATGTATGCGTTGATGATTGAGAGAGACCCGGTCAAAATGACTGTTTAAAGGGATCTGATACGGTTTGGCTTCGCATAGGTCATTCGCGAGGAAGCCATCCTCCTTACAGATCGAGACTGTTTTCATTTGCTCGATGGGCTTTCTAAACCACTCCGACTTGAGTGGTAGGCGATTGAATGTATCAAATAAAATTGGCGCTGCAATTTTCACCCCAGTCATACCCTGACGACCTTCTCCAGCGGCATTGCCAACCCATACACCGACCGTATATTTTGGTGTGGTACCAATCGCCCAGGCGTCTCGATGACCGAAACTGGTGCCGGTCTTCCAGGCAATTTTATGCGTACTGTCAAAGCGTTTCCAGTAGGCTTCAGTGCCAGGTCTTCCAACCTCTAAAAGCGCTTGCAGTGTCATCCATGCACTGGCAGGACTAATCTCATTACGCCGCTCAGTTTTGATTTTAGCTTGCATGCTTATGATAGGCTGAAAGTAATTTGTTGTGAGTGAACCACTTTTTTGTTGTGCGCGGTTTGCCAGGTTCGCATACATGCTAGTTAGCTCCCACAGCGTTCCTTCGGCACCACCCAGGATCAACGGTAGGCCATACTCGCGCGAACGCC
Source organism: uncultured Gammaproteobacteria bacterium (assembly GCA_963847495.1). Lineage (GTDB taxonomy): Bacteria > Pseudomonadota > Gammaproteobacteria > Thiotrichales > Thiotrichaceae > Cocleimonas. The sequence goes on along the minus strand of CAWJZX010000001.1, from coordinate 209,677 downwards.
GATGTAAAGTACTCATGCCCATGTTTCTGAGACTGGCTAAAAAGCGTTCTACGCCATGCTCACTGAGCATATTAACCGAAGGAATATTGAGTGAGCTCGCCAATGCCTGCTTTGCCCTGACTGCACCACGAAATTTTCTGTCAAAGTTTTTGGGACGGTAACCGGTATAGCGGATCGGCGCATCTGCAATAAGCATTTCAGGAATAATCTCGCCTCGCTCGATCATATTGGCGAACAGAAAAGGTTTGAGGGTACTGCCCGTGCTTCTAGGTCGCTGCACCAGATCAATTGCTTGCCCATGTTTTGCTTGACCATTCTTAGGGGGCGTATTGCCAATATAAGCTTTGACTTCAAAGCTGTGATTATCAATCACCAGAATCGCGAGGTTATGAATATCTTTGAGTGCTAACAATTGTCCGTGATGGCTGGCGATCTGATTAATGCGCTCCTGCAATACGTAATCAAGGGTAGTTTCAAAGCGTTGCTGTTTTTTGCCAGACGCTAGTGTGTCCAATAAATGTGGCGCCATTCGCGGCAATACCTTCGGTTTCACTGGCAAAGGCTCGGCTACTGCTAATTGATAATCCAGTTTGCTGATTTGCTGCTGCTCGAATAATTTCTGCAATAGGCGATCGCGCTTTACTTTTAGTTGATCGCGTTTTCGACCCGGGTGAATTAATGCAGGGCTATTCGGCAATACCGCCAGCATCGCGCTTTCGGCCCATGATAATTGTTCCGGATCACGCCCAAAATAACGCCAGGAAGCAGTCTCAAGACCGACTACATTGCCACCAAAGGGAGCATGGCTTGCATACAATGCAAGAATCTGGTCTTTTTCATAACGGCTTTCAAGGCGCAGTGCGCGAACCGCTTCTATGAGTTTTTCCAGCAGTGTTCGCTTCGGATTAGCGGATGCCATGCGGATTACCTGCATTGAGAGTGTGCTTCCACCACTCACAACTCGACCTGCCTTGATGTTCAGTTTTAGTGCCCGGGCAACTGCAAGTGGATCAACCCCAAAATGCTGGTAGAAGCGTTTGTCTTCAAACGCGACAATGCTTTTTTTGAATTTTTCTGGAAGCTTTTTTAGCGGCGGGAAACGCCATTGCCCGTCCTGTGAAATGTGCGCACCCAGCAATTTACCCTCTTTGCTGAGTAAGATACCAGAAGAAGGTGATTTAAACAGTGGTTCGGGCAGGCAATAATAAAAAGTCATTGCACTAATAAGCAAAGTCATCAGCAGGAATGACTTTTTTCCAATGCGAGCTGTTTTCAACAATTGCTTCACTGTTCTCATCAAATTGAAAAATGCCCCAAAAGGTGGGGGGTGTCCTTTTTAACCTTATTGGACAGGGCTCTCTTCAGGTTTCTTGGTTTCATTTTTTATGGTTTCTTTGGCAGTTATCTTTTTCACTATATTAATCCAGCGGCCTTTTTCCAGCGCTCTCAGATTCCCGTCATACATCGCCTCAACAGAAATTGCAGGCTGGTAGTAACGTCCAAGATATGAAGCGTTTGCTAATAGCTGGAAGGTTTTTGCTTCATCTTTTTTCAGTGAAAAGTAATAGTGAACCCGATCATCGCGTAGGTCGCGGAAATCAAATTTACTTTTCGTATCTCCTTGTTCAGAGCCAGAAAGTATCTCCATTCCGGCAGCAGCAGGAATAGTTAAGGCAATATTCTCCGCATCATGATTGCTGGTGTTTTTAATCGTTACCGAGATGCGAGCATCACTGCCTTGCAGAAAATCATTGTCGCTCATGCTATTCCAATTTTTTGCATCTTCGCTGTCGCGACTCTCAATATCGACGTTTAATTCCAGATCTTTCGCCTGGCTCATCTCGTTGCCGGCAGATGGCACACCTTTGGTGATTACACTGGCAAAGAGTTTAACGGCAGCAGTGTTCTCAACTTTGATTTGTGCATCCGCTTTGATCAGCTTGTTGCTTGATATGGCTTTGTCACTATTGATTGTGCTTGTAGCACCATCCTGTGTCAGTGCGGCGGTGAACTTGCTGGTATCACCACCCAGATAACGCGAAATTGCCATTAGTGCCCACGAAATGCCTTGCGTACTTTGAAAGCTGTCACCGCTCATCTCTTCAGCAATTCTTTCCAGCAGCTTATTCGCATCCTGTTTCTTATTCAGTGCAACTAAACTTTCGAGTTGCAGACCCAGATCTCCCAGCGTTGAACTGAAGGTGTCGTCGGGCCTTTCAACTGAAACAACTTCTGGCAGCATTCCCTGAATCAGCGCTTGCGCAGCTTCAACTTGCGAGGCAGCTTGATAGGCTGATGCCAATAACCAGCGTGCTTTCTTGTTCAATTTATTATTGCTATCAGAGCTGGAATTGGCGGCTTCGCGCAGACGATTCATCGCGCCTAACTGTGGTTTACCTGCTAGAGCCAACACATACAAACGATATGCCTGGGTATGAGAATACTTACCATTACCCGCGGTGTATCCTTGTGCTGCCCCCGCTTGATAATTTAACCAGTTAGCGAGTAACTCGTTGGGTACTAAATACCCAAGCTTTCTGGCTTCCAACAGAAAATGCCCAGCATAAATACTAGCCCAATCGTTCTGGTAGTCACCGCCTGGCCAATAACTAAAATCACCTGTGCCGATCTGGAAGCGCTGCAGTTTCTCGATGGCTTTTTGTACATGATGCTGGGCATCCTGTTTTTGCTTGTCGCTCAGTTTGGTGACATTAGCCAGGTAGAGCTGAGGGAACGCCGAAGATGAGGTTTGCTCCAGACAGCCATGTGGATATTGCAGTAGATAATCAAGTCGCTTTTGCAGGTTCAAGGAAGGCACTGAAGATAACTCGAGTACCGACTGGTTTGTACCTTGAAGGCCAAATGCCTTTGCTGTATTTTCCCAGATTTCACTGGGCTCTATGACTTTTGTAACAGTGCGAGTAGTTTCCTGGTTGGCACGGCGAATATTCAGATAAATATCTTTTTCTGATTTATGCTCGTCATTTACACCAGCAACTGCGCTGAATTTCAAGTGCGCCTTGCCTACTTTATTCGCAGTTTTAATTTTGATAAAAGCGACTTTTTCGCCCACTTTAGAAATATTGATTTGTTGCTTCTCATCGCCTACAAGCTCAACCAGATCATCTGTTTCAAGCCTGATTCTGACATCTTTAATCGCTTCGTCCATGATGAATAGTGTTAGCGGCACTGATACTTCTTCATCAGGGCCAAGTACACGCGGCAGGCTTGTTTGTAGCATCAGCGGTTGTCGCACAAAAATGGATTTTTGTGTTTTTCCGTAGGCACCTTTTTCACCTGCAACCAGCATTACACGTACTGCTCCCAGATAGGGAGGCATTTCAATTTCGTGCTCGGCAGTTGTACCTGCTGCTAAATTGAATGGGCCGAGGAATTTAACCACGGGGGGGAAGCGACGTTTTTTGCTATCGTCATCATCGATTTCTTCTTCATCGCCACCACCTAGCGCCAGCATGCGCTCTAACTGGCCACCATAAGCGCCAACCACGTCATCAAATAAATCCCATGTCTTAATCCCTAAGGCTTCTTTGCTATAAAAGTATTTATGTAGATTAGGTGTTTTAAATGAGGTAAGCCCGAGCAAGCCTTCATCGACAACCGCCAGGGTGTAATTCATTGTCCTGCCATTTTCTTCACTAACTTTTATTGTTTGCCTGGATTCAGGCTGCCATTCATTGCCAGTCTCAAGCTTTGGCAGTAGATAGCTTTTATTGTTTTTGACTTCAAGTGGAATAATGCCGTAAACGCGAATCGGCCGGTCGTTGGCTTTACCTTCGTGTGGTTGCAATAAGGTAATGTGCACATAAACATTAGGTGCCATACTCTCTGTTATCGGCAACTTGAACTGTAGCTTGTTTTCGGCTTTGCCTTTAGCAGCCGCAACACTTGGAGCTTCCTCAAATTCAACCCAGCGTTGCTCCAGAATTTGACTGCCTGTTTCAACACTTAATAGTGCACGCCCATGTAACGCAGTTGGCAATTGAATTGTAGCAGTATCGCCAACATGGTAGGCTGGCTTGTCTGAAAATAAATTCAAACGACTGGCGGCTCCGCTGCCTTCTTCCTGCGCGCGTCCTGCCCAACCGGGCCAATCGATATAGACGGTCTTACCCGTGCAATGCGTGCCTTTCAAATCACAGGCACGAATCAGGTAACGACCCCATTCAGGGTATTTTATCTGGAATTGCCATTCACCGGCACCGTCTGTAGTATTGACGACATCTTGTTGAAGTAACTGTTTGTGCTTGCTGTCAGCATATTCTGCCAGAGATTCTGCGGACTTGTCCCACCACCATTTCCAGTTGATTTTATAAAGACTCACCTGTACTTGCTGTAGCGAAACGTCGTTGCCTTTAGTGCTTAAGCTTGCAATGTTTACAGTATGCATCTTATCGGTCAGCAGCATTCCACGTGTTGCGTCTCCTTTAGGTAGTTTTATACCCACATAGTTTTCATAAGGATGAAAATCAAGACTGCTACGGCTAATACTAAATGCGCCACCTTGTTCAAACACGCGAGAAGTGAATTTTGCTTTCAACATGCCGGCGGGCTTGCCATCAATTTTCAGCGCTTTATTAAACTTCAGATAGCCCTCTTCATCGAGGCGACCTTCAAGCAGTTTTATGTCTTCGCTTTTCAAGCTGCGGCTTGGGTCATCAAAAATAAAATCGGTATATTTGCCAAACGCTGTTTTCTTTTTTGAAAACTTTACCGACACATCTGCTTTCAGGTTGCTGGCCGTAGCGCCATGCAACCATTGTGAAAATAGCGTTCCTTCAGGTGTACCTTCGGCACCATAAATAATTTCTGCATCTTTGGTCTCGCCTGGATTCTTGAAAGTCAGTTCAAGTTTGAGGCGATTAGGGCGAACCGTTTCAATCATTAAAGATTTGCTGAAGGTGCTGCCACCGACAAAGGCTTTTACCATCCAGTTACCCGTTTCGGCTTTTTCCGCGATTTTGAATTTAAACGCATAGAAGCCGCCGACAGAGTCGGTGCTGGTTTTGGTATCGACGACTCTGCCTCTTGGGTCGATGAGTTTCATCGTAACCGGATGGCCCGCTGGTATTGCATTCGCATCTTGAGCCCCTTTATTTTGCAGCACAAAAGTAAGGTAGATATCATCTCCCGGTCGCCAAACACCACGTTCTCCATAGATAAAACCTTTGATGCCTTTATTGATTTTTTCACCGCCTACATCAAAATGGCTTACGGCTAAGGCAGTTTTGGTATTGAGTTTCAAGTAGGTGGTATCTTCAAACTTTTTCGCAACTAATAAAAAAGGTGTGTTGGTGAGTTTCATGGTGGCGAAACCAGATCCATCCGATGTAGCTTCTGATAATAATTGACCTTGATAATTGCGAACTTCAAATTCTGTACCAGTAAGTGGTTTTGCAGTCCGAATATCGGTAGAAATGATGTTTAGATTGCCTTGTGCATCCTGTTTGGTAATTAAGCCGATATTGCTCGCAATAAAATTTTGGCTAGATTTAGTTATGTTATCGTTATAAACAAAATAGGAGTCTGTACAGGGGTCATTGCGCTTATCCCATTTGATGTCGTAATTATTGTAACCTTCTACATAATCACTTATACCATCCCAGCCACTGGCTTCCTCAACCCCATAATCTTCGGCGTTTTTTAGCAAAGTGCCTCTGGTTTCTGATGCTGGAGTATCTGCTGGACAGCGATAGGTGGAGTGTTGACGTTTTATGGATAAAGTTAAGCGTAATAAACCACCATGATGTTGTTTCATTAAATCGGTAACATTAAATGAATAACGATTCCATTTATTAGGGTCAGCAGGTGTCAATGGAATAGTTTTACGCCAGAGGTAGCGACCACTGCGCTTCAGCTCTGTTGAGCCTGAGAGTTGACTTGCTTGTAAAAATTGCCCCATATTATCAGGGTAGATTTTAAATGCTGTCACTTCCACAGCGTTCACACCAACTGCCTCGAAGGGAATATCGACGGTCGTGTTTTCTGGCAAGATTGAGCCTTTTCCTGAAAATCTGACCTGAGGTTTGGCATCATCAAAAACCACATTTTGTGCGATTTTTTTAGTTAAAACCTTGATGCCATCTTTGGCTTTAATGCCCTCATGTAGCCGTACCTCAAAACTGCCTGCAAGATTCTTGTTTGGATATATATTGATAACATTATTTGCAATACTTACCCGGTATTTGTTTTTAGCTAATTCAACCAGGCCTTTCAGGTTTTGGGTACTATCCAGTTCATCAGAAAAGCGTACCTCGACATAGGGATTGTTGCCTGGCTGATGAACCACACTGATATTGGTGATATCGAATTTATCAATGCTGGGGATGGGTATTTCCTGCTGCCCTTTGGTGTCGATGTTAATTTTGCTGCCGTCCCAGCCTAACCTGACATCAGTGGCAAAGGATTCACGAATAATCCCTCTCACTACAAAATTATGTTCTTTTCCATCGCTTTCATGGGTCCACTCAACGGGTAACACTTTGTTTTGAAGGTTTGCCTTGAGGACTGATTTTACTGCTTCAGAATCGACCCGGTCTGAAACTAGCATTTGCCCTTTAAGTATCATTTCATTGCTGGAGTCGCTAACCGTACTTAAGCCAAAAGTTTTGATCTCATATTCAAGTGGAATTACTTGAAATGAATATTGAAAGGGTGTTACGTTGGATGGAACATCTTTTAAACCCACAGGCTTGATACTAACTTTGTAGCTGGTGCCGGGTTTTAATGATTCGGTAGGCACCCAGACAATTCGGGACTTGCTCTCAAAAACGGGTTTACCTTTAATCGCAGGAAAAATATACATCACTTTACTGGCATCTTTCCCCACCATGCTATCGTCAATTACATCCCGGTTAAAATCAATTTTGATGGGACTGTTTCTGGATACGGTGCCTTGAGTGTGCCATCCGCTGAGTTTTACCCAGTTAAATGCTTCCCGGTTTACTTGCGGTTTGGCAGCTGACGGCTTTTCTGTATTATTATTTTCAACACTAGTAGCCGTAGTGTTTTGCTCAGCATTGTTAGGAGTTATAGCTTCTTTTTCACCCTTGCAACCCACAAATATAATGCTTAATAAAAGCGTTAATATCAAAGCCTTCAAAAGTCTTTCTAGCGATGAAGATTGCACTGCTTGATCCCCCTATTACTTTTAGTTTACAGGTCAAACTATAGCAGTTTTATTTAGTTGGGAATGCGGAAGTTTGAGAGATTTTATATGGAGTTTTTGTGCAGTCGGTTTAATTTAGTTGAAGCATTCTTATGTTCATTAAAACTGCCTAAAAGTAGGGGGGTGTCATTTAATACGTTAGTTGGTATTGCCGTTATCTTGAAATGTAGCAGTAATGTAGCAGTATAGTCATTGCGAGAAAATAGATGATTTTTTCATATCTTGATTATCAAACACTATTGGTTGTATATTCGCGCTTTTCAGGGTGTATCTGTATATTCTCCGCGGCAGATCTAACTTTTTAATTGTGGAATGGATAATGCTATGTCTAAAGTAATAATTATAGGTGCAGGTGGTGTTGGTGGTGTAGTCACTCATAAGTGCGCACAGCTCCCAGAAATATTTTCTGAAATCGTTTTAGCGAGCCGTACAAAAGCTAAATGTGATGTAATCGCCGCACAAATTGATCGCCCGATTAAGACCATGCAAGTCGATGCCGACAATGTACCTGAGCTGACTGCTTTGTTGAAAGCAGAAAAGCCTCAGCTGGTAATTAATGTTGCCTTGCCATATCAGGATTTAAATATTATGGACGCGTGCTTAAATGCTGGCGTGCATTATATGGACACGGCTAACTATGAGCCACTTGATACCGCCAAGTTCGAATATAAGTGGCAGTGGGACTATCAGGACAAATTCGAGAAAGCAGGACTTATGGCGTTATTGGGTTCCGGTTTTGATCCCGGTGCTACCAATGTGTTTACAACTTACCTTGCCAAACATTATTTCGATGAAATCACAGAACTTGATATCGTAGATGTTAATGGCGGTGATCATGGCCATCCATTTGCCACAAACTTCAACCCGGAAATTAATATTCGCGAAGTTACCGCTGAGTGCCGTCACTGGGAAAACGGGCATTTTGTAGAATCTGAGGCAATGTCTTTGTCACAAAAGTTTGAGTGTCCGGAAAACGTAGGCGAATTCCAGATTTACCGCTTGTATCACGAAGAGTTGGAGTCACTGACCAAGAACTTTCCTAGTATCAAAAAAGCGCAATTCTGGATGAGTTTTTCAGATAACTACCTAAAGCATCTGGAAGTTCTGCAAAATGTTGGCATGACGAGCATTGAGCCTGTGATGTATGAAGGCAAAGAAATTGTGCCACTTCAGTTTTTAAAAGTATTGCTACCTGAACCTGCCAGCCTTGGTCCGCTTACCAAGGGCAAAACCTGTATTGGTTGTATCGTTAAAGGAACCAAAGAAGGTAAACCAGCAGCGCATTATATTTACAATATTTGTGACCATGAGGCCTGTTATGCCGAGGTTAAATCTCAGGCAATTTCGTACACCACGGGCGTTCCTGCAATGATTGGAGCGAAGCTGATGCTGGAAGGTAAGTGGATGAAACCGGGCGTCTGGAATATGGAACAGATGGACCCTGATCCTTTCATGGCTGATATGAATTTGTATGGCTTGCCCTGGACCGTGACAGATTGGCCACTGGATTGAAAGCTGCTTTGAAGCCTGTTTTGAAGACTCAATTGGAGCCAATGGCTTTTACGGGATTCGATCCCGAAAGTGTACCTTCACCCTGTTTTGTCGTAGATAAGACTGCGGTTGAGGGTAATCTAAAAATTCTCAATGATGTACAGCAACGTAGCGGCGCAAAAATACTGGCGGCGCTTAAGGCTTTTTCATTCTGGAGATTGGGCGGGCTTACATCTCAATACATGAGTGGTATTTGTGCTAGCGGTATTCATGAAGCCCGCTTGGGGCTTGAAGAATATGTAAATGATGAGAGCGGGAATAAAATCCATGATATTCATACCTTCTCCGCAGGCTTTAAAGAAGATGAATTAAAGTTGGTTTTAGAGATATCTGACCATGTCGTTTTCAATTCACACAGCCAGTGGCAGCGTTTTCAGCCATTAATACGAGCGGCGTTAAAGAGACGCCCGCATATGAAGTTTGGTCTGCGCATTAATCCTTTGCACTCTGAGGGTGATGTTGAAATTTATGACCCCTGTGCCGTCGGCTCGCGTCTGGGTATTCCAGCCAATCAATTTAAATTTGATCAGCTGAAAGGTATCAGCGGGCTACATTTCCATACCCTTTGTGAGCATGATTTTCCTCCATTAAAGCGCACACTTGCATCGGTTGAAGAGCAATTTGGTTCAGTTCTGGGGCAAATGGAATGGGTCAACTTTGGTGGTGGTCATATGATCACCGAAGAAGGTTATCAGATTGCAGAATTGATAGAGTTGATAAAAGATTTTTCAGCGAGGTACGATGTTCAGGTTTATCTGGAACCGGGTGAAGCGATTGCGATTCACACAGGTGTATTAGTCGCTGAAGTGTTGGATATTGTGCACAATGGTATGCCCATCGCAATTCTTGATACTTCTGCCACTTGCCATATGCCTGATACCCTGGAGATGCCTTATCGTGCCAATATCTGGGATTCAGGTTTGCCCAATGAAAAAGCGCATAGCTATCGTTTGGGTGGTATGACCTGCTTGGCGGGTGATGTAATGGGTGATTACAGTTTTGATCAGCCTTTGGAGATAGGACAACGTATTGTGTTTGATGATATGGCGCATTACACCATGGTTAAAACCAGCACATTTAATGGCATTAATTTACCCTCACTGGCTTTGTTTGACGGCAAAAACCAGAATGTTGAAGTGGTAAAGCAATTTGGGTATAGCAATTTCAAGAACAGGTTGTCGTAATGTATGTCGTAATGGAAAGTTCATGATGGATAAAAATACCTCACTGCTAACAGAATTAGAGTACCCGATTTTTCTTGGTTCTGAAATTGACCAGGCAAAAGTGGATGAGGCTTTCTTTCATGTGATTCCTGTGCCCTATGAAAAAACGGTTTCTTATGGAGGCGGCACGTATTTGGGGCCATCTCATATAATGGACGCCTCATGGCAGCTGGAAAAATGGGATGGCAAAAGTAATCCTGCTGAGTTAGGTATTCATAGCCAAAAAGCGGTTGATTGCAACACCGACCCGAATGAGGTGATGAACCGCATTGCAACTGCTGTTTCCGATAGTCTTAAAAATAACGCGATGCCGGTTATTATCGGAGGCGAACACGCAGTTACTTATGGCGTGGTTAAAGGTTTGATTGCTGCAGGCTGCAAGGATTTTGGTTTGGTGCAGATTGATGCGCATGCAGATCTGCGCGATGCCTATGAAGGTGATCCGCTAAGTCATGCTTCTGTGATGAAGCGTGTGGTTGATCTTGATATTCCCTTATATCAGCTAGGAATTCGCGCCTTTTGTGAAGAAGAGATGGAAACGCGCAAAAAGCATGGTGTTTACTATCGTGATGCGAATGATATAGCTGCGAATCAGGTACAAACAATTACCTTGCCAGACGATTTCCCTCCTAATGTGTTTTTCACGTTGGATATTGATGGTATGGATCCATCAATATTTCCTTCCACGGGTACACCTGTCCCGGGTGGTTTAGGCTGGTACCAAACCCTTAATTTATTTGAATCGGTAGCGCAACAACGCAATATAATCGGTTTTGATTTAATGGAGTTTGCACCTATAGAAGGCTTTCATGCCTATGATTTTGCGGCCGCCCAGCTTATTTATAAGCTTATGGGTATTGTTCAGCGTAATAAGTGACAGTTTTAGTGGTGACAATAAAGTATGACTAAATTAAATAAAAAAGTGTCTCACTGGACGCATAAGGATTCTGCAAAAGAGTATGGTATTGAGCGCTGGAGCAGTAATTACTTCGGTATCTCTGATCAAGGTGAGGTTGTTGTTAAAGCGCCAACTGCAAATGGCGAACAACAGATTTCCCTTAAAAAAATGGCCCAGGGCCTGGAAGAGCGCGGGCTTGATATGCCGGTTTTATTGCGTCTGGATAATTTGGTCGATGCTCGAATCAATGAGTTAAATTTAGGTTTTGCCAGCGCAATAAAAGCTGGCGATTATCAAAACCATTATCGCGGTGTCTTTCCAATTAAGGTGAACCAGCAAAGCCACGTGATTCAAGAAATCGCAAGCTATGGGGAAAAGTATTCACATGGGTTAGAGGCGGGGAGTAAGGCCGAATTATTGATAGCAATGGCAACGCTAAAGAACAGCGATAGCCTGATTATCTGTAATGGCTATAAGGATGAGGAGTTTATAGATTTAGGTTTACAGGCACGAAAACTCGGTTTGAAATGTTTTTTTGTGATCGAAACACCTAAAGAAATTCCAATAATTTTAAAACGTAGCGAATATTGGGGTGTTGACCCACTCGTAGGCATTCGACTTAAACTCTCCACAAAAGTAGATGGTCAATGGGCCGGGGATAGTGGTGATCGTAGTTTGTTTGGTTTGACAACAACTCAGATCATCAGTGTTATCGATGCCCTGAAAGCTGCGGGTAAGCTGAGTTGCTTGCAACTACTGCATTTCCACCTGGGTTCGCAAATTCCTAACATCCGGAATATACGCGATGGTGTTCGTGAAGCCTGTCGCTATTATATTAGTATTGTTAATGAAGGCGCACAGCTCAATTATATCGACCTGGGTGGTGGATTAGCCGTTGATTATGACGGTACTGGTAATGGCGATTTTAGTATGAACTACACACTAGATGAATACTGCACAGATATCGTCGAAGGGATTATGGAGTCACTGGATCCTGCCAGCATACCACATCCGATGATTGTTACTGAGTCCGGCCGGGCGCTGGTTGCAACGATGTCAGTGTTATTATTCAATGTTCTGGATGTGAATACATTTGAGCCAACCGAGGTCATCGCACCAACGGCAGACGCATGTGAGCCACTGCAATTACTTTGGGATGTTTTGCAATCAGTGGGGTTAAAACGTTTGCAGGAATACTACAACGATGCCTTGTATTATCGTGATCAGCTAAAAGCTGCATACAGCCGGGGTTTGATTAGCTTGCGTGACCGTGCACAGGGTGAAAGCTATTACCTGGCGATTATGCAAAGTGTTTCCAAACTAGTACCTAAAGCTAAATACCCATCTGAAGAATTGTTGAAACTGGATGAGATGCTGGCTGACATTTATTATTGTAATTTCAGTGTGTTTCAGTCATTGCCAGACTCATGGGCGATTGGGCAAATATTCCCGGTCATGCCGATTCACAGGCTCAATGAGGAGCCAACAAGGAATGCTGTAATCGCTGATTTAACGTGCGATTGTGATGGAAAGTTAGATAAGTTTGTTGGGGAGTATGGTGATAGCAAGACCTTAAAATTACATCCTTTAATTAACGATGAAGAATACTATCTAGGCACATTTCTGGTTGGAGCTTATCAGGAAACGTTGGGTGATCTGCATAATTTATTTGGTGACACCAATATCGCTAGCGTGCGCATAACGGAAGATGGAACGATTGAATATGTCTATGAACTCGAAGGAGACAGTATTGCAGATGTACTCAGTTATGTAGAATACCAGCCAAAAGACCTGTACAATGATTTTCTCTCAAGTGCCGAAAAGGCAGTACGTGATGGAAAGATCAGCGTTAAAGAACGTCGCCAGATGTTAAAACTCTTTAATGAAAGTTTATCTGGATATACCTATTTCGAACGTTGATTGATGGAAAAGTGCCCAAAAGCAGGGGGGTGTCATTTTAAATACCAAATACACTGTTTTTTATTTAATTGGCATTTGATAGGTAAGCCAATGTGTTTTCTCGGCGATTTTGTCGTAGACTGCACGGCCACGATAATTATTATCCGCAGTTATCCATCGGATGAATGGCCATCCATGTTTTTGCCCAAATTCATTTAATGCCTGATAAAGTGCATCAACAACACCCATGCCCCGTGCTGCGGGTTTTACATAAAGATCATCAAGAAAACCAACTTCCGCACCTCTAAGTGGCGATGGCATTGCGCGAAAATGCATTAAACCTAAAGCCTGATCACTTTCATCTTTGGCAATAAGAGCAAAAAACTTGGTATTTTGATCAAAAACCCAGGACCAGATTGTATCTAAAATACCCTGATCCATCGGCATATTGTAAAATTCGGCATATTCATAATAAAGCGTTTCCCACTGCTTTCTATCATTTCGGTCTAACTCAGAAACTGTGATTTTCATTTTATAGTCCTTAGATTGCTATTTTCTGAAACTATATAAGCTGGCAATTTGCCGTTCTTGGTGATCAAAATTCTCAGGGTTTAACCATGCTTCAAATGCTGCTTTTAACGCTGGCCATTCAGAATCAATAATAGAGTACCAGGCAGTATCGCGATTGCGGTCCTTATACATGGTCAACTGGCGAAAAATACCTTCAAAAGTGAAGCCTAAGCGTTTCGCAGCAGCGCAGGATGGCGCATTCAAAGCGTCGCACTTCCACTCATAGCGACGGTATCTCAATTCATCAAAAACGCGGCACATCATTAAATACATGGTTTCAGTTGCAATCGGTGTCCTTTGCATTAAGGGTGAGAAGTGAATATGCCCAACTTCAATCACACCTACACCAGGTTCAATGCGCAGATAACTCGACATGCCTACCGCTTTATCAGTTTTTAAATCAATCACGGTGTGAAAAAGTGGATCTTCAGCGCAACAATTAGAACTCAGCCAGGTTTTAAACTCTGCAAATTCATTGAAAGGGCCGTAAGGCAGGTAGGTCCAATTCCGTTGATCTTGATCTTGATCTTTGCCATATGCCTGATAAAGCTCTTCGGCATGAGCGTCAATATTTAACGGCTCTAATCGACAATATTGTCCAGTCATATCGCTGTGCGGCGGGTGTGAACGTGCTTGCCATTCTTCTATAGGAAAGCCAACTGGCTGGCCTAGATGGTTTTTGTATTTACTCACTGTATAAACTTCTCACTTTTACAAAATCCTATATGTTACAACTAGAGTAGTGCAAAAAGTGGCTAAAAGTAGGGGGGTGTCTTTTAAAGCTAGTAAAAGAACTAATTTTAATTCAGCGCCTCCAATTCTAACTAGTCCGCGTTTTTATTTGGATAAATACAATGGAGGCTTGGTAAAACGAGATGAAATTATTCTATAAAGCAATAAAGTTGACTCCTGAAAAAGCATACATTCTGTATATTGCCACTGCTATTTATCTGCTATTTCTGGCGAGTTTTGGGAAATCTTTTGCAAACACTTCACCGGATAAAATATTAAAAATTGGCGGAAGTGAAATTGAGGTTTTTTTGCTCCAGGTTTTGCAGGAGGTGGTTACGCTGCCAGTCAGCAAGATGTGATCGATTGGATAGATAGATCGGCGAAGTCTGTGTGGTTGATTATTTTCAGATTTTCCCGGTGTAAAATCTAAGCATACGGATTAATGATGGAGCTGGCGCTAGAGTCGGTGGTACATCATATCCTGGGACAACTCCGCTCATTACCATTAGTATTAATCAAGCAATGACAAAGGAATTTCTGTTTGATGACTGGGTGATGGTTCATGAAATGGTGCATCTGTCTTTTCCCCCAGTAAAGCGACGCCATTACTGGCTTTTAGAAGGCCTCGCCAACTATGTGGAGCCGATTGTGCATGTGCGTGCTGGTATTATGAAAGAAGAGAGCGCCTGGCGCTGGTTGATAAATGGTACACCTCAGGGTTTATCAAAAGCTGGGGGCCAGGGCCTGGATAACACCCCAAGCTGGGGTCGTAAATACTGGGGCGGTGCACTGTTTTTTGTTTTGGCTGATATCACAATTCACAAGCAGACTAACAACGAGTTTGTTATAGAGCATGCCTTGCGAGCGATTCAGGCGGCTGGTGGGAGCATGCAGCTGGAAAATGACTGGGCGGTCAGTAGAGCTTTGGCTATAGGCGACAAAGCTACGGGTACTAAAATTTTAATGACACTCTACGAGCAGATGAAAGATAAACCGGTAATGACTGATTTGGCTGCAATCTGGAGAGAACTTGGTGTAAGTCTCATAGGTACTAGTATTATTTACAATGACGCTGCTCCGCTGGCAACTATACGTAGATCTATATATTAATAAAACAAAAAAGCTTGCGACTTTGCTTCTATAATAAATTCAGAAGTTATCAAAAGCGGCGCTGATGCAATTATCGTTTCCAACCACGGTGGACGACAACTAGACGGTGCACGTTCTTCAATTTCAATCTTGCCTGAAATTGTCGAAGCTATAGGTGATCAAATCGAAGTGCATATGGATGGAGGGATTCGTTCTGGTCAGGATGTACTGAAGGCGGTTTCACTTGGCGCCAAGGGTGTATATATCGGTCGCCCATTTTTATATGGCCTGGGAGCTATGGGTAAAGAGGGCGTAAAACTGTCACTTGAAATTATCCAGAAAGAGATGGATATCACTATGGCATTTTGTGGTGAGTAAAAAATAACCAATATGAATCGTAGTCATCTGTATATTGAGTAATGTTAAGACCGCCTATAAGTGGGAAGTGTCTTTTTGCAAAAGGAATGCTAATTATTTAGAGTCTCTATGTTAATTAGCTCTAATATTAAAATACCAAATAGTTTATATGGTATTAATAAATATATCCTTAATAAGGAAATTACTGGTCTATACTCATTTGACTAAGCCCCTGACTTGTTATTAGTATACTGCCCATTTTTCTATTTGTTTGAGTTGCTAGTAACACTATTCAGCAATAGTAATGAAAGTTTTATAGCAAAATTTATTACCAATAATACTAAGAGTAATTATAAAAATCTTAATCATAAGATTTATCCAAGGAGAGTAAGTATGAAAAAGAACGACCAAACCCCCCACTTGAATAGACGTGGTTTCTTAAAAGCTGCATCTGCTACAGGTGTTGTTGCTTCTGCACCAATGATCTTTATGAAAGACGCATATGCGGCAAAGGATTTTAGAAATGACCCTAAAGACTCCAAAACAGTAACACTAGGATTCAACGTACCACAATCTGGCCCTTATGCTGATGAAGGCGCTGATGAGTTACGCGCATATAAATTAGCAGTTAAGCATCTTAACGGCGAAGGCGACGGCGGAATGATGAAGACCATGAAGCCTAGCTCTCTAAAGGGTAATGGTATTCTTGGCAAGAAAGTTGTGTTCACTACGGGTGATACTCAAACTAAATCAGATGCAGCACGTGCATCTGCTAAGCGTATGATCGAAAAAGATGGCGCTTTAATGATCACAGGTGGCTCTTCATCTGGTGTTGCAATCGCGGTACAGGGTCTATGTCAGGAAATGGGTACCATTTTCATGGCCGGCTTGACTCACTCAAATGACACAACGGGTAAAGACAAGCGTCGTTACGGTTTCCGTCATTTCTTCAATACTGAAATGTCTGGTGCAGCACTGGGTCCAGTACTTGAGAAAGAGTATGGTAATGATCGTAAAGCGTATCACTTAACAGCTGATTACACTTGGGGTTGGTCTCAAGAAGGTTCAATCAGGAAGTACACAGAAGCCCTAGGTTGGAAAACTACAGCAGCAGTTAAAACTCCTGTTGGCGCAGGTGACTTCTCACAATATATTACACCGGTACTAAACTCTGGTGCTGACGTACTTGTTCTTAACCATTACGGTAAAGACATGGTTAATTCACTCACTCAAGCAGTACAGTTTGGTTTGCGTGATAAGCAAGTTAATGGTAAAGACTTCCAGATAGTTGTTCCTTTATTCTCACGTTTAATGGCACAGGGTGCTGGTGAAAACATCAAAGGTATCTTAGGTTCAGCTAACTGGAACTGGGCACTTAAAGATGAAGGTTCAGCTGCATTTGTTAAGTCATTTGGTGCTGAGTATGGTAATCCACCATCAATGGCTGCTCATACGTGTTATGTTCAGACTCTTTTATATGCAAACGCATGTGAAATGGCTGGCACTTTCTATCCACCAGAAGTTATTAAAGCACTTGAAGGCTTTAAGTTTGACGGCATGGGTAATGGTGCTACTGAATATCGTGCTGAAGATCATCAGTGTTTCAAAGATGTATTGGTTGTGCGCGGTAATCAAAACCCAACTAGTCAATTCGATCTGCTTGAAGTTGTACAAGAAGTTCCTCGTGCACAGGTTGAATATCCAGCAAGCTTGCTAGGTGGTGATTTAGGTCCATACGAAGTATAAGTTGTTGTAAGGAATATTCCATCAGCTTTATTGCTGATGGAATATTAAATTTATGATGATTAGTCATTGTAAATGTTGCTTTAACTTGTGTTAGACAACTTAAAAGAAAACCCCGCGTTTGAATCAAAAGTTTTTCATTTTAATTAGAATTATGCGAGAACAGCGTTTATATATAAATGCACGTCGCTTTTCGCTTAGTTTTTTGCGTTAATTCTAAACAGATTCAAATTCCCTAAGTTTATAAAAGAGAGAAGATACTAATCATGGATGCAATTCTGATCCAACTACTCAATGGCCTTGATAAAGGTGCGGCTTATGCATTAATTGCATTAGGACTCACTTTAGCATTCGGCACTTTGGGAATTGTTAACTTTGCACACGGTGCATTATTCATGCTCGGTGCTTTTTGCGCCGTCAGCTTTCAAAAAATTCTTACGATATCAAAAAGAGTAAAAGACGAAAGTATTACTTTTTTCGATGCGTATAAGGAGCAACCGTATTTAGAAATATGGTGGGGTGATACAGGAACTGCGATCATTGATTATGCCGTTCCACTATCAATAATAATGGCAATCCCGGTGATGCTATTGATTGGTTTTATAATGGAACGTGGACTAATCAGACATTTTTACAAACGTTCACATGCAGAACAAATTCTCGTGACGTTTGGTTTGGCAATTATTATACAAGAAGTAATTCGTCATTTTTTTGGAGCAAATCCAATTCCAACCCCTGCACCAGACATCGTTTCTGGAAGTGCGGCGGTTGGGGCATTCTTTGGACTTAACGAAAACTTAGTTTACCCGTGGTGGCGATTAATTTATCTAGCCTTCTCTGCAGTAATAATTCTTGCTGTTTTTTCCTTCTTGAAATTCACCACCTTCGGTATGGTAGTAAGAGCCGGCATGGCAGATCGTGAAACGGTTGGTTTACTCGGTATAAATATACAAAAACGTTTCACTATCGTATTCGCAATTGCTGCATTAGTAGCGGGTTTAGCGGGTGTTATGTACGCACCTATATTACCGCCTGACTATCACATGGGAATGGACTTCTTAGTATTGTCCTTTGTTGTAGTGGTTGTTGGTGGGATGGGATCATTACCGGGTGCAGTAGCTGCAGGATTCTTATTGGGGATTTTACAATCATTTGCTTCAATGAATGAGGTGAAAGCAATATTCCCTGGTATCGATCAGATTATTATTTACTTAGTGGCAGTAGTAATACTTCTAGTTAGACCGCGTGGCTTAATGGGACGCGAAGGCGTGTTCGAGGATTGATGATGAATAAACTACTAAAAAACAATATGGTCATAATGCTGATATTTTCAGTGGTAGTACTATCAGCCCCGATCTGGGCGAATCCGCTAGGTGCAAACTATCCTGACTTACTACAGAAGTTTGCCATCTTTGGTATTTTTGCCGTTGGTTATAATATTCTATTTGGTCTAACTGGTTATTTATCCTTTGGTCATGCTGCATTTTTAGGAATTGGTTCATATACCGCCGTTTGGTCATTCAAACTACTCTCTATGAATATCGTTCCTGCAATCATTCTGGCGATTATCATGGCTGGTATCTTTGCCTTAGTCATTGGTTACTTAAGCTTACGTCGTTCTGGAATCTACTTCTCCATTTTGACACTCGCTTTTGCGCAGATGGCATATAGTTTGGCGTACTCAGTATTAACGCCAATCACAAATGGTGAAACAGGTTTGCAGTTGGAGCAACAAGATCCTCGCTATTTAGACTCTATGGCAGGTATTGTGGTGCAGGACGGCTTACCTTCAACCAATCTGTTTGGCACACTGATGAAATCAAGTGATGGTTACTTTGGTTTTTATGTTGCTGCCATTATTTTGATCATCGCTTTCTATATTTCACTGAAGATTTTCCGCTCTCCATTTGGAATGAAATTGCTTGCTATCAAGTCTAACCAGACTCGTATGAAATACACTGGTTTCAATACTCGTCCTTACTTGCTATCAGCTTTCGTAATCTCTGGTATGTATGCAGGACTTGCAGGAGGTTTATTAGCTTCTATCGACCCACTAGCCGGTGCTGAAAGAATGCAATGGACCGCTTCTGGTGAAGTAGTATTGATGACCATCATGGGTGGTGTCGGTACATTAATTGGCCCATTGCTAGGTGCTGGAATCATTAAGTATCTTGAAAATATATTCTCTGCGTTAAATAAAGCCGAATTAACAGAAATATTCAGCTTTATGCCAGACTGGTTACAAACGATTGTAGTAAATATTACGAATATATTTGTTGGGGAAGGCTGGCATTTAACACTAGGTGCATTATTCATGCTGATAGTTATATTCTTACCAGGTGGTGTTATGGAAGGTGTAACCAAACTTAAAAACTTTGTATTAGGTATTTTTGGCATGGGCGAAGACAACAAACCCGCTGAGATCGAAGGAGAGGCAAAATGAGTAATATCCTTGAGATTAAAGGCGTAAATAAAACCTTTGGTGGCTTGCATGCTTTGAGTGATGTAAACCTGCAAATTGAAGAGGGTGAAACGCACGCGATCATCGGTCCAAATGGAGCAGGTAAATCAACGCTCTTAAACTGCTGTATTGGTCGTTTAATTCCTGATAATGGTACTGTTACTTTTAACGGTAAAAACATGATTGGCATGCAGGCACATGATATTAATCACGCAGGTATGGTTCGAGTATTTCAGACGCCAGAAATCTTTCCTGAGCTTTCATTGTTGGAAAATGTCATGATTCCGGCGTTTGCAAAACGCGACGGGACATTTAAATTTAACCCATTTAAAAGCATGGCTGATGAAAAAGTGATCCGTAACGAGGCAATGGCAACACTTGCTGATTTTGCACTTGATAAATTCCATGACCATAATGCAGGCAGTATTTCTCGTGGTGATAAGCGTCGTTTAGAGTTGGCGATGGGCCTGATTCAACACCCTACCTTATTGTTGCTAGATGAGCCGACCGCGGGCATGGCTCGACACGATACCAATCAAACTATTGATTTGTTGAAAAGCGGTAAAATGGGGGAGATGACCAAAGTTATTATTGAGCATGATATGCATGTGGTATTTAGTCTTGCAGACCGAATCAGTGTACTAGCTCGAGGCCATATTATTGCAACAGGTACTCCTGATGACATAAAGAATGATCCAAAAGTAAAAGAAGCCTATCTGGGAGAATCTGAAGATGAGTAACAGCCTTATTGAGGAGTTTGAGGTCAAAAATAAAGTCGACAC
The DNA here is from genome assembly GCA_963847495.1 of uncultured Gammaproteobacteria bacterium. Classification (GTDB taxonomy): domain Bacteria; phylum Pseudomonadota; class Gammaproteobacteria; order Thiotrichales; family Thiotrichaceae; genus Cocleimonas. The sequence goes on along the minus strand of CAWJZX010000001.1, from coordinate 189,186 downwards.
TGTACAAAGTAGAGGGTCGGATCCAGCGTTCTTTTCCTGCTGGGATATTCATTCTTACTATGGCGAAAGTTATATAGTGCAGGGTGTTACTTTTGATATTCGAGAAGGCGAAGTTGTTGCCTTATTGGGAAGAAACGGCGCGGGTAAAACCTCAACCTTGCGTTCTATTGCTCGCGTTGATCATCCCCAGGTTACCCATGGGGAGATATGGCTTGATCATCAACCTTTGCACACTATGTCGTCATATGAAGCTGCGCAAAATGGTGTTGCGCTGGTTCCTGAAGACAGACGTATTATTCAAGGTTTGACGGTTCAAGAAAATATAGAGCTTGCTCAAATTAATCCTCCCGTTGGCTGGAGTATAGAGAGAATATACGAGCATTTCCCACGGCTTGCAGAAAGGCGTAATCAGATGGGAACAACACTATCAGGTGGCGAACAGCAAATGCTTGCAGTTGCACGTGCATTAGCACGTGATATAAAGCTATTGTTACTGGACGAACCTTATGAAGGACTAGCACCTGTAATCGTTCAAGAAATTGCCAGTATTGTAGATAGCATCAAGAAACATGGAATCACGACTATTATTGTTGAGCAAAATGCTGTGGCTGCATTGCGTTTGGCAGATCGTGCTTTAATACTTGATATGGGTAATATTGTATTTGATGGTACAGCTCAGGAAGTTCTGGATAATGAAGAGCTACGCCACGAATATCTTGCAATTTAGTATCCCTTAGTCCTTGAGTATTAAAGACATATTAGTATTTCTTGATGATGGTGCTGCAAACACCGATCGGACTAATGTTGCTTTTCATTTGACCAAAACTCATGGTGCGCATCTCACTGGTGCATCATTGGCATCAATGAAGCCAGTGCATGCGAAATCCGATGACGATCAGGTCATCATGCGCATGGCAGATAAACTGGCCCACAAACTTGCCGATGAGTTTACTCAGGCAGGAAAAAAAGCTGGCTTGAAGGTTAAAGCGAATGTTATATCTGGAGGCTCGAGTACGAGCGCGCAAAAGATGGCGCATTACGCGCGTAATGCAGATCTGGTAATACTGGGTCAACCAGACCCTGCCAGGGATAACTTTTTAAGATTGCAGGACTTCTCTCAGGAAGTGATATTACTTAGTGGGCGCCCTATCTTGTTCATGCCTTATATTGGAACAAGTAAAATGAACTACCAAAAGGCGATGATCGCGTGGGATGGTACGCCTGCAGCTAGTCGTGCTGTTCATGATGCAATACCTCTTCTTGCAAATACTGACGATGTTATTATTCTGGTAGTTAAAAGTAAGAAGCAGCAAAAATTTAAAAAGGATCTGCTTGTAGAAGACCTGGTAAAGCATCTGGCCAACCATGGTGTTAATGCGAGCATAAAGCGTGTCAGTCCAGGGAAAAACGATGTTCCCACGACAATCCTTAACCAGATACTAGACAACAGTATTGATTTGCTCGTGATAGGTGGATATGGAACGCCAACACTAAAACAGAAAATATTCGGTAGCGTATCCACGACCTTGTTATCTTCTATGGTTGTCCCAGTCTTGATGTCACACTAGAACTATTCAGAATTAAAATTATCTGTTGTTTATACTGAAAAACCGCTTAAAAGGTGGGGGGTGTCTTTTTATTCGTTATTACATTACTCATTTTCTGCTTCGAGCACAGCAATACTGATGAGTTTCCCAATGTTCTCATCAAAACTTTCCCACTTTTGAAATTTTTTCATTTTACCTACTATCACTGGTTTCATTTCGAATGCTTCCATGTCTTCATCTCTTAATGTTTTGCTCGTGTCATAAATAATGTTAAGAAAATTCCTAAAACCGCTCAATACTTCTTTGCCACCCGCTGGACCATGACCTGGAACCACTACTGCAACATCTAGTCTAAGGGCATCGTCCATGGCTTTCATGTTTCCTATAAAGCTACCATCGTCCAGACGTGGCATTCTCTCGTTAAAACTGTTGTCACCGGTGATTAAAACTTTGTCTTCTAATATTTCAAACATTGCATCAGTCTTGGTGTGTGCAATCTCATTCAAGTGAACTTTTATAGTGATATTATCAATTCTAAGTTCCTGGTCATCTTCCAGAGCAACGCCTGGAATAACTGCTTTTGTGCCTTCTGTGGCTCCCTCAGTAAGAGTTTTCATGTTTTCTAACCAACTCTCTGCCTTGCCTGCTTTAGCTTCCTCAATCATCTGTGGATGCGCGAATATCTTTACATCAGGATACGCTTCAAGAATTGCGTGATTAGCTAACCAATGATCTCCATGTATGTGACTATTGAATACATGTGTTATGGGCTTATCAGTATGCTTACGAATCTTTTCAAGCAAAGCTTTACCAACTTGCAAGCTAGAACCTGGATCAATTACCACTACACTATTATCTGTAATTACAAACGTGGGATTATTCATGAAACCCCTATTTTCAGGGTTTGGTATAGCTTTTGGCCCAAAAACTACCCAAGTGTGTTTGGCAATTTTTTTGCTTTGGTATTTATCCATAATGCCGTCATCACCCTCGGCAATTGCAGGATGATTTGCTAAAAGTACTAATGTGCTTATAAAAAAAATATTAAAGGTGAATTTAAGAGTAGATTTCATCTGTATTATTCCGCAATATAAAGAACTCATCGTACTGAAAACTATTAGATTTACCAACTAGTACAAACAACAAGCAGCACTAAGGTTTATCACTATCATGCAACAAAATGAATGGGAAGATCGCTATCAGCAGGGACAAACGGGCTGGGATAGGGGCATTAGTAGTGAAAACCTGGCGTTTTGGCTGGATCAGCGTTTACTCACTAAGTGTAGAGTTCTAATTCCTGGTTGTGGCAATGGATATGAGGTACAGACACTTGCAGAAATGGGATTTGAAGTAACTGCGATTGATATCGCTCCAACAGCCATACAGAACCTTCAGGCTTCATTAGATAAGGCTAACTTAAAAGCTACATTAATTGAGGGTGACTTTTTTAGTTGGCAACCAGAAACCCACTTTGATGCAATTTATGAACAAACCAGCCTGTGTGCGTTGCCGCCGGATCTATGGCAAGCTTATGAGAATCAATTAAACAGTTGGTTAAAGCCTGCTGGAAAATTATTTGCACAATTCATGCAAACAGGGATACAGGGTGGCCCGCCTTATCATTGTGAGATTAATGCAATGAAAGGAATATTTACTAACGAGAGATGGCTCTGGAGTGAAGCTTATAGAAACTCGGAAGCTGAGGAGCTTGGCAATAAAACAGAAATCCAATATTTACTGGAAAAAAGATAATGAACACAAAAGAATTGAGAGAGATTGTAGAAGAGAATGGTGGCCCGAGGTGGAATCGAACCACCGACACGAGGATTTTCAATCCTCTGCTCTACCAACTGAGCTATCGGGCCATAAGCGAGGGCGCTATTAGAGCGTTTTCGTATTTAGTTGTCAAGGGATAAGTCATCTTGAGTTCCTATCAAGTTTGTTCCGCCGAAACCACAAAAAAAGATGTTTGAGATAGCGCTCTACGAACCAGAAATTCCACCGAATACGGGAAATATTATGCGCCTGTGCGCAAATACCGGGTGCAGTTTACATTTAATCCACCCAATTGGTTTTGATCTTGATGAGAAAAAACTCAGGAGAGCCGGGATGGACTATCGCGATATGGCAACAATTCAGGAGCATAATAATTTCGCTGAGTTTTTGCAGTTTGTGAATCAGCGCAATATTTTTGCACTTACTACCAAAGGCACAACAACTTATAGTGACGTTGTGTTTGAACCTGGATCAATTTTATTGTTTGGCCCTGAAACGCGTGGCTTACCTGACTCTGTGTTAAATTCACTTGATTATAATAACAAGCTGCGCTTGCCGATGCGCAACGATAGTCGCAGTCTTAATTTATCTAATACCGTTGCGATTGTCACTTATGAAGCACTTAGACAAAACAACTTCGAAGGTTTGGGGTAAAATTTCCTGATGAAATTTATTCGTGGCATTCAAAATATTAGTCAAAATAAACAATCCTGTGTGGCAACAATCGGTAATTTTGACGGATTGCATCTTGGACACCAGAAAATAATTGGTCTCTTGAGGGAGCAGGCAGTCGAATTAAAATTACCTCTCACTGTGATTAGCTTTGAGCCCTTGCCAGCGGAGTATTTTATTAAAGAGCCACCAGCACGTATTTATCCGCTGAGAGACAAGGTTAGGTTGCTCTCTAGTTTAGGGGTGGATAATTTCCTTTGTTTGAAATTCAATGCGTCTCTAGCGAATATGCTTCCAGAGCAATTTGTTAGGGAGATTTTAATTGACTCCCTGAACGTAAAGCATCTTGCAGTTGGTGATGATTTTCGCTTTGGTCACAAGCGTATGGGTGACTTCTCATTACTACAAAAAATGGGTCAGAAAACAGGCATGAATGTCTTGAATACTCCAACTGTCCAACAGCAGGGTGAACGAGTTAGCAGCACGAAAATTAGAAAAGAACTTGGAAACGCAAATATAGAGACTGCTAATAATTTATTAGGACACAGTTATAAACTAAGTGGTCGTGTTCGCCATGGTGATAAACGTGGCCGTACTATCGGCTTTCCCACAATTAACATGAAGCTGCCTGGTCATATTGCACCACAAAGAGGTGTATATGCTGTGCGTGCTTATAGTTTGAATGAAGGCGCTTTGTGCGGTGTAGCTAATCTTGGGTCTCGCCCGACGGTTGATGGAACCGAAAACCGTTTAGAGACACATCTGTTTGATTTTGAAGGTGATGTTTATGGCAGGTACATTTGCGTTGAGCTGGTTAAATTTATTCGAGCCGAGAAACAATTTGATAGTTTTGATAAACTCAAAGAACAAATATTACGGGATGTCATTCAAGCTAAAACGGTTCTGAATACCCTTAACTTGATTCTTTGACCAGTTCAGGAGGCAATTCTTCTTCATATTTTTCGATATATCTTTTTAACGCAGTTTTGTAGTTTTGAACTTGCTGTTTAAAGCTTTCATTATTTTTATCATATACGCCAATATTATGATCAAACTTTACAATCTGGTTGATCTCAATAAAAAAATTATCGCTCAATGTGTCGTATTTGCTTTTATGTGAAATGGCTCGCGGATAAGATTGGTCTACCAAGGTTTTACTGAAATCAGATAATCCTTTACACGAAGCTATTAAGGTTTTAGTGGTTTCATCCTTTGCCCTTAACTTACGTATCGCAATATCGTAGGTGTTAATAATATTACGGTGTGTAACGTGATCGAAATCTTTCACTTGTTGGTAGGGCTCTGAAAATTTTTCCGGGTTGAAATAATGAAATAACTTTACATAGTTTGCACGGGCGTAAATTATTGATTCATCACCGAGTGCTTTACATTTTTGTAAGGTGGCTCCGCGATCCACGCCATTGCAGCCTGTAATTACCAGGGTAGTTATAATAATAACGTTGAGCATGTACTTCATGAAAGATCACGGCGGGGATATGATTTTATAGCTGATATACTAGTTCAAATTTCTAAAATTACAAATTACTTATCATCGGTCAGTCATCATAATTTTTCATGCTTTTATCCGAAGTCTCTAATCGCTACAAAGACTTGTCTTCTATACTGTATTAATATATGTCTAGAAATGTATTGTTACGGGGATAAAATGCGCAGGAAACTATTAAAACCAATTGGGCTTCTCCTGGCTGGTATCTTGATTCAAATGATTAGCCATGCTCAAGAATTTGGACAATCCCCAGAAGAGCTACAGAGAATTCGCGATTATCGATTGTTGGAATTGTATGCTAAAGAGCAAGCAAAAATAAATGCTTCACGTCAAAACACTTCATCGGATCAGCCTTATCAGAAAGCAAATACGCAAGTTGCAGCACCAGAATCTGAAGAATTATTCACTGCAGCTACCGATGGGAACACTAACCAAATTGGCCAATTGCTTTCCCAGGGGCTCAATATTAATGTGTCTAATAACGAAGGCGAAACAGCATTACACATGGCGGCAGCCAGAGGTCACTACTCAACGCTAATATATCTAATTAATCAAGGGGCAGACGTTAATGCACGAACGGTTAAGAATTGGATACCGCTACATCATGCGGTTCGTTTTCGACACCCTAATATTGTCAATTATTTAATCAAAAAAGGTGCAGCTACTCACGCTAAAACAACAGATGGTCTAAGCGCTATTGATATGGCGAATAATCTAAAGGATTACCGATTACTATCTATACTGGGTGCACGAAAGTAGAAATTACACTATAGAGGTGCCCTCTATGCAGTATTTTATGTTTTAGCGCTATTTTCATCAAAAGAACGAGTAGAAAGACACCCCCTACCTTTTAGACGGTTTTTTCATTGGTTTTCATAGTCAGGAAGCCGGTCACACAATATAATTAGGCGTTTGTGGCTTCGCTATTCTCAGTCATTCATGATTACTATTGATAACCCATTTAATGCGAACCAGTAGCTACCCACAACTATCCTCTTTCTATTTCTTTTTTTTCGCGGTACTGGGCGTTTTTGTTCCCTATTGGTCCCTATATCTCAAGTCATTAGAATTTAGCGCCGCTGAAATTGGTGAACTGATAGCGATAGTTATGGCAAGCAAAATAATCTCGCCATATTTGCTCAGCTGGTTCTCAGACCATATTGGAAAACGTCTGATAATCATTCAATGGTCAATGCTGTTTTCGGTATTGATATTTGCCGGTGTATTGCCGTTTCAAAGCTATTGGTGGTTTGTTTCGGTGATGGCAGCATACGGTTTTTTCTGGAATGCCTGTTTACCCTTATTTGAAGCATTAACTTTAAACCACCTTATGGGAGATACTAGCCGTTATAGTCATGTCAGATTATGGGGATCAATCGGCTTTATATTGATGGTGATAGCGCTACCACCGTTAATTGAAGGTGAAAACATCGCACGCCTCCCTTTGTTTATTTTGGCTTTATTGATTGCTGGTATGGTCACTACGTTTTTAGTCAAAGATATGCCATCTGCAGTGTCTAATATAAAACCTGTGCAACTCACTAAAACTTTAAAAAGACCTATCGTAATAGCCCTGTTAATTGCGTGTGCGTTACAAACATTGAGCCACGGTGCTTACTATACGTTTTTCACTATCTATCTCGAAGAACATGGCTATTCACGCCACCTGGCGGGCTGGATGTGGGCATTAGGTGTTTTTGCCGAGGTGATCTTATTTGTTTTAATGCGAACTTTGCTCAATTACTTTAGTGTCTATCACTTATTTATTTCTGCCTTGTTTATTACATCGGTTCGTTGGGTAATATTAGCATTGTGGGTCGATAACTTGTTTCTCTTGCTTTTAGTGCAGTTACTTCACGCCGCTAGTTTTGGCTTATTCCATGCAACCGCAATTTATCTTACTCATATGCTTTTTCCCGGTCGTTTACAAGGTAGGGGGCAAGCTTTGTATGCGGGTATGAGTTTTGGTTTAGGCGGGGCCCTAGGGCATTTGCTGAGTGGCTATTCGTGGGACACGATGGGTTCTACATGGGCTTTTTTGTCATCTGCAATAATCGCTTTAATTGGTGCTATGATAGCCGCTAAATATGTTACAAAAGAGCGAATGCCCGTTTATGTCAGGAACACATAAGCCTTTCAATACGAAGCGTATCCGAGATGCTATTGAGGTTATTTCTAAAGATCGTCCAATTGGTAAAATCAGTTTCTTTGAAAGTATAGATTCTACCAATGCATGGCTGCTTGAAAATGGTGCATGTGGAGATGTCTGTTTAAGTGAAGCTCAATCGGCTGGTCGTGGCAGACGAGATAATAAATGGGTTTCGCCGAACAGTGGCAATATCTATTTCTCACTATGTGCTTGTCTGGATGATTCAATTCAACATCGTTCGCTTTTAGGCCTTGTTGCGGGAATTGCCATAGTTGAGGCACTCGAAAACATTGGCCTAAGTGGCCACAGTATAAAGTGGCCGAATGATATATTTTGGCAACGGAAAAAACTGGGAGGAGTTCTAATCCAAACATCTAGCCAATCAGAGAAGTACATTATCGGTGTAGGTTTGAATATTAGCTTGCCAGAAGAATCTTTAAAAAAAATCACACAGGCAGCTGTATCTCTGGACGAAGCGATGCCGGTACCATATTCACGTGATCAACTGATTATTCAGTTGATTCAGAGAATAAAGCTACACTTGGATAACTTTAAATGCATGGCGTTTGATGATTTCTTAAAGAACTGGGAAAAGTGGGATATTCTACGAGGGGAAAAGGTAAACTTTCAGCATCAAGATTCACTTATTTCGGGGATTGTCGAAGGATTGGATCAGCATGGACGATTGGCAATATCAATGGCCGATGGCGTTCGAGAATACTACTCTTCTGCCGATATAAAACTAAGTAAAAGATAAGTTTAAAATATCTCATATGAAAACACTTTTAATTGATGCTGGAAATTCACATTTAAAATGGGCAACTTTAGAGGCCGAGATACTTTCAAGCCAAAAGAGTCTTTCCTATAAAAATAAAACCTCGGTTGAGCAACTGAATGCTGTTATTGATAGCAATAAGAGTGAATGTGACTCAATTATAATGGTGTCGGTATTAGGCGATTATTTTTCTGAAGAATCTCAAAAAATAGCAGATGCTAAAGGTATCAAACTTACCATTGTAAAATCTCAAGCTCAATTAGCAGGAATAAAAAGTGCTTACAACGAGCCTTACAAACTAGGTACTGACCGTCTGGTTGCGATGGTTGCAGCACATAGGCTAGTAAATCTGAACTCCGATAAACCCCAGGCTTGTATTGTTATTGATACTGGTACGGCCATAACTATTGATGCAGTAGATGAAATTGGACAGCACCTAGGTGGAGTGATTATGCCTGGATTAAGCTTATGTTCTGAAAGCCTGCTGGATAATACTCAACTACTTTCAATATGGCATAATGAAGATTCGGAATTTATACCGGATTATTTCTCCAAAGAAACATCAAATGCAATTGCTAGTGGTTGCTTACTCGGCCTCACAGGTGGAATTGATAGTATTTGCGATAAAATGGAAAAAGATTTGGCTGAAAACTCAGGTATAAAGAGAGTCCTAGTTAAAAAAATAATCTGTGGTGGTACTGCCAACAAGCTGCTTCCGCACATGAAATCAAAATTGCTATACCACGAAAATTTAATAATGTTAGGTTTAAAAATAATTAAGGAAGATACATTAAATAATGCCTAATTCGATGATTCGAGCTCTAATACTTATTCTGTTGGGATTGAATGTTTTTTATTTCATTTGGGTACTTACCGTTGGGAAAAAAGGTTATGTGCCACCGCCAAGACTCGAAAAAGGTGTGCCTGGACTCACACTTCTGCCCCTGCGTAACAACGACACTTATCAGAGTGGTAATAGTAATCGACAAAGTAGTTGCTATACATTTGGTCCATTTAATAGTGAAAAAACAGCAAAAATAATCGCTAGAAAAATAAATGATTTTGGTTTGGCAACGGAAATACATAGCCAAAAAACTATGCAAACACTCAACTTTTTAGTTTATTTGCAAGCATTTCCATCTAGAGAGGCGGCAGAAAAAGTAACTCAAGATATTAGTAAGCATGAAATTAGAGAGTTTAAAATAATTGAAAGAGGTCCTTATAAAAATGCCATTGCTTTGGGTTCTTTTTTGAGTCTGGATAAAGCTCGTCGACATGCAGAATATGTTAGATTTCTCGGTTATGACGCTAGATACACTACCCAAAAAAAGCAAAAGGAACTTTTCTGGGTTGATTACGATGAACCATTTGGTAGCAATGCCCCGGTGATGAGGTGGACTAGGGAGATAGATGTAAGTACCAGTGCACAGAAAATACCCAAAGCCTGTAATTTTTTAAATGAGAAGGAAGTTGATGCGACTGGTGAGTTAAACTGAATAATTTTAATATCTAAAAATTAGAAGTATGAAAAAAGGATGTCTACCAGAGTATCGTAAAGTGAACATTGACCTTGAACCAGAAGGTTCAAGTGGGAGTCTTCAAAAACTTATTAGGCTTACCACCGTAGCAGTCATGCTCACAAAATCTCTTCCGACTTCCTTAGTTCGTAATTAGGCTCAAGGGAATACCTGCTCACTTTCCGAATACCCCAGAGGACATCCGTTGAGTCATACTAATATAAAATTCACAAAGTGTTAAGTACTAAAAAAGCAGGATTCTATCTTTTGATAAAAAAACCATAAAAAAACAGAGTTCATTTATATTTCATGTGCACATGAAAATCCTGAGATGGACAATTTTTTCAGAGGCTTAGATGTAAAAAAAGTATTGGTGAAGTTATGGCATAGTAATAAAAAATGCATCTATCGTTTTTTTCTATAATAATTATTAGTATATGGCATGATTAAATATATTTAAGGAATTTGCTAAATATTGCTTGTAAGTATTGTTTTTGTTCGCTATAAATGAAAACGAGAAAACAAAGGGAGAACACTATGCTAACCTCAAAACAATCATTGGTTCTACAGACAATTGAACTTTTAGCCCAAAAAATGGGTTACTTGCCAACACTTGAGGAAATTGGTCAAGAAATTGGGATTGGCCGTAGCACTATCCATAAACACATTCGAACTTTGATAAACAATAACTATCTGCAAGAAGCTGACGGTAAGGCGGCTTATCAACTTAGCACACCTTTCGAAGAGGAAGGCAGTCTTCCTTATATGGGACGAATCGCAGCAGGCTGTCCCATAGAAGCTATACCAGAACAACAAAATATCAATCTGGCGCAATTATTTTGTGGTCCTGGTCGCTATGTATTGAAAATAGCGGGTGACTCAATGATTGAAGCTGGAATATGGGATGATGATTATGTTGTCATTCAGAAAAAATCATCAGCCAGAGAAGGTGAAATCATTGTAGCTCTAGTGGACAGGTATGAAGCAACATTGAAATATTATCATCCTAAAGATACAGGAGTGGTTGAACTAAGACCGGCTAATAGTCAGATGCAGTCTATGTTTTACCCAGCTGATCAAGTTGAGATTCAGGGTGTTATGATTGGAGTATTCCGCAGTTATTAATCTCTAAACTCGTGAGGCTATCCATTTATGATATTGTGAAGTCACCAGTTTCGCATGATCGCTTTCAAATCCTGCTTCGATTAAGAGTTGATGCAGGTGAATGACTAGCTGTTGAAATTTCTCCTGGTCTTTACGTGACTTCGGCGAGAATCCTCCCGCAATACTCAAGTTAACCTCGGCTACCGCATCTTCACCTGCCCACCATGATGCTGCAATCATTCGCTCGCAAGCCTTGTTCTGATCCAGGCCGTAAAGGGTTAATACTCCATCAACGATATTGGCTTCAAGGGTGAAGTCATATTCGCGTAGTAGAGCCTCTAGTAGTTTTAATGTTTGTTGCATCGTCTAAAGTATATTAGTTAATATTTTTAGTAATTCTTCCTTTTTTTCAAAATTCGTTATAATTGCAGCGTAAATTGTGATTGAGAAACGCCCATGAGTGATAAAAACATCTATAAAGACCTACAGCAGTTAGGAAGTGAAACAAACCTGCCTGATTCTCCCGAGAATGCAATTTTAGAAAGTGTGGAAAATCCACAGGTCGATGTCGATTATCTGGTGCGTTTCACAGCGCCAGAATTCACCTCGCTATGTCCGATGACAGCACAGCCAGATTTCGCTCATTTGATGATCGATTATATTCCCAATAGAAAATTGGTCGAGAGTAAATCTCTTAAACTTTACCTCGGGTCATTCAGGAATCATGGTGCTTTTCATGAAGATTGCACGGTGAGTATCGCACGCCGGATTATTGATCAGATCGCGCCGAAGTGGTTGCGCATTGGTGGTTATTGGTACCCGCGAGGTGGAATCCCGATTGATGTGTTTTTTGCCCAGGGAGAGATTCCCAAGGGTGTTTGGGTACCGGAACAAGCAGTTCCGTCTTATCGGGGACGTGGTTAAGTCGTAATATATAATTAAAAAGACCCCCCTGCTTTTACTCGTTTTTTATAAAAACTCGCCCTTCTGCTCAACTTAAAACAACAAAGTTGTTGTCTCACAGCGTTCAACTAGGTGCATTTTCAACTATTCAGTAACCAGAGCTACTCTAATTGCATCCAGTTTAAGGCGCGCATTCGCTAAATAAGCAGCTAGTGCTTTATTATTTTCTTCGAGCTGAGTTATTTCTTCCTGACGTATATTAAGGTTCATCTCAGCCAATGCTTTTAGACGTTCAAAGTCATCGAGCGCGATTTCTGCAAAGCGCTTTTGAGCTGCTTCAATGATAGCATCTTGTTGCGGTTCTGCTAATTTCCCGGCAGTCTCAATCAATGTTTGTATCTGTGGGCGGGCATGTTGAATTAGATCCTGAGTTGTACGTTTATTGATGCGATCAGCTGTCATATTCATAGCTTCATGGCTCAGAAACTTACTTAAGTCTCTATTGTGATTGTCAATCACTATCCGCACACTGGAATCTGGCAGGTATCTATGAACCTGTAAATAGCTTGGCGCCGGACAGTTGATATTATAGAAAGCTTCGAGAATCAGTGTGCCTGCAGGAATTCCATCACGTTTCAATGGCAATGCACAAAATGTTGCGTTACCAAATTCGCTGGTTAGAATCATATCAATGGCGCCCATAACCATCGGGTGTTCCCAGCTTATATAGTGCATATCTTCTCGTGATAGAGCTATGTCGCGCTGGTAGGTTGCGGTCATGCCATCCTCGGGTAAAGACGGAAAGTTTGGGTTTAGCATATGATCAGTTGGCTTTAGGATAAATGTATCAATCCCGTGTCCTTGTTGATCAACTCCGTATTCATCAAATACAGCGTCCATATAGCCACTTAACTGGGCAGTATTGGTCGCGCTAAGCAGTTCATCGATAACCTCTTCTGCGTGGTCTTTATTATACGAATTGAGCTCGAGTAAGCGATCCCTGCCTTGTTGCATTTGTTCAAGCGTTTCATCGGCAAGCGCCTTGCTTCTTGATATTAATTCTTTGAAATTTGAATTGTCTTTAGCAAGAAGTTCGCGTCGTAATTCATTTTCAAAGACTTCAAAAATACTATGCCCTACGGGACAAACATGCTGAAATGCATTTAATCCCTGATGGTACCAATTGAATAATTTTTCCTGCGCCGTTTCTGCAAAGTAAGGTACGTGAATCTGGATAGTGCTCGTTTGCCCAATGCGATCCAAACGACCAATACGCTGCTCAAGTAAATCAGGGTTTAACGGTAAATCAAACAAAATCAAATGGTGGGCAAATTGAAAGTTTCGTCCCTCGCTGCCGATTTCAGAACATAAAAGAATCTGTGCACCAATCTCTCCATCTTTTGCTTGTGCGGCAAAATAAGCCGCAGCGCGATCACGCTCAATAATATTTAAACCTTCATGAAAGGCACTTGCGTTAATCGTCGTCCTTAGTCGCAGATATTCCTCTAAGGCCAAGGCCGTCTCGGTATGGGCGCAGATTAGCAACACTTTATCTTTTGGGTTTTTCTCCAGCCAGTGTTCAAGCCATTTCACGCGTGGGTCAGAATTTATCCATGCATTTACATTGTGTTCAATTTCAGGATACAAATTCTGTTCTAATCCGCAATTATCGTTGTCGTAAATGCCCGGTATTTGTAACGCGTAACTGTTTACTTCGCGTTGCGGGAAACCTCCTACAGAGTCACGTGTATTTCTATATAAAACCCGGCCGGTACCATGGCGATCTAATAAATTCTGAATTAGGTGATTGGTATCTTTCTCTTTTTTGTAGGCATTGACTGTTTCTTTGCCGAGATATTTTCCAAGCTCATTTAATTTGGTGGCATCCTTGTGATTATTGTTTGTATCTTGTAACCACGTAACAAGATCGTTGACCGGTTTATAGTTTTGTTCTTCTTTGATGTAGGCTTTGAGATCATAAAAACGATCAGGGTCGAGTAAACGTAAGCGGGCAAAATGACCTTCAACGCCTAGTTGTTCAGGGGTAGCAGTGAGTAGCAGTAAACCAGGTATTTTTATTGCGAGAGTCTCAATGCATGCATATTCATTGCTGACATGTTTTTCGCTCCAATTTAAATGATGCGCTTCATCAACTATCATCATATCCCAACCCGCATCAGTGGCCTGTTGATGGCGACTTGGATTTTCAGTCAAGAAAGAAAGGCTACATAAAACTAATTGCGCACTTTCAAATGGATTAATTGTAGTTTCTTCGTCTCCTTCATCTTCAATGGCGAAGCAGCGTTCTTCATCAAGGATAGTGAAATGCAGATTAAAGCGACGCAGCATTTCAACCAGCCATTGATGAACCAAGGTCTCTGGTACGACGATTAATGTTCTATGAACTCGCTCGGTCAAGATTTGTTGGTGTAAAATTAAACCTGCTTCGATGGTCTTTCCCAAGCCAACCTCGTCAGCCAGTAATACGCGAGGAGCGTGACGGCGCGCAACCTGATGTGCAATATAAAGTTGATGCGAAAGCGGCTGAATACGGGCGCCTATTAGGCCATAACTATCGGATTGTTGCTGACGATGTAAATGTTCCTGCGTAGCAACTCGCAATTCAAAATGTGCTAATTTGTCGACTTGCCCAGCAAATAAACGATCTTGGGGCTGGCTAAATTGTGAAAAGCTATTTAGTTCCAGCTCATGGATGCTGACTTCTTCTCCAGCTTCATCGATGCCTTGATAGATAATGCAATGATTATGCTCACCATGCCCTGTAATGGTTATCTTGGCAGTATCTCCTTCAGTGTTAATGACTTCACCAACCGGATATTTAACACGATTTAAGGGTGCGTTATCAGTTGCGTATACGCGAGTTTCATCTACCGCTGGAAAAATAATCGTTAAATGTCGTCCTTCAACCTTTTCAATAAAACCAATGCCTAAATCTGCTTCTGTATTGCTAACCCAGCGCTGACCGGGTTGATAATCATTATTCATATTTTTCAATGTACTTTAAGATAGTAAAATAGGGACGCTATTCTGAATAAAACTATGCATAGGTCAAGGGTAAATATCTTTTGTTAAAGAATATTTAAAAACTGCTGAGCTCTGCATAAGTTCTTTTGGTCATTTTCACAAAACAAAAATGAAAAATCACTTAAAAGTAGGGGGGTGTCCTTATTAAGGCATAAAAAAAGGCCACCGAAGTGACCTTTATATTGACCAGATTGAGTGTTATTTAATAAACAACATTTCCTGATAGGTTGGCAGTGGCCACATATCGTCAGCAACTTGTGTTTCAAGCGCATCTGCATAACCACGAACTTCATTCATCAAGTCGCGAACAGTACCAGCGCAGAACTGCATGTGATCTTCGACAGAACCATGGTCTTCTTTTGACGTTGCTTCTTCAAGCTTGCTAACAGCGCCCATCATACCGTTGATATTCGCAACTATTTCTGTCGCAATTGAATTATCCAGATCGACACCCATTTCAGCGGCTGATGTGGCCGCAAGTGAGAGATCAGATAGATAACGAGTTGCAGCTGGGTAAATGCTAGTTTTTGCCATGCTCTGTACTAGCTTGGCTTCAACTTCAATCGTGAGAATGTATTGCTCGGAATATACTTCAAAACGACTTTCAAGTTCAACAGGTGACAGAACACCCGTGCTCTTGAAAAGTTCTTTAATCTCAGGTTCGTCTTTCAAGTATGGAAGTGCATCTGCCGTTGTTGGCAGATTCTTTAGGCCGCGTTTTTCAACAGCTTCTTTATGCCATTCTGATGCGTAGCCGTCACCTCCAAATACTGCAGCACCATGTTCTTTCATCAACTTTTTAAGTACAGCAATTACTGCAGCCGTGGTGTTATTGCCTTTAAGCTCAGATTCAAGCTCAGCTGCAATCCAGTTCAATGAATCAGCCAGCATTGTGTTCATTGCTATCAAAGGGCCTGTAACTGATTGGTCAGAACCTACCGCGCGGAATTCAAAACGGTTTCCGGTGAAAGCAAAAGGCGAAGTGCGGTTACGGTCTCCAGCATCTTTAGCAAATGGTAAAATCTGTGAAAGACCCATGTCCATGACGCCACCTACATCAGCGCCATCCAGCTTGCCTTCCACGATTTGATTAAAGATACCTTCTATTTGTGAGCCAAGATAAACAGAAAGAATCGCAGGAGGCGCTTCATTTGCACCTAGACGATGGTCGTTTCCTGCCGATGCAATAACAGCTCGTAGCAGCGGTCCAAATTTATGTACACCTCGAATAACCGCACCACAGAATAATAAGAAATTTAAGTTCTCATGCGGAGTCTTTCCCGGATCAAGCAGATTTCCTTGTGTTGAGTTACCTACAGACCAGTTTACGTGCTTGCCAGAACCATTGATGCCTGCAAATGGTTTTTCATGAAATAAACATGTAAAGCCGTGTTTTTTCGCAGTGTTTTTAAAGACTGTCATCAATAACTGCTGGTGATCAGCCGCAACATTGGCTGCTTCGTAATAAGGTGCAATTTCAAACTGCCCAGGTGCTACTTCGTTATGATGGGTTTTTGCGGGAATACCTAAACGGTATAACTGGTCTTCAGTATCCTGCATGAAGTTTTGTACGCGTGGTGGAATTGCGCCGAAGTAATGGTCATCAAACTCCTGGCCTTTAGCCGGTGCAGCACCAAACAAGGTACGGCCAGCTAGTATCAAGTCTGGACGCAGGTTAGCGAAGTTGGAATCAACCAGAAAGTATTCCTGCTCCGCACCACAACTAGAATTAAGTGTAGCGACATCCGTTTCGCCCATCAACTTGAGTACTTTCTGTGCTGCATCGTTCATTGCTGAATTTGAACGCAATAGTGGTACTTTCTTGTCCAGTGCTTCACCTGTCCATGAGATAAAGATACACGGAATCATCAGTAGTTGCGCCGTTATCAGTATGCATGATGTAGGCAGGGCTGGTTGGATCCCATGCAGTGTAGCCACGTGCCGCATTGGTCATTCGGATACTGCCATTCGGGAATGAAGATCCGTCTGGTTCGCCTTTGATCAACAGGCTGCCGGTAAAATCAGTAATCGCCTTACCACTCGCATCAGAAAGAATGAAAGCCATCGTGCTTTTCGGCAGATGCGCCTGTCATGGGATAGAAAATGTGAGAATAGAATTTTGCGCCTTTAGACATTGCCCAGTCTTTCATTGCAGCCGCAACGACATCAGCAGTTCCCGGATCCAGGGCTTGGCCGGTATCAACGGTTTTCTTCATCGACTTATAAGCTTTCTTGGACAATGCTTCTTCCATCTTAACCAAGGTAAAAACATCAGTTGCCCAGATTTTATCTAGTGATTTTGGTCTTGCTTACCTTCAATGGCTCACTGTTAGTTACCTGAAAAACCGCTTGTGCGCGGGATTCACTTCCACTCATTTTAATACTCCTATTAATCCTAATTGCTAAATATAATGCATAATAATACTCAGGCTTTGCAATACTGCATGGCAAACCGAGCATTGTAGTATTTGTAAGAAAAGTGTCACTAGATTTGAGGGGGTGTGACGACTTCTTTAATGTTCTATCATTCCCATACTATCCATTGTACTTTATTACTGTACTAATCATAGTAAGGACTAGCAAATAATGTGCCAAAGTATGATACAGGAGTCACTTAGATTTTTTCTCCTAAGCTATGGAAAAATAGCACTTTTATTGCAGGAGAACAAATGCAAAGTTTATTTTCAATTTATAATGCACCACAATAGAGCTAAAAACAAAGAAAATGCACTAAGATAGTGCTTTTGTAGTTATAAAGAGATCAATATGAAATCAATAAACTGGGATAAAATCCTTGCTGCAAGCTGGCGAACTCGACAAGAAAAACTCAGAGCAGTAGAGGATGTTGATTTAATAGCCTTGAATAGGTTGCTTTGTATTGATAAACAAAAACTGGCTTTTACCCGCAATATTCAAAATTTTCTGCAAGCTAAGCCGGCAAATCATGTCTTGCTTTGGGGCGCGCGAGGGACAGGTAAGTCCTCATTAATAAAAGCGGCCCTGAATGAATACCACTCTCAGGGTTTGCGCGTTATAGAAATTCCCAAAGATGATTTGCGCTGGCTTGTAGATATTACTGATGAAATTCGCCATCTTGATTATCGCTTTGTTATCTTTTGTGATGACCTTTCATTTGAAGAAGGAGAAACCAGTTACAAAGAATTAAAAAGCACACTGCAAGGCTCTATTGAGAAGCCGCCGGAAAATGTACTGATCGTAGCAACCTCTAACCGCCGCCATTTGATCCCCGAGCAAATGAAAGACAATGAGCAATCAACATTCGTAAATGGCGAAATTCATCACGCTGATACGGTCGAAGAGAAGATGTCATTGGCAGATCGATTTGGTATGGCATTATCATTTTATCCGATGACACAGGATGAGTATTTTTCGATTGTGGACATGTTTTTTGAAGATGTAAAAATAGATGATAAGGAGAGAATGCATGTACTGGCAGCCCGTTTTGCACGCGAACGTGGCAGCATGTCAGGGCGTATTGCTCAGCAGTTTTGTAATGCCTGGGAACTGTATAAGGATAAATAAACTGGAAAAAAGGGCTAAAAGTGGGGGGGTGTCCTTAACCATCTCTAAAAGCTATTGTTTTTCTTTATTTTCAACTTCGCGAATCCATAGTTCATAATCCATCTCAGTAGAAAACAAACACATGAGAATACCCATACCGTCGTTAGGCGTGCTGCCATCCTTGGTAATAATTCCCAATGGAATCAAATTAAGCACCGCTCCAACAAGTGCTGCAAAAGCGAAGCTTTGAAGTGCGATGCGATCATAATCGTTATTGACTATTAATAACTCGCTCCAGCCACCGAAAAAACTCATTATTATGAAAAACGCGAGTAATTCGATTCCAGGGCCTGCAAAATAAATCAGCGCATGTTTTATCCGAGCTAGGTGTAAATTCTTCGGTGCTATCTGCACGAAACCTTCTAACGGAATGCTGCGGACATCCATGGGCGCACCCAAGAATCTCGTATTCATTAGCGTTTTTCCCACGCCAATCACAATGCGCTGTACGCGCCATCCTAGTAACTTAGCCATCATTGCATGTCCAAATTCATGAATGAAAAGCAACGGCACCCAGAAAATCACAAATAGTAATGCGCCCAGTTTTTTTGGCTCAAAGTTTGTCATGATTTCCATGCTCATCATAAAGAGAAAGGCGAGGCTGATTGTAATGATGAATATTATTTCAGACTTTGAAGCAGGTTCTTTATCGTGATGGCGCTGGTCTATATGCATGTTGTTGAATGGAGAGGTTGTAATGGAACGATTATATCAGACTGGAAAACAAGCAATGACAAAGTCCCCATTTAGTTTGCCCGCAATAAATGAGGAGGTCACACTAGTTTAAGGGCATCTTTATTAACTAGGTAATTCTTCTGCGTGCTTTCAAGCGGTCAGATTCTAGGCGTATCTCGAAGGGAATAGTGGTGCCCTTTAGGTTTACTTGATGATATTCAGTGAAAATGGGTAGGTAAAATCACCATCTTTGTAAATTGAAATCCCAGCCATGATTGCAAACACAATGCCTGTGATGCCGGCCATAAAAGCGATAGCAAGAATAGGGCGAATTATCATTGATAGTAGCAATAGCACAAACACCATAAGCAAAATGGTTAGCTGGAAATTAATCGCTTTTTTACCTTGGTAATTAAGGTATGCACTATCATTTTTTTTCAACATCCATACGATTAACGGACCAAGCGCTAAGCCTGGAGCCAATAATAAGCCCAACAAGGCGGCAATATGAATCACAGCACCCCATTTTTTCTCATCGGTGTTTATAGGTTGTAATTCATTGCTCATTGGTATTCCTTAAATAGACATATTGTCGGAAAGTATCATAGTATATGATTCTATTTTGCTATAATTAAGTCAAATTCATGTTTTTCAAGGTAAAATTATGAAAATTCTACATTTTTGGCTATTAGCTATCACATTGCTTTTTGCTCATTCTGTTATTCAGGCAGAAGGCTTTTACAAATGGAAAGATGCACGTGGAAACATCCAGTATGGAGATCAACCACCTTCTGGTTCAAAGGCTGAAAAAGTCGCGATGCCAGCAATAACGGTTATTGATAATTATGCTGATCAGTGGAAGCCGATGGAATTTGATAATGCCGCTGAAGAACTACTGCAGTTAGAAGTGCCTCCACAGCGAAAAGTCTCAGCCTATGATAAGTTGGAATTCATCGCACCTAAGGCGAATCAATCAATCCGCGCTAATGATGGTGATGTATCAGCAATGATCAGTGTTAAACCAGCGTTAAAGGCTGGTCATGAAATTGTTTTTATTCTAGACGGTAAAGAAGTTTCAAAGGGCAGTGCGCGTACTAGTAATTTTACAAATCTACCAAGAGGGGCGCATACTGTTAGTGCCAAAATAGTAGATCGGAAAGGGAAAACCCTAAAAAGCAGTTCGGTAGCTTTTAATGTGCAGCGTTTCTCAAAATTACTTAACAAAAAGAAACCATAGATAATTTAACCGGTAATCTAATTAAATCTCCAATATTTCAAGGTGTTCCGGGTTTACGCATGTGCGTTCACCACATTTTTGCCGCACTAGTTTGCCCTCGGGTATTTTACCTATAAAAGTTATATAACTAGCCGTTTCAGCACTTACTACCTTATTTGATTGTGTTTCAGCATCTCTGATATTGATTCGTCCTCGGCCGCTATTAGATATTTGGCCAAGCCACATCCAACAATCAGACTCTGGATTGATTTTACTTGTAGCTGTTATTTTCTGCTGCAATCTGGTGTTATATTCAGATTCATTGGGCATTGTTTATACTCAAACTTAAGCGACTGTGATTAATTTAGCTAGTAGTGTTAATTAGTTGATTGATCCAGTAATAGAACTTCCCGCTGCTTCATTGAAAATCTTATCCAGTGCAGGGCTGTTTTCGGCGCCATGCATGGGAATGTCTAGATATTCATTTTTATTAGCTTCTGTTTCAAAATATATTTTTAAATCACCATCAACAACGAAAGGCGAATACTCTAAATCTATTACGTCATTCATGCTGATGGGATCAAGTGTTGAAATACGCATTATTGTTACTCCTTGCTAGTTTGTTAGTCTAATATACTATATTTTATACAAAAGTTATACAAAAAATTATAACAAATGGCCTGCATCATGTATAGTGCTGAAAAATAGCATAATAATATTATTAATAGTTGTACAATAATTATATATTTAACGTATTTTTAACGTTTAGTTATCACCTGTTTCACTTCTTGTATGAAAAGATTCAATTGTGAACATTGTTTTCACTAACTTTTATGGGAGATCGAAATGAAACGTTTTTATTTATTTTTAGCTTTAACACTTAGTTCCATTTTTGTAATTGGTTGTGGAAGTAGCAGTAACAATGCACCTTTACAACCACAACTTAGAGCAGTGCATTTATCACCAGATGCACCAGCTGTTGATATTGATGTGTCGGGAAGTACTGTTCTCGAAGATGTCAGCTACAGACAAGCCAGTGGCTTTTTATCGGTGCCAGAAGGCAGTACGCCAATCCAGGTATTAGTAGCGAATACCGCAAATGATGTAATTGATGCGACATTGCAGCTAGATAGTGATATGAAATACACCGTGCTAGCCGTTAATAGCGTTGCGAATATTGAACCATTAGTTATTACCGATGATGTTTCGACGCCAGCGAGTGGTTTTTCTGCTATCAGAGTTGTACATGCAGCACCTGCGGCACCTGAAGTAGATGTATATGTAACTGCGCCAGGTGATGACATATCAACGCAAAGTCCTCTTCTGGAAGATGTTCCTTTCAAGGCTATTTCAGATGAGTTAGAAGTCCCTGCCGGAGATTATCGAGTTCGCGTGACGCTAGCCAATGATCCAAATGTGATTTATGACTCAGGAACTCTTAGCCTGGCATCGGGTGTGGAGTATGTGGCCATAGCATCAGAAATTGAAAGCAATACCTCGCCCATTGGTTTAACAATCCTGACTGATTTAGTATCTACTCCAGTGGTTACTGTCGATGACGAAAGAGCGCGTGTACGTGTAGTTCATGCTTCTGCTGATGCACCATTAGTTGATATTGCTGTCGATGGCTCAGATGTTCTGAATGATGTACCTTTCGCTGTTGGTTCAGGCTATCTTCTACTTCCATCTGATACCTATAATATAGATGTTGCTCTAGCTGCAAATTCACAAAGTGTGATTAACGCTAATTTAATGTTTGACCCTGCGACTGATTACACTATTGCTGCTGTGAACTCAGCCGCAATGATTGAACCCTTGGTATTGCAGGATAATAATGCTGCTCCCGCAGCAGGAAATGTCAAAGTACGTTTGGTACATGCTGCACCTAGTGCTGGTTTGGTAGATATATATGTTAATAGTCCTACTACAGATATTGGTCCTATCAACCCTACTCTTAAAAATGTTCCTTTCAAAGCGGACTCAGGATATTTGGAAGTTCCTGAGGGAGATTATCGGGTGCGAATAACTGTAGCTGGCACTAAAATGGTTGCTATTGATACCAAAACCTTAAGTCTTTCTTCAGGCCAGATAAGAACCGCGTTTGCTCTTGATCCAGCTCCGGGGTCAAAAGATTATGGTGTATTACTACTGAATGACCTCAACTAAGGTAAATAACTTACCTATACTTGATACAACAGGGCGGAACTAATCCCGCCCTGTTGTATTGCTGTATATAGGTAAAATGTTTTAAATAGGAGAACTAAAATAAAAATGTCGAGTTTGGATGAGTTTCATGGGCGGGTACTGGTTATTGAAGATAATAAAGATATCGCCTCATTGCTGTTAGATTTTTTCACGGATAAAGGACATATTTGTGATTATGCGGCGGATGGTTTGACAGGGCTTCATCTGACTACGGTCAACGAATACGATGCAATTCTTTTGGACTTGGCACTTCCTGGTATAGACGGAATCGAACTTTGTCAGAAAATTCGTAAAGTACTGAAATCGAACACCCCTATCTTGATGTTAACAGCTCGTGATTCGCTCGATGATAAATTAGTGGGTTTTAATGCGGGTGCAGATGACTATTTGGTTAAACCATTCGATTTGCTTGAAGTTTATGCCAGAGTACAAGCATTATGGCGCCGCTCTTTTAATACTAGCCTGTCAGTAATGCAAGTTGCAGATTTGGTTTTTGATATAGAGAAAGTCACTGTAAATAGGGCTGAGACGCCAATAAAACTTAATGCTGTCCGTTTGAAAATTCTTAAATTACTCATGGAAAATACACACCGTGTAGTGTCCCGAGGTGAAATTGAGTCCCACATATGGGGAGATGATTTAACTGAGAGTGATGCACTGAGAACACATTTATCTGCCATCAGGCAGGCAATTGATAAACCCTTTGAGAATAAGCTTCTTCATACAGTGCATAGCGTTGGCTATCGACTTTATGACGAGAACGCAGCATAACTAAAGGCTAACTTAGTGAGAATCTAATGATACCTGCCACTTTACAACGTTTGGGATTACAGACAGTCTTTATTGTGCTTGCTGTTTTGTTGAGTGTCTTTACAGTCAGTCTAATACTCGAAAAAAGTCTGGTAAAACAAGCATTAGAGCTTGAAGCTGATGCGTTTATAGATTCTTATCAGGCAGATAAAAGCTTTCCATTGCCCCGTACCAGAAATTTAATCGGATATCTTTCGACACCTGGGGCACCCGCTATAATTCCTACTGAGCTGGCAATATTAGTACCCGGTTTGTACCCCAAGGTTAGTGTCTCAGGTCGTGTTAAACGAATACCTGTATACGTCAGAGATTTTGATGGAAATCGCCTTTATTTGATTTTTGAGGGAGCAAACATAGATCGTCTCGTAGGTGTTTTTGGGCTACTCCCTTTAAGTATTTTGTTGATCGTGATTTACACAAGTAGCTGGATCGCATACAAATTAAGTTGGCGCGCTGTGTCACCAATCTTGAAAATTGCAAGGTATGTTCGAAAAACAGGACCAGAGGATCTTGCGCTAGACCTATCTTCAAAAAATCTAACAGGGGAGACTAAGGAATTAGTAGAAGCTTTAGATGAATACGCAAAACGTATTGATGTATTTGTTAAGCGAGAAAGACAGTTCACCGCCGATGTGAGTCATGAGCTGCGGACACCAATGACGATTATTGATGGCGCTGCCCAATTTCTTGAAATTGAAAGTAATATCACTAAAAAGGGTCTGGAGCGAGTCAAAATGATACGTCGAGCATGTCATGATGTGAACGACTTGACCTCCGCTTTTTTCCTGATGGCACGAGATCAACAGCAGCAATTACCCAGAGAGTTGATAAGCGTGTCACAGCTTGTTGAACAAGAAATACTAAAACTTGATCCATTGGTTGATACTGAAAAGGTTAGAGTCAATGTTGAGATACTCGATGACTTTAAAGTTAGAACCAACAAAACTGCTCTGGAGATTATTATTGGAAACATCTACAGCAATGCCGTTAAATATACTGAAGAGGGACAGATAGGTGTGAAAGTAACAAAAAATCAGATTTTTATATCGGATACGGGCATTGGTATTCCGGAGGAATTATTGCCTCATCTATTTGAACGTCACGTGCGCGGCAGGGGATTGAATCAAGCTGGTGAAGGATTAGGCTTAGCTATTGTAAAGCGTCTTTGTGATCAGTTTAACTGGGGAATTGCCATTCACAATCGCTCAGAAAAAGGGATTGTTGTTAAACTGACAAAGCATGAGAACACCGGGGAGACCTAAGATGTTACGTTACTATTTTATTATAATTATTGTTATTTTGAGTGGTTGTTCAGGAATTCCGGATGGTATTGAGCCTATTAAAGGTTTCGAGATAAATCGCTACCTGGGTAAATGGTACGAAATCGCTCGATTTGACCACTCTTTTGAGCGTGGACTCAGCAATGTATCAGCTGAATATAGTCTGCGTGATGATGGAGACATCCGGGTCATTAACCGTGGTTACAATGTTAAAAAGGGGAAATGGAGTCAAGCAGAGGGGCGGGCGAAATTCATCGGCTCACCAGATGTAGGCAGTTTAAAGGTTTCTTTCTTTGGCCCTTTTTACGGCGGCTACAACATTGTGGAATTGGATAAAAAAAACTATCAATATGTGATGATTGTTGGCAACGATCGAAGCTATTTATGGATACTTTCGAGAATGCCTACGCTTGATACGAATATAAAACAAAAGCTAATCCAGAAGGCAAAACGCCTTGGTTTTCCAGTTGATCAGCTGATTTATGTTAGTCAAGAACAGTCACAGTAAATCCGAGGGTAGGGGCTATGTTTAAATGGGCACCAAATGTAATTTTTTCGCTTATTGCGAGTATGTTTTTTTGTATGAATAGTTTTGCAGGTGACTTGACCATAGATGATCGAAGCACGGGCACAATTGCTTCGAATCTGGGTGGAAAATGGCGTCTGTTTACAGATCAGGTAATGGGTGGAGTATCCAGCGGCAGTTTACAACTGGATAAATACAATGGCCGCGACTGTTTAAGAATGAAAGGCAAGGTTTCTACGGACAATAACGGTGGCTTTGTACAGATGGCGCTAGACTTAAATGCGTCTAAACCCTTCGATGCTACTCCCTATCAGGGAATTGAGCTAGAGGTGGCAGGGAACAACGAAGAGTATAACCTGCACTTTCGTACTAGTGCACTCTGGCTGCCCTGGCAGTCTTATCGCTCAAGCTTTAGGGCGAGTACTAAATGGAGCACGGTACAAATACCCTTTAACCAAATGAAACCTTATCGTACGAGCCGAAAGTTTCGCAAAGACAGTATCAAACGCATTGGCTTGGTGGCAATCGGTAAAAATTTTGAGGCTGATCTGTGTCTCGGTTCAGTAAAATTCTATGGCAATAAATGAAATGAGTAGTAAAGAACATAGCGTGGTTATGTATCACGATGGTGAATGTCCACTGTGTAAATTTGAAGTGAAAACCATGCAAAAGCTGGATGTATCCAACGCTATTCACTGGGTTGATATTACAAAGGATAAAGCAGCACTGAAGAAAGTCGGGATCAGCTATGAAGATGCAATGGCGCGAGTTCATGTGCAAGATGAAAATCAGAATATGTTAACTGGTGTTGCGGGTTTTATTCAAGTTTGGAAGCACTTGCCTTATTATCGCAGGTTGGCCTGGGTAATTACGCATGCGCCGTTTTTACTAACACTGTCAGAGTTTTTCTATAGCTGGTTTGCTAAATACCGCCTGCCGCTTACCGGCAAAAAACAATTGGAAAAGTCAGTGATCAATGGCGAATAAAATTAACCCACAAAAATTGCTACTTTCAAAATGGACAGCTGTAAAGCCAGACAAAAAAGAACTGCATTTTATAGTTACTGAACTGGTCGAGAATGACGAAGGTGAAATCATCGCTTGCATGCTTGAGGCTATAATGACTAGAAATGTGTCTACCTTAAACTGGCATGAGTTAAAAAATACTGATAACTGGTTAATGGGTTGGAAATGAGATCTAAACACAAGATTTAACGAATTAGTATGATCGGGTTTACGCGTTGACAAATATAACAATACTTATATAAAAAACCGCCCAGCACATGCGAAGCCGAGACTATCTCGCAGTAATGCGACGATAACTCTACTTTTATGAGGTTTTAGTAAAAACCTCATAAAAGTAGGGGGGTGTCTTTTATTCTATTACATAGAATGATGGCTTAAAGCTTATTGGGCTGAATCTTGCATTTCCTGCAACCTCATCGGCATCTGGTCAATCTCTGCAAATAGATCATCCATCTGCAAGCGATTCTGTCGCAGTTTTTCCTGTTGATCATAACCCACTAAAATCAGTTTAAATTCATTTGTGTTAACACCGTATTTCTTCCTGAAACCATTTGCTATTGGCGATTGTAGGGGGATATTTTCGAGTTTTACTGCCTGGCCTTCGACCACATGCCACACATGCAGCTTTCGTTCTGTGAAATCTTCCTGGAACTCATCCAGTTTTTTGAGGAATTGTAGATAGTCTGGATGATCCAATGCCGGAGCAAAAACAATGATTTGGCGCTTCTCCCAGGCGTACTCTCCAAGAGCTTGATCCACGGTGTTTGCTGCGCTTGCTTGCATCAGAATAAAGATTAATAAACTGCCGAATACCTTATTTAAAAAACGTCTATGACTGGATTTCATCTTATGGGTTTTCAAATATTTATTTTTTGACTAAATAATCGATTATAAAGCGGGCCTGAGATAGGTTTATTCCCGGATAACCAGATGCCCAGGTAGGCTTTTGCCAGATCAGCTGACTGTATTTCGACCAGGCGGTTGTTATTCAACTCAAGGCGCATTTTGCGTGACTGGCCATCATAGCAAAGCTGGTAGCTATCACCCTTCTTGACATTTTTATAAGCGCCTTGTAGTTGTTCCAATGGTTGGCGAATCTTGTTCAGATAAGTCGCTGGGTGCTGTCGCCTCAATATCTTTTCGGTAGCAAGCCTCAATTTAGTGACATCCAGATCAACCGCATAATCCAGTTTTAGACATTTGGAGACATCCGGCTTGAGAATGGTTTTAGGCGATAAGGCGACTGGACTGTATAGTTTTACATCATAAACCTTGATGAATTTTAAATAGCGTACTTGACCCTCAGCCCTCAAAGGCCAACTGCTTGAAAAGGCGTTCGCTGAGCTTAAAAGCGATATACCAAGTATTGCAACAGCAAATTGAATTGCTTTTTTAGACTGTTTAAACAGTGACATCGTGAAATCCTCCATTAACTATCTATAACTTTTTAAACGAAATAAATACTTCACCAAGCCCAAAACCGAACTTTCTCATTTTGGCTCGGTTGAGTAGTACACCATCGGGTTGCAAAAACATCCAGTCATCAAAACTTACCACGTAGGTTTTATCGCCGACTGGCAAACGTAAGTCATATGTCCAGTTAAGGGCATTTCCTGCACTAACGCCACTGGCCTCTCCAACGACATCATCTGCTTTACCCTTGAACTGGTTTGGGCTCGATTGAGTAATCTTCCAGACGCGTCTAGACTTTTCGCCATCACTCCAGACAAAATCTTCTTCCAGAACCAACTCTCCTTTATCATTTTTGTAGCCATTAATATCAACGACAAATTGCCTTTTCAGATTTCCACTGCGATCCTGGAATATACCCCAGCCGCGTGTATTACCCTGAAAGTAATCGTATAAATTAAAGGAGGGTTGATAGTCTTTGTAATCTTCAATTTTCATACTGCTGCAACCTAATAATGTACTAGCTACTAAAGCGGTTAGTAATAAGCGGTAAATCATTTTGTTTAGAATCATTGTTGTTAATCTCCCAATAATTATTGAAATCCACAGCGCTGAATGGAAAATTCCAGATGCGCCAAACTACCCATAACTTAAGGATTACGGGTAGCATTGCATACAGCAGTGAAAGAGTAAGAAGTGACGCTGTGGTATTGTTTGCAGTATTAAAACCGCTCCATTCAAGGATAGGGAAGGCAAGCCCAACAGCTAACGCTAAGGCAAGCTTTGTCAGTAAGCCCCACAAGCCAAACAGCAGCCCTGTCTGTGAATTACCCTGTTTATGGATGTGTTGAGCAATATCTGATTGTATCGACGCAGGTAGTGTTATATCAGCACCCAGTGCCAGACCACTGATAAAGCAGATGAGTAGAAACCAGTTTAAATCACCAGTGCCAAGAAATGGCACAAAGATAAAGCTGCAGCAGGAGATCAACAGGGCAATGGCCCAGGTCCGGCTCTTATCCAGTTTTTTTGCCAGCTGTAACCATATTGGCAGGCCGATAATTGCCGACAGGAAATAGGTCATCAAGGCGAGTCCTAGTTGCTCTGGTGCCTGTAATACATGGCTAACAAATAGAATGAATAATGTTGCGGGTAATGCATTTGCTAAACTATTTACAAAATAAGCAGGGAGTAAAAGACGCACAGCAGGGTGGGCGTCTAATATGTTTTTCAGCTCACTCATGCGCGTAGAGTTTATTCGGGGGAGTTGTCGTTCTCTCAATAGCAGGATTGCCGGCAATATTCCGATTGGTAATAAAACCAATAATGAAGTCGACAATAGTTCCATGGTCAAACGGCTATCATCCTGAGTACTTAAAACCAGCGGTAGACTAATAACAAGGATTGTACCGACAACAGCAAAAATTTCCCGGCTGGCTGCAAGATTGCTTTTGCCGTGATAATCATCAGTAATTTCTGCGCCCCATGCTTGCCATGGCACAAACACAACTGTCCAGCCAAAATAGGTTACAAAGGACCAAATGAACAAGTAATATCCATCTACCTGGGTGCCTGGTCTTAATAAAAAGTATATGCCCACCATCAATAGCGGAAGACCAATGAGCATGAAGAGTTTGCGACGCCCGAAACGGTTTTCAATTTTATCATTGAGATAACCAATCAATGGGTCGGTTATGACATCTATGCCCCTAGCGAAGAGCAGGGCGAAGCCAACAACGCTCAAAGACAAGCCTAAGCTCTCGCTATAGAAAGTAGGCAGGTAAACATATAAAGGCAAGCCAAGCATTGCCAGGGGTAAACCTGGCATCCCATAGTAGAATAACTGGCTGATATTTGGTGATTGTCTCATTACTTGGTTAAAGTCCACTGAACCACATCAATCCGTTCTTCATTAAAGCCCGCTTCACAGTAGGCAAGATAGTAACGCCACATTCGTTCGAAGCGCTCATCATAACCAAGCTTTCGTAGTGTCGGCATGGCCCTAACAAATGCCTTATCCCATTCAAGTAAGGTCCTTGCATAATCCTTGCCGAAATTAAATTTATTCGAGCACTGTAAATTTGTTTTATCAATTTGCGATTGCAATCGGGACTCAGAAGGTAGCATTCCACCAGGAAAAATATAACGTTGTATGAAGTCTGGGCGGCTTCTATAATTTTCAAAGTGCTCATCCGAAATTGTAATAATCTGCAATACAGCTTTGCCTCCCGGCTTTAAACATTTTTCTAATATTTCAAAATACGTATCCCAATAATTTTCTCCAACAGCTTCAAACATTTCTATCGAAACAATACTGTCATAAGTAGCAGTTACATCGCGATAGTCTTGCAGTTGCATTTGGGCTTTATCACCATATTTAGCTAATCTATTTTTCGCGTAGATTAGTTGTTCACTGGATAAGGTGATGCCATTAACATGGTGTCCAGCTTGAATAGCCGTTTCTGCAAAACCACCCCAACCACAACCGATTTCCAGAATATTTTTTCCTTTTTCTGCCCCTAGCTGATCTAGAATCCGTTGATATTTATTAATTTGCGCTCGCTGCAAGTCGTCTGTGCTTACTAATGAGGAATCAGTGAATAGGGCAGAGGAATAAGTCATTGATTTGTCTAGCCATTCAGCATAGAAGTCATTACCTAAATCATAGTGATACTCGATATTCCTTAAGCTACCAATACGGCTATTTTTACGTAGTCGATGATATAAGTTGGCACCTTTTCTTAATAGCTGCTGGCCCGTCATGGGCTTGCCAATTTTTTCTCTGTTTCTCAGTAATAAATTGAGTAATGCATTGAGATCATCAGTAGACCATTCCCCTGCAAGATAACTTTCTGCGAATCCCAAGTCTCCACGTAATAAGCACCGTTGTGCCATTTTGAAAGGTTTATGTATGCGAATCATGGCCTGCATGGAATCGTCATTACCACAAAGGTAATGTTTACCATCGAGGTAAACCATTAAACGCCCATGATGTACTTTTGCCAGGGCCGTCATGAGCCAACGCTTGACTCTTGGCAGGTGGTCAAAACTGGGTGGTAGTGCGCGAGACAATACCTGTTCGTTAGAAATCATTTAATGACTCTCCTTAGCTAGTTCTTTCTATTGGTGGTTCAGGTTTAGAATGGTATTTGCCGCCTTTTATCCAGATTTTTAGTGCTTGCCAATGTATTAAAAACATAATTTTCATTGTCATTAATGGCATCATAAAGAAGTAAAGAAGCAAGTTTGTAGTTGTGAAATTTTTACGGTTGCCCGTTTGCATAGCAACCAGCATGAGTTCATCATTTTCGTATTCGTTAATTAATATGCGTAATTTTTCTTCCGGCTGATCAATGGAAAACTGATATTGCTGTCGCATATTTATGAAAGGTGATACATGAAAGTGCTTATCTTTTTTTGCCTTCACAGGCAACTTGAGTGCTTTGTTCTGGTTGTGAATCAGGTAGTGATGGTTTTCACCAAAGGTATTACTAACCTCACATATTACGGCTATTAAATCGTGATCTTCATCTTCACAAAACCACAGGCTGATAGGATTAAATGTATAGCCAAGAATACGTGGGAAACACAGCAGCCTTGTTCTTCCTCGCGTAATTTTTATATTGTTTTTGCTCAACAAATCATCCAGCCACTGACGCCATGGTGTGCCGTCACGCGCGCCATGATCCTTAGTGTTTAAGCTGAATAAATTGAATCGATTTAGCGAAACTAAAGGATTTTTTGTTATTTTATCTAGCTGGTCAATATCCACCAAGAAGCTAAATACCTTGTAATTGAACTTGTAGTGCATAGGAAAAAAACGCTGATGCATCACTTTACAAGAATAAATATTAGCAGGGGCGTTCATGGGGTAACCACTGTTGATGAATTGTCTCTGCTAAACGCTGGTATCAGGTTTCCATTATGCTCACTGATCTGGGATGTTTTACTATCTAACCAAGAGGGTGTTATACCAAAATCCTGACAAACAGCTACTGCAGAGCTTAGTGCATCTTCGTGAAAGCCGTATTTTGTATAGCTACCGCAAAACCAGGATTTATTTATTCCCTGTAGTGAAGGTAGCAACTCCTGTGACTGTATTGCAGCTTTATCAAATATTGGGTGTTGATAATTTATTTCGGCTATAACATGCTCGTCTCTTGGGAGATGATAGGGGTTTAAGGTGACCAGATAATCTTTTTTGCAATCCAGGTTTTGTAATTTGTTCATCCAGTATGTTACTGTCATTTGCTGACGTGACTTCTTGGTGCTTTGTGCCAAATAATTCCAGGATGACCAGACTGCTTTGCGCTTCGGCATCAAGTGTAAGTCCGTATGCAGGAATGTCTGGTTATTTTCATACTTGAAGTTTCCCAGAATTTCTTTCTCCTTCTGGCTTGCATTTTCACCTAATAGGGTGAGTGCTTGATCTGCATGGCATGCAAAAATCACTTTATCAAAGCTAAACGATTCCTCTTGCGTATGTACGACAGCGCTATCTTCATTTCGGACTACTTTTACAGCACCAGTCTGGAATTGAATATGGTCGCTCATTAATGACAGCATTTTTTTCACATATGAATTACTCCCGCCACAAACGCTACGCCATTGAGGACGATTTTTGATATTAATTAATCCATGGTTTGCAAAAAATTGCAGAAAGCTTGTTACAGGAAATTTCAACATGATATCTACCGGGCAAGACCAGATAGCTGCTCCCATTGGAAGTAAATAATGCTCACGCAATTTATTCGAGAACCGATGCTTATCAAGAAAGTCACCTAAACTCTCTGCTATTTGGGAATTTTTCTCGGATTTACTTGCAAGAGTCATGTGGGCAATACGGTTAAATCGCAGGATTTCTTTGAGTAAAAGCCAGTGTGAAGGGTTGAGCCAATTTCTTTTTTGGGCAAATAATCCGCTCAAACCAGAGCCAGAGTACTCAAGAACACCCTGGTCGAGGGAAAATGCAAAAGACATATCAGTTTTTTGCGTCTTGATATTCAACTCTTTAAACAAGCCAACCAGATTTGGGTAATTTTTATTGTTGTAAACGATAAACCCGGTATCAACAGGTATTGTGCGCGCTTGTTCTTTTACGTCGATAGTATTTGTATGACCCCCAATGTAATTGTTTTTCTCAAATAAAGTAATGTCGTAATGCTTATGCAGCAACCAGCTGGCACCCAGCCCTGTTATACCCGATCCAATAATTGCTACTCTTTGTTTAATCATTTGTTTGAACATCCATCTTCATTGTTATACAATAATTATACAATTTATCATTTTTTGTATAAAAACGGCATTGATGGATCGATACTATCAATTTGATTGTTAAATTATTGTAAAATTTCTGCAAAAAAAAGCATAAGAAATGCTTCTGTTTTGCTTACAAGATGCTGTGAGCAAAGATGATATAAATTATTCAGATTAGGCAAACTTAATGAGCAATGAGACTAGTCAATTAACTTCAATCCGGCCTGATTTGCTTCAAGCCCTGATTGATCATGCTGAACATGGAATAACCATCGCAGAACGAGAAGGTGAAGATACAATTTTACTATACGTAAATCGTGCGTTTCTTGATTTAACTGGTTACACAGAAGAAGAGTGCCTCTATCAAGATTGTCGATTTTTGCAAGGTAAAGATAAGCAACAAGATGAAATCAAGAAGATACACGAAGCTATATTAAACGAAGAGCCAGTAGAGGTGTTACTTAGAAACTATAAAAAAGATGGAAGTTTATTCTGGAATGACCTGTCAATTACTCCGTATTTCGATGAACACGAGGGAATCATGTATTACATTGGTATACAGAAGGACGTCAGTGATTATGTGGCACTCAAAGATGAACTGGCAGATGTTAAGAATAAATTAAGTGTTCTTTCAAAATAGTATTTTTATTTTATGTTAGATAAAAATACAGATGTAGTTCTGACCCGCGAAGAACACTACATTGATTTCTTTACAAACTTGACTGTTGAAAGCTTAAAAAATGCGGGTAAATATTTTTCTTCTGATGCGCGCTTTAAAGACCCGTTTAATGATGTGATTGGGATAGATGCTATACGTAAAGTTTTTGCGCATATGTTTTCGACTTGCGAGTCACCGCGCTTTACTATCATTAATCAGGCTATAGATGGCGACATATTACTGATTAACTGGGTCTTTGGGTTCATCAAGGGAAACAGAAAATGGGAAATAGAAGGTTGTAGCCGAGTAAGCTTCAATGCAGAAAACAAAGTTGAAGAGCATATTGACTATTGGGATCCTGCTGAACAAATTTATACAAAAGTAGGATTACTAAAACCAATGATGAACTTTCTCGTGAGGCGATTAAAAGCATGAAACTGATGACACTAAAGAATATCTCAAGAATTTTTCGACGTACTTGTTTGGTGGTGCTGATTTTATTAGACATTCTTCTCATCACAACAACCGTAAATGCAACTACAATGACAAATTCGATTAAAAAATCACCGATAAATGAAAATGGTTGTCCAGCAACCTTGGACTTCAAACTTAAATCAATAGCCAGTACGGACTCAATAAATCTTTGTGAAGCCTACAAGGGAAAAGTTGTACTCATCGTGAATACGGCTAGCAAATGTGGTTTTACAGATCAATTCGGTGAGTTAGAAACTCTTTACGATAATTACAAGGACAAGGGATTTGTTGTGCTCGGTTTTCCTTCAAATGATTTCGGAAACCAGGACCCTGAAAACGAGAAAAAAATAGCCAGTTTTTGCCGCTTGACTTACGGGGTTAAATTTCCGATGTTTGAGAAAACTCATGCTGCACAACAAGGTGCCTCGCCGATCTATCAGACATTAGGTAACCTTGCGGGTGAATTCCCCAGGTGGAATTTTCATAAATATCTTTTGGATAAAGAGGGCAATATGATTGCCTCTTTCCCCAGCCAGATAGGGCCTGCAAATAAAGACTTGGTTGAAATGATAAAGAGTCATTTGTAGTAAAACAACATATGCCTGCTTCGGTATATTTTAAGCAAGCCAAACAAGCGAAAAAAATACTCTAAATTTAATGAAAAAGGACTTAGTGACATAACGGGACAATTACTTTTTGTTCCTAATAAAAAAGCCATGAAAGATATAGATACAATATTGCCAACTTCAGATGAAGGTCTTTACCCTATAAGGACCGTGTCCGAAGTCTCCGGTGTTAATGCAATTACTTTGAGAGCATGGGAAAGGCGCTATGGCTTATTTAAACCAAAAAGAACGCCTAAAGGTCACCGATTATATAGTGAAAAGGATATTCAACTTATCCGCCAGGTATTGCGCTTGCTTGAAAAAGGTGTCTCTATTGGGAGAGTTGCCAAAGCACTAAAGAATGAAGAAAAAGTTGCCAATTTCCAAGAGCTCAAAGTAAACAATCAAAAGACATCTAATGGCCTGGATGTCTCTGAAGAGCAATGGGAAAACTACCATCAACAATTGTTAGAAAAAATAAATTCTTATGACGCGATTCAATTAGAAAGGCTGCATCACGAAATATTTTCGCTTTATCCTGTTGAAATAGTTAGTAGGAACTTAATCCTTCCTATTCTTGCAAAGTTGCGAACCAGGGCATCTCAATTGCAATCATTGTCGGGTGGTTATCATTTCTACCAACACTTTCTTAAGCAGCGAGTCGGTGGCATATTCTTAAAAACACTGGTTAAAAATCGCGGCAGAAAGATTTTACTGATGGGAGTAACGCAACATCAAAATGATATCGAATTATTACTCTTTGCAATGCCGTTATTAACACATGGCTATCAGGTAATTTTATTGGGCTGTGAAGTGTCTTTTGATGCTGTGCCAATGGCATTCTCAAAATCTGAGTCTGAGGGTTTGGTGTTATTCGTCGATACGCAACAAGAAACACTCGATCAAAACACAAACGAAGCACTAAAAACAGTGGTAAGCAGTTTGCAAACCCCTGTTTTTATAACGGGTGAATATACTGATAGTAAAGCGGCAGAGTTAAGTGGGGCAGGTCTAATTATCTTGCCCGAAATTGCTACCGAACAAGCTGCAATGATTGAGCAAAAACTGACAAATTATGCAAATTAATATATATTTATTGTTTTTTAGCGATGAATTTCTGTAAACACTGCGGTGAAAAAGTCACCCAGGCAATACCTGAAAATGACACCCGCCTGCGCTATGTGTGTAGCTCTTGCACAACTATCCACTACGAAAACCCGAATATAGTCGCTGGTGTTTTGCCGCTGATTGTTGATACGGATGGCATAGAAAAAGTTTTGATGTGTCGCCGTGCAATCGAACCAAGGTACGGTCTTTGGACTTTACCCGCAGGTTTTATGGAAAATGGTGAATCAGTAGAGGAAGCTGCCACTAGAGAATCTCACGAAGAGGCGAATCTTAAACTGAGTAAATTGAAATTATATACCGTGATGAGTTTGCCTCATATTAGTCAAGTCTATATGGTTTTTATAGGGCAAGCTGAAAATGATTTTTCGCCGGGTATTGAGAGTTTAGAGACCAGTTTGTTCGATGAATCTGAAATCCCATGGACTGAAATTGCGTTTCCCGTGATTACTAAAACCTTACAATGTTTTTTTGCAGATCGAAAAAATTCGGTCGAAAATAATAATCAGCATTTCCCCGTGCATAACTTGGTCTATCAAGTGCCTAAGCGGCGCTAATATTAAAGGGAAAAAACACTATGCGAAGCGTATCACCCCATTATCAGACACTAGAGAGAGTAGCTAGCCAGATGGATCAGCTACAAACCCGTGAGCAGATTGATCCGGTACTCGATGAACTCGAATTTATTTATGAGATGTTATCGCCCGAAGTACAACAAGTCTGTCAGGATATGTTGTCTATTCTGCTTAAACGCTATCAAAGCCTCGACGCGTAGATTCATTATCCGATGAATAACACAACATCTACCGCATCTTCAAAGTCGACAACATCTAACACGATAGCCGCAATAACCGCACAACCCCATGCTTACGCCAAAAGGCTGAGTAATCCTTATTCTGGCGTGATTCAGGTTGTTGAATATGACAAAGCGCGTGCATTGAGTCTTGATGGCAAATATTGGGAAATTCAATTTTTGCATGAGGCGCCCGCAAGCTTTTGGGGGCGTAAAGGCGATAGCTCAATCTTGCGACGCTACGCCCGGGTTGCACGCTTTAGTGTAGAAGATGGTTTCAAAGCTTTTCCACTTCATCCGGCTCTTGATCATGCACAGGTAGATGCCTCCTGTTCACCGGTCATTGATTTGATTCCTGAGTTAAAAATCCCGATGGAAATCAAGGATGATTATGAATACTGGTTACTGGATGAAACTGACAAAATGCCGCTAGGCCTATTATTTTCTTGTCATTCGATTGATGAATTTGATGAAGCACCGTTAGTTTCACACTGGAGCGCGCTACCACCATCGCAAATTGATTTGCCGAATAATGAAGACGAAATTAAAAGCGGCTTGCCGCCCCTGGGTTATCGGCTTGAACAGTTAGTTAAAAAGCGCGCGGGACAAAACCCCAAAGCACAATGGTTCAAACGAAAAGCGAATGGCGATGCCGTTTTGATTGCAGATAAAACAGAAACCGAGCAACAGCTATCAGATAAATATTTTCCCGAATATCTATTGCGTGGGGACTGGCAATCAGAGCAAGCACAAAGCCTTTGTCAGCGTTATCTTGCGCGTATCTCGCCAAGACTATTGATGCTCAGGCATTTATCGCATGAAGCGCGCGACAAGGCAGAAGTTTTAGCCAATGCCTATGCTATGGATGTTGAAAAATACTTTCATTTATACCCGGCAATAGCCGATCAGGAACGCATGGTCGCTATTCGTGTAGAAGCCAGATTGAGACGCTCATTGGGCGACAAATTAAAGACATAACTTAAACACAAGCCAAGGACAAAATAAGAATGGCAAACGCACATCGAGCCACGGTAGATTTCACCCTCAGCTGGACCAGTTTTTGCGCTAAGCATAGCGATGTTCAGCGCGTTCAAATCGTTGATTTCTGGCGTGATATTTTCCCGGCTAATTTTGGTGAAAAATTAGCTGAGCTAGAGATTGGTGAAAGCTATAGTGAAACGTTTACTGCGGAAGCACTGCTGGATGCCAATTACAGCGCTGATAAAGTAAAGACCTTTGCTGCAAAACACTTTGATATGAATTTTAAAGGGCAGTCCACCGAACCTAAGTTGTACCGATTTTACCCAACCGCCGTTGCCCGCGAAGGGCTGAAAGCATTTAAAGGCGATTTTCGGCCATTTCGGGTGATTTCACTGGATCAAAATAACATCACCGCAGATACTAATCATCCGCTTTCAAAATACTATCTAACCCTATCCGCAACCATCGTAGAAAAGCTCGTGCCCACCAGTGAAGCAGCGGGTGCCTGTAGCCACATTGGTGAATTAGTCACCGCAAAAGGTCCCGGCATGGAAGTGCCATTCGAATACGGTAAAACCTCATTGTTTGATGAATACCCTTTCAAGCGAATGGATCAAGAAGACGATGCGCGCTTCTATTCTATGACGCGCCTGACACACCACATTGATGCCACCGCAAGGGCCGAGATTAGCGATTTATATTCGAAGCTATTAGACAAAAATAGCAGTGTTTTAGACTTTATGGGAAGCTGGGAGTCACACCTCAGTAAAGACCTCGCCTTGAGTAACATTATCGGTTTAGGCATGAATGAAGAGGAGTTAAGCGCCAATAAACAACTGAATGATTATGTAATCCACGACCTTAATCTTGATCAAATTCTGCCGTTTGAAGATAATCAGTTTGACGCTGCAGTCTGCACCGTCTCGATCGAATATTTAACCTATCCCTTAAAAATCATGACCGAGATTGCAAGGGTGATTAAACCCAGCGGAAAATTCATCGTGACCTTCTCCGAGCGCTGGTTTCCCCCCAAAGCCATCACCCTATGGACGCAACTACACCCCTTTGAACGCATGCAATTAGTGCTGGAATATTTCCGCGATTCAGGCCAGTTCGAAGATTTACACACCTATTCAAAGCGTGGCTTGCCTAGACCGAGAGATGATAAATACATCAACGAGACAAAGCTATCAGATCCTGTTTATGCGGTTTGGGGTACAGTTAAATAATTTAGTGAGCTTGCCGCTTCAGATGTTCTTCAGAAACGGTCAACTCAATTATAATGCTGTTTTTTTTGGTGACGTGTATGAATTTGGCATATCGTCTTTTGAAAAGGTCAGCTCAGAGTGTATTAGGGGTGTAATAGGTATAATCCCCCTCCCCCTCTCTTGGCCATTTTTTATTTAATCTGCGAATATCTCTCCAAAGCCCGTTCCCGGGTCGCTTTCAGATCAACAATTGCCTCAGGATAACCACATTCTTTAGCAAGTTCTGCACTGGGTTCATGGATTTGTTTACTATTCAGCTTTTTTAATTCGGGCACCCAGCGTCTAATGTAATCGCCATCTTTGTCGAATTTTTTGCTTTGTAGAATCGGGTTGAAGATTCGGTAATAGGGTGCTGCATCTGCGCCACTTCCTGCGACCCATTGCCAACCCATGGTGTTGTTGGCGATGTCTGCATCAACCAATGTATCCCGAAACCAGGCTTCGCCGGAGCGCCAATGTATAAGTAAGTTTTTGCACAGAAATGATGCCGCTATCATCCTCACGCGGTTATGCATAACACCGGTATGCCAGAGTTCGCGCATGCCGGCATCGATAATCGGAAAACCTGTTTTCCCTTGTTGCCAACGGCTTAAATCTGTTTCATCCATACGCCATTCAAAGGCTTTGTATTTCTCGAATAAAGGCTCGGTGACTGTTTCGGGGAAGTGATACAGCAAGCTATAAGCAAACTCGCGCCATACAACCTGCCGTAAAATATGCCCGACACCGTAGTCGTGATGTGGGTTTTGCGCTTTGTGATTATTGCTGTAATGAAAAACCTGGAGTGGACTTATTTCACCAAAATGCAAATAGGGTGAAAGTCTTGATGTACCGCCAATTGCAGGGAAGTCGCGTTGTTCTTTGTAATTTTGTACGCCATCTTCTAAAAACTCATGCAAAACATCATGCGCGGCAGTCTCACCGACTTGCCAATGCGACATCATGTCTTTATCCCATCTTGGAATCGGCAATTGAGGAAGCAGTTCGAGTTGCTCGAGTTTTAATGAGCTTGGCCAATCTTTTGCTGGTTTAAAATCGCTGGGCGTTGGCAACGGTGTGCTGAGAATCAGTTTTTGTGTGAGCGCTTTCCAGTAAGGCGTAAAAACGCGATAGGGCGTTTCGTCCAGTTTTAACACCTGCCACGGCTCAAGCAATAGGTTGCCTTTGAAGCTTTTTACTTCAAGCTGATTTTGCAGCGTTGATTTGATCTTCTCATCGCGTTTGCGCACTTTGGGT
This sequence comes from uncultured Gammaproteobacteria bacterium, assembly GCA_963847495.1. Taxonomy (GTDB): domain Bacteria; phylum Pseudomonadota; class Gammaproteobacteria; order Thiotrichales; family Thiotrichaceae; genus Cocleimonas. The sequence continues at coordinate 149,065 of CAWJZX010000001.1, read as the reverse complement.
TCATAACAGCGGTTCCAGTAAAGATGCGTCGCCTTGTTTTCTTTGATGAATTCTGTGAGTACCGCTAGCGATTCGCCTTGCCTGAGGATAAGTTTAGATTTATGGGAGTTAAAATCAGACGATAAACTCCCAAGGCTGTGGTGTAACCAGACGCGACTGGCACTGCCAATGCGACTGATTGATTCGCTTAACGGGTCATCAATAAACAGGGGGTAAACTTCATCACATTCCATGCACGCCTGATGCAGTGCCGTGTTGTCACTCAAACGTAAATCCTGTCTTAGCCAGACTATGGCGCGGGTCTTTTTTATCACTTTGAATTTATCACTATGAATTAAATTAAAAAGATTGTATCAGTTATGTATAACTATTACTCTTAGCACTTTGATGTATTTAAGTAAGGTAAATTGATGTTATCCAATCAGGACTTTCCCAGTATTACTCTCGGTGTCAGCAGTTGTTTGATGGGGCAGGAGGTGCGCTTTGATGGCGGGCATAAACGCAATTCTTATCTGCAAAATGATCTTTCGCGTTTCCTTGAATTTAAAACGTTTTGTCCGGAAGTGGCGATTGGCCTGGGTATTCCGAGGCCTTCGATGCGGCTGGTTCAACAGTTTGATCAGCAGGGCAATGAGACCACCGTGGTACTTGATTCAAAGACCGGAGAAAATGACTATACAGAAAGGTTGAGTGCGTATTCAGAACAGGTTGTGGATTCACAATTGGCCGATATCAGTGGCTATGTTTTCAAGAAAGATTCGCCAAGTTGCGGCATGGAGCGGGTAAAAGTCTATAGCAAAGAAGGACAGTTCGCGCATAAGGATGGCGTTGGTATTTACGCTGAAATGATCAAAAAACACTTCCCGCTAATGCCGGTGGAAGAAGAAGGCAGGCTCAATGACCTTAATTTGCGGGATAATTTTTTGATGCGCGCTTATCTGTATCACGATTGGAAAGCATTAATCGCAAAAGGTATTACAGCAGCAGCATTTGTCGAGTTTCATTCGCAGCAAAAGTATTTATTAATGGCGCATGACCAGGAACGCGCCAGAGCAATCGGTCAGCTTGTGGCAAAAGCCGGTGTCGGTGATATTGAGACGACGGCCAATGAATACATCAATGATTTAATGGATATAGTGAAACAACATGTTAGTCGAAAACGTCATACCAATGTTCTGCAACATATTATGGGCTACCTGAGTAAAGATCTGGATAGTGCCGACAAGCAAGAGCTATTAAATAGCATAATGTCTTATCAAAAAAGCGAAGTGCCGCTGATTATGCCGTTAACACTTTTAAGGCATCATTTTCGAAAGTACCCAAACCCCTATATCTCAAAACAACGTTATTTATCGCCCTATCCAGTCGAATTGCGTTTTTCATAATTACTGTTTCGAATAAAAAGTGCCTATAAGTAAGGGGGTGTCTTTTACAATTTATTATTCTGGCTAATTACTTAATCACTTCTTCTTAGGCGATACGAAGATGTAATATTGTGTAAAAAAACAGTACAACGGTGTTTGCTGTGGCAAAATGCAATCTCTGAGTCTATATTTAAAAAGTGGCTGAAAAATGGCTGATATTCTATTAGTTGATGACGATACCGAACTTTGCGCCATGCTAGCAGAGTATCTGGAATCCGAAAATTTCAATGTCGATATGGTTCATGATGGCTTGTCGGGTGTTGTGCAGGCGCGTGGTAAAGTCTACGATGCGATTGTACTCGATGTGATGATGCCTGAAATGGATGGCTTTAGCGTGCTACGTGAGTTGCGCCAATCCATGTCAACCCCCGTAATTATGCTTACTGCCAAAGGTGATGATGTCGACCGCATAATCGGCCTGGAAATGGGCGCTGATGATTATTTGCCAAAACCCTGTAATCCGCGTGAATTAGTAGCTCGATTAAAGGCAGTGCTGCGCCGAACGCAGTCAGCCCCGCAAATTAGAGAAGAGATTAAAACAGGTAAACTTGAAGTTAAACCCAAAGCTCGCAAGGCATATTACGACTCTGAACCTCTGCCGCTCACCAGCAGTGAATACAATCTGCTCGAAGTGCTGGCGCGCAATGTTGGCCAGGTTGTCGATAAAGAATCATTATCCGAACAAGCCCTCGGCAAAAAACTCACTGCTTATGACCGCAGTATAGATATGCACATGAGCAAACTGCGGCAAAAACTGGGTGACGACGATCAGCAACTGGTACAAACGGTGCGCGGCGTTGGATATCAGTTAACCAGCGAATAATGAGTTAATATGGGTCGTTTATTCTGGAAAATTTTCCTGTGGTTCTGGCTTACGATCTTGTTAATCGGCATCGGAGTTTCATGGGGTACAGCAATCTATATCCAGAACTCTGATGATTTTCAGCAGCGTGATTTCTTCTCTCGTTATGTCAATAATCGTGTTGAGTCACTCAGACAAGTCATTTATTACGGTGGAGAGAAAGCTGCTAGTGATTTTCTGGAAAATAAAAAACTACAATCACGAAACCTTAGACTTTATGTTGTAAACGAGGATAACCAGGATATATTAGGGCGTCCTTTTAGCACGACTTCTCCTGGTTTCATAGAGCACCAGCCAGTAGAAGCTAGCAATGGCATTACCTATAAAATCTTTACTGCTCAGCGTAGCAGGGCAAATAATAGAAGTGCATTCTCAATGATGTTAAGGCCTTTTCAGCGCAGTCCAGCGATCTATCTTTTATGGTTAGGAATTGCAGTGTTGCTCAGTGGGTTGGTAGTATTTTGGTTGGCACGCTATTTGAGTAACCCCATTAGAACCCTACAGAAGGCTACAAAAAGCTTCTCGCAAGGCAATCTAGATACGCGTGTAGCGGGCCTAATTGGCAATCGTCGCGATGAAATTGCTGATCTTGGTCAGGATTTTGACCATATGGCAGCTCGCATCCAGAGCCTAATCAATAACCAAAAGCAGTTACTCAGTGATATTTCACATGAACTACGCTCCCCCTTGGCACGCATGCAGCTTGCTGTCGGTCTGGCTCGTAAAAAATCGGGCAATGATGTTGAAACTGAAATGCTACGAATCGAACAGGAAATGGAGCGATTAGATGACCTGGTTGGGCAATCATTAACCCTTTCGCGACTTGATGCCGGCGCTGTATACCCTAAAGATGATTTCATCGATATTGCCGAGCTACTGGAAGACATTATTAAGGACTGTGATTTTGAGGCAAAAAATAAAAACAAGCAGGTGGTTTTTAATTACAAGCAAAACTGGACAGTGAATGCCAATATAGAATTACTCAGAAGGGCATTAGAAAATATCATCAGGAATGCGATTCATTACACCGCAACCGATACCAAGGTTGAAGTTGCACTTGAAGAGCAGCAAAATAACACCTTTAAAGTCAGTGTATGTGATCAGGGTAAAGGTGTTCCTGAGGATAAACTAGAGAGTTTATTTGAGCCATTCGTACGAATTTCTGAAGCGAGAGATAGAGACAGCGGTGGTTATGGTCTTGGATTGGCAATCGCCAAAAGAGCGATTGTTTTTCACCGAGGTACAATTATTGCCAGCAACCGAAAAACAGGCGGTTTATGTGTCGAGATAACTCTGCCTATCAACGCTTCTAGCTAGAAAGCAGCTTAAAACCTTTACATAAAATTACACACTCTAGACTCACATTTACAGCATTCATCTCCATAATTAACACATCAACTCACATAAGTCTTAAAGTCACAAGAGCTAAGTGATTTATGAAACAGAGTTGCACTTATAACGCTTGATTGGAGAACATTAATGAAAACGAATAGAAGAAGATTATTTTTAGGCTCTGCAATTGCAGGAGCATTAGCCCTCGGCACAATCGCCTATGCAGGGCCAATGTGCAAGCATGGTGGTGGTAAGCACGGCGAATACAGCGCAGAGAAAAAAGTTGAATACATGCAGAAAAGAATGGAGCGTATGTCCAGCAAACTGGGCCTCACTGACAACCAAAAGACACAAGTCCAGACACTCATACAAAATCATCGTAATACGATGAAGCCACTGCGCAACGAGAAGCGTGCTTTGCGCCAGGAAATGAAAAACCTAGATCCTGCTGCAACAGATTATTCAGCAAAATTAGCAGATATCGCTAATCGCAAAGCTGAACTGGTGCGTCAAATTACTCTTGCAAACGGCAATAAACGCCAGAAAATGGCGCAGATATTAACGCCAGAGCAACGAACCAAAATGCAAGAAATGCGTGCAAATCGTAAGTCACGGCATCATGGTAAATATAAATAATAATTAAAAACAAGCAGTAAATCTAAGGCGGATATTTTATCCGCCTTTATTATTAGTTAAGCGAATATATCTAAAGGGTATCTCTATTAATAGAAGAGCCCTTAATTCAAATGAAAACTATAAACTTTAACCTGCCTCATTCGTTTATGAAATAATGGCCGCGTTGATTTATTCATGTTATTAGAGAACAGAGCTATGAAATTATTTTTTATTATCTTGTTGGTAGTAACGTTTAATGCTCAAGGAGTACCCAATAAATCAGTAAGCCAAGAGTTTAAAAACACTGCGTTTCTAGCATACCGGGGTAATCCTAATGCACAGTTTAATCTTGCTCATGCTTACGCTAACGGATATGGGGTATTAAAAAACCCAAAAGAAGCTGTCAGATGGTTAAGAAAATCGGCTGATCAAGGTCACCCTGGCGCCCAGTACTATCTTGCTGTTATGTACCATGAAGGAAATGGGGTATTAAAAAACCCAAAAGAAGCTTTCTGGTGGTACAGGAAAGCGGCTGATCAAGGTGTTGCTAAGGCACAGTACAATCTTGCTGTTATGTACAGTAAAGGATATGGGGTATTAAAAAACCCAAAAGAAGCATTCAGGTGGTACAGGAAAGCGGCTGAACAAGGTCATGCTAAAGCGCAAAATAATCTTGCAGTAAATTATTGCACTGGAATTGGCACATCGAAAGACTTAAAAAAATGCGCTCATTGGGCTAAAAGTGCTGATAGCAATGGAAATGATGTAAGTGAACTTTGGAATAAATTTGAGCTTTGGAAGCACCTATGAATTCTACTCATAATGAATAAAATATTCTTTCTATTATTAGCTTGCGCACTTTCTTATTTAATGACGGATATTTTCCGCCTTTTTTTGTTTTTTGAGATGGCAAGTAGAAGTTGCTTATCTAGAAAAATGTGCTAAGAGGTGGGGGTATGTTTAATAGAAATATAGTTTTTTTAATCTATCTACAGACTACTCTTACGCATAAAATAGATGCATAATATTAATCAGCGGTTTAATCAATAATAATGGCTAACATTTTTTAATATTTCACTGCATTCTAAATGCTAGGTTTATCATAGTTTTCATGTTGCGATCACTTAAAGCCCTATTTTTGTCATTGCTTAGCAGCCTTCGTGACCTTTTACCTATTATTCTGGTGATTGGTTTTTTTCAAATTGTGGTCCTGCAGCAGCCCATCCCTGATCTGATTAATCTAATAAGCGGCATACTCTTTGTCTTGCTAGGCCTGACTTTTTTTATCTTTGGACTAGAGATGGGATTATTTCCGATTGGTGAATCCATGGCTCACGCATTTGCCCAAAAAGGCAGTGTAGTGTGGTTGCTGATATTCGCTTTTTCCCTCGGTTTTGGTACCACAGTGGCAGAGCCAGCGCTAATTGCGGTGGCCTCTGAATCTGCAATAATTGCAGCCGAGGGCGGAGTAATCTCAAATAATGAAGCCTCGATGAAAAGCTATGCAACGGGCTTGCGTCTCACGGTTGCCGTTTCGGTTGGTTTTGCCATATTAATCGGGGTTTTGAGGATTCTTAAAGGATGGCCAATTCATTACCTCATAATCGGCGGTTATATCGGTGTTATGGTGATGACCACCATGGCGCCAAAATCAATAATTGGGATCGCCTATGATTCAGGGGGTGTCACCACATCAACCATAACCGTGCCACTGGTGACTGCATTGGGCGTGGGACTGGCGAGTAGTATTAAAGGTCGTAACCCGATGGTCGATGGCTTCGGCCTGATAGCTTTTGCATCACTAACGCCGATGATCTTTGTCATGGCTTATGGCATGCTGATCGGATGATGGCAGGACTGATTCAATGGTTTGTGGATTTTGGCGGGGTAATACTCTCGACCGTCCGTGATGTCCTGCCCATTATCACTATTCTATTGGGATTCCAGCTATTCGTGCTGAGAAAACCGATTCCTAATTTACGCCGGGTACTCATAGGTTTTGCCTATGTTCTGGTCGGCCTGGCGCTATTTCTGCAAGGGCTGGAGCAGGCCTTGTTTCCACTCGGAAGATTGATGGCAGAACAGTTAACCGACCCGGCTTTTATCTACCATGGTCTGGAGAACTTTAGTGGAACCATTCACTGGTCGGATTATTACTGGGTTTACATTTTTGCGGTTGCGATTGGTTTCAGTACGACCATTGCTGAACCTTCATTAATGGCGGTTGCGATAAAAGCAAACCAGGTTTCAGGCGGCTCAATTGGCGTATGGGGTTTGCGTATTGCTGTTGCTATAGGCGTTGCTGTAGGAATTGGCCTGGGCACATTTCGAATAGTTACAGGTTACCCATTGTACTGGTTTATTATCAGTGGCTACATCGTGGTCCTTATCCAGACATTCTATGCACCACGCCAGATAGTACCGCTGGCGTATGATTCGGGTGGTGTTACCACATCAACTGTAACGGTACCATTGGTTGCCGCACTAGGGCTGGGGCTTGCAGAAACCGTGCCCGGAAGGAGTCCGTTAATGGACGGCTTTGGCCTGATCGCATTTGCCAGTTTATTCCCGATAATATCCGTGATGGCGTATGCACAGATATCCGAAAAAATAAATTCTCGGGCAAAAGCAAAGGCGAAAAACAACACAAAAATAAACTTAATGAGGTAAAAACCATGCACTTCAAATTAATCATTGCACTGGTCGAGGATAGCAAAACAGAAAAAGTGATTGAAGCAGCACGCGATGCTGGTGCCACGGGAACAACCGTTATCAGTAATGCCAGTGGAGAAGGCATCGAAGAAACCAAAACATTTTTTGGTTTGACTCTGGCAACACAACGAGACGTTCTGCTGTTACTCGTCGAGGAGCACCTGAGTCGACATATTCTGGAAACGATTAAATCAGCAGGTGAGTTTGACACCGAAAAAGGCGCAGGCATCGCCTTTCAGGTTGATGTTGAAGATGTGGTTGGCATTACCCATCAAATTGAAAAACTAACCGAAAAGGTTGAGGAGAAACTCTAATGGAAAGCAACCCTGCAGAAAAAAAGCAGATTATCTATGTGCGTGACGTTATGAAACGTAATTTCAATATGGCTGACGGTCTCGATACGGTAAAAACAGCACTGCAAAAAATGGAGCACCAGGAAAGCCATACTTTGATAGTAAACAAACGTCATGACAATGATGAATTCGGTATCGTGCTACTTGCTGATATCGCAAAAAAAGTGATTGCAAAAGATCGCTCACCTGATCGTGTGAATCTTTATGAGATCATGTCAAAACCAGTAATTAGTGTGCGCGAAGATATGGATATCCGTTACTGCGCTAGGCTCTTTAATAACTTTGGATTAAAGCTTGCACCAGTGACAGATAAAGAAGATTGTGGCAAGTTAGTCGGTACAGTCAGCTATAATGATATCGTCTTAAAAGGTCTGGTTAAATTGATGGACTAATAGATATAGTGACATCATGTTACGAGATAGTTTTAAGAAAAAACCACCAAAAGGTGGGGGGTGTGCTTTTATTCAATATATTATTTGATTGAGGCGCTTAGATCTAGCTTGCCGTCGGCTATTGGCGGACACCAAAAATTGCTACCTGTTATAGGCTGTGAAATTCTCTCTCATACTACGCGTTTATATTGGTGCGATCATAGCAAGGAAGGTAAGACCATTTAAAAATCACAGTCAGTTACTGATTTGCAGACTCAGTTTTAACTTTATCCTCAACCAGATGTTCAGCAATCAGTTCGGTTAGGCCCACAACTTCCATATCCATATCATTAGCTTCAAGTCCATCTTCGAGAACTGTGCGGCAATTCGAACAGGCTGTTACCATGGTTTCGACATTTATTTCATCAAGCTGCGATTTTTTTCGATTAAATACCTTGATTCGAAGGTCTGCAGCACGCTCGATGGCACTCACGCCACCGCCACCGCCGCAGCACCAGTTCATTTTTCCATGGTCTTTCATTTCAATGACATTACTGGCAACAGAACCGAGTAGTTCACGTGGTTGTGCATCGACGCCACCCCGGCGAACTAGTTGACAAGGGTCATGAAATGTCAGTTTTGCAGTTTCCATCCCTGAGGTTTTTAAGCGCCCATCGCGATATAATTCATCCAGCAACTCAAGGATATGAACCACATTAAAATTATAGCTTTTGCCTAAATAGTTAGGCCCGTTCCAGCGTATTGCCGAGTAAGCATGCCCACATTCGGGGCTAACTACAGCTTTAACTTTGAGTTTCTCGGCAGCAGCAACTATCCTTCCTACTAGTTGCTCAGCTATTTTGCTATCACCAAGTTGTAATCCTGCGTTAGTTGCTTCGAATGCCTCAGACGAAATCGTCCAGCTTACACCGGCATGGTGGAAAATACGTGTCAAAGAAGCGATATATTCAGGGTAAAGGACGACCTCGTTGGCAGATATAGTCGTCATATAATCGGCGCCTTCAATATCAATAGGAACCGTAAGCCCGGTATCAGCTTCAATATGTTTGATATGGGACTTTAATGCGGGAAGGATATTGCCCATTGGACTTCCAAATTCGACTGATCGATCAGCTGCCGCAACCAGATCCTGAGGTGAGTACCCTGATGCCTCCAGACCCTGTTTTACTCTACCGATAATATCCGCAACATCAATACCAACAGGACAGACCATGCTACAGCGACCACACATTGAGCAACCGTCATAAACCAGTTTTTCCCAGTTTGCCAAATCGTCTTCGGTTAATGATTTTGAAAAACCGAGTTTTTTAGAAAACTTTCCCCAAAACGTATGTTCTTCTTTCCAGACTTTACGCAGGGGTTCAGTTTTATAGATTGGTGTGTAGCGAGGATCTTTAGTTTCTGTATAAAACAGGCAGGACTCCGCGCAAATACCACAATGTACACAACTGGAAAAAAAAGAGTCAACCTTTGAATCTATTTGTCCGCGTAGTGCTTCTAAGCCTAGCTCAAGTCTTTCGCTCATATCGACCTCTGATTTTTGATAACTCTAAGATTTAATTCCCCGGCGCCCAAACCATGCGCCTGTAAACGCGCGACTAGGGACAAATGTAAAGGCATGCATTAAACTGCTAAAAGGGAAGTAAATCAGGAATAATTCAACACTGAATCGATGCAACAAACGAAGTGAGGAAAAGGATTCCAGCAATGCCAAACAACCGGTTAACATTACGATAAAGGTTAAAATTGTAGAGATATGATCACCTGCCGTTGAAATCAGGCGCGTAACCGGATTAATTATTCGGTGTAACCAGAGTAGTAGCAATCCTAAAAATGCAAACTGTGCGGCAACAATAAATGCCCAGTGTGGCAGTGGTGTCCATGAAAAACCTAACATGTGTTCATCGAAAAATTTCACATGTGGCGCGGCGAAAAATAGCAATGCAAACAAGCCGAGATGGAATAGATAACCAGCAAACACTTGCAGTTTTATTTCAGAAAACATTCCCTTGTCAGGAATGAAGCGGGCGAAAACTGTCCTTATTGCACCAGGTAGAGATGATCCACGCGCAACTGATAAGTCAACTTTTCGTTTCCCTATAATGATACTGACTAAATTCCAGATTACTCCGATAACAAATACAGTAAGTGAAAAATACCACAATGGCCCATCTATAAAGTTTGCGACCATCAGTATGCTCCTTCCTGATTAGGCTCTGAAGATCCGGCTTTTAAATCAGGAGTTTCAGAATTTGATATCTTGGAATGCGAGGCTTCCTTGTACCATCTAGAATGGTGCGACTTTGCCCAGTTTTCATCGACATTACCATCTTTCATGGCATCTACCGTGCCTTCTACAGTGATCACCATCCAGATGTGACCAAATGCTAGTGCAATAAGTATCAAAGCAGCAATCGCATGAATTAGTAATGCTAGTTGTGTCCTGTCTATAGTTTGTTCGTAATAGGGAAAGAGTAGAAGTAAGCCACTTACTGAAAGAATAATACCGAGCACTATAGTGAGCCAAAATAGCATCTTTTCTCCTGCATTAAAAAAGCCAACTTCAAGATGTTTTTTACTAAGCAGCCCTCCGAGCGTGAACAGCCACTTTAAATCACCTTTTGCAGGCCAGTTATAGCGAAGAAAATAGATTAGCATCAAGAGAAGTGAGATAACAACGAGAGGCCCCATTAAATTGTGGCCTTCCTTACTTGCTGATGCTATGGGGGAAAATGCGTCTGCGCCCATCAGTGGAATAATAACAAAACGACCAAATAACAGTAGTAAGCCTGTCAGTGACATAAAGCCAATCAAAGCAACCATAAACCAATGACTGATAACTTGCATGTTAGTCATGCGACGTATCTTCTTGCCACTTCTACCCTCGGGAATTTTACTTCTTCTAACAAGTAAAAATAGTAATCCAAGGAAAGCTAATGCACCTATAAGGAAATACCCTCCATACGGCAATAGCCATTCCATGCGAAACTCTCGCCACTGATTTCCTTTAGTGTCAATCAACGTACCAGCATTAGGGGTTTTTACCTGCGATAAGCCTATGATATTAGCATCGCGTTGTCTTACTTCACGCCAAAGATCAGCGCCGGGACTTTTGACACCAATTTGTTGAATTACTGTAGCGCTATTGCTGCCAATCTTTTCTGTTTTATTTGTTTCAGCTGCGTATATAAACGGCGTTATAACATTAAGGGCTATCAAAATAATGCCAAACATCCAACCATGAACTATTGTGCTCATAAAAACACTCCTTAAAATTTTAAATAAACACACCTTAGTGATTATTATAGTCTCTATTTAAAAAGTATCAGAAAAACAGGTCAATATCATGAAAGATTTATCTGTTCTTTAGCAAACTGGCTACTCGGGTTAAGTCTACCCGGTATTTCTTTGACATCTTACGGCGTGATTATTCTGCCATTTTGCAGAACCTTGATTTCTCCTTCTTCCATTGCAATCCAGTTTTCATTGCTAAGTGGGACACTTGCTGCAAGTACAACTTCTTGTGCTTCTTTCACTGATAATTCGAGTCCGTCGATTTCATTTGGAGTTTCAATGGGGCAACTTCTTTGCAGGATATGTAAACCCGGAGAGGCTACGGTTCCATCTTCATTAACAAGTCTTTTATGACTATGGATAAATATATAATCACTATCGGAGTAGATGAAATTGGCAATGCCATACTCCCTCATTTCATGTGCAAACAAGGTAAATATCTTAAGGCGTTGAGTTAAATCAGGCGAATTTTCTTTATCCCAGATGGTTGCCATTATTTCCATCAAATAGCAAAACGATAATTCAGAATCACTGTTTCCAATGGGCCTAAATTGCTTTTCTCTGATATCCAGTTTTTCTTCTAAATTGAGAAAATCACCGTTGTGGGCAAAAACATGCCTTTTACCACCCAACTCACGTGTAAAGGGTTGAGTATTCCGGACACTAACCTCCCCCCGGGTTGCGAGCCTTATATGTGAAATAATAATAGTGCTTAGAATGCTACGACTTTTGATGAAATCCAGATATGCGCTTTCACTTGCAGAGCAAGCTTCTTTGATAATACGAGCGTCGTTATCATCATAATAAGCGATTCCCCAGCCATCTTTATGCCGATCTGTTAAGCCACCGTGTTTAGAAAACTCATCCAGCGAGAATGACGCCTCAGCAGGCTTAAAACTAGACATAGCAAATAACTCACACATCAAATACCTTTGTTAATATTGATTTTTCGTGACCTCCAGTTAATCAGAGGTTTCTTAATTGATTTCGTAAGTCGTTTAATTCATCCATCAGATCAAGCACTAAAGCGATACCAGCCAGATTTATGCCTAAGTCTTTTTTCAAACGCAATGCTTTGTCGGCACGCACTAGATCATTTCTTTGAAATTGCCACTGGTGAACAGATTTTGCTCTGCTTTCAATTTCACAGGGTGAAATTATGCCGTGATCAACGAGCTTGATTATCGTTTCTGCAGGGCTTTGGCAATTAATGCAAAGCTCTGCCAAGGTTAGAGTAGGCTCTTCTTCAAGGATACTCCCAGATATTACTGTTAGTTTTTGTGTCTTCATCAATCCACCCTCCTAGAATAGATAACTACGCGGATTAAAATCAATTTCATCGCGCATTTTTTCATTGAACTCTTTAACCTTGGGGTTAGATGATGGAGGAAGTGCTATTTGCAGAACGACGTAAAAGTCTCCAGCATCTTTACCGGGTAAGCCTCTCCCTTTAAGGCGAAGCTTGCGTCCCTGTTGTGAGTCATGAGGCACTTTCATATCTATATTACCTGTTGGAGTAGGGACGACTACTTTTGCCCCTAGAGTTGCCTCCCATGGTGATACGGGTAAATTCAGGTAGATATCTTTTCCGTCCACCGTGTAGAGCCGATGAGGCTTGAAAGCCACTTCCAGTAATAAATCACCTCGCTCTCCACCGCCAATACCGGGATTACCCTGTTTACTGAGGCGAATAGTCTGGCCTTGCTTGATACCTTTAGGGATTTTGACTTTTAGCGTGCGGTGTTTGTTCAACACATGTCCCTGTTCATCATATTCAGGCATCTGCAATGTAAAGGAAAGCTCTGAGCCATTGATTGAGTCTTCAAGATCAATCGACACTTTTGCGCGAACATTATCTCCTTTCGATTGAAATCCGCCGTGTGAAGCGCCGCGTGTGTAGTGCCCGCCAGAGGCTCTGCCACCACCGAATAAATCTTCAAAAAAGCTACTGTAATCGTGCGCATTGCCTTGGGTATAGCCACCGCCACCAAAATCAAACTTACTTTCCCAGTCTGGAGGTGGTTGAAAACCACTTTGACCGGCTTTCCAGTTAGCCCCTAACTGATCATAGGCTTCACGTTTTTCAGGATCTTTGAGCACTTCGTAAGCTTCGCCTACTTCTTTGAATTTTACTTCTGCATCACTTTCTTTGCTCACATCCGGGTGATATTTGCGCGCCAGCTTTTTATAGGCTCGCTTGATCTCATCTTGAGGAGAATCTTTTTTTACCCCCAGAATTTCATAGTAATCTTTATATTCCATATTTATCTCAATTTATCAGGACGCGGGTCTGGAAACTCTTGTTGTACTTACTATAGTTGAGACTGCACCCATTGGATGATTTGTGGCGCATTCATTGCTCCTGCCTGCCTCGCTACTTCCTTGCCATTTTTAAACAAGATAAGACTTGGAATACTACGAATGCCAAATTGAGCTGCGGTTTGTTGTGCAACTTCTGTATTTAGTTTTGCCAGAATAGCACGCGGCTCAAGTTGTGCACTTGCATCAGAAAATGCAGGTGCCATCATTTTGCAGGGCCCACACCATTCCGCCCAGAAATCGACCAGAACCGGGATATCGCTTTTGCTGATGACTTTTGCAAAATTCCGGTCATTTAGTTCAATTGGATGACCCGTAAATAGTGTATTTTTGCATTTTCCGCAACGGGGCTTATCCTGCACTCGTGCAGTAGGTATTCGGTTTGTAGCCCCACAATGTGGACATACGATATGTTTTTTATCTGACATAGTAGTTCTCTGTAAATTGGTGAACAAAGGGATTGTTATAGATAGAATTGTGGTGGATTTATTTAACTCAAGATTGAATCAAACTTTAAATGCGAAAACTCAACCGCCTCCTAATTTATGAAACCACATTTATTTACAGATATTCAAAACCATACTCTGTTTATTCCACACCCAAACGAATTGGTTCAGGTATGGAAACAATCTGATTCAGTTTTAATTGACAGTGATTGTTTTTGTCTTGGTTGAGGGTGTCTTCTTTAAAGTAATATACAGACGACCATTATCCAGCTTCGCTTCTACATTGTCCTTGTCTATGTCATTAGGCAAGGTAAACGACCGGGCAATTTTGCCGTAGAAGCTCTCCTGCATATAGTAATCTTCTTCTTTGACTTCTTTCTTCAGGTTGCGTACTGCAGAAATATTCAAGGTGTTATCGCGGACATTAATTTCAATGTCCTCTTTTTTGACACCAGGTAAATCAATCTCAACAGCAAAGGTGGACTTATCTTTCTTTGCAAGATTGGCAAAAGGCAGATGACTGGCAACATTAGATAGTGCATGTTTGCCTTTTTCAAGACCTTTCTCAATACCGCGCTCAATATCAGAGCCAACTTCTTTAACGTTTTTTACAATATCCATTATTTATCTCCAAATACCATAGTTAATATATATAAACTGACGTTTAGCGTTTCCCGTGGCTCACTTAATCTCTATTTTTTTCGGTTTGTTTTCAATAATTTCTAACTTGGGAATAATCACTTCCAGAACACCATCGGCAGTTTCTGCACGAATATTCTCGACATCTGTATTTTCCGGTAGAGTAAAACTCCTTTCGAACTTGCCGTACTCGCTTTCAACTTTGTAGTAGTCTTCTTTCTTAACTTCATTTCTTGTGTTGCGTTCCCCAGTTAAGGTTACGATATTGTCTTGTACGTTGATATCTATATCTTCCTTTTTAACGCCGGGTAAATCGACTTCTACATGATAGGCAAACTCACCTTCACGGGTGTTTACTGCAGGTGTGAAGGATGTGAATGAACCTTCTGTTGATCCTTCAATATCTGTCAGCATGGTATTAAGTTGATCAAAACTGCGTCTAAATTCATTCATTTCCCTAAAGGGATTAAATCTTGTAACTAACATGGCTTACTCCTTACATTTATTTAAAATAGCTGCTTTATCTTCTCATCATAGAAGTGTCAGCTTAGCAAGTGGCTTTGATATTAAATGTCACTAAAGTGACAGTAGTTTTAAAAATACTGAGACTTTTAAACCTCGCCTCAATGATAAATCGGCAACTGTGCCTTTTGTTTCAGTGCTTCTAAATTTTCAACGGTCCAGATATGGTTATCTGTATTCAGAATTCCTTCATGCTTTAAGTCTTGTAGATGCTTGTTGACGACTTGCCGCGCTGATCCAATCATTTGTGCAAGTGTTTCGTGGGTTAGATCATGGAACAGCGGAATATCGTGTTGTTCGTTTGAGCTATCACCCTGGCTGGAGCCGATATAACGGATCAATAACCTTGCGAGGCGTGTTGGGGTATCATAAAGTGCAAGGTCGCTAATCAAGCTTTCACGGGTACGCATACGCTGCGCCAGATAAAGCATGAAGTTATGGTTAAAGTTCGGAAAAAGATAAAGCCATTGGCGCACAGTGCCCATTGGTGCTGAAAGTAGTTGTACATCATCAAGCGCGACGGCTACAGAATCACGCTCTTTTTCATCCAGTAAAGTAATCACATCAAAGGCATCGCCTTTGCCAAGAATAGATAAAGCTATACTCTTACCTGTATCTGGATTGACTTGTATAATTTCTATGCGGCCTTCAATGACCACATAAAAGCGATTTTCTATTTGCTGATTAGAAGATTCTGTCTTTTTTCGCCATGTCTCGTAGCGAAAATGCTCCATCATACTATCAAGAACCTGGTTAGATAAACCGGAAAACAGCGAGGAACTCGTAAGCTTATTGCGATAATGCAAATATAAAGACGCAGTACTTTTCATCTGACCCTCACAATTGAATAACAGTGGGAGTATTATTCATTGTTATGCGAGGTAGTCTTGTGACATATATCAACAAAGAACTTTATTTCAGCACTATTCTGGCATTGTAAAAAGACACCCCCCACCTTTTAGGCTGTTTTTCGGTTATGTTAGTATCACGCTATTGAAGTAGCTGATGTAGTCTTTCTACGAGTCTCATCATTTCAAGGTGCTCATTCCTAAACTGTTGATGAAGCAGTGCATGATTTTTATGGGTTTTCTTCATTGCTTCATGTGATGCCCGATCTTCACTGCTTTCTTCAATCGGGGTTTTATTGTCAGATTGTTTTTCCAGCTCTGCTATCAATGCTTCATGTTCGCGATCAACTATTTCATGAGCACGAATGGCCTGGGCATGTTCCTCCAGGTCTTTACCTTTGAGTCGAACTGCATCATGAATTTCGAGCAATTTAGCCCCCGCTTCGTGATGCTCTTTCCGCCACATTTCAATCTCTTTTAACCACAGTGTATGTTCGTCATGCCATTCACTATGATCACGGTGTTCTACAAACAAAGGGTCTTTTTCGAGATCTGGTTCTTTATTGAAAAGGGAATCCTTTATCTGAACCAGCTCGTGGCTAGTCTGTTCAGCAATTGAAGATAATTTTTTTATTGCAGACTGCTTCATGAAGATCGAATCCATCTCCAGGCGTTGTTTGAATGAGGTTTTAGCCTCGCTAAGTCTTTCTCCCATAGTATGCAGGTCATAACGGACTTCATCGCGTATATGCCGATACTCATCAGACCGTTAAGTCTTTCCATTCTCCCAGCCTATGTTCTGCAACTTTAGTGCCTCCTTAAGACTTTTTCCTTCTTTTTTGACTAATGACTCAATGGTATCGATGGTTGCATGATAACCGCGTTGTAATTTGTCCCCGATATCGTCTTTATTCATTGAGTATTCCTCTAGGTTTCTGTGATTTACATAAAAGCAGAATAATCAATAGATCAGCAGTAATCTGTCACTTGTGTGACATTAATGGAAACTTTAAGGGTCCTTCAATGATTTAATTTGACTCATTCACTTCGCAATGCATCAACGGGTGTCATAGCCGCAGCTCTTCTAGCGGGAACTAAGCCCGCTACCATACCAGTGACAATCGCGATGACTTCCGCAAGAATTACGTAGTTCCATTCAATGCTAACGGGTAGGGCTGGTAATAGTAAGTGCAGCAACCAGGCTATTCCAAACCCTGCAAACATGCCTGCTATGCCTCCTAGTCCTGATAGAACGGCTGCTTCAAAAAGAAACAGCAAAGTCACTTGCCTTCGAGAGGCGCCTAATGCTCGTAACAGTCCAATTTCCTTGATGCGTTCATTGACCGCGATACTCATGATTGTAAAGATGCCAACACCACCGACCATTAGTGAAATGCTTCCGAGTCCGGCTACAACTGCAGTAAGTATGGTGAGTATTGAACCTAAGGTGTCGAGGATGTCGGTTTGGGAGGTGAGTGTAAAATCTTCTGTGCCGTGGCGTTTGATCAGGTGCTGTTTTATATTTTCGGCAATCTGTTTTTCATCACGCCCCGCAGCATAGAGGATATTGATTTCCATAAGGCTTTCACGGTTGTAAATAGACATGGCACGGTATACGGGAATGTAGACCATGTCATCCATGTCAAAGCCGAGAATTTGTCCCTTGCTTTCCATGACGCCGATTACCCGAAAGCGCTCCTGCCCAACACGGATAAATTCCCCTAATGGGCTGCTATGGGGGAAAAGTTCCTGTTTTATTTTATCGCCAATCACGGCAAGATTGCGCGCCTGTTCGGGGGCTTCTTCGGGTAAGAACCTTCCTTGAGCAACTTTTATTTTCCAGGTCTGAGGGACCTCATGGTTGACGCCTACAACAAAGGACCAGCGTGTTCGGTTACCTCTTTCAATAGGTAAGTTACCCTGGGCTTGAGGTACAGCAGCCAGTACATTTCTGATGTTGTGCAAGCTTTCGGCATCTTCCAGAGAAAGTGGCCTCACATTACTGATTACGGCCCCAGAGACGCCCATAGTGCTGACTTTTCCGGGGTTTACAGTTATGAGGTTTGCGCCAAACTGGGTGAATTGACCGAGCATATAGTCCTGTGCTCCACCGCCTAGAGCAGTAAGCAACACGACGGCTGCAATACCAACAGCAATTCCTAACGCAGTAAGGGAAGTTCGTAAGCGACTGAATTTCAGGCTGGAAAAAGCAAGTATGGAATAGTCAGTTGCTCGCATTATTTACCCTATTTTCCTGACAGGGCCAAAACAGGATTGAGCTTGGCTGCCTTGCTTGCAGGAATGCTGCCGAATAATAATCCAGTAACAAGGGCCACCAGTAATGCGGAAATAATTGCCCACAGGGGTGTTTGCACGGGGAATTCAGGAATCCAGTAGTAGATCATCCTGGCACTGACTAAGCCCAATAGTAAACCAATGATTCCACCAGCCAGTGACAGCATCAAAGCTTCGCTAAGGAAAAGAGTCATGACCTGTCTGGTCGGAGCCCCCAGAGCTTTTAATAAACCAATTTCCTCCTTGCGTTGACTAACCGAGACCAGCATTACATTCATGATCAGAATACCGGCTACAACCAGACTGATCGCTGCTATAGCAGCCACAGACCAGGTGAGAGTTTTAAGGATGCCATCGAAAGTGCCTATCAAGGCATCTTGACGAAGAATGGTGATGTCATCGTCTCCATCATGACGCTCGCGAATAATCTTGATCACATCCTGTTCGGCACGATCGAGCATTTCCTTGCTGCGCGCTTTAATGATGATGCGAAATAAAGAAGGAATATCAAATAATGCCTGAGCACTTGCTACGGGAATAAGCGCGGCATCGCGCATATCCATGCCGATAGATTGCCCTTTGGAACTCAGTACGCCAATCACACGAAAACGGTTCTGACCAATGCGTACCCATTCGCCGACAGGACTCTTGTGCTCAAACAGCTCACGGGAAAGCTTTTCACCCAGCACGCATACAGAGACCGCATCAGCGGGGTTATCTGCAGGCAGAAACTGTCCTTTGAATAGTTTTAAGTCGAGCGCATCCTTAAGTTCGCTAGTAGTGCCGAATATCGTCACTTCGCGCTCTCTGGAAGCATAAGAAACAGGGGCCGCTCCAATCACGCCCGGTGCAACATATTGCAGCGATCTACTACGTTTTAATGCAAGTGCATCATCCAGGGTTAAGTCACGGGGTGAGGTTCCTAGCATTGGCGGCATCCCGCCTGTGGTTTCGGTGCGCCCAGGTAGGACAAACAACAAATTTGATCCGAGCGTCTGGAACTGCCCTACCACATATTGTCTGGCACCTTCACCTAATGACGTCAGGATAATTACCGATGCCACACCAATTGACATTGCAAGTAGAATTAATGCCGTACGGCTAGGGTAGGCTGTTATCGCGGTTTGGCTGAATCGAAAAGTATCGGTTGCTCTCATTCAGCACTCTCTTTGGCTGCTTCTTCTGAAACCTGGTCTTTTATGATTTTTCCGTCCAGCATCTGAATACGACGATGTGCGCGTTTACCTAGATCTAAATCATGCGTGACTACAATCAGGGTGATACCAGATGCATTCAATTCTTCCAGAACCTTTATCACCTCTGTGCCAGAGTGAGTGTCTAGATTACCTGTGGGTTCATCCGCTAATAGCAACGGCGGCTTGAGAATCATGGCGCGGGCAATCGCGACACGCTGTTGCTGTCCTCCTGATAATTGCTTGGGTAAATGTTTAGCACGATCAGCAAGGCCAAGATCTTCTAAAACCTCACTCACACGCTTGTGACGCTCGGATGGTGCCATTCCCATTAACATCATTGGTAATTCCAGATTTCCCGCTGCAGTTAGGCGTGGAATCAGATGAAATGACTGAAAGATAAAGCCGACATGATCACGTCGAAAAGCCGCCCTTTTTTCTTCTGAAAGCTTGGTGAGTTCTCTGTTTTCGAATTGATAGCTGCCTGAGTTTGGTATGTCCAGTAAACCAAGCATATTCAACAGGGTCGATTTGCCAGAACCGGATGCTCCCATAATACTGATATAGTCGCCTTTTGCGATATCCAGTGTGACATGATCTAGCGCGTGAACGGTTTCATCACCGACTTCAAAATAGCGGCAAATATCACGCAATTCAATCATTGGATTTATCCGTTTTGTTTTCTAAGGTGGCTTTAACCAGCGCACCATCTTTGACGCCATCGGTGCCTAATGAAGTTACCAGTTGGTCGCCAACTTTAAGTCCTTCCAGAATTTCGGTGTAGCTCCAGTTATTCAGTCCCTTTTTAACACTTGTTCTTTCCAGTCTGTTGATCTCTGGATTAAAAAGAAGCACATGTGATTCATCCACCAAGAGCCTCACTAGGAATTCGCAAAACGTCTTTATGCGTTTGCAGGATTACGTCAGCGTCTGCGCTATAACCTACCAGTAATACATCCAGGTCTTTTTTGTTGTTAAATGCTAACTCGATATCGACTGTACGTGCTTGTTTCTCAAAATCAATGATATAGGATCCGATGCGTGAAACTTTACCTTCAAAAACACGACCTCGCCATGCATCCAGCGAGATTCTTACTGGCATGCCCATTTTAACCTTTGGTGCATCAACTTCATCTATCGGCACCGTTACATAGAAGCAACCGGGTTCTATCAGGTCAACGATGGTAGGAGTCAGGATTCCGGGTGGTGAAGGAGTGACATATTCATTCAGTTCACCATTTATTTGAGCTATCACACCATCGAAAGGGGCATACAGAATGGTACGGCTTAAATGAGCTTCAGCTACTTTTAAACTGGACTGTGCCACCGTAATATTATCGTTGGCCACCTGGCATTCTGCGAGTCTAACCTGTGCCTCCGTATTAGCATTATCGTAGGCTTCCCTGGAAATGGTATTTTTTCGTATCAATTGACGCGCACGATCAGCGTTACGTTCAGCCGTATTTGCCCGGAGACAACTGGCCTTGGCGGAATTTCTGGCGACAACAATTGTATCCTCGATGTGCTCAATTTCGGCCTGTAAATCTTCGTTCCAGACTCGCAATAAGACAGCACCTTTACTGACGATATCACCTTCTTTGTAGGGTAGTTCGCTGATTTGTCCGCCAATAGAAGGAGACATCTTTGCTCGTCGACAGGCCATTACAGTACCCGCGCGAGTATTCGCGACAGTTGCTTCTACATCACCTTTTTCGACATTGACCACAGTTACTGGAATGATATCAGGATGGGTTTTCTTCCAGTACCACCCATAAGCGCCTGCAGCTATCAGTAGTGGAATTAGAATGTAGGAAATTCGCATCAATTCACCTTGTTTTTATGGGATAGCAATATAAAAGTACATGCTTCTCTAAAGTTATACATAAATCATTATTTACTACTTAATAATATGATTATATGACGCTTATCAAGACTTTACTGTTTAACACCTGTATTCCTGTTAGTAAAAAGACACCCCCCACCTTTTAGGCAGTTTTTGAAGATAATACTCTTTATAGCTCGGGGGTAAGCTCGATAAAGTGTAATTCCATGTAAACGTGGACTAAAAGCTGTTATTCCCCCGTTAAGTTTTGTTATTCTGCTCTAAAGTTATCACTATTTTCCCTTTGACGTGTCCTTTTGCAGAAATAGCGAATTGCCTCAGCAACCTCACTTAAAGGGTAACGTCTATCTATAACAGGTTTGACTTTTCCAGTTTCAATAAGCTCTTTCATAAAAGCCATCCCCCTGTTTGCTTTATGCAACAGGAGACCCATTTTCTTGCTACTGGTCAGCGATATAAATGGTCCCAGTAACATAAGCTGGTAAACGAGGGAAGAGGAGCCTCCAACCATGACATAGTTGCCCGTGGGACTTAATGAGCGCCTGTAATCAAAAATCGAATGACGTGCCGTAACATCAAGAATCAGATCATAATGCTGCCCATTTTTAGTGAAATCTTCTTCGTGTGTAATCAATTACATGGTCTGCGCCAAGCGAGCGCATTATCTCCAGCTTTTCAGTGCTGTCTACGCCTGTTACTTCAGCACCGAATGATATGGCCATCTGCACGCAAACGTACCCACGCCACCACCAGCGCCGTTTATTAAAACCTTTTGCCCTGGTTGAATATGTCCTTTATCGCGAAGGCCCTGCAGGGCGAGGAGACCCGCTTGAGGAACAGCCGCTGCTTGCTCGAATGTACAAACTTTCAGGTTTCAGTCGCTAATGCATTTTCAGGGGCGCAAACATACTCGGCAAAACCGCCCCAACCACAACTGGATAGATCCCCGAATACCTCATCACCTGGCTGAAACTGTTTTACATTTTTACCAACTGCTTCAACCCGTCCCGCTATGTCACATCCGAGTGATTTTTATTCTTGTTGGTTTTATAAGACCAGCCAGCATGCGGTTCACGAACGGCTTTGCTATCAGAATTTCCCAGTCCCATGAATTGACAGATGATGCAAAAACTTTTATCAAGACTTCATTGTCTTTTGGGGCTGGCTTTTTTACTTCTTTTAGCTGAAAAAAATCTGCTGATCCGTATTTTGTTAATACAATTGCTTTCATGAGTTTCCTCCGCGAATGTTTTGATTTGGCACAGTCCCAACAGACTCGCCGGGCAATAGTTCGAAAACAAAATACCTATTCTTTCGGGATGGCTTATATTCTAGGCAGATTCAAGAGCACGTTTTTCCCACTGCTCGACGTTTACACCCTTGATCAAAAGCCACAGGGCAAGTAACAATTCCCCCCAAAACGTATAAAGGACAATCGGTTTGAAGCTTGGGAAAAAATAGAAGGTAACAGAATCTATCAGATATCCAAAACTCCCAATGATCAACAGAACTCCTAAAATCCTGGGAAGAAAACCCGATTTAAAAACCAAATAACCCATGGGAAATAACCAAAGACCCCAGAATAGTCCGGCGATATGAATTCCATGATCATGCAATTCAAGAAATAACATCACTTGAGCCTGCACCTGATCTGCTTCGAATACTGTCAAGTAGTCAGCACCGCTCAATAGTAGCAGGGCAGCAAACTGGTTTAGCTCATTGAGCATCGTGATCGGGACGGCGACCAGTATGAAATATCACCATTAGAACTGCATAGTTTCTGTTTACAGGTTTGAGTAACTTGTATAAAACCAGAACCAGTAATATATTGATAACCTGGACGATTAGAGCGCTCATAATGCTAAGACGAAATAGCGATTCTGAAGCTATGATATTATTTGCTGTTGCTGCAGCATCACCGGACACAATAAGATTGGAGTGACCATACATACCGAAGAAACCGAGTGGAGCCATAGCTAGATACAGAAACCCTGCAATTCTCGCTGTTATATTGGGATTTATTTTTTCTTTGCTAACCATAGTGTTTTCCGGTGATTCGAATTTAGCTTATACAATACGCCTGAATTTTATTCATTCCATTGTTATGACCACATTTCCCGTTTTTTGCCCTGTTTCGACATACCTATATGCATCAGCAATTTGTTCAAGTGGATATGTTCTATCAATTACCGCTTTAAATTTCCCTTCTTCGATGAGTTTTTTGATTAAAAGTACACTTCCTTTGATATCTGTAGGTACTGGAAATATGACTTTTTTGTTGCCAACGATAGGTGTTATAAACGCAAAGAAAAGATTCTGATACATCCATCCTAATTCGGATGAGATATAGACACCGCCAGGGTTTAACAAGGGTTTGCATTTGCCAAATGAGCTTTTACCGACAGTGTCAAAAACAAAATCATATTTTAGTTTCTGCTGGGTGAAATCCTCTTTTTCGTAATCAATGACTCTATCCGCACCCAGTGACTTTACTAATTCTAAATTTTTTGTACCGCATACTGCAGTAATATCAGCCTTATAAGCTTTTAGAAGTTGTACAGCTGCCGAGCCAATAGCGCCTGTTGCGCCATTAACGAGTATTTTTTGGCCATTTTCTATTTTCACTTTGTTGATGAAGTTATACGCATAATGTGCTCCCTCGATACTCGCCGCAGCCTGCTTATAGCTACAATTTTCTGGAATGGTTGCGAGTGCCTCATCTTCTGCTAGTGTTAAGTATTGGGCGTGCGAACTTAAACCTTCATCATCAAAGCCAAAAACTTTATCACCGACTTTAAAAGAGATGACATCTTTACCAATTGCATCAATCTTGCCAGCAAAATCAGTTCCAGGTGTTTGTTTATTCGGCGTGATAAGCCCTGTAACCAACCTCATGAAGAATGGTTTTGCCCTAATCGTTGCGCAATCTGTGCGATTCACAGTAGTGGCGTAGACTCTTATCAGTAGTTCATTGTCCTTGGGGACGGGTTTGTCTACCTCTTTAAGCTGGAGCACATCAGGTGAGCCGTATTTAGTATAGTTAACTACTTTCATGAGAAACCTTGCTAGCTGTAGAGCATAGATATATTGAATATCTAGACTTTAATCATAGGTGCTATTTCATACGCTGATACAAAAACCGCCGAACTCTGCATAAGTTCTTTTAGTCATTTTTTAAAAAAGAAAAATGAGCCGATAGTGAGACAACAGCATTGTTGTTTAATGCTGACCCGTAGGGAAGGCGCAGCCGCATAAAAATCACTTAAAAGGTGGGGGGTGCATTTACAGTATTCTTTTCTACGTTTAGAGAGGCAGTTTGCCATCTGCCGATAAGTGCACTGTACAATTTCTAAATGACTAACAGTTAATATTTAGTCGTGTTTCCTGCCGCAGGCAGCCTTTATTTCCATTGTTGCTTGTATGCTCTCGACTTCCACCAGGAACTCCAGAAGACAGTTGTTGTATGCGATTCTTTTCTTTGATGTGAAATTGGAGGTTTTATAGTTCTCTTCACATGCACGTCTAATTAGATGCGTGGCTAAATCGAGTTTCGCACCTTTCAGGTGTCCTAAAATACAGTCATCATATTGTTCCTGGTCGGCCATAACCGGTGTTGATAATACTAATGAAAAGATAGCAATTGTGATTAATAAATGTTTCATAGTAACTCCTGTGGTTTTAAGCGATAAAAAACCTTCAGGTTAAATATAGCAGAGAAATTTACACTACAAATATTGAATGGCCCGCTGCCATTAAGATCATAGCAAACATGATGCGAGTCAGTTGAGGCCACATGAGAACTAATAGTAACGCACCCGAGACGATATTATTTCTCGGTTATGGGCCGATAAATCCAGAATCAATCATCTGACAAAAGATCAATATGCTTAGCTTTACAGAAAATTGAGTTAGCCTGTTACCTCTGCTTTACTGCGACCCCTTCTTCGATAGTGTCATCGGGATGTGTAATTACTTTTTCACCTTCGGTCAAACCTTTAATAATCTGGGCAGAAAGGCCGTTCCGTTTGCCTACTTCAACATTACGCTTCCTGGCCATTTCATTTTCCATCACAAATACTGCCCAGCCATCCTTAATACGAAACAGGGCGCTCGCTGGTATTTGCAAAATATCTTTTTCTTCCCACAGAAGAAAACGAGCCTCGACGCGGTAGCCGTCACCCAGTTTCTGCCACTTTTCGGCGCTCGATGTGATATCTGAGATCACCAATACACGCTGTTCTTCCACGCCAAGGGCGGACACTTTAGTGAAACCTACCGGCTCCACGGTTCGTACCTGTCCCTGCAAGGGCTCTTCACCACCCCAACGATTGAAGATCACACGCATACCCGGTTTTACCTTGACTGCATCTGACGAAAGCACATCCGTAGCAATCTCCAGTGATTGTGTATCTCCTATTTCCAGTAATGGCTGACCTCGAGCTACCACACCTTCACATTGTTGCTCTATTTTCAGCACTCTACCCGAGACAGGTGCATAAACCTGCACAGTAGTTGAAGGATTCGACTCGCCCCTGATACCGGTGTATTTTAGTGCGGTTTTGGCTGCACTTAGTTCGTGGCGCGCAACATCAACGGCAAAGTCGGCAGAGCGTTTTGCCGCGGCGGTACTACGCGCCAGAGTAGTGGCCTGGTCCAGCCTGTCTGCGGCAATATGTCCTTGACTTGCCAGCGGCTTAAGACGATTCAACTCTTTTCTGGCTAGCTCTGCCTCTGCCTGGGCGGACTGAGTTTTTTGCTCTGCAGCGTGTAAAGCAGCTTCTGTTGCAGCCACACGATACTGTGCTTCGGCACGGCTTCGTGGATCCAGCGGCTGGGATTGAAGTGGTTCGATAGTGAGCAACGGCTGCCCTTTCTCCACGTAATCACCAACATCCATATCAACTCGACAGGTGGTTCCGGCAACGGGTGCGGAGATGATATAATGGTCTATGACGCGGGTTTTTCCTTCTTCTTCTACACTGACCTGCAACGGCCCGCGTTTGACCTCAGCAATATCGACTTTTCGAGGTTGAGGCTGGAATCCGTAAATCAGTGCGGCAACAATGAGTAGCAACACAATCAGCCAGATACTTCTTCTTTGCCAGTTCAAATTCATCTTTACTCCTTCGTTTTCAATACCTCGATAAGATTGAGCCGATCAAGGCGCCTTCGAACAAGCAGGCCGGAAGCGGCTGCAGCAACTAATACAACTAGCGCGGCAAATGCGTAGGCATGGGGTTCGAGTATAAGCGGTACGCGATACAGATCATTTTCTATAGCCTTGGCGATATAGGCGCAAAGTCCCCTTCCAAGCAGCAGGCCTGGTGGGATCGCGACCAGTGTCAACAGAGCTAACTCACCCAGCAGAATGTAAGAGATTTCACCCCGAGTAAAACCGAGCACTCGCAGGCTTGCTAATTCACGACCACGCTCTGTAAGTGTAATACGAGCACTGTTGTAGATCACACCGATTGCGATGATAACGGCAAATACCGTCGAGATAGTGGTCCAGAACAGCATGGTATCATCCATTGTGCGATGGTAGTTTGCGAGTTCCTGGGCACGCACTGCAGTGCCCACGATGCGAGGCCTTTCTTTGAGGTGTGTGTAGATTTCATCGGCCTGGGCTTCATCGATATACAAATAAGCACCAGAGATTGCGTTGCCTTCACGCATCATGCGGTTGAGTGCATTCAGGTCCATATAGGCACCAACGCCAAGATACTGACGTACCATCCCCACCACTGGTATCTCAAGGGTCGGCTGGCTACCTTCGAGCACTTCTACGGTCACTAGATCACCCAGTTTCATCCCCAGAATTTCTTTGCCAAGATATTCATTCAATACGATGCCGAAACGCGGCAACTCGACGGGTTGCAGGTCTGTATTCACCAGACGTTTGATTTCACCCCTCGGCTCAAAACCCAGGATGTAGGTGCGATAGTCATGATGCTCATAACGCAGGCGAACGGACACGGCGCGAAAGGCCTCACCGAATTCCACACCCGGCAGGCTTACTAATTCCGAAAGCGCCTTGCGTGATGTAGGTTCGCTAAAGGTAAGTGAAATATCATCACGCTGTGACAGTCCATAGTGCACATCCATCATAAAATTGATTGTATCCTCCTGAAAGCGCCCAGTCATAAGAATTGCACAGGCAAACGCAATTCCCAGCACAGACAGCAGTGACTTTATTGGTTTATGTCCTATGTGGCGCAGAATCATGCGTGTAGGGGTAGAGAACAAACGTTTTAGCCCGAGAGCTTCGATCAGGGTCTGCTGGTAAACCGCTGGAGCTTCGGGACGCATTGCTTCGGCAGGTCGTAATTTCACCGCCATGCGCACTGCCGCCAAAGTGCCGAGTAATCCTGCAATCACGGTGATGGATGTAACCTGGGCTATGCGGAGGGGCCTGCAGTTCAAAATTCAAAAACGGTAGGCGAAACAGTTCAACGTAAACTTCACTGAGTATCACTCCAAGCCAGGCTCCAGCCAGCACCCCCATCACTACTCCCGCCAGCACGATCAGTAATATCATTTTAAGGAAATGCACTGCGACGGAAAAATTACTATAACCAAATGCCTTCAGAGCAGCGATCTGTTCGCGTTGCGTGCCGACTAGTCGAGTGACCACCACATTCAGAAGAAAAGCGGCCACGCTTAGAAAGATAATCGGAAAAATACCAGAGAGATTTTCCAATTGATCAATTTCCTGAGAAAGAAAACGATGCGAGAGCTGGTCCTCGCGGAGATAGGCACCACTGCCACCATAGGGACGCAGGATGTCATCAATCCGGTCAATGACATCCTGTGATTTGGCATCTCTGGAAAGTGACAATACAATATGATTAAACGCGCCTTCCATGTCATAGGCGTGTGACAGCGGTGTGCGTGCCATCCACATGACACCGAAGTGTTCAAAATCGGGAAAAGTACCACCGGGACGCAGTTGATGGACATATTCCGGTGAACCGCCTGTGCCGACGATACGGAGCTGTTTACGCTTACCACGGACGATCACGTGCAGCTTGTCACCCGGCTGAAAACCATGTGCCTCGGCAAATGGCTGGCTGATAATAACCTCATTACTTCTTCCCGCTTCTACCAGCCGCCCGGTACGCAGATAAAGATTATTGAGCAGCGGTTCTCCACTATCAGGAATAGATGTGATGATACCGGTGACTGGTTCGGAGAACCCTTCGATATCAATAGTGACCGGGGCTATTACTCGCGTATCGACCCTGTCGACACCGTCAATTTCGGCGATGCGCCTCTGCACTGATTCTGGCGCACGTTTTAATGGGGCAAAAACTTCTGCAAAGCGGTAATCCCGGTAATACAGCTCGCGGCTCAGATGCAATGAATCCAGCGTAGTAAGAAACATGATAAAACAGGCAACCCCACTGGCCATAACGGCCGCAATTGCAAGTGCCTGACCTCGCAGATGCCACAGATCACGCCACATTTTAAGGTCCAGTGCATTCATTCTAGGGCCTGTTGATACGTATTGAATCGTTACTGTTACCCCTGAACCAGCGCCAATCAAGGCGTGAGGCGCGAAGTTTGGTTGCTCCAAATGAGCAACGAGCAACGCTGTGTGGCGCTGGTTCAGGGGCAACCCGAAGGGCCGAGGTCATTTTTACGCTTAACTGCGTTATCAGTCGTTTATGTAGTCTCACTACATTGCACTCCTTCTGCCTTATTAACCAAAAAAATGGCCATCGGCAGCAATGATTCAATTCGTATAAACAGGCCCTTACTACCATTTCAGCTCCGATGGTGCCTTTTTATCTCGATTGATCTCATCACTGATAATCCTGCCATCGCTCAAACGGATAACACGATCGGCCATCTGTGCGATATCCACATTGTGGGTTATCACCACCGTCGTTGTGCCCAGTTCGCGGTTGACCCTTTTGATAGCTTCCAGTACCACAATGCCGGTTTTCAGATCCAGCGCACCTGTAGGTTCATCGCAGAGTAATACTTCAGGGCGCTTGGCGATTGCCCGGGCAATGGCTACACGCTGTTGTTCGCCACCAGACAATTGTGCGGGAAAGTGATCCAGGCGATCCCCAAGCCCCACAAGTTTCAGTGCCTCCTCGGGCGCAAGCGGGTTCTTTGCAATTTCGGTCACCAGGGCAACGTTTTCTTGCGCCGTAAGGCTGGGTATCAGATTGTAGAACTGGAACACAAAACCAACATGTTCACGACGGTAACGGGTTAGTACAGAGTCGTTATAGGCGGTCAGATCATGGTCTTTATAGCGTACAGTTCCACTGCTGGGAACATCCAGACCACCCAGAATATTAAGCAATGTCGACTTACCGCTCCCGGATGCCCCTAACATTACGATAAACTCGCCTTGGTGCAGATCGAGATCGATACCACGCAGTGCATGCACCTGCACCTCACCCATCTGATAGGTCTTGGTGATCCCCTCTGCATGAAATACAACAGGCGAGGAAGTGGTCGAAGATGCTGCTTCTATAACTGCCATTTTGGTGATCTCAATTACGCATCGATAATTATTATGTAGCTGTAATCTGTGTAATTAGCAAAGATATTCAACAATAACTTGATCCTTATTATTTCAGGGCGCGCTCGCATCCGCACCGTCATATTCTGTCTTCACTTTGCTCACACTTCTTTAATCAAGTCTTGTTCTGGCAACCTTACTCTTGGACCGTATAGACCTTCAGGTTTACCACGACCCGCTGCTATGACCATCGAAACTTCGGCCTGGGGAGGCAGTTTGAGAATCTTTCGAATTCTAAGTTTATCCATACCGCCGATGGGGCAAGATTCATAACCATGGGCTGCGAGAGAAAGCAATAGTGTCTGCGCAGCCAAAGACGCCTGAACGTGGGCGTAGATTCGATGGTCGCCCCGGTTGACAGGAGTTCTTATGATGGGTTCGTGTCGTCCTTTGTACCAGTAGATAACGCGACGCATGAGATTATTCAAACCGAATACGTCATTTCTCATCAATAACGGTACGATTCTGTTGTAGTAATCTTCGATGGGTGCGGCAAGTGGTTTGGTGCCGTCATGCGTCATGATATTGAGCAGTTTTTTCAGGTTAATCTCCCACAAATCACCCCTCGCCACGACCACCACCAGTTCACCAGCTGTAGTAGCGGCTGGTTGGCCACGGCATGCCTTGGCTACCGCCTCTTTCTTCCCGGTGTCGCGAATCCAGTAGAGTTGATAAGTTTGCAGATTCGATGAACTTGGTGCCAAAATAGCGTCATGCAGACAATCCCTCATTATCTCTTCAGGAATTGCTTTGCCATCATATTCCCGGATTGCACGCCGCGCATTCAGAGCTTGTTTAAACCCAGGAAGAGCTGTTTCTGTAAATGAAGCACTAGGTCTCTCTTGTTGGTCATCATCGTGGCCAATGGCATCAGTCATGCCGAGTAAGGGATTAGGGGTATTGGGCATGTTAGACTCCTTTCGCATGAAGACCTTGCTTTCTGTGATTAAGTGTCTACTGTTTATTCCGATGATAGCTTGATAAACATCAACTCTTTGGCGTTTAAACAGCACTATTCTATGCTCTATGAAGGACACCCCCCCACTTTTAAGTGATTTTTATGCGGCTACGCCTTCTCTTCGGGTCAGTATTAAACAACAATGCTGTTGTCTCGCTGAAGCTCAGCTCATATTTGTTTTTTAATAATGACTAAAAGAACTTATCTAGAGCTCGGCGTTTTTTGAGATATTGATAGCTATACTTATGATGTAATCTAGGCAACAAAACAATCACCAATCACAAGGAACAAAACCTACCAAGAATGCTCAATGACAACTAAACTAAAACGCTGTCTATCCCTATCCGAAATCGTTATTTACGGTGTGGGTCTGATTCTGGGTGCAGGCATTTATGTGCTGATTGGTTCCGCGGCAGGCATCGCAGGAAATATGTTATGGCTGTCATTTGCCTTGGCTGCGACCGTTGCCAGCTTTACTGCGATGAGTTATGCCGAGTTATCAGCGTTGTTTCCTGAAGCTGGCGCTGAGTATGTTTACGTCAAGAACGCCTTTGGTTGGGAAAAAGTCGCGTGGATGTTTGGCTTTATCGCCATTGTCATCGGTTTCTCCACAGCCAGTGCGGTAGCCCTGGGCTTCGCACGCTATCTGGCATACTTTGTTCCTTTTAATCAGGTGGCACTGGCTATCGGCTTAGTGATTGTGATGTCCGCGATTAATTTCTGGGGTATCAAACAATCAGCACGCTTCAATGCAATTGCCACTACTATTGAAGTGGGCGGATTGTTACTGGTGATTGTTGTTGGTGGATATTTCATCTTTAAAGGTGATTTTCCCTTGGCGAATCTTACTGAATTGCCTCCACCACCTGTGGGTAGTGATCTGCCCTGGTTGTCGATCGTCTCAGCCAGCGCCTTGATTTTTTTCGCTTATATGGGCTTTGAGGATATCGCCAATATCGCTGAAGAAGCAGAAAACCCTACACAAACACTTCCCAAAGCATTTATCTATGCGTTGCTGATCTCGACAGTTATCTACATACTGGTTGCCATAGTCGCGGTGAGTATTGTGCCATTCAAGGAGCTGGCAGCGGCAGAACAGCCATTATCCATGATTATGTCAAAACTGATTGGGGGCAAAACTTCAGCAATCATCGCCTTAATCGCTCTATTTGCAACTGCCAATACAGTGCTGATTACACTGATAGTGTGTGCCAGAATGATGTACGGAATGGCAAAGTCCAACTCACTTCCCAGTGAGTCTCGCCAAAGTTCATGCCACGCGTCAAACGCCTTACGTAGCTATTATCGTCACGGGCGTAATATCTATAGCATTTTTATTTTTTAAAGAAGTAGAAGTACTGGCTGCAATCTCCGATGTAGGCATCTTTATCCTGTTTTTTATAGTCAACCTGAGTAATATCGTGCTGCGCTATCGGCGACCCGATTTGCAACGAAGCTGGCGCGCACCAATTAATATAGGTCGCCTACCGGTAATTTCGGTACTGGGTGTAATCAGTTGCGCTTTAATGCTGGTTACGATTAATCACCCAGTACATATAGGTGAGCAGCAGTTTTCTGCGCAAGTGGTTGGTTTGACAATTTTTGCACTAGCGATACCGCTGTATTTTATTTTTAACCGAAAAAAAGTATGAAGCTTTATTGATATTTTTTGACTTAGGTCTATAACTATAAGTCTATTTTGAGTAAAGTAAGATCACGGGTAATTGCAATGCAGGAGTTTAAAATGGCTAATAAGCTTAAAGCGTGGTTTGATCAAGTGGGTCATCTTGATCATCTAGACAGAAACGACACCACCCTTCAACGAGCATTCGCTGTAGTTATCTATCATGTTATCAAAGGAAATGATGTAGAAACTGCAAAAGAGAAAGAAAAGTTTGCCAAGTTTTTTAAAAATGATTTTGATCTGGATGAAAAACAGATCGATCAACTTCATGTGGAAGCATCACAGTTCGATGGTGAGTTTGAGACTTATCTGGCAGTTCTAAAAGAAAAAATATCTGCCTACCCGGAAGTAGAACTAAAACTGATGCAAACGCTTAATTCCATTGTGACATCACAGAAATTTGATGTGAATGAATATGAGGCGTTTGAGGAGATTAAACAGGCTTTATTCGGATAATTGGTGGCTGAGAGATAAATAGATTCCTAAAAAGGACGCCCCCTCCCAACTTTTAGTGGGTTATTGATCCTTATCTTTATTGATGTCTCT
The DNA here is from genome assembly GCA_963847495.1 of uncultured Gammaproteobacteria bacterium. Lineage (GTDB taxonomy): Bacteria > Pseudomonadota > Gammaproteobacteria > Thiotrichales > Thiotrichaceae > Cocleimonas. Next base: position 116,249 of record CAWJZX010000001.1, on the reverse strand, counting down.
ATTCACGTATTCCTTTCGGCGGGAATCACTTCCATGACCGAGCCGTCCATATTAAACATCTTCTCTCGATGAATTATCACAACGACAATGGCAGCCGCCACAAACATGATCGTATCGTGGGGTGCAGCGTCAGGAAAAACCGGATTGTTGAGTTGCCAGTGAGCGAGTAGCGGTAATAAAATACTGCCGCCCGAAGCGTTAAACATCGGCGTGATAATCACGGAGAGTGCGATAGATGCAATAAAAAATGGTAGGAATGACCAGTTACTTTGAGGTGTGCCACTCAGATAAAATGCCGGCAAATGCCATATTCCCCAGATAACGCCCAGGATCAGGCTTGCCCATATTGGCTGATACCATTGTTGCAACAATGGTAATGCATAGCCACGCCATCCAAATTCCTCTATAGGACCCAGCACAAGCATAAATGCCAGTGCCGGAAACACTTCATACCAATTTGAAAATGGAAATGGCTCAGTAAACAGATTGCCCTTTAACGCAGCACCTGCATAGAACAGGCAAGGAATGCCGATTATTAGGTATGCGTACCAGCCCCAATGAACTTTCCATAACAATAGCCTTGAAAAATAGCGCCTTAAGCCTTGTAATCCACCGTGGCTAAATACTAGAATGAAGGCCGCTATGGCAGGAGAATAAACAGCGAGTATGAATAGCGGATTTTTAGCGTTGAGTTTTCCAAATATCGCTTCGATTTGAACAGGAAACATCATAAGCACAACGATTAGGCCCCAGGCTAATCCGAATGTTAAGGCAAAAAACGGAAGTAATAATCGAATTCTCACGATTAAATTCTTATTTGAATCAATCACTTTATATGCCCTCAATTCCAAAGGCGTTCCTCAGCAGATATCCTGCAAGAAATGCCAGTCCTGCTGCCGTACCACCCGTTAACAGTGTGCTCAGGCCAGAAACAAATATGGGCTTAACAAATACAACTCCCTTAATTGCCCCGATTGAAAAGAACATGATTGCAGCAAAAAATGTACTCAGGATGAATTGTTGTTGCATCTCAAGGGCAGGTAAAAAAAAGGGGAGTAACGGGATTATGCCGACACTAATAAATGCCACGATGGTCGCTGTTGCGGCTTTGAGTGGACTCGAAGCTGTGATTTTAACGCCATGTTCTTCCGTAAGCATGGTCTCGACCCATAACTGTCGATCTTGAGTAATCGTATCAATTATCTTTTCCAGAGTTGCTCCACTAAAACCCTTCGCCTGAAATATCTGGCGTATCTCTTCGCGTTCACCCTGAGGCACTTTGTCGATATGCTCCTCTTCCGTTAGTCTTAAGCCTTGGTTAAATTCAGTGTCGGCTTTGACCGATTCATAATTGCTTACAGCCATGCTGAATCCATCTGCGAGCAGATTCGCAAAACCCAGTATCAAGGCAATAGAGGCTGGAAGCCCGGCACCAACAACACTTGAAACAACGGCGAAAGTCGTTACACAGCCATCGATACCACCCAGTACGGCATCAGATATATTCTGTGATTTTGCAGGATGTTTGAGGCGCTTTCTGATCGCATCCGGATGATGTTCTCGAACTAGCGCCTCATGTTTGTCATCTTTCATTTCATGTACTCATCAGCCTCAGTATCGTTTAGAGATAAGTGAATTTCTCGAAGATTATTTGTCGCTTGGGTATACCTGCAGATTTAAGTGTTTGTAAAACATTGTCGAGCATTACAGGCGGCCCACAAAGCAGATATAACCATTTCTCTGGATGTGGACATATCAAGGGCACTCTGAATAACAGGTTCATCAAGGAACCCCGTCAAGCCTTTCCATTCTGGAGGAGGCTCTGAAAGTACATAATCCACGTTTAAATTGAGTTTCTGCGATGCTTCCTCCAGTTCTTCAATAAAGGCAATCTGGCTTTGCATGCGATTACCATACAGGAGCCTGATGGGACGAGGGTCTTTTTGCTGAGCCATTTCCCTGATGATACTGATCATCGGAGCAACACCAATACCGCCAGCAATCATCACGATACCTTCAAACTCTTGATTCTCAATGATGAAATGTCCGTGTGGACCATCAATAAAGGCGCGATCGCCATCAATGAATTTACCGATATTGTTGGTGAAATCACCCGATTCCTTTATCGTGAAACGTAGCTGAGGAAGGTCGGATGGAGCAGAGCTGATAGAGAATGGATGTTCCCTAAGTCCAAATGGATATTTTTTTAATTTTAGCCATGCAAATTGACCAGCTTTGAATTTAAAACCTAAATTTTTATCGGGTTCGAGCGTAACGTGCCAGGTCTTGGTAGCTGCTTGAATAACGCTAACAACCCGGAATGGACGACGCTTTTGCAGCAGCGGCATGATCAGATAGGACCTCAGCAGCGTAAGTGATGCGATTGCAATCAAACTGAACCAAAATACCTTCATCAGTATGTCATTGCTGTAGCGACCTGCTTCTAGGGCATGATGCGTACTCGCAATTACTATCACGGCTGCACCAATTCCATGAATCCATCTCCAAGTCTCATAGCGGAAGGGAAACTGATCTCTAAATATCGCCGTAACAATCAAAACCGGTAAGAGAACCCAAGCGATCATGCCCGAAATAAAGGCAGGTAGTGGAAGCAAAAGTGAGAATTGCCGGGTCGTATCCCATGGCAAAGAACTATTGAAAGACAATGTATATAAATAAGGATGTAACAGTACTAGCGAGCCCAGCACGATAGCCATAAGCTGGTGCAGCCTCATTGTTTTATCGATTCCGATGCGGCCGGAAATAGAACGAAACCGCCCGGAGAGCAAAAAACTGAGTAATATCCAGGTAAAGCCAATCAAACCAAATGAAGAAGCAAACTCATTAGGAAATGCGCGCAAAGGCAAGCCTTGTAAGGCAGCAAGCAGCAAAGGTGTAGTAGATAGGAATATATAACAAACTATCAGCAAGCGAGGGGATAAGCCATCTGCAATGAATGACTGTTTTGAAGCATTGACTGAAATACTCATTCTAAAAGACACCCCCCACCTTTTATGCGGTTTTTGCTTGTGGTTTCTAACCCTTGAAATAGGGTATATATTGAATTAAATATGCTATCCAGAAGATAGCATATTCTGATTGCCAAGTTTGTAGATCAACGCCTGCGATTATTTTTAAAGCGGTTAATATTGCTTTTACGTTCCATAATATCACGACTCCTTTCATATCTAATATTAGGGCGTGGAGCGTATCGGGCTCTATGTTCAGTATGCTTGATATAGGGTTTATCCGAGTTAATCACGATGCGTACCCGATCTCTGTCGTCCAGAATGAAACGCGAAGGAAGTGTTCTCACTTTTATCCAGGTAACACCATCGCGATAGTAGTAGTAGCCTGTGGATACGTTGAAATAAACACTCCAGTAGGGATAAAAATAGTAGTCATAAGGTGAAAAATAGGCTGGCCTGTAAATCGTCGCCCCCCGATAATCGTTGGAACATCCGCTTATAGCAACCAGGTTAGCTCCTGTTAACAGAGTAATTCCAGTAAGCATCAGCATGGTTTTTTTCATTTTGTGATTTTTCATTAGTAAACCCCTAAACAAATTAAGTAAATGTTATATTCAATGCCAGCATAATTAACTTATGAAAATGTTCATGTCATTTAGGTGACAGTTATATATAGATATTTCGTGAGATATTGCGCTAAGTGTTTTAATGATTTTTTATACAGGAGAATGGAATATGTCAGATCATGCTGAATCAGACAAAATAGCATTGCAGGCGCTTTTGCAACTAGAGGGTGAGTTATCTAGCCGCCTAAAACAACTATCCGCCGATATGTCCAAAAGCCATAGCCTGGATTCGAGTGAACAGGCTGTCGAGCGAGAAAATGATGAAGTGATCGAGCAACTGGAAGGAGATACAAGAGAGGAGCTGGTAGAAGTCAAACATGCAATAGAGCGCATAAAACAAGGAAAGTACCACGATTGTACAAAATGCGGGGGTGAAATTTCTATTGGGCGATTAAAAGCTATTCCCTACAGCACGCTCTGTATCGATTGCGCCAATACAATTACGGATTTGTAAACATTGGCATGTTCGATACATAGAAAAGTATCAGAGTTTTTTTAAAGACTGCCAAGTGGTGAATTTTTAAATAATACCTTACCGACATAGCGGGCACCATCCTTGGTTAAATGTCCGCCATCAAAAGAAATTAACTTGAAGTCCTTGGTGAATACTGGGCAATCTTCAGATTTTCCGCAGATTAACTGGTGATGGTTTATAAATACTGCATTGCTTAATGATTTACTCATAATCTCATCAATTTTGAGCTGCTGATCATCTGTTTTGTTTCGTAATTTAATCAATTCTTCGCCCGACAAGCGCAGATAGTCCCTGATTGAAACTTTACCGAAACTCTTTCTGCCAACGACAAACAACTTTTGTGTTGGAGTCAGTGCCAGATTGTTTATCGTTTGGGGTAATTGCTTTGCGGACCATTTTTGCCAGTTAGCTACCAGTATTATCAGATCAGCATCTGCAATTTGGTTCTTTGCCTTTGACAAACTATCAGCATTGGCACAAAAGCTCTTGTCTTTGGCTTTTATGTATTTTACTGCATCATCACTCAGTACAATTTGACAACGTACTGGAATATAGCGAGTACTAATTTGATAGTCTTGTAAATAACCATTCTCAAGAATACCATTTAGAAAATCCTGTGCATGGCTATCACCGATGATCAAGGCCTTTTTCTTGGCTACTTGATCAAAGGGTTTTTTCATTACTTCTAGAAAGCGTGTGCGAACATATTTACCACTTGCTTTTATATCTGCGGCTTTTAATAGTTCTTTATGATTAACATCAGCTGCAGCACCTGAAGCTAATGTAAGCATAAATAGTCCAGATAATATTACCTGTATGGCTTTATTCATAATGTACATGTTTCCTTTTTGTTTCATGGTCTAATTAATGAGACGATGAAAAATACATTCAGTTCCCTCAAATAACTATTTAATTTTTTCAGATAATATCTATGAAAATCGAAACATTGCCCCATCAGAAATGACCAATGCAGTACCCACTCCAATAAAGACAAGGCTAGCAACAATACTGGCGCTGAATATCTGCTTTCTAGTAAAACGGCTTCTGTCTCTAAAGGGTAATTCGATAAAACGCCAACTAAAATAGGCTAATACCAGAGCGAAAATACTTAGCAATAAGATTAACCCTGTTCCAGGCTCATCCAAACCACGAATTCTGGAAAAAACGAATATAGGCTGATGCCAGAGGTAGGCACTGTAGGAGATCAGTCCTATACCGACAAATATTCTTTGTGATAGTAATTTATATACAAGCGTGCCAGAAGTGGCAAAAAGAATAATAAACGCTGTACCAATGGTCGGTGCCAGCGCATATAGACTTGGGAATGGAAGCGTCCTATCGAGCATAAATATTGAGAGTAAAATAAGTCCAATACCGATAATGCTAGCCGGATGCCTGATGATGCCCCTCGGTAATTCATTATAATGAAGGTAAAAGGCCACAAGTGCTCCGATCATAAGCTCCCATGCCCTTGTAGGAATCAGATAAAAATTGGCCTCCGGGAAATGTCGCCAACCCCATTCGGTCAGGCCTAAACTTATTATAGCGATAAGGCTTATGATACCAACCAGCCAGCGTTTTCCTAATACCCAGAAAAGAATCATAAGCAGCGGAAATATGACATAGAATTGCTCTTCAACCGCCAGACTCCAGGTATGTAACAGCGGTATTAATTCAGCATCTGCAGCGAAATAATCGCTTTCTCGCCAGAACAATATATTAGAGGCGAATACCACTACGGCCACAATACTCTTGCCAAAATCTTTAAGCTCGTGCGGTAATAACCACAACCACGCAAATGGAATGCAAATAAAAATTATAAAAAATAAAGCAGGCAGTATTCTTCGGGCACGTCTTTCGTAGAAACCCGCAATACTAAATGTGCCCGCTTCCTTTTCTTTTAAAATAATGGAAGTGATCAGATAGCCGCTAATGACAAAGAAAACATCAACACCAACGTAACCACCGCTAAACCATTCAAGCCCGCCGTGGAAAAGGATGACAGGTATAACTGCAAGGGCGCGCAAACCATCAATTTCTTTTCGGTAAACCACTTGTTTTTGATTTTCTCCGTATTACTTTCGTTCTAACTCTGCCGCGAGGATGCATGCCTGCCCAATCAATTTAAACATTAGATAATAGATTTCTGGAGATTACTGTCACTTACGTGACAGCGATTCATTTTTGACTAATTGAAAATATAATCGGTTATCCTCAGTGTTATCTTCATCATGTCCTATCTTAGAATAAAACATGTGATTTTATATCCTAAACTGTAAACAAGAATATAAAAATTTGGAAAGTATATGAGCAGTATCAGCTTAGAAGCCAAAGAACTTTATACCACCACTAATCCTTTAGATATTGATTATGTCTCAACAGCTGATGACGTTACCTCAAAATATGATGGTGTTGGTCAATCTCGTGCTTTAGAGGCGATTGAATTTGGCGTTGGAATGCGCAGAGATAATTACAATCTTTATCTCGCGGGTTCCAAAGGTTTGGGCAAGTATGAATTGATTCAGCGAGTGCTAGAACAGCAAATTGCTGAAGAAAGTACGCCTTCAGATTGGTGCTACGTCGATAATTATGATGAGTTTTACAAGCCAATTGCTTTGGAGTTGCCTGCGGGAATGGCATTGCAGCTGCGTACGGATATGGCTCAATTAATTGATGACTTGCTAATTGCGGTTCCTGCTGCTTATGAGAGCGATGAGTATCGTACCCGTGTTCAGGAAATTGAAGGAGCAACAGAGGATCGAAAAGAAAAAGCATTTGCGGATCTTAGTGAACGCGCTGAAGAACAGGGGATAACAATGATAAATACCCCTACGGGCTACACCATCGTACCGCTAAGTGACGGCAAAGCAATGCCACAGGATGAGTTTAAAAAGCTTTCAGAGAAGGAGCAACAGGAGACACAAAAAAAGATTGAAGAAATCAAGGAAGAACTTAAAGACCTGATTATACAGATTCCCTTATGGGAGAAAGAAACCAGGGATCAATTCAAGGTTTTAAACACCGAGTTTGCAAAAGCAGCGATTAAACCCTTCCTAAAAACGCTCACAGATAAATATTCTGCAACTACTGAAATTAAAAAATACCTAGATGTTGTTAGTGAAGATATTGTTCGTAATATGCAGTTTTTTCTGCCATTAAATCCGAATACGGGTTTGCTAGAAGGTCAGGTATCAGCGCCATCAGTGGAGTTGAGGCGCTATGAAGTCAATGTGCTGGTAAATAATAGCAAGCTCAATGGTACGCCCATTATTTATGAGAACAATCCTACTTATAACAACCTGATTGGACGGATCGAACATATTGCGCAAGATGGTGCCTTAATCACTGATTTCACGCTGATCAAACCAGGTGCATTACATCGTGCCAATGGCGGCTATTTGATTCTTGATATGCATAATTTGTTGATGAACCCTTTTGCATGGGAAGGTTTAAAGCGTACCCTTTATGCCAAAGAAATTCGCATGGAATCGCTTGAGCGCATGCTTAGTCTCGTAAGTACTGTCACACTTGAGCCAGAGCCAATTCCGCTAGATGTCAAAGTTGTGTTAATGGGAGACCAGTATCTTTATCATCTGTTAAAAACCTACGACCCGGAATTTAATGAATTATTTAAGGCGACCGCTGATTTCTCAGAGTCATTTGAACGTAATCGTGAGTCAGTGAGTGAATTGGCTCAGCTAATATCTGCTGTTGTTAGCAAAGAGAATGTTCGCGCCATTAGTCGTGAAGGTGTCGCCCGCATCATAGAGCAATGTTCCAGGGAAACTGAGGATGCGGAAAAACTGTCTTTGCACATGGGGCAATTGAAAGACTTGATTCTGGAATCTGATTATTGGGCCGGTAAACAAGGCAAAGAATTAGTAGATGTGGAGCATGTGCAAAATGCCATTGATGCTAGAATTCGTCGGGCCGACCAGATGCAGGAACAGATTCGTGAGCAAATATTACGCGGTATCGTTTTAATTGATACACAAGGCGTTTGTGCCGGGCAAGTGAATGGGCTTTCTGTATACCAGCTTGGCGATTACAGTTTTGGCCAACCCTCCCGGATTACTGCAACAGCTCGCTTAGGGCACGGAAATGTCCTGGATATTGAACGTGAGATAAAACTAGGGGGACCAATTCATTCAAAAGGCGTGATGATCCTGTCTTCCTGCCTTGCTAATCGCTATGCACGCAACCTGCCATTGTCACTTTCGGCAACTCTGGTTTTTGAACAAAGTTATGCGGGTGTTGATGGTGATAGTGCTTCCATTGCTGAGTTTTGTGCGTTGATCTCGGCATTATCTGATATTCCCATCCAGCAATGCTTCGCTGTCACAGGGTCAATTAATCAACACGGTGAAACGCAGGCCATTGGCGGTGTGAATCAAAAAATAGAAGGGTTCTTTGATATCTGTAAAGCACGTGGTCTTAGTGGTGAGCAGGGTGTGATTATCCCCCGATCCAACCTCAAGCATTTAATGCTACGCCATGATGTGGTAGAAGCTGTAAGTAATAAGCAATTTCATGTTCATACCGTGGACGATGTTAATGATGCACTTGAGTTGCTGATGGGGATGGAAGCTGGTTTGGCAGATGAAAATGGCAACTTCAAAAAGGGAACCATCAACTATCGGGTTATGGAGCGTTTGGATGAACTGCATCAACTACATCGTAAATATGCCATAACCGATAAAGATGAAACAAAATCCGATGAAAAATGAGCCTGAACAGGAAGTCTGGGTATTACTTGATAATCAGAGATTTCATGCTGATTTACTGGCTAATGCTGCGGCATTGGCGCGATTAATGAAAGCTACGCTACAAGGTTTATTTATTGAAGAAGAAAATTTGATGCGCGCTGCTGAACTCTCTATTTCACGGGAAATATCAAGCTGGTCAGCGCAGGAGAATGAAATAACAGCAGAAATCATCCAGCGAACTTTAAACACTAACGCCCGCCATAATAAACAGCAACTGGAAACGGTTGCGCGAGATTACAATATACAATGCTCATTTCAGGTTGTGCAGGGCGAGCGCTTGTCATGGATACATGAAAATGTAAAAAAATCGAGAATTCTATTCATTGCAGGCAAGAAAATCCCGGCAAATTATTATCAGCACCTACACTATTGTAATTTTAGTAAAGCCCCGGTAGTGCAGTTATATAATGGCTCGGACGCATCTGAACGTGCGCTAAAAATTGCATTACAGATGTCAGAACTCACTCATAGCCCGCTTGTTATTCTGATTCTGGCAGTTGAGACAGCGGATAATTTAGCGTTAACAACACAGGTAAATGAATCATTGAAGGGGGAAGCAAAGGCTGCGGTGTCTATCCAGTATGCTAACAATGAACAACTGTTAGTGTCTTTGCATAGTCTGAGAGCCTCTATGTTGGTGTATCCCGACGATATAAAACTGGAAGATGATGGAATAGTCCTGGAGAGATTTGTGCAGCAGGTTCGATGCCCTGTAGTTTTAATACAATAGGATTTATTTAAGTACCATATTCATGATGAGTGTCAGCTAGGTGACGATTTATTTTATATTTTCCCAATACAATTCACATAAATGAATTGTTTTATTGTGGAAACTGGAGTTAACCGGGGGTAAAGTAGTATCACGTCACAAAGGTGATTGTTGTTTGAGACAGAAGCGGGTAATCACACAATTATTGGTGATGTACCATCAACAACAGAATGGGGTGGTCGTGACAGGGCACCAACCCCGCCGGAGTTTCTAATGATGTCACTCAGTTCCTGCGTAGCTGCTTTTTTGGTTAAGTATTGTAATCAGGTAGGTATCAATTCTGACGGTTTGAGTGTTACAGTAAACTTCAGCAAAACAGATAAACCAGTCTTTTTAAAAGATATTAAGATACAGACTGCATTACCCAATGCACAGATAGGGGATCATGAGGAAGCCTTAAAGCAAGTCTGCGAACATTGTGTTGTGCATGAAACAATGACGCATATCGAGAATATAGATATCAATATAACTACGAGAGGTACAGAAAATGTCTAAAATATGGGTTGTAGTAGCCGATGAGGCAAAGGCCAGAATTTTATCCACCAGTAAATCAACAGATCCGCTTATTGAAATTCAATCATTGTCTTCATCTGAAGCTTATGATCGAGAGCAGGATTTAGTCAGCGACAAACCGGGTCGAGGCAGTAATGGCTCAGGGCAAGGGAAACATGCCATGGATGAGAAAATGACGCATAAAGAGCAATACGCAGTTCGTTTTGCCAAAGAACTTGCTGATTTGCTAGAAAAAAATCAGCAGAAAAAAACCTATATGAATTTGATTGTCGTAGCGGCACCTCATTTTCTCGGTTTGTTGCGCAAGGAGCTTGGCAAAGGTGTGACTGAACTTGTCTCACTGGAAATTGATAAGGACCTGACCATGATGGAGCCTCAAGCTATTCGTGAGCATCTTCCGCAGTACTTATAATAACTAAACTCAGCAGGTAGAATAATGAAAATAAGTTTTCATGGAGCAGCAGAAGGTGTAACAGGTTCATGCCACCTTCTTCAAGTTGGGACAAAGAAAATTCTTATTGATTGTGGCTTGTTTCAAGGGTCACGAGAAGTCGAGGAAGAAAACGCTAACTCCTTTGGCTTTGATCCCTCTGAGATCGATTACCTTTTGCTCACGCATGCACATCTTGATCATTGTGGGCGAATTCCATTACTGGCAAAACGAGGGTTTACCGGGGAAATCATTACGACCCTGGCAACTCAGGAATTAGCAAGGGTAATCATGCTGGATTCGGCGCATTTGAACGAAGAAGACGTACGTCGTAAAAACCGTAAACTTCAACGCTCACGCAAACCTAATAAGCTACTCGAGCCGTTATATTCAACTGAAGATGCTCTTTATGCGCTCGATTTTTTTGGGCGCAGGGCAAGTTATAATAAAATAATTGAAGTAGCCAAAGGCATTCGCGCTACCTTTATTGATGCTGGCCATATACTGGGTTCTGCCTGTATTTTTTTAGAGCTGGAAGAAGAAGGAAATAAGCGTACTGTCTTATTTTCCGGTGATCTTGGTAGCAATGGCCGTGCAATTTTGCGAGATCCTGCTAAACCGCCACATGCCGATGTGGTTGTCATGGAGACAACCTACGGTGATCGTCCGCACAAGGAGCTAGAGCCTTCTATCGAAGAATTATTTGAGGCAATTAACGAGACTGTAGCGCGCGGCGGGAATATTATTATCCCAACGTTTGCCCTCGAACGGGCACAGGAGCTTTTATATTATTTGCATGAAGGCTGGAAAGAAAAACGTTTACCGATGGGTTTGCAGGTTTTTCTTGACTCACCGATGGCGATCTCGGCGACGACTATTTTTGGCCGGCATCCGGAATGTTATGACGAAGAGACAAAAAAGCTGTTTGCGGATGGTCATGATCCTTTTGACTTTCCCTCCCTGCATTTCACCCATGATGCTTCAGAATCAATAGCGCTAAATAATATCCACAGCGGCGCGCTAATTTTGGCAGGCTCAGGCATGTGTACCGGCGGGCGTGTGCGGCACCATTTAAAAAAGAACCTGTGGCGCAAGGATTGTAGTGTGATATTTGTCGGATACGCAGCAAGAGGAACGCTGGCAAGACGCATAGTTGATGGCGCTAAAACAGTGATGATTTTTGGTGAAGAAATAGCGGTGAATTCGAAAATTTATACCATCGGCGGCTTTTCGGCACATGCGGGACAGAGTGAACTACTGGCGTGGCACCAGGCAACCAATAAACCTCGAATAACCTATCTGGTGCATGGCGAAATTGAATCCATGCAAACTTTTGCTGGCCTCTTGAGTGATACCGAAGTAACAATCGCAAAGCGTGATCAGGAGTATGAGCTTTAATGAAGTTTAATAACTTATGAAAAAAGTGCTTAAAAGGTAGGGGGTGTCTTTTTTCAGTATCCTATTTGTTTGGATATTAAAAAATAAGAATAAATACCGCATCTGACAAGGAAGTTTATTAGACATGACCAAAATATTAGCAATAAACGGTTCATATAGAGACGACGGTGTTACTGATAAAACGCTAGAGTTATTGATTAAAGAGCTTATTGAAGCGGGTGCAGAGATTGAGAGTATTAACCTGCGTGATTATCCGATTGAATTTTGCCTAAACTGCCGGGAGTGCACGCAGCAAGAAGGTGAAGCCCCTGGAAAATGCGTGTTAGACGATGGCATGCATAAGCTGGTTGATAAGATCGAGCAAGCGGATGCCTTTATTTTTGCTTCTCCGACAAACTTTGGCTCAGTCACAGCGCTTTTCAAGCGATTCATGGAGCGGCTTATAGTTTATGGATATTGGCCGTGGGGTTCAAAGTTTCCAAAGTTTAGAAAAGAAAAAGTAGCAAAGAAGAAAGCGATACTGGTTTCTTCATGTGCTGCTCCCGGGATAATGGGGCGCTGGCTGTTCGGTACCTATGGGCAACTTAAAAAAACAGCAGGTGTAGTAGGCGCTAATACGGTAGGTGAGATTTTTACCGGGTTAGTCAGTACAGAGCCGCATCCGGAGCTATCGGAACGTACCATAGCGAAGATCAAAACCTTGGCTGTGAAATTAGTTTAAGTGCGTTTTTATTAACTTCCTAGAATTAAGGTTTAGATTTAAAAAACCGCTTGAGCTTTGCATAAGTTCTTTTAGTCATTTTTGAAATAATGAGTCGAGCTTCAACGAGACAACAGCGTAGTTGTTTAATGCTGATCCGTAGGATAGGCGTAGCCGTATAAAAATCACTTAAAAGTAGGGGGGTGCCTGTTTATAACTCTCTTATTTAGCAAATTACCAGGGATACGAATGACAACATTAAAACTACGCAAAATTGCCATTGATACCTATAAAGAGAATGTGGCGTATCTGCATCGGGATTGCCCCTTGTATCATAGTGAGGGTTTTCAGGCTCTGAACAAAATTGAAATAACCGACGGGGAGAATAATCCCGCTGTTATTGCAGTATTAAATATTGTTGATGATGAAAATATTATTGCCACTGATGAATTAGGTTTAAGTGAGCAAACGTTTCATCAATTTGCAGCTGATGAGGGAGAGTCCGTTAGCATTAATCATGCGACACCTCCTGCTTCCATTCAAGCGGTACATCGTAAAATTGCAGGGAATCGTCTGGATGCCGATGATTTTATGAATATCTGTACCGATATTGTAGCGAATCGTTACTCCAAAATTGAAATAGCGGCATTTCTGGTGGGAAGTGCAGAATCAGGGCTTGAGCGTGAAGAAACGCTTTATTTAACACAGGCGATGGTAGCAACCGGTGAAAAATTAGACTGGGGCGAATCTCTGGTAGCAGATAAGCATTGCATTGGCGGAATTCCTGGTAATCGAACCACCATGCTGGTGGTTCCCATCGTAGCAGCGCATGGGATGTTGATGCCAAAAACTTCAAGCCGCGCAATTACTTCACCGGCAGGCACGGCTGATACCATGGAAATTCTCGCCGAGGTCAACTTACCTCTGGATAAACTGCATTCAATATTACGTAGTGAGCGTGCATTTATTTCCTGGGGTGGTACCGCGAATCTTGCACCAGTCGATGACTTGCTAATTTCGGTTTCACGTCCTCTTTCTCTGGATTCTTCAAGCCAGATGATCGCGTCTATTTTGTCAAAAAAAGTCGCTGCAGGCTCAACTCATTTGCTGATAGATATACCCATAGGCCCTAGCGCAAAAGTGAGATCACAATCTCATGCTTTGAAACTGCGAAAGCAATTTGAATATGTAGGTGACCGCATGGGTTTGAATATTGAGGTAGTTATAACTGATGGCCGACAACCCATTGGTCGCGGCATAGGCCCAGTTTTAGAAGCACGCGATGTTATGCAAATATTGGAAAATGACCCACAAGCACCGCAAGACTTACGGGAAAAATCATTGCAATTGGCCGGCCGTATTCTGGAATTCGATCCGGATGTTCGAGGAGGAGCAGGATATAAACTTGCATCCGATATTCTGGATTCAGGAAGAGCTTTAGAAAAAATGCATTCGATCATAAATGCTCAAGGAAAGAATAATAAAAAGGTATTACCGGGTAAATTAACACACGCAGTAGTTGCCACTGGTACAGGCATAATTGAAGCGATAGATAATTTTAAAATGGCGCAAATAGCAAGACTGGCAGGCGCACCAATGGATCAGGAAGCGGGGGTTGATCTACACAAAAAACTGGGTGAAAAAGTTAATGTTGGCGATCCTTTATATACTATTTATGCCGAATTTATGGCGGACTTTAATTTTGCCAAAACTGCTAGTGAAAAGGATTCGGGTTATCAGATAGGAACGGGCTAATGTCATTAAACAGCAGACACAATTGTTTGTTTTTAGGCTTCCCTGAGTCAGCTGAACAAGCAAAAGAGGTGGCTGAATTTGCAGAACTTATCTATGCGGATATAGAAATTCACCGATTCCCCGATGGCGAGAGTAAAATCACGCTGCCAGAAGAATTACTTAAATCACATAAAAACATCATTATTTATCGTAGCCTGGATCACCCCAACGACAAGCTGATTGAGTTGTTGCTGGCTGCTAAAGGTGCAAAAGAACTCGGTGCCGAGAATCTCACACTGATTGCGCCTTATCTGGCATATATGCGGCAGGATAAAGCCTTTAATCCTGGTGAGGTGATCAGCCAGAAGATTATTGGAAAGCTATTGTCAGAAAGTTTTGATGGCGTTATCACTGTCGATTCTCATTTGCATCGTATTAAAGAACTTTCACAAGCCATACCTACACAGCTAGCCTTAAATCTGAGTGCAACTGAGCCCATGGCAGATTTTCTGCAGTGTCAAGTTGATAAGCCTTTTTTACTCGGGCCAGACAAAGAGTCACGGCAGTGGGTCGAGGCTATTGCCTTGCACTATCAAATGGACTTTGCCGTGGCAAGTAAAGAACGACATGGTGACAGGGAAGTAAAAGTTACCTTACCCGAAGCAAACTATTTTTTACGTAATATCGTTCTTGTTGATGATGTTGCCAGTTCAGGACAAACCCTGATTCAAGCCGCTAGACAGCTTAAACAGCATCGACCTGCATCATTATCTGTATTAGTCACACATGCCTTGTTTAAGGACGGTTCCATACAGAAATTACAAGAAGAGGGTGTTACAAATATCTGGAGTTGCAATAGTGTTAGCCATGCCACAAATGCAGTGTCACTAACTAATTTGTTAGCTAATGGGCTAAAACCATATCTTAGTTAATTTTAAGGGGTTACTAAATATATCGTTGTTTATCGCGGGAGCAAGGAATCTCAGACCAGTGAATGTAAGCCATTTGTCTTATGATAAATGTACAAAAACTGCCGGCTTATTTTCCTAAAAATCATCTACCAAGTTAGATCAACAGTTTTGTTGGTTGTCTCTATGGTCTGTTTTGAAGTAGTTATCCGATCTAAAGTCCGCTTCATAAAGCCACCAATGTGCTTTTCTACGAGGATATGAATTAACCATGCCGAAATTAACATGAGTGTTATTAGTCCACCAAGGAGTACATATTTATTGACCGATTCTGCTAAGTTGGAGAATACGATAAATCCTATATTCTGATGAATAAGGTAAAGCGGGTAGGTTAATATGCCAATTTTTACAAGTGAGGCAGACCTAAATAACGACACCTTATTGGCAGTGATCAGGGTAAAGCACAGATAAAAGACGGTGAGTACCGTAATCACCACTTTAGGTGAGAGGGTAGAGCTGTAAAACGTGTTAAGTTCATCAATCTCATAGACGGCAAAATGTAAAGCAATCAAATAAGCTAAAAGCAACAAGATGCCTCTGTATAGGTTGAGTCCTTTTAAATGAATCAGGTAAAAAAGTGATCCGCTGATAAACAGGGGCGCCCATTCAGGGAAAATGAAAAATGCTATAATCTTTGGCAATGGTATCAAAGCATGAACAAAAGCAATCACAAGCCAGGCACCCAGAAAATATTCAATCTGCTTGATTTTGCGAATTAACAACAACAATAAAATCAAGGCATAAAATCGAAGTTCGACCAGTAAAGTCCAGTAAACCCCGTCTACATGTTCTACTCCTATATAGCCACTTAACATCGTCAGGTTCATTAGGTATTGTGGCAGATTGACCTCAAACAGTGGCGCGCCATACCAATAAATAATCAGTGCGCTAATGCTAACTCCGGCCCAGAAGGCAGGGTAGAGCCGGACAATGCGGGAGATGGCGAATTTGAGCGCAGACCGGTTCATTGCCGATAACAGAATAACAAATCCACTGATGATGAAAAACAGGTGGATTCCCAAGTAGCCATAACGGCTAAACTCGCTGATAACGGGGTACTCGATTGGGTTATAACCGCCTTCAGAAAAACCTCTGAATGTATAATGAAACAGAACAACCGCCATGGCGGCCAAAAAGCGCAAGAGGTCTATTTCGTAAAAACGGATTTTATTTTTATCCATCTTCATGAGCATGCATTGAACAACCGCAGCTATCATTGAATTTATATCTATTCGTTGGGCATTTAAAGATAAAAGGTGCGATTGATGTAAATCAGTTACTACCAGATTTCTTACTTGATAAAATTGACTGCATGTAAATTATCGAAATAGAGCAGAAACCCGTCAAAACACCGTTTCTCCATTTGGGTTTTGTCTCTTTTTTATGGCAGCGATTGTTGGTGGAATGATACTCGTTGCTGGTTTTATTTATTGTTTGGATGCTTACCCGTTTGCTGGCATTTATACTACCCGTGGCGACTCCCCACAATGCGTTAGTGCATGTTAGTGGACTTGTAGCACAATGAGATATGATGCGAGTCAGATTTCGTTTAAATTTAGTTGCTATTCTTGTAATCACCATGTTGTTTTATTACGGATTGGCAGGCTAGTGCCATGGAAAATCATGACTTTTCTCATTATTATGATTAAAAAATTGTGGGCAAATAAAATCATAATCTCTTATTCATATGAATCTATAATGCCAGAAGATATCAATCGTTTTGCCAAACTTTAAATGATTCTTACCATCAGAGAGCAAATATGAACAATGAAGAAAAGTTAATAAAAGATTCAACTGGCAAGGGCATATATCATGCTCGCTGGGAAAAATCCTTTGATAAGATTCTTACCCCCTTTGAAGAATTTATCCACCGCCAAACTACCAGTGGATTGTTGTTAATGGGAACTGCTGTTATCGCTTTGATCCTGGCTAATAGCGGGTTTTCTGCTGCATATCAACACTTCACCCATACACCAGTTGGTTTTAATTTTGGTGGATGGGCAATACAAAAAACACTACATCACTGGGTCAATGACGGTTTAATGGCCTTGTTTTTCTTCCTTGTAGGCTTGGAACTAAAGAGAGAGTTAATGGTTGGTGAATTGGCATCATTTCGTAATGCTGCTTTGCCTATCTTTGCAGCTATCGGTGGAATGCTTGTACCTGCATTGATTTATCTCGCTATTAATCATGAAGGCGATGCAGCACTGGGTTGGGGGATACCGATGGCGACTGATATAGCTTTTGCCATTGGTGCGCTGGCATTGTTGGCAAATCGGGTACCTAAAGCCCTAATTACTTTTTTAGTCGCATTGGCTATTGTTGACGACCTTGGCGCAGTAGTCGTCATTGCACTATTCTATACGGATCAAATAGTATGGCAGGCGATTTTTATTGCAGCTGGGTTATTGGCACTATTGATTATATTTAATCTATCAGGAATACGACAGCCCTTGCCATATTTCCTGTTTGGCATAATTTTGTGGTTTGCACTACTTAAATCTGGCGTACATGCGACATTAGCTGGTGTCTTGACCGCTTTTACTATTCCAGCACGACCCAAATATGATCCAGCACGTTTCAGCAGGCTAGTGAAGAAATTAATGGTACGGTTTGATGCCAGCTACGATCCTGGTAAAGACATTATGACTAACACTAAGTTGCGCGGTATTGTGCAAACTCTTGAAAATGGTGTGCATAAAGTTGAGACACCCTTGCAACGTCTGGAACACAGTATGCATATGCCTGTGGCGTTTATAATAATCCCGGTTTTTGCCTTGATTAACGCCGGTATACCTATTGATTTCTCGGGTATTGCAGAGACATTAACGCATCCTGTGACGATGGGCGTGATGGCAGGATTGGTACTGGGTAAATTTATTGGTATCGCAGGAGCTAGCTGGGTTGCGCTTAAACTGGGTGTGGGCCAGTTGCCTGCGCAAACCAGTTTTAGTCAAATCGCTGGAGTATCTTTATTGGCGGGTATTGGTTTCACTATGTCAATATTCATTGCTGACCTGGGTTTCGCTGGCCAGACAGAATACCTATTGATGGCTAAAACGGGTATTTTAATTGCCTCATTGGTAGCGGGCGCTGGTGGATTTATCTGGTTGTGGTTCGTAAGCAAGAAATAATGATTGAAATAAACTTTATGGAAGGCTAATGTAAATCCACGAGTTTTTTCTATACCTGCTAATCATTTTATTGACGGCACTGATATTCGCTGAATTGGCGATACGTTTGCAAGCATCATCTGTTATCGGTGAATTACTTGCAGACATGGTATTAGGACCTAGTTTACCGGGTTGGATTGAACCTCTAGAAACCATAAAGTTAATGGCTAAAATTGGCATCAATTTATTACTTTTTGAGGTCGGCATAGCTACCGATATTAAGCGACTTGTTAGTACTGGCCTAAAGTCATTTGTAGTCGCTCTTGCGGGTTTTGTGTTGCCATTGGTTTTAGGTTTCTCATTGAGTTACTGAGTTTTATCTATCGCTTCTCGCTTCACTGTTTGTTGGCGGAACGATAACGGCTACCAGTATAGGTATTACGGTACGTGTTATATCTGACCTTTAAAGACAGCATTCCACTGAAAGTCAGATAGTACTTGGAGCAGCAGTATTGGATGATGTGATAGGTGTTGTGCTGTTTTCGCTACTCTATGAATTCTCTATCGGCGGCGCTGTTAGCTTGCTCAACGCCAGTAAAGTACTACTATTTATAGGTGCATTTTTTGTATTAGCACCTATCGCGGCAAAGTTGATTTCATTAGTGATAAGACGACATTGATAATGTCAGTGTAGTTCCTGGTTTACTACCAACAACAGTTATCTCACTGGTACTATTCCAGGCTGGTTTTACTTACTTTGCTCCGGTGCAATCATTATTTAGTTCGGTAGCGATTAATTTGAATAGTTGGATAAATATTCTTTTAGTCTCCTGTTCAGTATTGTTTTTGGTTGAATTAGAAAAACTAATTGTGCGGCGTATTGGCTAAGGTACCCTATAGTGTAATTAAAGTTATTAAGGTGTGATATATGTCAGAACAACTCACGGTATTAATATTAGGGTATGGGGAGATGGGTCATGCCATGGAATATCTTCTCAAAGGCCGCTGTCAGCTGCAAATCTGGGAAAAGTTTCCTCAGGATGGGTTTCAGTCAGCAGTTTTAGAAGATGCGGCTCCTGATTCGGATATTGTGCTGTTTTGCTTACCAATTAATCCGCATCGTGAAATTGCCGAGAAGATTAAGCCCTTGTTAAAAAATGACTGCATCAGTTTAAGTATCGCCAAAGGTCTGGATGACGCAGGGCAAACCGCCGCACAAATTTTTTCAGACGTATTTTCATCAAATCAATATGCCTTGCTATACGGCCCAATGATTTCTGAGGAAATTCGAGCTGGACGATACTCATTCGCTCAACTGGGTAGTAAAAATAGTGATTTAATTAAAATTATAGGTGGTTTATTTCAAAATACTACGCTTTATATAGAACCATCCAGAGATATAACCGGGATTAGCTGGTCGGTGATTTTGAAAAATGTCTACGCCATGGTGTTTGGTATGGCTGATGAATTAAAACTGGGTGATAACCTGCGTGGTTATTTATCCATCGCAGCGTTACATGAGCTAGATGATATAGTGCAGAAAATGGGAGGGGAAATAGGGACCCCCTACAACTTGGCAGGCTTGGGTGATTTAATCACGACTGCTACCAGTGAGGACTCACATCACCACGAATTGGGACGGCTATTGGCAAGAGAAGAAACCGAGGGTATTCAAGGTGAGGGTATTCATACACTAGAAATGGTGACTAAATATCGCTTATTTAATACTGAAGACTATCCTTTATTCCAGTTGATACATGAAATAGTAAAGAACCCCCGAAATGTGGATGATCGCATTCGAGAACACTTAAGACAGGTCTATACCTGAACTATGGAATTTAATATCTTAAATATGCTAAATCCGGATGTGTACGATCATCCCGTTAGGGAGATTGAATTAATTGAAACACATATTTCATGGGTTATTTTGACCGGTAAATTCGTTTATAAAATAAAGAAACCTGTGAACTTTGGCTTTCTGGATTTTTCTACATTGGAGAAAAGGAAAACCTTTTGCGAGCAGGAAGTGGATCTAAACCGAAGACTCGCACCAGACATATATCTTGGTGTTGTTTCGATATCAGGAACAGTCGATAAACCCATTGTTTCAGCTAAAGGAAAAGTCTTTGAGTATGCGGTTAAAATGAGGCAATTTCCGCAATCTTCACAGCTTGATAATATGTTATCAGCAGGTGACTTGAGCGTTGCTCATATTGACGCAATCGCGTTTATGGTTGCCAATTTTCATCAATCTATAGCAGTAGCGACGGAACACGATGAGTATGGCAATAATGATAAAATAATTAAGCCAGTCATGGAAAATTTTGAGCTGATCAGCGAGTCACTCAAAACCTTAACTTATATTCAAAGCTTAGATGAACTTCAACAATGGAACCGCGCTGAATTTGAAAAACAAGAATCCGTTTTTAAGCAACGAAAGAATGATGGTTTTGTGCGTGAATGCCACGGTGATATGCATTTGCGTAACCTGGTTTGGCTCGATGATACACCAGTGGCATTTGATTGCATCGAGTTTAACCCGGACTTACGCTGGATTGATGTTATCAGTGAAGTAGCTTTTCTGGTTATGGATTTACAGGATCAAGAACAAGATCAACTGGCAAATCGATTTTTAAATCATTATCTCGAAATCACCGGTGATTATGCTGGTTTGTCAGTATTGCCCTTTTATCTTTGTTATCGTGCCATGGTGCGTGCCAAAGTTGATGCTTTGCGCATCGGGCAAATGGATAAAAATACCGAGTCACGTCAAAATGAATTAAAAGCGTTTGAATCCTATCTTGATCTAGCCAATAGCTATACAAAACCACCAACACCAGCGCTGATTATCATGCGTGGGCTTTCAGCTTCGGGAAAAAGCACCGTATCCCAACAGCTACTTGAAAAGCTCGGTGCGATTCGTATTCGTTCTGATATTGAACGTAAACGCCTGTTTGGTAGAAAACTTGAAGATAAAGCATCAAACGATATTGATAAAGGTATTTACTCGGCAAGAGCCTCGGAACAAACTTATGTAAAATTGTTGTATTTAGCCTCAGAGATAATAATAGCGGGATTTACCGTTATTATTGATGCCGCCTTTCTTAAACATCAGCAACGAAAACCCTTTCAGGCTTTGGCTAGCCGTTTAGCCGTGCCTTACACAATAGTTGAGGCCACTGCGCCGATTGAGGTATTACGAAAACGTATTATCGAGAGAAAAAATGATGTTTCCGATGCCGATTTAAGTGTGCTTAATAATCAGATTAAACACTGGAAACCTTTAAATGAAGACGAACTTGGTGATGCAGTTACTGTTGATACTAATAAAGCATTGGATATTGTACTATTGATTGCCGCTGTACATACACACTAGCGAAAAAAATTTGAGTTTATATTACATAGATCATATAAATTTGTTTTAGTATGGATACAATGACTTCTGATCTATGTTTTAAATAAAAAATCATCAGGTTAAAAGATGACTAAAGCTCCCAATCATATTAAATGTCTGGATGTAACTTATAAAGGACATGCTGACTGCCAGCAATGTGCTATAAGAAAGAAAGACATTATGGCTAACGTTGATGTTGTAAAATATGAACAATTGCTGAGTCGTATCATTCAGTTTGGTCATGCAAAAAAGTCTGTAGTATTCGTCGAAAACTCTCCTGCAGAGTCGATGTTTGTTGTTCGCAAGGGGCTACTTAAACTTGAGGAGACATTAAGTGATGGTAGCACTCGTATTGTTAGGGTTGTCAAAAAAGGCGGTATCGCAGGCCTGGAAACCTTTCTGGATAATGGCAAACGTTATGACCAGTACGCTATAGCATTACAGGAAACAGAAGTTTGCCGTATTCCTTATGAAGTGGCAAAAAGTCTTCTTGCCAGTGATCCCGATTTTTTTAAAGCAGTGTTAAATGAATGGCACCTTCAAATTGAAGCTGCAAGCAAGGTTATTGTCGAGTTTTCAACAGGAACACTTAAACAACGTCTGGCATGCGTATTATTAATGCTGATAGAGGAAGCCAATCACAGTTCACTTGTAGAAATAGAAATGATTCACATTGATGATATTGCGGCAATGACAGGGGTAACAAGGGAATCCGTTAGCCGCATTCTTTCAGAATTTAAGCGAAAAAAACTACTGACTAAAAGTAGTGCCGGTAAAATGCGCTTTGATGAGATGGCTTTACGTGATATTGCTGAAAATGACATCGAATAAGTCTTAAAAAGACACCCCCCCACCTTTTGGGGCATTTTTTATAGTTATCTAGCAATATAGGTCGGATACGTTTGCGTTTTAAGCACAATATAAGTTAGCACATAGCTTTTTACTACAATGAAATATTAATGTAGAAAAATAAGGTAGAAATACTGATGAAATGGTCCTGGAAAATAGCTCGGTTTGCCGGCATAGATGTCAATATTCATGCCACTTTTTTTATTCTGGTTGCCTGGATTGCGCTGAGTTACTGGCAAACAGAAGGTACTTTGGCGGCAGTCGTCTATGGCGTTAGTTTTGTTCTGGCATTATTTATATGCGTTGTATTGCATGAGTTTGGTCATGCGCTGACTGCACGGCGATACGGAATTAGCACCAAACATATTACTTTACTCCCTATTGGTGGCGTCGCCTCACTTGAAGGAATGCCAGAGGACCCAAAACAGGAAATTGCGGTAGCGCTGGCAGGGCCTGCAGTCAATCTGGCAATTGCAGCTGGCATCTGGTTATGGCTCACAGCAACTAACTCGATGGTGCCAATAGAAGAACTTGGTTTAACGGGTGAAGGTTTTTTGCAAAAGCTTCTTCTGATCAACATAGTTTTGGCTGTTTTTAATCTGTTGCCAGCGTTTCCTATGGATGGTGGAAGAGTGTTGCGCGCTGCATTAGCAATGAATATGGATCATAACAGAGCGACTAAAGTGGCAGCCAGTGTGGGACAGGGGCTGGCTTTGTGGCTGGGCTTTTTGGGTCTTTTATATAATCCATTTCTGGTTATCATTGCTTTATTCGTTTGGATAGGTGCAGCTGCTGAAGCGAGTATGGAGCAAGTTAAGTCGACCCTTTCAGGGTTAGCTGTAGGCCGGGCGATGCTAAGCGATTTTCAAGTATTATCACCGGATGATCCACTCAGTCGAGCGATCGAACTTACATTGGCTGGCAGCCAGACAGAATTCCCCGTTTTGAAAAATGGAATAATGGTTGGAGTGCTGGATCAGGCTAATTTATTAAGCGGTTTGCAACAACAAGGAGAAACTTCACAAGTAAAGGAATACATGCAAAAGGAAGTTCAAAGCGCAGATATTAAAGAACCACTGGAGGAAGTACTAAAGCGTTTACAGAGCAGCAAATGCCGTTTACTTTCAGTGATTGACAATAATCAGCTGGTGGGAATAATCAACCTTGACAATATTATGGAACTAATCAATATACAGACGGCTTTGCATGAAAGTGATGGGCAAACGAAGTGGGGTGCGTAGAAAATAGAGTAGGGTGTTTGATGATTCAATCGACTGGAATAAGGTTTAAAAGACACCCTGTGAATTCAACTTGTGAGGTTGCCCCACTTTTTGGGCTGTTTTTCATAACAGCGAAATAACTGAGTTCTTAGCCCAAAAACCCATCAGGTGCGAGGCTGGTAGCAAGCATGACATTATTTATATTGAGATGATCCAGCCATCTGCTTGTCGATCGGTGTGCTGGAGCTTTCCAGAAATCATTAATAATTTTAACTATCGGTCTATACTGTGATAGTTCTGACAATCTGGAATTTAATGTCTCTACATGGATAAATTGTTCAGGATGCTGGTGGATCATCTGCTGCATTTTATCGAGTGCCTGTATGCCAATCGCCAATCCAAGCTCGCGAAAAGCAAGGCGGTGTTCTGCTGGCAAGTGCAGGGCATTATGTTGAACGAAGGCTTGCAGGCTTATTTCAATATCAGCGAGTAAAGATTCCAGTCTGGTGTTCTCGTCTACTTGATAGTTAGCTATTAGCTTTACCAGCCTGTAGGCATCAGAAAGCAATCCTCCTATTCCCAAAGAGTCTTGCGTGTCCCAGCTTCTGCCGGCACACATCGCAGTCATATCCTCAATTTCTTTTTTTAGACTGTTTTCATCGGTAACAACTTTAAACTTTCGTGATGTTGCCTGTAATTGCAGATAGGTAATCAAGCCATCCAGAGGATCATGATGACCCATGGAATTTACCTGGGGCCGAGTAAGATCAATACTCATTTTCCACACCATACGTTTACTTCCATCTGATGTGGTGTTGGTGAATGCAGCGTGAGTTGTTTTGGCCAATTCTATTGCCCATTGATTATAGATGCCTTTACCCGTTACCTCACTGACGCGATTTAACGCATGCATCCATTTTGTGAGATAGTGAAAGTACTGACCGTCGCGCTCCCATTCCAGCTGTTCATCAAACGGTTCATTGGCTTGGCGTTCATCTAGTATTTTGCCAATCCTAAGGCCACCCTGAGTTGGATGGATATGTGACTGCTGATCATCAAGACCGCTAATCCAGCCTTTGCGCTTGCTTTCTTTGTGATATTTTCCCAGGATTTGATGCACTTGATCAATAAGGTCCAAGGCTCTCTGCAACTGCTTTGACTCACCTGTTTGGTGGTAAAGCTGCAGATAATTACAGACAGCGAATGCATCCGTCCATAAATAGCGGGTTGGTTCTTTAATCAGTTGGGCTTCTTCTTGAGACAGCCCTTCATCTTTCGAGTTGATAATGTCGATGTACAGACCTGTTGAGACTGCATAGCCCTCCATAATTGATGCTTCGTTGATTGTCTTTGGCATAACACTAATCATGATGCTGATAAGTTCCCATTAACTCGACCTCTTCCAAAACATGTCCCTTAATACTTTGCAATAAGCACTCTTTGTCTGGATTTCTTAAATCAGGAAGCGTTGAATCTAGCGCGTACAATTTGAAAAAATATCGATGTCGACCTATCGGTGGACATGGCCCGCCATATCCAGTGCGACCCCAGTTATTGGTTCCCTGGAGGGTCCCGGCAGGTAATTGATTGTTTGATACGGCTTCTGGAAGCCCACTTGAATCCGCTGGCAGGTTATATAAAAGCCAGTGAACCCATGTCATTTTAGGTGCTTCGGGATCTGGCGCATCAGGGTCATCCATAATCAAAACCAGACTCTGAGTGCCTTCAGGTTGGTTTTTCCATGACAATGGAGTAGAAATGTCACTTCCATCACAGGTATATTTATCGGATATTTCCTGTCCTTGTGCAAAAGCAATCGAAGTTATTGAAAAGCTCATCTATCTACCTCCTGTAGACTAAAAATCCTGGGCAAATGCTATAAACCGAACGGAAATGTTTCAGGAATTCCTTTGGTGGTTTCCTTGGTTATAGGATCAACCGCTCGGGTTTCATCAAACCAGATATATTCATCAAACTGGTTTGGTAAGCAGGCGTAAAAATAGTGGCTTTGCAATTCGGTCTCAGGTCGATAGATAACACCGATGGCGCGCTCCAGACGTTCCGCAAGCAGTTTTTTACGGGTAATTTGCTGTAAGGGTTTGCGCAAAGGTAAAAGGAAATTATCGGTCTGTACTTCATGGCAGACGTGCTCATAACTGTCGATATGCGAGGGTTGTACCTGTTTTACTTCCATCGGGCCACCCCATTCTGAAGCCGCGGCAACGCTACCGTGGTCGGTGCCAAAGCCAATCAGATAGGCGCTATCACCATATTCCTGACGCGTCAGTTGACCGATATTAAATTCACCCCGCGCGCTCATCTGGGTAGCCCTGGCATCGCCGATATGTGAATTATGTTCCCAGATTACTGCTTTTGAATCAGGCCCCCTGTATGCCAAGACAGACTGTAATGTTTTAAACATATGCTGGTCTCGCTGGTTCCAGGAGTTATTCTCCGCGTAATACATGGTTCGGTAATAACGTTCTGCATTCATTACAAGACGTGCATTCTGCTCGGCATTGAAGAACTTCTCGCCATCCTTCAACGAATATTCCATACGTTTTTTAAGCAATTCCTGCAGTGTCGCAACGACATCTTCTTCGCATTCGCGGTATTGTTTGGTGATGGTGACACGGCTATACATCCCCAGATCATCTGACCATGGCATAAGGCATCCATAGCGTGTGCGGGCTACTTCTGCGGTTTCGGGATCGATTTTATCCAGATAGTTCAATACCACTTCAATAGAGCTAAACAGACTATATAAATCCAGACCATAAAAACCCACTTGTTTATTCGATAACTCTATCTTGTCGTTATGTTTTTTCAACCAGTGGATAAATTTCAGCACCGAATGATTTGCCCACATCCACGTAGGAAAGCGCGAGAACGGTTTACTTTCCAGCAAAGGGTCGGGTTCTGTACCATGAATATAATGATCAATATGTGAAGCATCCGGCCAGTCAGCTTCCGCAGCGACAATGGTAAAGCCTTTCTTTTCGATAAGCTCTTTGGTAATACGTGCGCGCATTTCATAAAACTCTGCAGTGCCGTGAGAAGACTCACCCAATAACACCATGCGGCTATCTCCAATACGCTCCATCAGATTATCCAGATTGACATCATCAATTCGGGCAAAGTGTTCGCTAGACTGGTATATCAACTCTGGCAGGGTAGCTTCAGATTTTTCGACTGCTGGTTTTACAGCTGTTTCATCTTCCCAGCCTGCTGCTCCAATCAATGGGACAAAACGCACACTGCCGAGATCTTCTTGTTGATATTCGTTTTCACTGATACGTCGCACGCGCACCAGTTTCTGAGTTTGCAAAGATGAACCCACCGGAATCACCAAACGTCCCCCGATAGTCAATTGTTGTTTTAGTGATTCTGGTACATCCGGTCCGCCTGCTGCCACCACAATGGCATCAAAAGGCGCATGTTGTGGCCAGCCGAGGGTACCGTCGCCATATAATACGTTGATGTTTGAATAGCCTAGTTGCTGCAGGCGGGAACGCGCAGTATCTGCAAGAATTTTATGCCGCTCAATAGTGTAAACTTCTTTGGCAATCTCAGCCAGGACTGCTGCCGCATAACCTGAACCCGTGCCTACTTCCAGCGCGCGATCTTCGGGCTTTAATTCCAGAGCAGCCGTCATTAAAGCAACGATGTAGGGTTGAGAGATGGTCTGGCTCGCTGCAATCGGCAGTGGCGAGTCTTTATATGCAAACTCAATCAACTCAGTAGGTACAAATGCTTCACGGGGCACCGCATTAACAGCATCCAGCACAGACAGATCATGCAGGCCGCGCGCAGCTAGCTGATAGTCGATCATTTGTTTTCTTAGGTCTTCGAATTTAGACATAATTAAACTCCCTCGCCAATGCATTAACACTACCCTGTGATCTGCACAAACTTACTCTTATATGACTGTTCATTAGACTATTTATTATCATAATAAGATGTCATCTATATGACAGAAGCATGCAAGTATTTTTTGATAGAATGACAATCGTTTACATGATTTAAGACACCCTCCACCTTTTAAGCGGTTATTTAGGCTAGCACGTCACTATAGTGTTTACCGCTAATCACAACTTCACTACATACAAATCATGTTTTTGCACAAACTGTCTATTACTGCGATATGATTAAAATATGAACAAATTGGAGTTTAAGCGTTTTTTACTTTGCGTTAATCTATTAGCTCTGCTTGCTATGCCTTTAACGGGGGGCGCTAAGGAAAATACTGCACAATTCAAAAGTTTGGTTGTGCAGATGAAAAGTGCCCCGCGCGGGCCTTTTCATGGGATTCGCTGGTTCTGTAAAGATGGAGTGATTCTGCAACCCAGAGATTATTCCTGTAATGTTCATGGTGGCGGAGTACAACACGGAATATGGACTGATCAGACTAAAAGCTTACGAGCAGCTGGCTACCAGATCGCCAATGTCTTTGCCGGTTTTAATGCCAAGCGCTTCTTTCAATCACGCAATTGGCGTGATGACCTAGGACAGATTTTGATAGAACGTTTCCTCATCGGCTTTGATGATGGCTGGATTTTCCGTGGTGCGCGCTTTTATCGTGGCGCGTTGCAGACTGAGGACGAAGCTGATGGCGCTAGAGAATTATTAAGCGGCCTATTCCAGAAGCTGGACCGCACTTCAAAAGGGAGTAATCAGGATTTTCTACTAGTGCGGGAAGCTTACTTGCTGCTACCCCGACAACAACAAAGGGCAGGTGTAACAACCGTACGCAACCTCTCTACCCGGATAGAAGAGCGGGATAAGAATTTCTTAAAAATTCGCACCAAGATACACAACCAGCCTGATAGTTCGGATGCCCGTCGGGTACGAAACCATTCGCGCGAGCAAGGTATAGCATCGTTAAAGAAAGATTATGAAAAATTAGCCAGAGCGATCGATTCACTTTACGCACCTGGCAATATTGCTGCAGAAATTCAAAAATTTGCCAAAAGCCTGCTAAAAGGTGACTTAAAGTCAGCCCTAACGGGCGCTGTAAGCAGTTATCGCAAGGATGTTAATGATGAAAGACGCCTTATCCGTACAGGGTTTTTATTGCAGCAGCTGCGTGATAGATACTCTCATTTTACTACCAGTGTTACCCGTGTCAAATCACTGGAATTAAGCCGCCAACTGGAACAGGATGCATTTGCAACGGCTAACAGACTGAGTAAAAAAGCAAAATATGCTAGTCGAACACAAAACCTCAAGTGGCTTAAAGCATTGGGCTCAGTAATCTATGGCACTGGTCTGATATCTCAGCGTGAATGGACTGCGTTTAAACAGAGCATAGATTTATTATCACAACAAGACCTTGCGCTCGGTGTATACCGTAAACAATTGCACTATCTAAATAGATTGCCAGCATGGGCCAACCACTGGCTAAAATTCCATTTTGGTGCTGCTATTAACCAATTATCCAGAATCGAACCGTTATCCAGTCAATTTATCCCCGATAGACTGCGCAGCAGTCCTATTCTGGCTTATGGCGTAATCCTCAATGAATTGATAAAAGATGCTAACCAACTATCCGGAGTGAATCATCAATTGTTCGGTGAGACCATAGGAGCAGGAGTAAGGTCGCTCAACCCTGGTATGGCTCGCGGTGTTTTACGTCTGCCTGATGAACAGTATGCTGAGCTGGATAAAAACAGTATTGTGTTGTTACCCGAAACAACGGCAGAGTTATCTCCGGTAGCGGGCATTTTGACCATGGGAGAAGGAAACGCGCTGTCTCATGTACAACTATTGGCGGGTAATCTTGGCATTCCCAATGTGGTTATCTCTGAAAAACTTCAGTCTTTACTCAAACCAATGCAGAATCAAATGGTGGTTCTGGCAGTCAGCCCGGGTGGCATTGTACAACTGGAATCAGATAGTGACAGATGGCATGAATACTTCAGCCGGCAAATCACACCAAAAGAAGGAAGTATCAGTCCGAATATGGATAAACTGGATTTAAAACAACGCGATCTGATTTCACTGGCTGATTTACGCGCTGAGCATGCAGGCCGTATAGTGGGTCCAAAAGCGGCCAATTTAGGCGAGCTAAAACATCATTTTCCGCAAGCCGTCACCTCTGGACTGGTGGTTCCCTTTGGCGCCTTTCGTGAACATCTTAATCAACTCTATAACGATACCAATACATCGGTATTTGAGTGGATGCAATCCGAATACAGACGCATCACGCAACTGGATACTGAGAGCAAACAGGTAGCAACAAAACGCTTGCAAGAGGAGCTTCGGGCCTGGATTTTGCAGTCCGATCCGGGTGATGATTTTCGTAAACTAATGGCCAAACGTCTCAACGAAATTTTTGGCAAAGACGGGTCCTATGCCGTATTTGTTCGAAGCGATACCAATGTGGAAGACCTTCCCGGTTTTACCGGAGCTGGTTTGAACCTTACAGTTCCCAACGTTCGCGGTTCTGACAATATCCTTGCAGCGATTATGAAGGTATGGGCATCTCCTTTTGCAGAAAGGGCTTTTGCCTGGCGGCAGCAACGTATGTCAAATCCGGAGCATGTTTACCCTTCTGTACTACTAATGAAAAGTGTCCCAGTTGATAAATCCGGAGTGATGTTGACAGTTGATACCGAGACCGGGAATCATGATTTTATGACCATAGCTGTGAATCATGGTATTGGTGGTGCTGTTCAGGGAGAATCTGCAGAAGAACTTTCTATTGATGCCAAATCAGAAAAAGTCAGATTGCTCACCGACTCCACCTCTGCTAAACAGAGGGTACTTAGCAGTAAAGGTGGTCTGGTTAAACAACAACTCTCTGCGGATGGCAGGGTACTCTTGCACCACGAAATAAAACAGTTGATCCGGTTTTCACGTGAACTCAAGTCTAAATTTCCACAAAAGGATGACTTGGGAAAGATAACCGCTGCGGATGTAGAATTCGGCTTTGATAAAGGCAGACTGGTGCTTTTTCAGGTCCGCCCTTTTCTGCAAAATAGGCGGGTAAAAAAGAATCACTACCTGAATACACTGGATCAGGCCCTGAATGATAGCACCGATATTTCGGTCAATATGAATGAGGTACCAAGCTCGTGAATTTGCGTATTAATTTCCCGGTTTTTTTAATTACCACAGCCATGGCTATGGCCTTAATGAATAGCGTAGATGCTTATCCGCTTGATGGAACCAAATATACTGGCATCCAGCGGCTGGAAGGTTACCGTTTGGGCCAACTAGGTAAGGCACGCTCACGCAAGTTACCATCAGGAGCATTACTCAAGCTCAATCAGGTAAGGCCGCGTCTATTTAAAGCAAAAGGAATGCAAATTCCTCCAGTTGATAAACAATTCAGTGCCGAAGTAAGGAAACTATTACGTTCGTCTTCATACGGCATTGCTGTACTGGATTTGAGCGACCTGAAAAATCCTGTCTACGCAGAACATAATGCCGATTTGCATTTTAACCCAGGAAGTGTCGGAAAATTGGCGGTCGCAATGGGGATATTTAAAGTGCTGAAAGAGATTTACCCACGCGATATTGCCGCACGTGAAAGGGTATTACGTAATTCATATGTGACTGCCGATGATTTTATTCTGAAAGTCTCCCATGAAGTACCGTTTTGGCTCCCCCAACAAAAACGCATATTAAAACGTAAACTACGTAAGGGTGACCATGCAAGCCTCTGGACCTATATGGACTGGATGCTTTCTGCGAGTTCCAATTCAGCCGCTTCCATGGTGATTAAACAGTTGATGTTGCTGGAATCATTCGGTAAAAGTTATCCTGGCTTTGCATCACAACAGAAAACATATTTTAACGGTCCCCGAAGCGAACTATCTAAAATGTTGGCCTATAGTCTTAACAGTGGTGTCCGCGCGGGCGGGCTGAATACAGAAAACTTCAGACAAGGTGGCTTTTTCACTTCGGGTGGTAAAAGACGGGTTTCTGGTGGTAGCAGCACCGCTACACCGCGTGAGTTGATAAAATTCCTGTTTAATCTCGAACGTGGCAAAGTGGTTGATCCATTTTCAAGTCGCGAGATAAAGCGATTGCTTTATATTACTCAGCGTCGGATTCGCTATGCCTCATCTCCTGCACTAAATGATGCGGCGGTGTATTTTAAATCTGGTTCGCTGTATCGTTGCAGACCGGAAGCAGGGTTTTCTTGCGGCAAGTATCGAGGTAATCATACTAATTTGTTGAACTCGGTGGCGATTGTCGAATCACCAGCAGGAAACGTGACGGATGGAAGCCGAAAGGGACTGTTTTATATGGTGGTGGTAACTTCTAATGTGTTAAAGCATAATGCAGCCGTTGATCATCAAACCCTGGCTACGCGGCTTCACCGCCTTATTCAAGAACGGCATCAGTCATCTCAAGCAACTAAAAAATTTACAAAACCGGAGCTGGAAGCGCTGTTGACGAAGAAGCCAACTGATCAGAAAAAATAAGATTATCCATTTCTACTATGAGTTGGCTCAACCATTGCCCACCCTTCGGGTTTTCTGCCAGTGCTACCGCAATGTAACGACGGCCATCGCGCTCTACAATTGCGCTATCAGCATGAAATTGTTTCCATGAACCGGACTTGCGAAATATTTCGCTAGCTGGATGAACGCTCTTCAAGCCTTTCACAAATTTGTGGTTAATCGCAGGTTTGCTTAGAATCTCTTTCATGTCCTTGGTGAGTTTTGCAGAAACCAATCGGTTTGTTTCAAGGAAATAGTAAAAACGGGCAACTTGCATTGCAGTCGCGCCGTGTGAGATGTTATGCAATGGATCTCGTTGAAATGCAGCTCCTCTGCCGTATTCTTTGCCTACCCAAAGCCCACCATTTTTAGATTTGTCGTAAAGTTTATAACGAGGAGATTGTAATAAATCAGCCAGATACTTCTTGCCCACCTTGTTTAACATGGTAGTGGCAGCCTGATTCGATGAATTTCGAATCATACGTGTCATTAGTTCGCGGGTATTTTTGTTCAGTTTCATTGTGCCACTTTCGATACGCTCAAATGCACCTAGTAGAATAGCAATTTTGGGAAGACTGGCAGCGTACATCATTTCAGTGCCATTGACTGCAGCTACTTTGGGGTGATCTTCGTCGGTTATATCAACCAGCGTCAACGCAAGTTTTTTATTCGAAGCTGGTTTACTCAGTCCTAGTTTTTTCAGTGATTTATTTAAATTAACCTGTAAATTTCCGTCTATGCTTTTAGCAAGATCGGGATAGGAAGAAGAAGCGAAAACTGAGGGAGAAAGAAGAATTAATAGATAAAAAAAGATACTTATACTTTTTTTCATTATACTTAGCCCGAAACAATCCAATCCGGCATTATATGCAAAACTACCTTAATCACAAGTTAACGAAAATAATACACATAGCAAATATTTTAATAATAATTATATGACAGGCTCAAAACAACAAGGCTGGCTAGCGCTGCCAGCAACCCGTTCGGCAATTATGTTTGGCAATTTCTTCCTGATTATCATGGCGTTATATCAACTGAAGCCTGCCAGCCGTTCACTGCTACTTGATGCAATCAATGCTGACCAATTACCCTGGGTTTGGGTAGGCTCTGCGATAATTTTATTTGTATCTATCATTGTTTATGAACGACTTTTGGATGTTTTTGACCGATTTCGTCTCGTTTTGACTACTTCCGCGATATTTATCGCACTATTAATTATATTCTGGTTTTTCCTCAATGGCTCGACGCCCATTGCAGCAATCGCTTTCTACATTTTTGTAGACCTATTCGGTGTAGTGATGGTTGAACAATTCTGGAGTCTGGCCAATAGCGTTTACAAAACCAACGAAGGTAAAAGCTGGTACGGTTTGATAGGTACGGGTGGCTTGGTAGGGGGTGCTGTCGGAAGCACTGTGGCAGGATTTTTAATAAAATCTACTCCCTTGCAAACTAAAGATTTGTTATTCGTAGCAGCGGGCATTGTGTTTATTATTCTTATACTTACCTGGTGGTTAGGCCGTCAGAATATATATGAAAATGCCGAACTTAATCCACAACTTTCTGAAAGCAAAAGAGGCTGGAGGCACTTAATTAAAAGCCGCTACCTGTTATTGATTGCAGCAGTCATGTTGATGGTGCAATTAGTCTCACCCATGATCGAATTTCAGTTCATGCACGTGATTCAGGACTTATATCAAGAACGGGAAGCCCGTACCGAAGCCTTGTCATTCTTTTTCAGCATACTTAGCATCTTTGCTATTGCTGTGAATCTGATTGTTACCCCGTTTATCCTGCGCAGTTTTGGTTTACTGGCTGGGCTCATGGTTCAGCCTGTATCAATGTTTGTAACCACCTTCGGCTTCATGATAAACCCCGGTTTATATACTGCTTCTGTGATGAAAATTAGTGATAGGGGGCTTTCTTATTCCATTAATCGCGCATCCAAGGAATTATTGTATATACCTGTAGATCCTGCTGTGATGTATCAGGTTAAAGGCTGGATAGACATGTTTGGTTACCGGACTTTCAAGATCTTTGGTGCTCTCATCATCATCGCTTTGACCCAATGGACAAATTTGACTCCCGATATCATTGATCTTAGCTGGGTCATTATGCTGGGTTGTGTTATCTGGATTGGTTTTTTGATAAGCCTTCATCGCGACTATCGTGCTATTAGGAAACATGGGCAAGGTGTCTTTAGAGTGTCAGATAAAATAGATCCATCAGCAGAATTATAAAAAACAGGCCTGGATAGATCTATCCGGGTTGGTTATGAAACTAGCTAAGACTATCTAAAAAAACGCCAGCCGAACGAAGTCGACAAAATCAGTTGGAATGAATTTCAACAATTGAGTGTAACGAAATTGCCTCGCAGAGGTGAAGTACAGGGAAGTACTTCATAGACAGCAGCTTTGTTGTTTAAAGCTGGCCCGTAAGGGCGAGTGTTTTAATAACGAGTCTGCCGAGGCGCAGCCGAGACAATGTTGGAACGTAGTGTCGACTACCAGAAGGGCGCGGTAAAAAAACCGCGTAAAAGGTGGGGGGTGTCTTATTAAGACTATAATTACCATATTCTAGCCCCAGTAGCCTGAATCTCCTATGAGTAGTGCAATCCTTATTTATCTATTAATTTCCAGGATTTTTTTTGTAATTTTGATGACTGAGATAAAATTATTCTGAATAAGATATGTAAAATGTCACTTAGATGACATAAATAAAGCTGAATTGATTACATCATTTAATTTCTTAAATTAGATTAGTAAAACCTTTTATTACAGTGGAGAAGACTTTCGTTGTCTCCAGCGCAGGAGAAGAATCATATGTCAGAAGAAATCAAAAAAAATATACAAAATAGTAGTATCTGGAAGCGAGTCCTCTACATGCTGCTATTTGTACTGGCCTATAGCGCGGCTGAGTTTGTGTTAGGCATAGTAGTTCTTATTCAACTTATCATTACACTGGTTACAGGATCTACGAATGATCGCTTGAAAGTGTTTGGTAAACAGGTGTCATTATATATCTATGATGTGATGTTGTTTTTAACGTTTAATACGGAAGAGATGCCATTTCCATTTACTGCATGGCCTGATGAAAATAGATAATGAGTGAATATTTAGACCTGTGGAAGTTGATTGCAGGTCTGGGTCTATTCCTGTTTGGTATGAGGCAGCTTGAAGTTGCCTTGGAACAGCTCGCTGGCAAAGGCTTTAGGCGTTTCTTACGGGAATCAACCGACAAACCAATTAGTTCTGTTTTCGGCGGCATAATCGCTACAACAATTGTCCAAAGCAGCTCTTTAGTCAGTTTAATTGTGATGGCTTTTGTAGGTGCCGGGATTATTCCTTTAGTGAATGCAATCAGCATTGTTTTAGGCTCAAACTTAGGCACAACATTTACCGGATGGATCGTAACCACACTGGGTTTTAAATTAGACTTCACTATGGTTATATTCCCAATGCTCGGTTTAGGGGGGTTGAGTTTTGGTTTGCTTAAAGGCCGATGGAAATCTGTTAGTCAGATTGTACTTGGTCTGGCACTACTTTTGATGGGCCTGGATTTCATGAAAGACAGCGTGAGCACGCTCACCAGGCTTGTTGATATCAAACAATTAAGCGGTTACCCCTTGATTCTGTTTTTACTTGCTGGCGTGTTGTTTACCGCGATCATACAGTCAAGTTCAGCAACCATGATGCTCTCATTAAGTGCTTTATATGCTGGAATTATTCCACTGCCTGCAGCAGCAGCTCTAGTCATAGGGGCTGATTTGGGTACAACAAGTACTGTTCTGCTGGGAAGTCTGCAGGGCGCGGTTGCCAAAAAACGTCTGGCGATGGCTCATGTTCTATTTAATGTTTTTGTGGACGGACTTGCGTTCGTTTTAATTATGCCACTGTTAGCACTGATCGAACGATTACAAGTCAGTGACCCTTTATATGCGCTTGTTGCCTTTCATAGTCTTTTTAATTTATTTGGACTAATGGTTTTTTTACCTTTTGTAAAAAAGTATGCCAATTTTCTAGAGCATTGGATAAAAGAGAAAACCCAACATATAGACCTGTATATTCACAATGTACCCGTAACTGTTACAGATGCGGCTTTAGAAGCACTCGCGCAGGAAACTCGTTATCTTCTGTATCTGGTTGTTCGACTCAACGCACGTTTTTTACGTGTAAGTTCAGAAAAACTTGATGTAAAAGTTGATGGTTTTTGCATCCCTGAAGAGCTCGATTCTGCGACTAAACTTGAACACTATCTTGCAATCAAAAAGCTTGAAGGGGAGATTATTAACTACGCCTTAAAAATTCAAATTGATGATAAAGCTGAGTCTGAAGAAAGACCTAATGAAAAATTCATAGTAATTGCGCATAGGATTGATAACCTCATGAAAGCGATTCGGTCTGGAGTGTATTCAGCCAAAGCTTTGAAGGACATTAACGATAATTTAGAGTACTTTCACCTTATGGATAATGATGATCTTACGAATTATTTTGATGTCTTGAAAGACTCTGCTCAATCAATCTACATGCCATTAGTCACTTTTTTGAATACAGAGGCAGATAACGAATTTATGAAAGAAGAGCTCACTTCCTTGAAGGTGGAATCAGAGGAGTTCCATCATAACTTTGCCCAAAACATATACAGAAAGATGAGCCGGGCGCAATTATCATCTCTTGATTTGTCTACACTACTAAATGTAAATAAAGAAATACAGACATCCGAAAAAACCTTGTTAGAGGCTATGGAATTGATCTGATTAAGGAAACAGCGAGCAAATTTAATGAGTAAATTAAAAATAGGATTAGCGCTTGGGAGTGGTTCTTCACGTGGCTGGTCGCATATTGGTGTAATCAATGCGCTTGCAGAACAAGGCATCACGCCAGACATTGTTTGTGGCACTTCCATGGGGGCGTTGGTTGGTGCTTCCTATTCTGCAGGTAACCTTGCCAAATTAGAAAAATGGGTATCCGCATTAACCAAGTTCGACACGGCAAGATTATTTGAAGTTAACTCAACGTTTAATGGTTTTGTTAATACCCGAAGACTTCACCATTTATTCAATGAATTGGTCGCTAGTAATGATTTATTGATTGAGGGTCTTCCTAAAAAATATGCCTCAGTCGCTACTGACCTGGAAACAGGACGTGAAATCTGGTTAAAAAAAGGCCCGGTGTTAGAGGCGGTATGGTCATCTATTTCACTTCCAGGGCTATTCCCTGCGATTCGAAAAAATGATAAGTGGCTTGTTGATGGTGGTCTGGTGAATCCTGTTCCCGTTTCGGTTTGTCGTGCAATGGGAGCTGATGTCGTAATAGCAGTAAATTTAAATGGCGATATTGTTGGCAAACGTTTTCGTAAGCCCCAAAAAGTTGAGAAAAAAACAGCCGAAAGTGAGGCTGTAATAACGAATAGCGTAATGGATAAATTCACCGAAATGGTAGAAGGTTATACGGCTTCATTATTCTCAACAAAAAATAATAATAATCATTCTCCAAGTTTGTTTGAAACTATCGCAAGCTCAGTCAATATTACCCAGGATAGAATTACCAAAAGCCGCATGGTTGGAGATCCTCCCGATATATTGCTTTCACCAAAACTATCTCACATTGGTTTACTGGAATTATATCGTGGCAATGAAGCGATTGCTGAAGGCGAGAAATGCGTTAAAAGAATGCTGCCAGATATACAACATGCAATTGATATGGAATTATAAAAAACTGAAAAACAGTTTAAAAGTAGGGGGGTGTATTTTTAAATGAAGAAGTTGCAGATTAATACACAACTCTATCACCCTATCTCCAATAATTTTCTTTGATTTGTCATGCAAGTGACAGTTTTAATATTCATCAGATTATATAGTTTAAGCTAGCATTAATATAAGAGAGGTAGGGTTATGTTTCAGTTTATTCCGGTACATGAGGACAATATTTACGCGATACGAGTTTCGGGTAAATTGCATCATGAAGATTATCAAATGTTTCTTCCAGAATTGGAAAACCTGCTGGAAACCGAAGAAAAGATTGCGCTGTTAATTGAGTTGGACGATTTCCATGGTGCTGATCTGGCAGCCATAAAAGATGACTTCACATTTGGTATGAAGCATGCCGGTTCTTTTGAAAAAGTGGCTATCGTGGGTGAAAAAAAATGGCATAAATGGATGACTTTACTATCCAGTCCTTTTTTGAAAAGCGATGTTAAGTACTTTGATCGGAACGCGTTACAGGGTGCGTGGGACTGGTTGCGGATCAAAAAATATTCCGATAGTGATATGGCAGAAATGCCAGTAAAACCATATCAAAAGATCATAGTTGGTGTGGATTTTTCACCTCATTCAAAGCATGCGGCTAAACGTGCTATTGAATTATCCAGGCAGTACGGTGCCCGGCTAGAGCTGGTTAATGTTGTCGATGAGGCCGCACTATATGATCTTTATTACGACCCCATCGGCATGGGGTTTACCATGACGGAATTTTCACAAGCCGGTATGGAAGGTATCAGTAACATGATTGATTCTTTAATTGATAAATCCAAAAATCAAATGAAAGCACTTATAACCGAGTTAGGATTAGATCAAAAACAGGGTGTAGTGATTACAGGCAGGCCGAGTTCTACCCTAAATTCATATACAGAAGCGCAGGATGTGGATTTAATAGTGATGGGTACACATGGCAGACGTGGTCTTGATGCAGTCCTAGGCTCAACTACACGTTTTATACAGAGTCATGCCCGTTGTGAGGTACTGGCTGTCCCATTGGTGGTGTAAGTTGACTGGCCATGCAGGCAGTTGTGTCGCTGTATATCCATTGCATTCGTATGTGAATGTTATTGGCGTAATAAAGCAACTCCAAGCTGTAAATTTTTCTGTAGAACAACTTTCCATAATTGGTCAGGACACAAGTGTTGATCAGAAGTTAACGAATGCCCATAGAATATTTGGCCAACATAGACTAAAAATTAAACAAAAAGATTTCTGGTTTGAGTTAAGAGACTTGTTAGATGGAGAATTGCTATTGCAACTACCAGAACTTGGATCTTTAAGGATAGCTGGTGCCTTATCTTCAATTCCTCTTGTGGAAAAGTCAGAGCAAATATCTGTAGATGATTATTCGAAGTTACGAAAATTATTATATCTTGTAGGTATCCCTGAAAATAGTTTTAAGTATTATAAATCTGTTCTTAAAAATGGAAAATTAGTACTGATAGCTGTTGGTGATTATGGCGAAATTGAGAACGCTGTTAATCTGATTGAGCAATCACATAAGACAGATGTGTCAGTACATTTCTTAAATACGAGCTAGACTAAGGTTTGTGCAACTAAAGGATAATACCATGCCTCAAACCAGACTTGATGAGATACTAACGCGTTTTAACTCACTTCAGGACGAGTTAGAGAGGGAGCTTGAGCGTGTATATGAAGAGAAGAGGGCTAGTTTTCAGTACAGCTTAAAAAAGGGAAAGGTTGTATTTAAAAAGCAGATACGTGCATTTCAACGCCAACATAAAAAAGGGCTTATCAAGTATTTTCGCGATGCGGAAATCAAACATATCATTTCAGCACCCATCGTTTACAGCATAATTTTTCCACTGATATTTCTGGATTTTGCTATAACACTTTACCAACATATTTGTTTTCGAATTTATGGGATACCTTTGATAGAAAGATCAAAATATCTGGTAGTCGATAGGCAACACCTTGAGTATCTCAATGCGATCGAAAAGCTAAACTGTATGTATTGCGGCTACGGTAGCGGGCTCATATCCTATGTTAGGGAAATTATAGCTTGTACGGAGCAATACTGGTGTCCTATAAAACACGCAAGTCAGGTTTTAGATGCTCACAGGTTGATGGAAAACTATGTCGAC
This sequence comes from uncultured Gammaproteobacteria bacterium, assembly GCA_963847495.1. Taxonomy (GTDB): domain Bacteria; phylum Pseudomonadota; class Gammaproteobacteria; order Thiotrichales; family Thiotrichaceae; genus Cocleimonas. The sequence goes on along the minus strand of CAWJZX010000001.1, from coordinate 76,012 downwards.
TATGGTGATGCAGAAGCTTACCGCAAAAATCTATATCAATTACGCCAGATTGTAGCCACTGCTAAATCCAGGAAGAATGCCTGATAACCTTGATCCACTGATATTTCCTGAAGAGATGGAAGTATGGTTTGCTATTACATTGATGGCCATCAGTTTTTCCTGCAATGCAAATAAGCAGGCTAGACTTTTGCTTTCTCTAAAAATTTACGATTATAATCATAATTATCATTCAAAAAGTGCAACGGTGCGGCAAGACTAACAATTAAACGCGTATGGTTAACACCTGGGTAGATATGGGTTTCATCAGAATTTCCTGCTTTGAGAAGTGCATCATTAAACCAAGCTAGAACAGACAAAATGATGGGGGTCTTTCTAGCCGAGGTCTTTGGTAGATATAAATCCAGTGACTGACGCTTATTATTTGCATAACTTAGTTGCTTTTTTTGATAGCCTTTGGCAGGCAAAACAAAATTCAATAAATTGGTCGACTTTTGGAAGAGCGCCCCCACAAAAACGAGAAGAAAAGTCAAGACAGAAAAAAACTTTGATTTTATTCATAGGTGAGATAAGACAATGGAATCACGCAGATAATGAAGATACAAGTTATCCCAATATGATTCCTTGTTTTCATTAATTGAAATATTAAATGATGGCCTCATAAATGACGTTTATTGATAATTTCATTACTTCTTATGATGCGGTTAAAATTTAGGCAATACATATATCTGTAACAATAGAAAGTGGGGGTGTCTTTATTAATTATAATAAAAGATAAAATGGTCACTCATTACAAAGAATTAGAATACTGTAAATTTATATCTGGATAATTTTATTGGCATGCAAAGCATTTTAGGGGGCAAAAGCAAAGCCTTGAAAGTCATATAAGTTTCCTGAGTTCTCTTCTTTCAATGCTTGCATGACTTTGATTAATTGACTGGCGGTATATTCGGGAGTTTGTAATTTATTCGCTGCTACTCCTCTTTGAAAAGGTGCAGATAATGGGGTATCGGTAGTACCAGGTTGTAGCCCAACAATTATGAAAGGCTTTCTCATTCGCTCAAATTCGATAGAGAAGTTTTTAATCAACATATTTAGAGCAGCCTTACTGGAACGATAGGCATACCAGCCTCCAAGGCGATTATCACTGATACTACCTACGCGGGCAGACAATAAGCCTATTTTGCCCGGATGCTTCTGGTTTATTCTCTTGAATAATTGCTTTAACAATAAGGAAGGGCCGATAGCGTTAACGCTAAAAGCATGTGCCAAGTGTTCAGGGTCTAGGCTTTTATAGGTTTTTTCTGGTTGCATAGAGCTATCGTGAAGCCATCCTGTGGCAACAAATATCCAGTCAATGTTTATTTTATCGGGCAGTTTTTGTGTTGCTTGAATGATGCTTGCTTCATCTGTTAGCTCAAAGGATATGTCTAATGTTTCGTTGTTCAAAGGTATCAGTTCATTAATGTTACGAGTTAGGCGAATCAATGTAGCCTTGGGAAATAACGACGCGCATTTTTGACAGAAAGCCTGTCCAATACCGCCTGATGCTCCTGCAATAAGAATGGTTTTAGGTTCATCAGAATGTGAATCTTCATTTATAAATTGTCTATCAAGAATAGATGTTGTCATTATATTTTCAAACCTGAAAAGGTAATCTGGTTTCCTGCCCAAAGATTTCCATCATGGATTTAGAAACTCGGCCCGCGTGTGGATATTCTCCTTGAAACATCCACCTAGTGCAGTTGTGCTCGTTTGCGAGTTATTATCCATTACGCCACGAGATTTGACACAATAATGTGTGGCATCAATGCTTACCGCTACGTCTTTTGTTTCAAGTAATGCTTGCAAGGCAACAAGTATTTGTCGCGTCAGGCGTTCCTGAACCTGTGGGCGCTGCCCAAAAAAGCGCACAATGCGGTTGATCTTTGATAGGCCAATTATTTTATCGCCTGGAATATAGGCAACCTTGGCAACCCCATCGATAGTGACAAAATGATGCTCACAGGTACTGGTCATGTCTATATCGCGTATCTTGACCATTTCATTTGCACCCATTTTATTTTCGATTAGTGACAGCTCAGGAAACAGGCGATAATCAAGACCGGAAAAAATTTCATGAACATACATTTTGGCAATACGATGAGGTGTCTCTGCAAGGCTATCATCCTCAAGGTCTAGCCCAAGAGTAGTTACAACTTCTGACATGAGAAATTTGATTCGCTGATATTTTTGTTCGTTATTCAGTCCATTTTCAATCATCGGCGTTTCAAGGCCATGCTCTCTTAGTGTATTAAGTACTAACAAGGCTCCATGGCTTAGCTCAGTGCTAGGGCTTAGTTTTACGTGGCTAGTATTCATTGGGCTTACTCCTTCAGGTAGTTTGTTAAGCACGCGGACTTATAATGTTTAAAGCAAATTTCATGAAGAGATTTGCCTATTTAAAAACTCGTTTTATGTAATATTTTCATAAAGGTTTCTCGGTTATTCACAAATCAGAGGAAAACATTGGCCATAAGCATAAAATTATTATACAAATACAACTTCATGTATAACTATTGTATAAGTAAAAATAACTTTTAGCAAGCCGTAGTGGAAGGCATAAGTTTATGAAAAAATGGATCCTATTGACTCTTGGCATATTAATTACATCACCAGCTTGGGCGAATCAAAAGGTGAGTGAGGCTTTGCAAGCATTCGCCTGGGAAAAACGTCAGCTCATTGTTTTTACAGCAAGTACCAACGACCCAAAATACCAATTATTCTTGAAGGTAAGTAATAAATTCCTGGAAGAGTTTGAAGATCGAAAATTGCATATTTGGCATGTCATTGCGGGGCAAAAAGTTAAACTGGATGAACAGACACGTGTCGACCTGAAAGCTAGTGATTTTCAGAAAGCTTTTGGTATCAATGGCACGAAATTCAAGGTGCTCTTGATTGGTTATGATCAACAAGAGAAACTGAGGCAGGACAATGTTCAAATAGATGATTTATTCGCTGAAATAGACCAGATGCCGATGCGAATTCAAGAGATGCAGGAGAGCCTGGACTAATGCCTTATTGATAGCATTATCTGTATCCGGTTTTTTGCATCGTTTTGACTTAAATTTGCATAAAGGACATACACCATCGTGGTACATGACCACTTTTTCAGTTGAGCTGTTATATCCGTTTTTTGTTATAGAAACTCACTGATCCAACATATAAGTCAGCCTCAAAGTTTTTGACAATTGCTAGCAGACGAAAGCGTTTGATTTTGTCCTGGCGAAGTTTTTGTCCGATGCGATAAGATTTCATCTGGTTAAATGAAATATGCAATTATTAACTGTTAAAGGTGCCCTAAATACGCTTCATTTACTTTTCACTAGTGAGAATTGCATCGCGTCCTATGCAGTCACAATAGCTGAAACGCATAACAAAATTGCTACCGCTATAGTCAACTGCATCCGTAAACCTGCATATTCTGACTTGATTTTTGGAAACAAAAGCAGGGTATCTGCGATATAGGCAATGATAACTAGCCCCGCCAAAACGATCAGTCCTAACTTGGTTGGAAGCAATAGTGCGAACCAGCCAAGAATGGATGGAATTACGCTATAGCTTATTAGCCTGTCTATATCGGCTTTATTGAGTTGCTCCTGCATGCCCAAGGCTACGCCCCAGCTGACAGCACCGAGAAAACTCAGAATAATTGCACCATAGGTAGCTTGCCACAAGGCAAGAGGGAGACCGCTTATGAATGCATAATTTTTTCCTGTTAATAAAAGAATAGTAAGGAAAGCAAAAGGAATTAATCCTGCATATCCTAGTAACCACGCAATTTTAGGTAAAGGTTTCATAAATAACCCCAATTAAATAGACATATATTACATTGACCGCAATTATATTGTACAACTATTGTATAGCAGTAAAAATATTACTAAGAGTTTAAGACTGTGTCTGCAACTTTGTTTTGTTTTTTTACTGTTAAGTTGTCATTTATATGGATGGTTTTCGGCAGTGAGCCTATCACTAAAAACCTAATAGTCAGGAGTTCTGCATGGAAAATTCGAACGGAAAACTATCATGAGCACCAAAGATTACTCGAGCGTTCCTACTGGGCGCCTTTCACGTTTTGCGAAGTTAGGCTCACTGGCTACTGGAGTAGCAGGCGGGATGATTGCTGAAGGTGCTCGTCAGCTTGCCAAAGGAAACCGCCCTAAAACTAGCGAGTTATTACTTACTCCGACTAATGCAAAACGAGTAGCTGACCAGCTGGCACAATTACGTGGAGCCGCGATGAAAGTAGGTCAGTTACTTTCAATGGATTCAGGTGATCTGTTGCCGCCTGAGCTCACGGATATACTGTCGCGCTTACGTTCTGATGCCAAACCCATGCCTTTCAGTCAGGTCACTAAAGTTCTTCATGATAGCTGGGGCGAAGGTTGGAACAGGCATTTTAGACAGTTCTCTTTTGACGCAGCTGCGGCTGCGTCGATAGGCCAGGTACATTCGGCGCATACAAAAGATGGGCGACATTTAGCTCTTAAAATTCAATATCCCGGCATTCGTGAGAGTATTTCAAGTGACGTCGATAATGTTGCTACATTGCTGCGGGTTTCTGGACTGATCCCTAAAGAGATTGACTATAAGCCACTCCTTGAAGAGGCCAAGCAGCAGCTGCATGCCGAAGCTGATTATGAGCAAGAGGCGAACTGGTTACGTCGATACAAGCAACTGTTGGCGGATAGACCGGAATTCTTGTTACCTGAAGTTTATAGTGACTTTAGTACGCAGAATATACTTGCCATGTCCTTTGTTGCTGGTAATCCTGTTGAATCTCTTGAAAATATGCAAAAGCCAGTATCTCAGGAGGAACGTAATCGGCTAATGAGTTTGTTGATGGAATTATTGTTTCGTGAAATTTTCGAATTTAGAATGATTCAAACTGATCCCAACTTCGCAAATTATCATTACGATAGCAACACAGGACAAGTCATCCTGCTCGATTTTGGTGCCACACGCGAATATCCATTCAAGATTAGTGAGGCATATCGTTCCATGATGCAAGGCGCAATAGAAGACGACCGGGTACGTATTAATGACGCAGCAGCGCAGATTGGTTTTTTTCAGGAAACCATTCAGGCTGAACAACGCGAAGCTGTGATTGATTTGTTTGTACAAGCCTGTGAGCCATTAACCCACAATGGCCCTTATGATTTTGGTCAATCTAATCTGGCAAAACGAATCAGCGAGGCAGGGATGGCGCTGAGTATGGACAAAGGTTATTGGCATACGCCACCCGCTGATGCCATATTCCTGCATCGAAAACTGGGAGGCTTTTATCTGTTGGCTGCCAAATTAAAAGCCAGAGTTGATATGAGGGCATTGTTTTCCCAATATATTAACTAATCTCAATAGATTAGTTTAAAAAATTAAAACAAACAGAAAATGGCGCACCTGGCGGGATTCGAACCCACGGCCTTTGGCTTCGGAGGCCAACACTCTATCCAACTGAGCTACAGGTGCTTTTATCGATGGCGAGTATAACCAGATTATATTGAAGTGTCATGGTGGTCTTTTGCATGAAATTTCTTATTTATTTCATGATCCATATCAATTAAGAGTGTTTTTGATATTTAGGCCAGAATAAAAAACTAGAGTATATTAGTATTTTTTAATATAATCCCGCCACTTTAAAAATTAACATCTGGAGTAGTCATGGCTAGCCAAGCCCCGAAAGTTGATGCTGTTTCGAAAATCATGTTTTTGCTTAGTGCAATCGCCTTATTGGCGGTTGTATATGTTTTAGTCATGAGTTTGGTCAATACCTATAAGAAAAATTCACTTAAGGGTGAGGTTGATAATAATCAGCTAATTCTTTCGACTGAAGAGACGCTTAAGCCAATAGGTTTAGCAGCCGTAGCAGGCGAGGTTATAGCTGGTGCAGCAGGCCGTGATGGTAAAGTGGTCTATGAAGCAGTGTGTGCGGCATGTCACACGACAGGCGTACTCGAGTCTCCAAAGCTTGGCGATAAGGCGGCCTGGGAGTCACGTGCAGCAATCGGTCTAGAGGGTTTGCTCGCAAGTGCCGCGAAGGGTAAAGGCTCGATGCCTGCTAATGGTGGTGACCCTTCAATTACTGAAACCGAGCTTAAAAATACTATTTTATACATGACAAAAGAGTCTGGGCTAGATCTTGCTAAGGCAACAGCTACAACAACAGAATCACCGGCAGCTAAAACTGCAGAAGCGGTAGCAGCACCAGAAGTAGCGCCAGCAGCTATAGCAACAACTCCCGAAGTCGTCGCAGCAGTTGCCGCTCCAGCTGCGGATACTTCAGAAGAAGGCAAGGCTGTTTATGATAAAGCTTGTTTCGCCTGCCATGCGACCGGTGTTGCAGGTTCTCCTATATTAGGTGATAAAGGTGCCTGGGCTGCGCGTATTGCTCAAGGTGCAGATGCTCTATACGCAACTGCGCTCAATGGTAAGGGTGCAATGCCCCCTAAAGGTGGCAATATGGCACTAGAAGATGCCAAGGTTAAAGCCGCTGTTGATTATATGATGAGTCAATCACAATAATATCTTCAATCATTATTATCAAAGCACCTTCGGGTGCTTTTTTTATGCTTGTTAAAGACCTATTGATATTGAAATTAGACGAATCAACCCAATCATTTTATGATCTATTGGATAAGTTGCAATTAAGCCTGAAAAACCGCCTAAAAGTAGGGGGGTGTGCTTTAATCAAGATTAATAACAATCTGGAATAAAAATGGAACAATATAGAGGTACAACCATATTATCCGTTCGACGTGACGGTAAAGTAGTGATTGGCGGAGACGGGCAGGTTTCGCTTGGCAATACCATCATGAAAGGCAATGCACGTAAAGTTCGGCGCCTTTATAATGATAAAGTAATTGCTGGTTTTGCGGGTGGCACGGCAGATGCCTTTACACTATTTGAGAAATTTGAAGCCAAGCTGCACGAACATAATGGTAATCTGACTCGTGCAGCGATTGAGCTTGCCAAAGACTGGCGAACCGATCGTGGTATGCGCCAGCTTGAAGCCTTGCTTGCAGTCGCGGATAAAAATACTTCGCTTATCATTACCGGTAATGGTGATGTTATTGATCCAGAAGACAATCTGATTGCAATTGGTTCTGGCGGACCCTTTGCACAATCAGCGGCGCGAGCGCTATTGGATAATACTGATTTGTCAGCGAGAGAAATCGTAGAAAAAGGATTGGGTATTGCTGGCGATATTTGCATTTATACTAACCAGAATAGAACAATAGAAGAGCTATAAATACCCTGAGCCCATTATATTTATACTGAGCCGAGCGTCTGCGAGACAACAGAATTGCAGTTTAATGCTGACCAGAAGGGAAGGCGTAGCCGCATAAAAACCCCTAAAAGTAGGGGGGTGTCTTTTAAAGGCATTTTTAAATTGAATTAGAGAAACAATATGTCAATGACACCAAGAGAAATCGTCCAGGAACTTGATAAACATGTTATAGGGCAAGACGCGGCAAAACGCGCTGTTGCCATAGCTTTACGCAATCGCTGGCGCAGGCAACAGCTTGATCCCGAACTACGTCAGGAAGTAACGCCGAAAAATATCCTGATGATTGGGCCTACAGGAGTTGGTAAAACCGAGATTGCCCGGCGTTTGGCGAAGTTAGCTAATGCGCCATTTATAAAGGTGGAGGCAACAAAATTTACCGAAGTAGGTTATGTCGGCAAAGAAGTTGATTCGATTATTCGTGATCTTGTGGATGTGGCGATCAAATTTACCCGAGAGCAAGAAGTAGAAAAAGTTAAGAATCGTGCAGAAGATGCGGCTGAAGACAGAATTCTGGATATTCTAATCCCAAGACCAAAATCAGAAAGTGGCGAAGAAAACTGGTTTGGCATGGATATGGATGGAAACGAAAAGGAAAAGCCCGTTGAAGATAGTTCGACACGCCAAAAGTTTCGTAAAAAACTTCGCGAAGGTGATCTGGATGACAAAGAAATAGAGATAGAAATTTCCGCCTCGCCGTTTGGTGTTGAGATCATGACGCCTCCCGGAATGGAAGATATGGCAAGTCAGCTGCAAGGCATGTTTCAGAATATGGGCAGTCAGAAAACCAAAAAGCGTAAATTGAAAATAAAAGATGCACTTAAAGAACTGGCAGAAGAAGAAGCGCACAAACTCGTTAATAACGAAGATTTGAAAATCAAGGCATTAGAAAATGTTGAACAAAACGGCATCGTGTTTCTGGATGAAATCGACAAGGTTATCCAGAAAGGTGATTCAGGCGGTGCAGGTGTTTCCCGCGAAGGGGTGCAACGTGATTTGCTACCGTTGATTGAAGGCAGTACCGTTACAACGAAACATGGCATTGTAAAAACAGATCACATTCTGTTTATCGCATCAGGTGCGTTTCATCTGGCAAAGCCATCTGACTTGATTCCTGAATTGCAGGGCCGCTTGCCGATTCGCGTTGAAATGACAGCCCTGACAGCGGATGATTTTAAACGCATTTTAACTGAACCAGACTCCTCTTTGACTGAGCAATACCAAGGTTTGCTGAGTACCGAAGGGGTTAAGGTCAGCTTTTTGGATGATGGTATTCAGCGCATAGCTGAAATTGCATTCCAGGTAAACTCCCAGACTGAAAATATAGGTGCTCGCCGACTACATACTGTGGTAGAACGGCTTCTGGAAGAGGTGCTATTTTGTGCGCCCGATTGTACTGATGATGTCGTCGTCGATGCTAGCATGGTAAATGAAGTCCTGGGCGAGCTGGTTGAAGATGAAGACTTGAGCCGCTATATATTGTAATCCCACGTTTGCAGACTTTTTTGTAGACATAGTGGATATTGTAAAAGCGATTATTAGGCTTAAAATACCGGCACTGGATTAAAGAATTTAAACAGGATTAAAAATGACACCAACGAATATAGCTTTACACCAGAAGTCACGCATTCTGGAACTCACATGGCCCGACGGGGTAGTTCACAATTTACCTTGTGAATACTTACGCGTTTACTCGCCATCGGCTGAAGTACGTGGGCATGCGCCGGGACAAGAAACACTGCAACTGGGAAAGGAAAACGTCAACATCAAAGAGATCGAGCCCATTGGTCACTATGCAGTAAAACTCGGCTTTGATGATAATCACGATAGCGGTCTTTACGACTGGAACCTATTGCGTGAGCTAGGCGATAACTACAAACAATACTGGGATGATTATCTTGATCGCTGTGAATCTCAGGGTTATGTTCGTAAAGAGCCTGGCCAAATAATCTAAGTCTATATGATGTGGATTAATGACCTTAAATTTAACCAGGATGGCCTGATTCCAGCCATCGCTCAACAGTATGATACACATGAAGTATTGATGATGGCGTGGATGAATAAAGCCTCTATCGAAGAGACACTGGCCACAGGCAGGGTTTGTTACTGGTCTCGCTCGCGCCAAGCATTCTGGCGTAAGGGTGAAAGCTCTGGTCAGGTGCAAATGTTAAAAGAGTTTCGCGTGGATTGCGACAATGACACACTTCTTTTACTGGTTAATCAAACCGGTCCGGCTTGTCATACAGGAAGACGCACTTGTTTTTATCAGGTCGCAGATGATGAAAAACTCAAGATCGATTCAGAACCTTTAATCGATCCCAAAGAACTCTACAGCAAATAAAATGAAACGCGTACTGCTCGGCATAATACGAGGCTATCAATTGTTTTTAAGCCCGGTTCTTGGCAGCAGTTGCCGTTTTGAACCAAGCTGTTCCTGCTATACCCATCAGGCCATTGAAAAGCACGGCGCAATCAAAGGTAGCTGGCTTGGCATTCGCAGGATTGGTAAATGTCATCCTTGGAACGAAGGTGGTTATGATCCAGTTCCTGATAGTAAGAAGACACCCCCCCCACTTTTAAGGTATTTTTATGCGGCTTCGCCTTCCCTTCGGGCCAGCATAATAATATTATGCTGTTGTCTCGCTTTGCTTGTATGGTTGTTCTAGCCTTAATTTATGATCATAGTTAAGGCATCGGGGAGGTGGAGGCTCTTCGCTTTGCTTCTGCCACTTTACGTGTACAGACTAGCCGAGATTACACCCCTCCACCCCATTCATTAATGAGCGCCTATTAAGAATCTTGCCTATGATGGCCGATTTCAACAAGCTTGCGCCTTTCGTGATTCCCGATACGTTTTTAACCTTACTTGGGAGTTCACAAAATGGCAATGCTCGTTAATGTAAAAGAGTTCGGAGTTGACGTCGCTAAAGATTGGCTGGATATTTTTGATGGTGCTGAAGTCATTAGAATTGAGAATCGGCAGCAGGCTATTCGCGCTTTTCTTAAAACGCTTCCTGGCACTTGTGCTATCGCGATTGAATCGACGAATACATACCATGAGTTGATGGTGGAGTTGGCGGTTACAGCAAAGCATACGGTCTATTTAATCGATGCCTATCGTCTCTCTCGTTATCGGGATGCGGTCGGGGTAAGGGCTAAAACGGATGTGAATGATGCCAGGTTGTTGCACCGTTACATGCGTTCAGAGAAACAGCAGTTAGTGGCCTTTAAACCCTTGCCTAAAGCCGTTAAACGCCTGAATCGCCTGCTTAAAGCACGGGCCAAACTGGCGCAGTTAAAAACCGCTATGGGCTTATCTTTAACGGGGGTTGCTGAATTGGCACAAACACGTAAGGCATTGCTGAAACGCTTTGAAGATGCAATGGCAGTGATTGATAAACGGTTGCTGGAGTGTATAAAATTAGCGGAGTATCAAGATGATTATCGGCGCTGTTTAAGTATCCCGGGGATTGGTCCTTTGAATGCAACTGCCCTTGTGGCATTGTTTCATCGAGGGTATTTTTCCAAGTCGGACGCCTTTATCGCTTTTATGGGGCTGGATGTGAGGGTACGAGAATCGGGATACTTTAAAGGTAAGCGCAAACTGACGAAAAAAGGGAGTCCTGAAATGAGGCGGTTATTGTTTAATGTCGCGAGAGCAGGCGCAAAAACCAAACAATGGAATGCCTATTATCTTGCTATGCGTGCAAGAGGTCATTCGACAACCGCTACCGCGGTTGCCATATCACGTAAAATCGCTAGACTGGCATTTGCGTTAATGAGAGATCAATCTGAATATCGTCCTATTTAGGTTTTTTTCTTGATTATTAACATAGAATCTCGGCTCAAATGTCATAAAATAATAATGTGATTATATTGATTCGAATATCGGTGCGCGTTATTGTCTCAACCCATGAGTAATAAGAATAAATCCAACACTAAAAAATACCCTGAAATGATCGCAGCGGTTGATCTTGGATCAAACAGCTTTCATTTAATTGTGGCGCGCGTAGATGAGCACGGTAATTTCGCCATGGTCGACCAGATGAAAGAGATGGTGCGCTTGCGTGGTGGTCTTGATGAAAACAATAATATGGATGAGTCCGTAGCGCAAAACGCGTTGGAATGCTTGAAGCGATTTGGTGATCGCATTCGGCATTTTGAGCATAACGCGGTTCGTGCTGCCGGAACCAACACCCTGCGAACCATGAATCAATCAGAGGCTTTTCTGCGTAAAGCAAATGAAGCCCTGGGACACCGTATAGAAATTATTCCCGGGCGCGAGGAAGCACGCCTCGTTTATCTCGGTGTATCGCATACCCTCTCTGATGATAAAGGCAATCAGCTCGTTATCGATATTGGAGGCGGCAGTACCGAATTCATTATTGGTGAAAGGTTTGAGCCAAAAAAACTAGAGAGCCTTAATTTCGGTTCGGTGAGCATGACTAAGCGCTTTTTCTCGAATGGTGATCTGGGGATGGATAAGTGGCAAACGGCAAACACCGTTTTACGCCTCGAAATCATGCCAATACAAGGCGAGTTTTCCGCTAAAAACTGGAAGTTCGCTACGGGCTCTTCAGGCACGATAAAAGCAACCTTAGCAATTATCAAGGCACTTGGCTTAGATCAGTTCAATATTACTCTGGATGCCTTATATAAGATTCGAAATCGTATGGTAAGTATGGGAAGTATTGATAAGCTTGATCTTCCCGGATTGGTTCCTGAACGTGCCCCGGTTCACGCGGGTGGTCTTGCCATCATGATAGCTATTTTCGAGTCACTTAACATTGAATCGATGACGGTTTCTGAAGGCGCGTTACGCGAAGGTTTGCTCTACGATATGCTCGGTCGAATTCAGCATGAAGATGTGCGTGATAGAAGCGTCAGGGATTTAATGTCTCGATTTAACATAGATATAGAACATGCTAAACGTGTCAAAGAAACAGCCTTGCATTGTTTTGATCAAGTGCGCAAGGACTGGAATATACCCAAGAAAAGAAAGCACACCTTAGCTTGGGCCGCCGATTTACACGAGCTTGGCATGAGTATCACGCATGATAAACACCATTTACAGGGTGCACACATTATTGAGCATGCCGATATCCCTGGCTTTGCACGGCGCAGACAGCACTGGCTTTCTATCATGGTGATGACGCACCGCAAAAAGCTTTCTCCTGAAATTATCAATGAGTTGCCTGAGGAAGATCGTCAGACGATTCTTTATTTGATTATATTGCTTCGACTTTCCGTGTTACTACACAGGGCACGCAAAGATGTCGCTATTTACCCTGTGGTAGAGGGTAGCGAAAATAGTTTATATATCAGTTGCCAGGGCAATATAAACGATCAGGCATTACTGGAAGCAGATTTAATTCAGGAAAAGGCCTGGTTAAGTAAGTTAGGTATAAAACTGTATTTCGAGTAAATCAATACTCTTAGTTCTGAATAAAGCCTCACTTATCAACAAGTGTTATCTTTATTGCTTAAATTGCACAATAATTATCCAATCTTGGGTTGATTGCCGCACACACAAAAATGAAAAAAATTGCCATTGTTATTGCAGATCTGGATTTGGGCGGTGGTCAACGCGTTGCCATTAATCTTGCCAATGCCTTAGCAAAAAAAAACCAGGTCAGTATCGTTATTTTTCAGAATGACGAGATTCATTATGATGCACCTGGAGAGTTGATCAATTTGAACTGTCCGCAAAAGAGCAACGTCTTTGGCAAGGCAATAAACGTTTTCAAACGTGCCTACAAATTAAAGCAGCTAATCAAAAAAGAGCGCTTTGATCATGTATACGGATTCATGGAAACAGCTAACTTTCCTACTGCGCTGGTTTTTAAAGATGCAGCCTTGTCAGTACATTGCAATCCCAGAGAGCTTAGCTTTTTTGAATCAACGCTAGTTAAACTGACCTATCACAGAGTCAAAAACATCATTGCCGTATCAGAAGATGTAGCTTCAATTTTACGCTCTGATTATTTATTGAAAAATGTTTCGCGCATTTATAACCCGATCGATGTAGAAGGTATAATGGCTCAAGTAAATGAGCCTTACAAACATCCTAAACCATACATTGTCGCGCTGGGACGTTTCCATGAAGTTAAACGCTATGATTTACTCATAGACGCTTATGCAAACAGTAAAATGCAGCAGGATTGTGACCTGATAATCGTGGGTGACGGGGAGTTACGCACCGAGTTTGAGAATCAAGTCAACAGGCTGCAATTACACCAAAAAGTACATTTTGCAGGCACTCAAAGCAATCCTTTTCCCTATCTTGCCGGCGCCAGGTTTTTAACCCTGAGTAGCCGAACCGAGGCGTTTCCGATGGTACTGATTGAAGCATTGGCGCTTAAATGCCCAGTTGTTGCTACTGATTGCCCAACGGGTCCGCGTGAAATCGTGCGTGACGGTGAAAATGGTTTACTGGTTGAGAATGAGAATATGAGTGCCTTTAGCGAAGCAATCGACAAACTCTTTTACAACGAGGTATTGCAGAGAAAATTTAGGAATAATGCGATTGATTCAATCGAGCATCTTTCAGGTGACGTAATTTCAAAGGAATGGCTTGCTCTAAATGGAGTCTAGAAGTAAAACACTTGTGCTACAAATTTGGGAATATGCTACATTTGGGAACAGTAAACGGAGTAAAAAAATGAGAACAAAAAGACACCCCCCCACTTTTATGGCATTTTTTAGTGCAACTATACTTGCACTGTTATTTATGACTAGCTTTGCGATTGCTAGTGACCTGGCAAAAGAAAAACGCTGGGAGGAACAAATTAGTGATTCACTGCTGGATGGTGAGGCAGTTACGCTAAATGATGGTAAAAATGATTTTCTGGCTATTGATACACGGGCTGATGATGCAAAAGATGTGGGCATAATCGTGATACATGGTATTGGTATTCACCCTGATTGGGAGACCGTCGTAAGACCGTTACGGGTTCAATTAGCAGAATCTGGCTGGAATACATTGTCTCTGCAAATGCCTATACTTGGCAACGATGCCAGCAGCGAAGATTATGCTCCATTGATGAAAGAGGCGCCGGCAAGAATTGATGCAGGAATCCGATATTTATTTAAAGAAGGGGCTAAAAAAGTAGTAATTGTTGCGCATAGTATGGGTGCACATATGGCCAGTTATTATCTGGCGCATAAAAAGGTATATATGGAGGCTCAAACTGAAACGCCAATAATTGCCTATGTCGGTATCGGCATGGGTAGTGAAGACACACAACACCTCACAAAAATCAAACTGCCCGTGCTAGATTTAATGGGAGAGAAGGATTTGGCCGATGTATTAGCGTCTGCACCGAAACGTTTAAAAGCGGCATCACATAATAAAGCCTATCAACAGCGAATAGTTCCTGGTGCTGATCATTTTTTCGAAGGAATGGATAATGTTTTAGTAGAAGCCGTGAAATCAGCTTTGCTAAAGTTTTAAGCGATATTGTTTAATCAATAAAAAAGCCGACAGAAAGTCGGCTTTTTTTGAAATGTATTTAATGTATTAGATATACAAACAAATATCAGATTCACCTGCAAACTCAAAGAAAGTTGCTGCACCAACATAATCAAGACCGTCAATGAAGTCTTTCTCGGCATCAAAGCCAAATAGCTCAACCGTCATCTGGCATGCGAGGAATCTAACTTCAGCTTCCTGGCATAATTCACGCAACTCTGAAATTGTTGCAACGCCGTTGTTGGCGATGGTCTTTTTCATTAAGGTTGTTGCGATATTTTCATAACCAGGAAGGTTGGCCTGGATAATGTTTGGGATATTCCAGTTTATATCTTTGAACCACTTTGGGCCCATCGGCATTTTCATCGGCATACCAGGATTTCCAAGAGGGCTAATTTTTAAGTCACTAACGTCTTTTTTCAGCAATTGTAAACCGTAAAATGTACAAAACACTTCAACTTCATAACCTAATGCAGCTGCTGTAGATGCCAGGATAAAAGGAGGGTAAGCCCAATCCAATGTGCCTTTAGTGGCAATAATTGCTAGTTTCTTCTCGTCCATTGTTAACCTCTGTAATTGTATTGACCACTAATGGGGGTCTGTTTCGCCTCACCCTGACGGGCATTTTTTTTTAATATAACAGAAAACAATAATATACTGAAATAATTGTTAGAATCGAAGTCATTAAAAATATCTATCGGAATATATACCACTGTATACAAAATAATTGCATCTGCAGATGCAATTCCAGGTCGGCATAATAGTCTTTGGAAGACGTATTAGACGGTAATATAATACCGCCATGAAAATTGCCCGCTTTTATCAAACATCAGAAATGCAAGTAGACCTTGAACTTGAATTATCTACTGAAAACCATCGTCATGCGATTCAGGTATTACGCTTAACAGCTGGTGAGAAATTGATTCTTTTCAATGGCAAAGGTGGTGAATTCCGCGCGCGTATCATTGAAATTGATAAGCGTAATTCACGCGTATTGCTCGAATCTTATGACTCGGTGAATAGGGAGTCACCGTTATCAACATCATTACTATTGGCAATGATCAAACCTGATAAGATGGATTTCGCGATTCAGAAAACTGTCGAACTCGGTGTTAGCAGTATTCAGCCGATGGTTACAAAACGCAGTGTGATTAATATAAAGGCGAATCGGCTTGATAAAAAAATGCAACATTGGCAAGGTGTTATTATTGCTGCTTGTGAGCAATCAGGGCGTACTATTATCCCCAAAATTGAACAACCTTTGAACATTGAGCAGTGTCTTCAAAGCACACAAGAAAGTCATTATATTGCCATGTTGCCTAATACAGAGTGTAAATTGAAAGACTTAAATAATCTGGATATTGATAAAGGTATCTCACTTTTGATTGGACCGGAAGGTGGTTTTACAGATGATGAAGAACAATTGTTGCAACAGTACAATGTAAATGCTGTGAATTTTGGGAGCCGTATTTTACGCGCTGAAACTGCTGTAATTGCGGGCCTTACAGCCTGTCAGCTGCAATGGGGAGATTTATGATCTTACTAGGCAGAGGTACTTCCACACCATTTTCAAAGCAGATGTTACGTTGAGGTGCTAGTGGAATTTTGTCTCCTGGTAATAAAATTCCCACCAGATTTAACGGATCCGCAGATGAAATAATAATCTTGTGATTCGTTTTTTCTTTCCTAGATGATTTTCTCAAAACACTGATGGCTTCTGGCAGCGCGAATTGTTCGCCACTCAAGCCATTGATAAAACGCCCCCCACGAATTTCACCTCGGGCTTCCATACGCCAGTAAACTCTGAGTAGATCACGCCACGGCGGCAGATTATTTTCTCGTTCCAGTATTCTGCGACAAATCACGCCATAACGTTTCAATAAGGTCCAGGCAATAAACTCTATATCTTCAGTTGAGGGACTATCTGTTGATCGAGATTCTCCAGGGTCATGTATCAGACTCCAGCGACCCGCATTATCAAAAGGCGATATCTTTACAGCGCCACGCCCTCGATGAGGATGAAATTTTGGGCGTTTTGCGGATGGCGTGATTAAAGCCCGCAAACCGACAAAGGCATCAGATGTTACCAGCCCCCAATTGACGAGTTCGCCCAGCGCGTCTTCGACCTGTGTGCGTAAAATACCAGATTGCTGGACGATATCAAAAAAGAATAGCGCGCCTTGTGCTGAAAGCGTATCCACTACTTTTTGCGCGTAGGGGCTTAAATTGTAACTTGTCGGTGGTGTTGAAAGGCATTTCCATTGCGCAAGGCTATTGCGTTGGATTAAAGCGATCGGAGTGTGACTTACAGGTGACTTTTTGCGTTTATTCTGAGAGTCCGAAACGTTTAAGCGCAACCAGCTTATCCGACCTGAAATACATAGTTTGTCGAGCATATCGGAACTAAAATTGTTGAGTCGAGCCGGCAAAATATGTTTTTGCCAGACATCCGCAGATACTGAGACACCTTCGAGTTGTTCAAGTACATTCGCGAGTGCTTCAATGCCTTCGCCTTTATCATGAAGACCTTGCCATTCAAATAAGAAATTCATGTAATTCGCGACGCTTACCGGCTCAATTTCACGTCGCAAACGCGAGATGGTGTAACGATGTATCCTTGCGAGCAAGCGTCTTTCGCACCATTCCAGCTCCTGCGTTTGTTGGCTGAAATGTCCCTGAATGACAAAGCCTTCCTGTTCTAGCAACAGTAAAACCTGGTCGATTTTATGTGTTTCCAATCCTAACGGTATGGCCAGTTGCCTAGCTGTTACTGGTCCAAGTCCTTCAAGCCTGCTGCGAATTATTTCTAGTAATGGATTTTCTGTTTTTGGCTTATCTTTTTGAAAAAGTGCCCAAAAGTGGGGAAGGGTCTTTTTAGGCTTATTACTTTCAGATAATACTAGTATTTCTGGAATGACTTCGAAAAACTCGTGCAATCGTTCTGCTGCAACCCAGAGTGGATCGTTTGTGCCGCAGCTGATTTTGTATGCACGTTTGTCTTCGGCTAATTTGTCGAACAAATGTTGCCAGTCACAATTACTTATGAGATCAAGAGTTTCTGTTTCACCTTTACCTTGTTCGCTTTCCAGTGTAAAGCCCAAAACCATCATGGCGTCATGTAACTCATCTGCTGTTCTTACAATCGGCCAGGCTTCTTCTCTGACTTTTTCGATGGCTGCAAGATCCAGTTTGCGTAAAGAGGCTGCTTCATCGGCGCTCATGAATGGCTGTGATTTTATCGCCAAGGTACGGCGTTCTTCAGCTTCTCCGTCATCCAGAAAAGCGTATGGTTTAGCGCTTATTACTTCCTGGGATAATGGAGAAGGCGAAGTTAGATCACAGCAGGTAATATTGATTTCACCCTTTTCAATTTTTCGCAAAACATCAATCAAGCCATCTATATCCATGGTTTCATGGAGGCAATCCTTAATCGTTTGCTCGACGAGAGGATGTTCAGGTATTTGCCGTTCACCTGCAATATTCTCAAGGCAGGCAATCTGGTCGGGAAAGATCACCGCCATTAAATCTTCAGCATCAGAGCGCTGAAAGTAGGGTGGAGAGCGTCGCCCAAAACGATTACGCAATACCGCGAGAGAAATTGTTGCATTCCAGCGCCATCGCGTGGGAAATACAGGGGCATCAAGCATCGCCTGAATTAAAACCTCACGTACCGTTTTGGAGTTCAGGTATCGCGAAACTTCTTCCATCGGAAAGCTATGCGTAGATGAAAGCGATAGCACAATACTGTCTTCTAGCGCAGCAGCCTGTAATTCAAAATTAAATTTTCGGCAAAAACGTTTACGCAGAGCCAGGCCCCAGGCTTTATTGATGCGAGAACCAAAAGCGGAATGAATGACGAAATGCATATCACCGACTTCATCAAAAAAGCGTTCAAACAGAATATCTTTTTGTGTAGGCAATAGACCTAATGCGGCTTTTGCTGAGGCGAGATAGGCAAGCAGTTGCTCAGCTGCAGCGAGTGAGAGTTGGTATTCGTCTTGTAGAAAAGAGTATGCAATCGCTTCACTTTCATCCAGCAATTCATCAATTTTCGAGCGTAAATCAGATACGGCTTTTGATAACTCATCACTGCGTCCAAATGCATCACCTACCCAGAAAGGTATGTTGGGTGGCTGTCCTTTTGCATCTTCGACAAAAATTTTGCCTGTTTCGGATTTAAGAATACGGTACGAGCGATTACCCAATTGAAAAATATCACCGGGTAAACTTTCAAAAGCGAAATCTTCACCAATGGTTCCGATACGAAAGCCTTCAGGTTGTAATATAACATCGCAGTCAAATTGATCAGGGATTGCGCCTCCGTTTGTTAAAGCGTTAATGCGAGCGCCTTTGCGTGGGCGTACCCTACGATTTATCGCATCATAATGTAAATAGGCAGCGCGTCTGCCGCGACGCGTCGAATAGCCATCAGCGAGCATCTTGATGATTGCATCAAAGTCTTTTTGTTTTAGTTGAGAGTAAGGCGCAGCGCGGTAGAAAGTTTGGTAGAGCTCATCAATTTGCCATTCTCTGCTACTCACTTCGGCAACTATTTGCTGCGCGAGTACATCCAGCGGTTGCTCGGGAATTATCACTCGATCCAGTTCATTATTATTGGCAGCATGTAATAAAGCAGTGGTTTCAACGAGCTCATCCCGGCTTAAGGGAAAAATCCGCCCTTTAGGTGTTGCGCCGACGGCATGACCGGATCGCCCAACACGTTGCAAAAAAGCGGCGATCGAACGTGGTGAACCGAGTTGAACGACCAGATCAATATCGCCAATATCAATACCAAGTTCAAGTGAAGCGGTGGCAATCAGACATTTTAGATCACCGCGTTTAAGACGTTTTTCAGCTTCGAGACGCTTTTCTTTTGCCATGCTGCCGTGATGCGCCATTACATTTTCTTCATCCTCTTTGTCGAGGCGTTCTGCGAGGTGTTTGGTAACGCGTTCGGCTAAACGGCGGGTATTTACGAATACCAGTATGGTTTTGTGGTTATTCGAAAAATACTCAAGGCGATTGTAAATTTCTTCCCATATTTCATTCGACATCACTGCACTCAAAGGCGATAAGGGCATTTCAATCGCCAGATCTCGTTGTCGGGAGTGTCCGGTGTCGATAATTTCGCAGTGTTCCTCTCGCTTGCCGATTAAAAAATCAGCCATTACTTCAATTGGTTTTTGCGTTGCGGATAAACCAATGCGTTGCAAGTGGGCTTCTGGATTTTGGCTTTTAACTAGTGCCTCAAGCCGTTCAAGCGAGAGTGTCAGGTGAGAACCGCGTTTGCTTCCAGCGACTGCATGAATCTCATCAACAATCACAGTCTGTACCGTGCTTAACATTTTTCTGCCGGATTCAGAAGTGAGCAGGATATATACTGATTCGGGTGTGGTGACTAAAATATGTGGTGGCGTGCGGTTCGCTTTTACACGTTCAGACTGGGGGGTATCACCCGTCCTGACCCAGGCGCGTATATCGACATCGTGCAAACCTGCTTCAAGCAACGCATCCCGTGTGCCCTGCAAAGGTTGTTGCAAATTGATTTGTATATCATTGGAGAGTGCTTTCAGCGGCGATATATAAAGCACTCGGGTTTCATCTTCGAGGCCACGCTCAAGTCCTTCCTTGATGAGTTTATCAATTGCGGATAAAAAAGCTGCCAGTGTTTTACCCGAACCCGTAGGTGCGGCAAGCAGTGTATGCTGGCCTTGGTTGATTGATGTCCAGGATTTTTCCTGAACGTCGGTGGCCTTATCAAAGTTCTTGTTGAACCACGATTGGATAGCCGGATGAAACGTGCGTAAAGACATTTTCTGATACTACGCTTTTTGTACGCTTTTCTCTAGCGTTGAAACTATCAAAAATCCGCCTATAAGGTGGGGGGTGTCTCTTAAAATATTGTAAACTGTTGAAATGAAAGAAACACCACGACAATGGCTTTATCAGGTACTTGAGAATAGCCGCAATGGTTTATACGCACACCTTATAAATCTAGGCTTGATGTTACTGATTATCCTCAATGTTATCTTCATTGTGGCATCTTCTGAGGTGTTGATTAATTTACGCTTTCATGTGTTTTTTCGACGTTTTGAGATTTTTTCATTGCTTGTATTCACTATTGAATATTTGATACGTCTCTGGGTATCTGTTGAAAGATCACCTAAAGATTTAAAACAGCCCGTAATGGCGCGAATTCGTTATATTTTTACGCCTATGGCGCTAGTGGATTTATTCGCAATTGTGCCCTCTTATCTATTATTTTTTGGTAACGATCTACTTATCTTAAGGGCGCTGCGCCTTGTCAGGGTGTTTAAACTGACTCGTTATTCCCGTTCAATGGAGCTTCTGGTAACCGTCTTGAAACAGGAAGCGGAAACGATTATTTCTGCAATATTTGTTTTGATAATTTTGATTATCATCTCTGCAACAGGAATATATCTAGTTGAGGCTGATATTCAGCCTAATGAATTTGGCAGTATTCCACGAGCGCTGTGGTGGGCGACGGTCACCTTAACAACAGTTGGTTACGGTGATGTAGTTCCGATTACAGCCTTGGGTAGAGCACTTGGAATCATTATAGTTATCACGGGTATTGGTATGGCAGCATTGCCAGCGGGTATTCTCGCTTCGGGCTTTACCTCTGAAATCAGTAGAAGAAGGGAGCGATTTAAAGCTGCCGTTATGTCGTGGATAGAAGATGGCACTTTCAGTGAACACGAAAGTATTGAATTTGCGGAACTCAGGCTTAAACTTGGCATCAGTCGCTCTGATGCAGCGCTGATGATACGAGAAGCCCGTGCCGAATTTAAAAGAACTAAGACAACTCAGCATAATTGCCCTCAATGCGGCTATGATATTAAGGGGAAATAAAATAAAAGATGGAACGTGAAAATCAATTAAAAGACCTGTCACAAGAACATCATGATTCACTTGTTCTCGCAAAAAACATTGCTGCGATTGCAGAATCAGGAAGTGATGCTGAGCTACTCGAGGCAATAGAACGTGTTAAAGGTTATTACAAGAATGAGCTGGAAGTGCATTTTCAACACGAAGAGCGCACCATTTTTTCGCTGATTTTTAGGGAATATAGAGAACATATTGCGCTGGCAACCACACTTCTTAAAGAACATGGCTTGATTAGATTATTGATACCAAAACTAACGCTTGAGAACGCAAAAACTGACCTGGCAGAATTTTCCGAGGTGTTAAAAAATCACACTGATGTGGAAGAACAGAAACTCTTCCCGCTGATTGAGTCTTTGTTTAGTGATGAACAACTGGATGCGGTGCTGAACTTTGTGCCTTTGGATTAGTAAACTTCACTTTTTTTGTAATAAATAGAAAATAGCAAAGGACCGTGGGATAATAGCTTTAGCTGAACTTTAGGGTGTGGTTTGAAAAACCGAATCAAAGTTGGGGGGTGTGATTTTTCAGTCTTATAAGTCGTCTCAGTTATTTCTGATGATTTATATCAATAATTATTTCAATAAATCATCATTATAATGATTATGATATTTATTTTGTCTGAATTAGTCCTATATTAAGAAGTGGGAGAAGTTAATGTATAACGAAATAAGGAGATATATCTATGCATAAATTAATTAAAGTTAGTATCAGTAAAGTAGTTATTACAGCATTGTTTGCAGGTTCTATTCTGGGTGGTGGTGTGGCTAATGCGGAAGAGGAGCTAATTGGTTCCAATGAGTACCGGGTTTCCTGTGCCTCTTGTCATGGTATAGGAGCAAGGGGTGACGGGCAGTTAGCCAAGTTTCTTACGGTTAAACCCTCGGACTTGACAATGCTTGCAAAGAAAACGGGGGATGGAGTTTATCCATTTTTGAAGGTATTTCAGGTTATTGATGGTCGAACTGAAGTTTCTGGACATGGTGATCGAGCGATGCCTGTTTGGGGTGATCGCTACAAGCTAGAGGCTGTCGAGAAATATGGGTCATTTGGTGGAGAAACAGCTACGCGTGGTCGGGTTCTCGAGCTTGTTTATTATCTTCAATCTATACAGCAAAAATAGTGAGTCTGACACTATTTTTTGTGGAAGATAATGAATTGTGATACCCGTAATTTTACCCTCCAATCGAGCCTTTTTGCGGCTGCAGGTTAAGGAATACAGCTTAATAACCGTAATTTTAATAGACGATTGTAAGCATGGATTAACCAGAAACCGCTTGAAAGGGGGGCTCTTCTATAATTCTAATGAATGATTTAATCAGGCTTTTTTCAGGTAAGCACTGACGAGAACTATTAGTGTTCCGTTAACACGGCCTTCAATATGCTCCGGATTTGATGTTAAGGAGATATTTTTCACTGTGGTGCCGCGTTTTGCCGTGAAGTTGGCACCTTTTATAACCAGGTCTTTTATCAGCGTCACAGTATCACCAGTGGCAAGTGGCGTACCATTACTATCCAGAGTCGGCTCATCACTAAGATTCGAGTTGTTATCCGATTCTGCCCATTTTTTTACATTATCTTCAAGGTAAAGCATTTTCAGAAGATCTTGTGGCCAGCCTTCATCCTTGATGCGATTAAGCATTCTCCAGGCCATCACCTGAACTGCTGGCACAGGCGACCACATACTATCGTTAAGGCAACGCCAGTGATTGGTATCAACGATATCTGGGTTGTTGATTTGATCCAGACAGGTATTACAGACAAGAATTGATTCATCGACACTTGAAGTTGTGATGGGGGGCAAATGATAAATACTAAGATTTATTAGCGAGGTACACAGCTCACATTTATTATCGCTGCGCTCTTTTAGGGTGTCTTCAATGCTCATGATTTTTCTTATAGCTCAAATAAATAATGGCAGGATTATGCCATGAACAGTTACTTGTGATCATTTAGTCTTTTTGCTGATCTAAGATTTAGGTCGCCAAATAATAGACTCAAGCGCCCAACCTTGTAATACATCCGCAGGTGGTATCGCTCCCTGTGATGAATCATTCCATTTGCCATTGAAAATATAGAGGATATTAGGTGTTTTAGGCGCATAACAAAGGACTTTTCCGGACATGTCAGCTGAACCTGGTTGGCACTGTTCTTTTTGTCCGTAGGCGTAAACTTCATTATAAAGTGTACCAAGATGATGCCCAAGGCTATTCTTCACAATATTATCTTCAATGATCACTGAGTAGATGTTTTTGTGGGCGGCATCTGGAATGACACTCATGATGGTATTAATGCCTTCGGCCACTCTAATCGTAGGAAAAGGATTGCCTTGTTGGTAACTGACTTCTTCTACAACACTGTAGTCACTGAAGGCCAGGGTCATCTGGTGCATATTAAACGAAGTAGTTGCATTAATCGGACCAATTCCATCCGCAGATAGAATGATGCTATTTTCTACCTGTTTTGTTTCAGCCTCTTCTTTTTTATCAGAATTGCATGCGCTTAAGGTTATGCTGATAATAATACTAACGGCAGCGATTAAAAATGCGCTCTTTCCTTGCCAGTGATGTTTTATTTCCATAATGAATTTCTATCTATCTATTTGATTTTTACTATGAAGCATTCTCTCATAGAGTTTATCAAAGAACAAACAAGTGAATAATCTAGTTTGAAGGCTTTACTGGCGTTGATGAATAAATCCAGTTTATTATGAAAATATGAACCTTAATCCTAATATTTAGACTATATTTTAGATTCTAAATAAAGTGATTAAAAGTCTAATGTAGTTAATGCTAAAAAACCTTTATTAGTAAATTATTATATGCTAATGTGCTGACGATTGATGTTCTACCCCCTTAAAGAAGCATCATAAAATAAGGAAAAAATAATATGTTCACTAATAAACTCAATGAGTTATTTGTTTTTATGGTAGCTGCAATACTTACTGCTATGTTTTCACTTTCAGCAATTGCTAGCCCTAGAAATAAGAACTCAATATTAAGTTACACACAAAACCGTACCCAGACAGAACAAGTACAAGCAATCTATCAAGAATTATCAAATGAAATGAAGAGAGTGCCTGCTATAAAAGAAGTTTCTTTTTCTACTCGTACTCCTCCTGTAGCTAAGCCTGTTAAAGTTGCTTATTCTCCTAAAAAAAACAGAAACTATAATAATCGTTTGCGCGTAACCGCAACTGCTTATACTTCACATGCAAACCAAACCGATAGTACGCCAAACATTGCTGCCTGGGGTGATCGTTTACGTCCGGGGATGAAAGTCATCGCTGTCTCACGTGACCTTTTGAACGAATATGGTTTAAAGCATAAACAGAAGGTACATATTAAAGGTCTTGAAGGTGAGTATGTGGTGCTTGATAAGATGAATAAACGCTGGCGAAAAAAGATAGATATCTATATGGGTAAGAATTTACGTAAAGCTTTTAAGTGGGGCAGACGTAAAGTAGAAATTCACTGGAATTAATTTCCTTCACAATTAATTCTTTAATAACTAAACTTTATTAATTTAGAATCCCCTTTAGTCTACATTATTGTAGACTTTTTTTTTGCTGCTTACTCTGTGATTAGCGCTGGGAGATGTTGCGGATTTGAAATAATCAAATGTTTGTTGTGATTAGTCTCGCCACTTTTTATTTGAATATTAGACTTTGGCACTCCAAAGAGTTTTGCTAAAAACTTTATCAAGTGTTTATTAGCTTTCCCATCAATAGGTAGTGCTGTTATTCGCAGCTTTATTCTATCGTTTATCCCATCACTAATGATTTCAGCGAATTCGTCTTTACTGGCCTTGGCTTGCACCTTTATAAATATGTGTAATACATTAGGTTTACCATTGTTCGCTGAATCTTTTACTTCCCAATGATAAAACACTGCACTAACTCAGGGCGATTGATTATTGAAATATATTGTTAACGATAATTAGTAAAATATTCAAACCAAGAATCGCAACCAGAGGTGATAGATCCATCATCCCCACCAATGGCACGACTTTTCGTATCGGACGTAAAATAGGATTGGTTAAGCTGTTAATTAATGGAGCGATTGGATTACCTTGTGTATTGCCCACCCAGCTGATCACTGCCTGCAGAATGAGCGCTATGATATAAATCCAGATAATAGTTTTTACTAGTTCTCCGAATGCTATCAGTAAAGACTCAGGGAACATTATTGCGCCTCTAGTAATTAAGAATAGCAAACTAATTTTTGCGAGAGTCAATCCATAGGCTAGCATGATAGCTGAGGTATCAATGCTGCCAAATGATGGTATGAAACGACGTAAAGGTATTAGTACTGGATTGGTTACTTTTACCAGGAATTGGGATAGTGGATTGTGAAAATTGGCGCGCGCAAAGCCTAGTAAAATGCGTATCACAATGGCTGCAATATAAAGTGAAAATAGCGCTTCTACTAGAAAAACACCAATTTGAGCGCCTACTGACAATCCTACCACTGTTTATATTCTCCTACTGTTTTTATTGAATGTTGTCTTTAAAAAATCCCCTAAAAATGGGAGGGTGTCTTATAACTATATTTTTAAAGGGTAATAATTAAAAGCCTGTTATTTAGATTTTACTTAACTCTTTAGAACGCAGGGCTGCTGCCACTAGAGCTTCTTCAAACAACTCTGGGAGTCCACCACCAATTAACTTTTTTAATGCAGCTTCGGTGGTACCGCCTTTAGAGGTAACTCGTTGTCGCAAAGTACTAACATCATCACTGCTTTCAAGTGCAAGTTTAGCTGCACCAAAGGCGGTTTGTAAGACCAGTAAGCGTGCGTCCACCGCACTTAATCCTAATTTTTGTGCTGCCTCCTGCATCGCTTCCATCACTAAAAAATAATAAGCAGGGCCACTACCAGAAACAGCAGTTACTGCGTCTAGCAACTCTTCGTTTTCAAGCCATAAAGTACTGCCCACTGCACGTAAGATGCTCTCTGCTAAATCACGTTGTTCTTCAGTTACCACTTCATTGGCAAATAAACCAGTCATGCCTGACTGCACTAATGCAGGCGTATTGGGCATACAACGAACTATTGCAGGTGACTGGCTTCCAAGCCAAAGTTTTAAATTCTCGATACTGATTCCGGCTGCAATCGAGATGAATAATGGGTTTTGAGTTTCGACAGCATTTTGCAGCGGCTCGCATACAAGTTGCATGATTTGTGGTTTAACGGCCAATACTACAACATCTGCACCTTTTATAGCTTCAAGATTATCACTAAAAGCAGCAACTTTGCTCCAGTTTTGTTGAATGCTTTGTAGCTGCGATTCATTAGGGTCGGAAATTCTGATGCTATGTTGGGTATCATCCTGAATTAGGCCTGCAATTAAACTACGCGCCATATTCCCAGCGCCTATAAATGTAATAATCTTTTTCATCTAAGGAATCTCTGATTAAGTCTCATAAAATTCTGTAAGTCACTAGGGCATCATATCCTAGCCGTGCTTCGTAGGGAATGGTCTTCCCTTCACAAGAAGTGCAACAAAGGAGGTGGTGCCCTAGTCACTTACCCTACAGGGCTTAGCCAAAAAAACAGACTCTTCGTTGTAGTCATTTGAAATATGCATGTATTCCTGCATATCTACTCCTCAACTCTGGATTTTTGGTGTTGCCAGAATTTATGGGACTTACTCAGAGTGTCCTACAAGTATACCTTGAGTTAGTTTTCGCGTGCGCCAAAAATTGCTGTACCAATACGTACGATGGTTGCGCCTTCTGCAATTGCCGCTTCCATATCATCACTCATCCCCATTGAGAGGGTGTCGAGTTCTATTTCTTCTGAGTTTAACGATTTTTGCAGCTCTTTTTCAAGCTGTTGTTTAATCGAGGTAACTTTAGCAAAAACTTCCCGTTGCTTGTCAAAATTAGTTTCGGGGGCAGGGATTACCATCAAACCCCGAAGTTTCAATCTTGGCAACTTAAGAACTTCTTTAGCCAGCCCTAATAATTCTGCCTCTGTAACACCTGACTTGGATGTTTCCCTACTGATGTTCAATTGTAAACAAATTGAAAGAGGTGCGAGATGTTCTGGCCTATTATGATTTAATCCTTGGGCAATTTTGAGTCTATCTACTGTATGTACCCAAGTTGCGACTTCTGATATTTTTTTGGATTTGTTGGATTGCAATGGGCCAATGTAATGCCATTCAATCTCTAAATCACTTAACTGCTGGTTTTTTTCGAGCAATTCTTGCACATAGTTTTCTCCAAATGCCGTTTGACCAGCGTCATATGCCTCGCGAATTTTTTCAGCAGAATGGCGTTTACTTACGGCAAGTAATTTTACGGCATTATTTGAATGCTGATACTTAAGAGAAAATTTTTCAATTTTTGCACCGATTATCTGGAGATTGTCACGTATTGAAGTCATATATGATAAATTTAGAATAGAAATGTCAAATGATGTTACTTTAATTTTTCATCAAAGCTGACACATAATAATTAATAACAATAAAAAAAGTAGCCTTTCTATGGATATTACACAGTTACTAGCCTTCTCGGTAAAAAACAAAGCATCAGATTTACATATTTCTGCGGGTGAACCACCCATTATTCGTGTCGATGGTGATATGCGTCGTATCAATATGCCGGAAATGGAACATAAAGAAGTACATAGTATGGTGTATGACATCATGAATGATAAGCAGCGTAAAGCGTATGAAGAGTACTGGGAAACAGATTTTTCGTTTGAAATACCCGGGGTTGCTCGTTTTCGTGTTAATGCATTCAATCAGAATCGTGGAGCAGCAGCAGTATTTCGTACCATCCCAAGTAAAGTGTTAAGTCTTGAAGACCTTGATGCTCCGGCTATTTTCAAGAAAATAACCGATATGCCTCGTGGACTGGTATTAGTAACCGGACCTACAGGCTCTGGTAAGTCAACTACCTTGGCAGCGATGATTGATTATAAAAATGAAACTGATCATGGGCATATTTTAACCATTGAAGACCCGATAGAATTTGTTCACGTCAGCAAAAAGAGTTTGATTAACCAGCGTGAAGTCCATCGTGATACACAAGGTTTTGATGCGGCACTGAGATCAGCGCTTCGTGAAGATCCAGATACGATTCTAGTTGGTGAGATGCGAGACTTGGAAACCATTCGTTTAGCACTGACTGCAGCAGAAACGGGCCACTTAGTTTTCGGCACCTTGCATACTACCTCTGCACCTAAGACCATCGACCGTATTGTTGATGTATTCCCAGCTGCGGAAAAAGATATGGTACGTTCGATGATTTCATCATCATTGCAGGCTATTATTTCACAAACGCTACTGAAGCGAGTGCAGGGTGGTCGAGTAGCAGCACATGAAATTTTAATTGGCACTAATGCGATACGCAGTATGATCAAAGAAAATAAGCTGGCGCAGATGCGTTCTGCATTACAAACGGGTGCTGCGGACGGTATGCAGACATTAGATCAAAGTTTACAAAAGCTAATGACTTTAGGGCATATTTCACGCGATGTTGCGATGAAAAAAGCTGATAATCCAAAAGCACTACTAGAAAGAGGCTAGCCTTTCTTTTGTAAATAATTATAAAAACAATTGAAACAGTGGCTAGATTAAAAATTTAACCAAGAATTTAAACAAGAAAAAGCGAAGATAAAAATGGATAAAGATAGCGCAGTAAGTTACGTCCACAAGTTGCTTCATTCAACCTTGGATAATAATGCATCAGACTTGTTTATCACTGCATTAGCGGCGCCATCGGTTAAAGCCGATGGACAAATGAAGCCACTCTCAGATCAAAAATTAAATGCTGAGCAGGCTGGTTTTTTAGTGCGTTCTATTTTGAATGATAAACAACTAAAAGAATTTGAAGAGCATATGGAATGCAACTTTGCCATAAGTTTGCCAGACAATGGGCGTTTTCGTGTAAATACATTTACACAGCGCGGTGCACCGGGAATGGTGCTTCGACATATCCCAGATTATATTCCGAGCTTTAAAGAGTTGGTTTTACCTCCAATACTAAAAGATATTGCAATGACCAAGCGTGGTTTGGTGATCATGGTTGGCGCAACGGGTTCAGGTAAGTCTACAACGCTCGCTTCAATGATCGATTATCGAAATAAAAACTCCATGGGGCATATTGTTACGATTGAAGATCCGATTGAATTTACCCATGAACATCATCAGTGTTTAGTCACACAACGTGAAATCGGTGTAGATACAGCTAGCTATGAAATAGCGATGAAAAACACTCTTAGACAAGCGCCCGATGTGATTCTCTTAGGTGAGGTGCGTGATCGAGAAACCATGGAATATGCAATTGCCTATGCTGAAACCGGTCACTTATGTTTGACTACCTTGCACGCTAATAGCACCAACCAGGCGATAGACCGTATTATTAACTTCTTCCCGGAAGAACGTCGTGATCAGCTGTTGATGGATTTATCGTTAAATCTCAAAGGTGTAGTATCGCAGCGCTTAGTTAGAAAAATTAAAGATGACGGGCGATTACCTGCTGTTGAGGTAATGCTAAATACACCAATGATGGCTGACTTAATCTATAAGGGTGATATTCCTGCCATTAAAGAACTCATAGCAAAATCAAATAACCTTGGTATGTGTACCTTTGATCAGGCTCTATTCCGTTTGATAGATGCAAAAATGATTTCAGTTAAAGAAGGTTTGCGTAATGCAGACTCAGTAAATGATTTACGTTTGCAGTTGAAACTTAATAGTCGTCAAGCGCAGAAAGGTGATTTCTTTAAAGGCACCGATATGCTGGCGATGGAAACCATCGACGAATATATACCTAAGATGTGATTTTAGCTGACTGCATCTTCTATACTAATTTGAGAACCATAAAATAATGAAAATAATACCTTACCTGGAATTTATGGTTAGAAGAGATGCCTCTGATCTCTATTTGACAACAGGCGCTTTTGCTTCCATTAAAGTTATGGGTAATCTTGAAGGCATCTCCAGAAATAAGCTGAAACCAGGTGTGATAGCTGCTTTTGCTAAAGAGTTGATGTCTGATAAAGAGTGGGCTGTTTTTCATCGTACTAAAGAGATGAATAAAGGTGTTTCTGTACGCGACCTGGGACGTTTCAGGGTCAATGTTTATTTTCAACGTGGCGAAGTATCGATGGTTATTCGTTATGTGAAATCGACTATCCTGCCGCCTGAAGATCTTGGCTTACCTGAAGTTCTGAAAGATTTGGTAATGAAAAAAGAAGGTTTGTTCTTGTTTGTGGGTTCGACAGGTGCGGGTAAATCTACCTCTATGGCATCTTTGATTCAATACCGTAATCAACGTGATGCAGGACATATTCTAACAATTGAAGACCCAATCGAATTCACATACCGTCATGATAAATCCATCATTGGTCAACGCGAAGTCGGTTTTGATACACATTCCTACGAAAACGCCATGCGTGAAGCAATGCGTGAGGCACCAGATGTTATTATGGTGGGAGAAATTCGGAGTACTGCTACGGTAGAGGCTGCTATGGGTTTTGCCGATACAGGTCACCTCGTTATCAGTACACTACATGCAACCAACTCCATTCAGGCACTTGAACGTCTAATTTACCTACTACCATTGGAACAAAAAGACCGTGTGTTAATGGACTTGTCACTGAATTTAAATGCCATTATTGCGCAGCGTTTAATCCCGAGTCTGGATGGGCGATACGCACTCGCTACTGAAGTTTTAGTGAACTCCCCATTTTCTGCTGAAATAATCCGCAAAGGTCGTATGCAAGAGCTAAAAGATATCATTGAAAAGGGCGGAGTAGATGGTATGCATACCTTTGACCAGTCTTTGGCTGAACTTTACAAAAACGGTAAAATTTCCCGTGAAAATGCACTTGAACATGCGAGCTCCAAAAATAATCTGGAGTGGATGCTAAGCTTTGACTCAAACGCCGATCAGGAATCTTCATGCTCAATAAATAGTAAACCAGCATTGGCTGGTGTATTGCCCGAATTGGACTAAGTTTTAGATCTCTTAAAGTTGACTTCCCTAGGTTTTTAAAACTTCATATTGCACCTCAGTTGCAGTATGAAGTTTTACTGTCTATAGTAAATAGTACTTATTTTAGCTATTAAAAATTTAAGGAGCTATCTTGAATATTACCGATCTACTTTTTGATAAAAGCAACAAAGACGCCATTTCAGAATTCGCCAATAATTTTGGTGTAAATGATTCGCAGGCTAAGGATGCAATATCCTCTTTGACAAAATCGTTATCAGTCGGGCTGGGTCAAAACACTCAGGATATAAAGGGCCTTGATAGTTTGATGGACGCCTTGGAAAAAGGTAAACACTCTCGTTATATTGATGAGCCGTCAATATTAGGACGAAAAGAGACAATTGAAGATGGTAAAGATATTCTGGGGCATATTTTTGGGAATAAAGATGTAAGCCGTCACGTTGCGAATAAAGCATCAAAAGAAACAGGACTTGGCAGAAACCTATTGAAGAAAATGCTGCCCGTGGTTGCGGCTATGGTAATGGCGTCCTTAGGTAAAAAGATGTTGGGTGGGAGTAAGAAAACAGCCCCATCTCGCCAGGCTGACACAGGATTTTTAACTAATATATTTGATGCAGATAAAGATGGCTCAATGGTTGATGATGTCTTAGGTATGGCTTTTAAAGCATTTATGGCGGGCTAGTTGAGTGGCAATCTAAATCAAAAAAACGCCTAAAAGGTGGGGGGTGTTTTTTTTGCACTTTATATACCCTCTTTGCTATAAAAAGCGATTCACTATATCATTAATAAACAGCCAGCCTTTGTCTGTTGCACTGTATCGGTCAGCGTGTTTTTTCATCAAGCCTTCATTAATGAGTTCTTTCAGAGTAATTTCAATATTCGATTTCGGGAGAAATGTACGGGCCTCGAAAAATTCTGTAGTGAATCCCCTTTTTAGCCGTGCTACATTTAGCATAAATTCAAATAAAATATCGTCTTCTGTGAGTCTTTTTTCGCTAGAGCGCGCCTTACACGCCAAAGCGTTTTCCATATACTTTTCGGGATGACGGTGCTTGGTATGACGTGTTATTCCCTCATTGGGCATGGTTAGTTTTCCATGTGCTCCCGCTCCAATTCCAAGATAATCACCAAACTCCCAGTAGTTGAGATTGTGTTGGCATTGCTTATTCTTTTGGGCGTACGCAGAAACCTCATATTGAATAAATCCTGCTGACTCTAAAAGAGCTTGTCCTTGCTTTTGCATCTCCCAGATGATTTCATCATCCGGTACTATCGGAGGCGAATGGTGAAATAAGGTATTTTCTTCAATAGTTAACTGATACCAGGAAATATGAGTTGGAGCTGCATCTATAGCTTGTTTAAGATCATTCAAAGCTTGTTCGATTGATTGTTTTGGTAAGCCAAACATCAAATCAAGATTAAAATTATCAAAGCCTGCTACTTTAGCTATTTTTGCGGCTTTAGCTGACTCTGCAGCACCATGAATTCTACCTAAGCGTTGCAAGTGATTGTCATTAAAGCTTTGCACACCAATCGAAAGTCGGTTAATTCCGGCTCCACGATAGGCACTAAAGCGTTCTTGCTCAAAAGTACCGGGATTAGCTTCCAGTGTTATTTCGGTATTAGGTCTTATCGGTAAGAGCTCTCTGAGATTTGCCAATAATTGGTCAATGGCTTTCGCGGAAAACAAGCTGGGTGTGCCACCGCCAATAAAAACAGATTCAATGGGTCTACCCCAAATATTAGGCAGCTCTGATTCGAGGTCGGTTATAAGAGCCTTTAAGTACCTTTTTTCAGGAATTTCATTGTGCGCTTCATGCGAATTAAAATCGCAATACGGACATTTCTTTACGCACCATGGAATGTGTATATAGAGACTTAGCGGGATTGGAGTCATTGAATTGGGAATATTACGTTACTAAATTGGCGAGTTTAACAAACTCTTCAACATGCAAGCTTTCTGCACGTAAGCCAGGATCAATACCCAGACTTTCTATGTGTTCACTGCTGATTATTTTCTTTAAATTATTTCGTAAGGTTTTACGTCTCATGGAAAAAGCCTGAGCAACAATACTGGATAGAAGTCCCTCATCATTAGCTTTGAAGGGAGGTTTTTGCCAAGGAGTTAATCTAAGGATTGCTGAGTCAACTTTTGGTTGTGGTTTGAATGATTCCGGACCAACAAAAAACAGATATTCGGTTTGGCAGTGGTATTGAACCATCACCGATAAACGTCCATAGGCTTTAGTTCCAGGTGTTGCAGTAATACGTTTCACAACTTCATTCTGTAGCATGAAATGCATGTCACTAATGCAATTTTTATACTCGAGCAGATGAAATATTAAAGGTGTGGATATATTGTAAGGAAGGTTGCCGACTATCCTTATCGGTTTGTCATTTTGTTGTAATATTCTAAAGTCAAATTTTAAAGCATCAACTCCGTGAATGATTAATTTAGCATTGTTTTTTTGTTGCAGGCGCGCGATAACATCTCGATCGATTTCAACAACATCGAGCGAATCTATTCTGTCTAATAAAGGAAAAGTCAGAGCTCCCAGACCAGGGCCAATTTCAATAATTTTATCCGATGGTTTTGGATTTATTTCATAAATGAGTTTTTCTATCACCGAGTGGTCATGTAAAAAATGCTGTCCGAAACGTTTTTTGGTTTTGTATTTTTGCATGAAGATTGCTCGTTACCATTACCACAAAAACCAAATCCCCAATATAGGGGCCTAGTCTACATCAATTAACTGTTTTTCTTACTGACGAATTTTCAGTTCTACCCGACGGTTTGTTGCTCTGCCTTCTTTAGTATCATTACTTGCAGCCGGGTTTTGATCACCATAACCTGTCGCTTTAATCCTGTTAGCATCAATGCCATTTTTTATTAATTCTATCATGACGGTATTAGCGCGAAATTGTGAAAGGCGTTTATTAATAGTTACTTGACCTTGGTTATCCGTGTAACCTTCAATCTCAATATTTAAATTTGGATTTTGTTTAAGCGTTGCTGATACTGCAGCCAGTATGGGTAAAGAGCTCGCTGTTAAACGAGATGAGCCGGTAGTAAAGTTTACCCCTTTCAAAGTTATTTTCTCGTTAGGCATACAACCAAACTCATTTACCTTTGATCCAGTTGTTGTCTCCGGGCACAGGTCATTAGCATCTGCAACTGTATCTCCATCAGCATCTTTACTACCCGAGGCTGTATTTTTATCTGTATTTAGCTTGGTTTTTAGTTCCCCTTTTTGTGAACTAAGATTTTTATTTGCATTTTTTAATGCATCTAGCTCTTTAGCAGTTGCCATTAACGTTGTAATTTTTCTCGCTTGATCTGATGATGTCCTTTCTAAAGCAGTAACTTTTGTCATCAGTGATTTGTTTTGATTTTCTGAAGCGGTCAATTTTTGCTTCAAACCTACCGTTTCTGTTTTGCAGTCATTTGCTGCTTGCATGTTGCCCTTAAGTTGAGCTAGTTGACTTTTAAGTACTATGTTTTCATCATTTAGTGTCTTGTGTGCATTTTGTAATACAGTCTTTGTACTGTCTAATTCGGCAAGTTTCTTTTTTAGTCCATCAATGACAACTCTGTCTTGCGTACCTTTTTGGGTAGTCGCCGTCTGTAGTGTGTCTAGTTTACTAATAAGATCCGTTTTTTCTTTTTCTAAGCCAGCCAATTGCTGTTTGAGCGCAATATTCTCATCATTACGTGCCTTATAGTCATTCTGTAGTGCTGTTAGTTCAGAGGCAGACTGTTCCAGTGCCGCCATTTTTTTTGCCTGGGTTCCGGCATTTGCTTCCATGGTTCCCAATTTTGTTTGTAATACTGTCTTTGCGCTGTCTAATTCGGCAAGTTTCTTTTTTAGTCCATCAATGACAACTCTGTCTTGCGTACCTTTTTGGGTAGTCGCCGTCTGTAGTGTGTCTAGTTTACTAATAAGATCCGTTTTTTCTTTTTCTAAGCCAGCCAATTGCTGTTTGAGCGCAATATTCTCATCATTACGTGCCTTATAGTCATTCTGTAGTGCTGTTAGTTCAGAGGCAGACTGTTCCAGTGCCGCCATTTTTTTTGCCTGGGTTCCGGCATTTGCTTCCATGGTTCCCAATTTTGTTTGTAATGCTGTCTTTGCGCTGTCTAATTCGGCAAGTTTCTTTTTTAGTCCATCAATGACAACTCTGTCTTGCGTACCTTTTTGGGTAGTCGCCGTCTGTAGTGTGTCTAGTTTACTAATAAGATCCGTTTTTTCTTTTTCTAAGCCAGCCAATTGCTGTTTGAGCGCAATATTCTCATCATTACGTGCCTTATAGTCATTCTGTAGTGCTGTTAGTTCAGAGGCAGACTGTTCCAGTGCCGCCATTTTTTTTGCCTGGGTTCCGGCATTTGCTTCCATGGTTCCCAATTTTGTTTGTAATGCTGTCTTTGCGCTGTCTAATTCGGCAAGTTTCTTTTTTAGTCCATCAATGACAACTCTGTCTTGCGTACCTTTTTGGGTAGTCGCCGTCTGTAGTGTGTCTAGTTTACTAATAAGATCCGTTTTTTCTTTTTCTAAGCCAGCCAATTGCTGTTTGAGCGCAATATTCTCATCATTACGTGCCTTATAGTCATTCTGTAGTGCTGTTAGTTCAGAGGCAGACTGTTCCAGTGCCGCCATTTTTTTTGCCTGGGTTCCGGCATTTGCTTCCATGGTTCCCAATTTTGTTTGTAATGCTGTCTTTGCGCTGTCTAATTCGGCAAGTTTCTTTTTTAGTCCATCAATGACAACTCTGTCTTGCGTACCTTTTTGGGTAGTCGCCGTCTGTAGTGTGTCTAGTTTACTAATAAGATCCGTTTTTTCTTTTTCTAAGCCAGCCAATTGCTGTTTGAGCGCAATATTCTCATCATTACGTGCCTTATAGTCATTCTGTAGTGCTGTTAGTTCAGAGGCAGACTGTTCCAGTGCCGCCATTTTTTTTGCCTGGGTTCCGGCATTTGCTTCCATGGTTCCCAATTTTGTTTGTAATACTGTCTTTGCGCTGTCTAATTCGGCAAGTTTCTTTTTTAGTCCATCAATGACAACTCTGTCTTGCGTACCTTTTTGGGTAGTCGCCGTCTGTAGTGTGTCTAGTTTACTAATAAGATCCGTTTTTTCTTTTTCTAAGCCAGCCAATTGCTGTTTGAGCGCAATATTCTCATCATTACGTGCCTTATAGTCATTCTGTAGTGCTGTTAGTTCAGAGGCAGACTGTTCCAGTGCCGCCATTTTTTTTGCCTGGGTTCCGGCATTTGCTTCCATGGTTCCCAATTTTGTTTGTAATGCTGTCTTTGCGCTGTCTAATTCGGCAAGTTTCTTTTTAAGCGTATTTAATTCATTGGATGACTTGCTTAAAACCGCTAGCTTTTTGGATTGTAAGTTAGCATGATTATAAGCAGTAGCAAGCTTTTCCTGTAATGCTATTTTTGAACTTTCCAGTTCTTTTAACTGACTTTCAAGGGCAGTAATTTTATCTTTACATATTCTTTCTTCATTTGTAATTTGATCTATAATTTCTCTGCCATCCGCCATCTGGTTTTGAGAATCTTTCAGTACCTGTTTTAATTCTTCAATTTTTCGTCTGGATGCAGCTACCCCCCTGTCGTAACGAGATTGAAGTATCATCAAGTTCTTCTTATCACTATTATCAGATACATCTTGTATTGGAGCCGTTTGTAACAATGGGGCAATAGGCGCCATCATTTCGGGTGCATTAAAAAATGGAGCAGGTGGTGGTTGAGGCGGAAACAATAAAGGTGGCTCATTTGGAGCCATTGGCACAGGTTTTAAAACAGGAAAAGGTGCAGGCATCTCCGGCATTATTCTATGTTGCCCCATGGGGGCCATGTATGTTGGTATATTATATGGCATTGGAGGTGTGCGCATCGGTGCTATAGGTACTTGATCATAGTCTCCCCAGGTAACTGGAGTCCGTCCAGTACCCCAAACAGGAGGTTGTAAATCATGCTTCATTGCAGGTGGGAGTTCAGCAAATAGGTGTTGAACTGTGAGTATCATTAAACCACCCACTAATATGGATTCAAATCGTGTTTTCATGCAAATCTCCAAAATTATTTAATTCAGCCATTTGCGCCTAAAGCAAAATCACGACGTGCAGCGGCAATAGTAATTGTAAAGCCAGCAATGACATCAATAAATGACATTACAGTTAATAACAAAAATGTCGAATCACCTTTCCCTCCAATTGTCCATGGGAAAACAATCCATGAAACAAGAAAAGCGACGAAAACAATAGTTGATAATGTGTGATCAACTATTGAAATACTTGAGGTACGTGTTGACTTAAATATTTCAATATAAAGCGTGATTAGCCCTATCAAAACAATAAAGCCGCCCCACGTAGGGGTCCATTCAGCACCTGATGGCAGGGTCATGCCAAAAAGGACTTCGTTTAACTTTTCCGGGAAGTGACCTGATTGGGTTAACCCCCAAAATGCTGCAAATAAAAATGCAAACAACGGAATGAATTTAAAAATAATCATAGCAACACTCTATCTATTAGCAAATTCTGATGATTGTAAGAGTGATTGTGCTCTCAATCAAATAATTAAGAGAACAAGTGCTTTTAGTTTGTGTTAAATCTGTATCAGGTTAAGTATAACCAAAGATTTGATTTCTTACATGAAATGGCTCAAAAATTAAGCGTTTCAAGAACATCACTATAAATGCTGGCATCAAATTCTAGACGAGTGGTACTAGTCGCACATTTGCTCTGACAAGTGGAATTTCATCTTTTTACAACTCCATAGATAATTCTCACATGCTAAATGCGTATTGGACGTAAGCGTTAAATTCCATCGACCTAATGTGTGCAACGGTGCTTATTTACACCAATTAACTTTGTATAGAGAGAAATCGTAATGAAAAATAAAACAACATCATACAAATGGGCATATTTACCATTTGTTTTTAGTTCAGCTACTATTTTGGCAACACAGGCAACAGCCGGTCCTGCTGGAAGTCAACAATATCAGGATGCCAAACAAGTGAATAGCGTCAATCACGAATACGTCGGTGGTAAAACACAATTGGGTGTTGGTGTTAATGATGATGGTGATGTTGATGTTGAGTTTAATCACGTAATCTCTGAAAGTGAAAACCATAGCACGGGCGTAGGCCTTTGGGCTGGTTACGACCTTAAAGGAGACGATACCGGAATTCTTGGTAGAGGTGGTGAAATAAATCATGCTTGGGTATCTCGTGATGGGTCAGGACGTGCAAGACATGTAAATAAAGTATTTGGTGCATATGATCGTAATGAAACCGGACACGATAAAGCTACTGTAGGCTATGGTCGGGAAAATCAAGATTTGTTCTGGGATGCACATGTAAGTAAAGGCTTATCAGGAAGAAAAGATACAAGAACAGTAAATGGGGTTAAGGTATCTGATCGCGCTTATGATTATGGTGTTGGAGGTACTGTGGGTAAATTCCTGCCTGATTCAAACGTGCGTATACGTGCAGGCCTTGATCATGAATGGAGTGATAAGGTTGGCAAAAATGAGAAAGACGCGCGCAATACCACTTTATCTGGTGGTATAGAGAAATTCTTCCAGGATACTGGCCATAGCTTGTCGTTAGATGTTGCTGCTTCAAACAGTAGCGGTGGCTTCCGTTATGACGGTATTGATGATACTGATGTAAGCGGAAGACTTGGATATCGTTATGACTTTGGTGGTGCTAGTATTTACCAACCAGACAGACGTTACAAACGAGTTCGTGTGGAAGTACCAGGAAAAACAGTACCTTACAAGCAGTTAGTCAAGAGTACAATGGAGCTAGAAGGTCAAACATTCTTCAAGCTTAATAGCGCTAAACTAATTCCTTCAGCTCAGACACGTTTGAAGCAAATAGCTGCACAAATTCGTAAGAGTGGCTATAAAGGCTCTATTCGAATCACGGGTAACACTTGTGGATTGGGCGATCCAGTCTACGATCAGCGTCTATCTGAGCGACGTGCTAAAGCGGTTAGAAACTTCCTTATCAAGAATGGATTTAATGCAGATCATTTGATTGCCCGCGGATTGGGTAAAGGTCATCCTAAATACCCAAGAACTCCTGATCAGGATTTCAAGAACCGTCGTGTTGATATTGAGTACGTGTCTGAGCAGAAAACCTATAAAACAGGCTACAAAACGGGACAAACAGGTGTAATCTGGAAAACTGAATCAATTCCAACATTACCAGCGTGGATTAAACGTGCTTTACATAATAATATTAAGCATGATCGAAATGTTAATACTTTCACTACAACAGAAGGTTTTGATCAGCCAGTTAATTCAGATCCTATAGCTGTAGATGATTCGGCAACTACGATGCAAGGTGTGCCAGTCACATTGGCTACTTTGTCCAATGACTCTGACCCAGAAGGCGATACCTTAACTATCACAAGTGTTGGCATGCCATCGAATGGAACAGCTGTTATCAGTGGTGGAGAAATCATCTACACACCAAACCCCGGTTTTACTGGCGTAGATACGTTTAGCTATACCATCTCAGATGGAAATGGTGGCACTGCAACAGCAACTGAGACTGTGACAGTG
The DNA here is from genome assembly GCA_963847495.1 of uncultured Gammaproteobacteria bacterium. GTDB lineage: Bacteria > Pseudomonadota > Gammaproteobacteria > Thiotrichales > Thiotrichaceae > Cocleimonas. The sequence continues at coordinate 35,768 of CAWJZX010000001.1, read as the reverse complement.
ACTGCTAAGCCAAATCTCCCGCCAATTGCTATTGATGACACAGCATCAACAGGTTGTTCTGCGATTACTATCGATGTACTTAAAAATGACTCTGATCCAGATGGTGATGCTCTAAGCATCATTGATGTGGGTAGCGCTAGTCTTGGTACAGCTGTAATATCAGGCAATACCATTGTTTATACTCCGTCTAACACATGTAGTAAAGGTAACACAGGAACTGATACCTTCAGTTACACCATCTCCGATGGCAACGGAAATACCGCATCAGCTAATGTTTCTGTTGATGTTAAAGGTGTGAAAGACGGTGGCGGTATTGACGCTGAGCCTGATGACGTTATGGTTCACCCAGGTGAAACAGTGAGTATAAATGTACTAGCGAATGATGCAGGTACAGGTCTGAAGATAGAGGCGGTAGATGAACCTTCTCAGGGTACTGCTAAGATTGTTGGAAGTACGATCGTATATACAGCTAATGATGATGCCATAGGATCTGATCATTTCTGGTATGGGATTGTCGATGTAAATGGTGATACAGACTCTGCATTAGTTCAAGTTTTAATAATTGAAAAATGCGAAGCTGTCAAGAAGTGTAATTAATACAAGTTTTAAGGAAGTATACGGTCAGGGATGACCGGGAAAGCCACAGTTTACTGTGGCTTTTTTTATGGGCCAGATTAAAAGTTTTATATTTATAACTGTGTTTGGGTTCAAACTATTTATCGAAGATTTTTTATCCTGTGGTAAGCTAATTCATTAACCTGAGTATGATGGTTTTTGATGAATACAAGTAAACAAAGTAGTGTCAAAAAGACTCCCAAAAAGAAAAGACGGTGGTTCCGTTTATTACTGGAAGTTTTAATTATTATCGCTATTGTTTTTGGGATACGCGTTTGGCAACAAAAAGATTTAGTCTCTGGTGTTGCACCGAGTTTTCAAAGCGTAAAGTTGGACGGATCAACTGTTAACTTGGAGGATTACAACGGCAAACCTTTATTGCTTCACTTTTGGGCAAGCTGGTGCCCTTTTTGTAAGCTAGAAGAAGGCAGTTTGACCAAAATCCAGGAAGATTGGCCAATGTTGACTGTTGCCTATCAATCAGGTGATAAAGCAGAGGTTGTTAAACACATGCAAGAGCGAAAACTTCAAAGTTGGCCAACCATCATAGATAAGGACAGTCGCTTAGCCGAGTTATTTGGTGTCAAGGGAGTTCCCACAAGTTATATCATTGATGGTAACGGCAATATTAGGTTTACCGAAGTTGGGCTTACAAGTGGCTGGGGATTACGCGCTCGTTTATGGTGGGCCGATAAGTTTAAAAAGGAACGACCATCAGAATAAGTTGATGAGTCATATAGGTTATTACCAGGAATAAGAATTAATTTAAAAGACCATGTAAACAAAAAAGCCCTAAAAGTAGGGGGGTGTCTTTTTTAATAAATAGAACTAGTTATTGACGGGTTGTGCCCTGGTAAAAACCCAATTATTTTCAGTTGAGTCTTCGGCAGAGTATTTATACCCACCTGAGCCAAAGTCTTTGATGTCTTCAGCATGTTCAATTCTATTTCGAATGATGAAATCTGCCATCATGCCTCGTGCTTTTTTGGCAAATATTGCAATTACGCGTGACTTACCATCCTTATTTTCTTTGAAATTTATATTAAGCAGACGGCCATTCAATAATTTAGGTTTAACTGACTTAAAGTATTCATTCGAGGCAAGATTTACTAGAGCTTTTTCTGTTTGACTTTCCATACTTTCATTAAGTTTTTCCGTAATGCGGTCACCCCAAAATTGATAAAGGTTCTCACCACGTGGATTTTCTAGACGAGTTTTCATTTCCAATCTATATGGCTGGATTAAATCCATCGGACGAAGTGCACCATACAGTCCTGATAAAATACGCAAATGTTCTTGGGCATAGACAAGATCATTGTCGCTATATTTTTCTTTTTGAATACCAGAATAAACATCACCTTTAAAAGCAAAAAGAGCAGCTTTTGCATTCTGGGTATTAAACGGAATATTCCATTGTTGAAAACGATCAACATTCAAAGATGAAATATTTTCACTGACGTCCATCAATTCACGAACATCTTCAACGTTAAGTTTTTTGGTTTCATTTATAAGCAGTTGTGAATCCGCAAGCTGGTCGGGGATACTATGAATATCTGATGGAGTTGGAGTTTCAAAGTCCTGCCCTTTTGAGGGAGATAGTGTGATTAACATGCGGTTTTCTGAACTCGTTTTTTAGTTTTTTCGGTTATCACTGCGCCATAAGGGCTTCGTACTTTTGCATTAACTGTTCTTTTGTTTCCACATTGTTGGGATCCTTGGGGATACAGTCAACAGGACAAACTTCAACGCACTGCGGTTCATCGTAGTGGCCCACGCATTCAGTACATTTGTCCTTATCTATTTCATAGATTTCTTCGCCCATATAAATGGCCTCATTGGGGCATTCTGGCTCACATACATCGCAGTTAATGCATTCGTCAGTGATATATAATGACATCTAACAATTCCTTTTAATATTCTATAGTTGTAGCATTTTAACATTACCAATGTTAAAAAACAGTAACCTTCATTAATATATGCTTATATATGGCGCAAGCAGAGAAATACAAGGGTCACAGCGTAAAATTAGTGAGTAGATTATTAGACTTTGCTTTTAAGCGCCTCATATACCAGAGGGTGAACAAAGTTAGAAACATCACCGCCTAAAGCGGCAACTTCTTTCACTAAAGACGAGGATATAAAAGAATACTCATCTGCTGGCATTAAAAATAAAGACTCTATTTCAGGTGCAAGGTTACGATTCATACTTGCAAGTTGAAACTCATATTCGAAATCCGAAATCGCTCTTAGCCCGCGGATTAGGATATTAGCATTTTGCTGTTTTGCAAAATCAACAAGTAATATTCCAAAACCCTTTACAGTTACATTCGGACAGTCAGATAAAACTTTTTCAGCAAGATCGATGCGCTCATCAAGTGTAAAACGAGGGTTTTTTTTACTGCTGGAAGCAATAGCCACAATGACCTGGTCAAATAGTTTTGACGCACGCTGTATAAGGTCAATATGACCATTTGTAATTGGATCAAAAGTCCCAGGATATAAAGCGATTTTGGCTATTCTTTCCATTTTTTATAAATAGCAGTTCTATGCTAAAACCATCACGGCATCAGCCTCTACTGCAACGCCCTTGGGTAATGCTGATATTTGAAGTGCTGCTCGTGCTGGATAGGGTTGGGTAAAAAATTCCTCCATCACCTCATTGACAGTAGCGAAATTGCTTAAATCTGTAAGAAAAATATTAATTTTCACTAAATCATTAATATTCCCACCCGCTGCTTCTGCGATTGCCGCAAGGTTGTGAAAAACCTGTCGTGCGTTTTCTTTAAAGTCACCCTCTATCACTTCCATAGTCTCCGGTACTAAGGGTATTTGGCCAGAAATATAAACGGTATTATCAACTTTAACAGCTTGAGAATAGGTACCAATAGCTTGAGGTGCGTTTGGGGTGGATATAATTTCTTTTGACATTTTATTTCCTGTTATTCGTTTGGCTAAATTTCGTTAAAAACTCTGGCAACATCAAGAACATGAGATAGGTTGTTGAGTGATTCGGCAATTGATCTTAAGTGAGCAGTATCATTAACCTGAATCAGAAAGTACATATCTTTTATGTCGCTGTCCCCGCTTATATTTATATCTTCTATATTCACCCGCATTTTTTCGAGTTGGTCTGTGATATTTGATAACACACCTACGCGGTTCCTGACTTGTAATTTTAGCGCAGCCAGAAAATGTGATTCTTTACTGGTGTCATCAGTCCATGCAATGCTAAAAATCTCGTTACTATGTGAGTGCCCACTTTTGGATAATGCTGGGCAATTTGCACGATGAACTTCTAAACCTGTATTCTCATTTAATCGCCCTACAATAGTGTCATTGGGTATTGGGTAGCAGCATTTTTGCAGATTAACAGCTAAACCTTCAGTGCCCTTGATTAGCAATAATTGGTCTTCTTTATCTTCGCTAAGTGGTGTCAAAGTGTCATCATTTAGTAAGCGTTTTGCGACTAATTTTGCAGATTGGTTGCCTTTAGCAATACTGGTAAATAAGGCATCTTCATTTTTGAGGCTAAGGGCATCAAGTGTAATTTGAATGTTATTAGCAGGAACTGAGGCAAAATCTAAATTATATGTATTGAGTGATTTTTCCAGAATTTGTTTGCCCAAATCTACAAATTCATGCGATTTGCGTTTGTTTATCCAGCTTCTCACAGATGAGCGGGCCTTCGCAGTAATTATAAAATTTAACCATGTTGGATTGGGTGTTGCATCATCATCGGTAATAATTGATACCGTTGCGCCATTTGGCAGAGTGGCATTCAAGTGTGCTGGTTGCCCATCAATTATGGCGGATACACATTTGTTTCCAACTTCAGTATGGATTGCATAGGCAAAATCAACCGGAGTGGCCCCTTTGGGCAAAATTTTCACTTCCCCCTTTGGAGTGGAAATATAAATTTCACTTAAGAATAAGTCGGCCTTCATATCCTCAAGAAACTCAGCTGCTGTACCTGTGATTCTTTGAATTTCTTCTACTTGCCGCAACCAGCGGTTTAGGTACATCTGTGATTTATCAGATGATTTTAGCAAATCTGGGTATCGCATAGGAGCCGTAATACCATACTGGGCAATTTGATACATTTCATGGCTTTGAATTTGTACAAAAATTAGCTGGCGTTGAGGTGTTAGCAGGGCGGTTTGAATGGCCTGGAAACCATAGCCTTTTGGTGTTGCAATGAAGTCTTTGAAAGAGCCTACTTTAGGATGAAATAGTTGATGCACAATACCAAGAGCCACATAACATTCATTAGCTGTATTCACCAATATGCGCAACTCTAATGCCTCTGTAAATTTATCAATATGTTTGCGGCCGTTAGTATTTTTTATACGTTTGTATAACTTATAAATGTTCTTATCCCATCGAAAAACCTGAGCTTTAATTTTGTTCTGATAAAGGGAATGGGTTATATTTGCGATTATTTCCTGGTGTGTTTCTGCATTATCAGTAACGAATTTCTCCATTGCTTTTTCGAGCAAATTAGCGCGCCAGGGAAATAAATGTTTGAATGCGCTGACTTGTAACTCTTTACGAATGGTATTCATTCCCATTCTTCTTGCTAGCGGTACATGAATATCCAGTGTTTCTTTTGCAATACGACGCTTTGCTTCTGGGTTGCGAACACCAAGTGTCTTAACATTATGCAGTCGGTCTGCCAGCTTGATCAATACTACTCGATAGTCTTGGGTCATGGCAGACATCATTTTCTGAAAACTGGCTGCCGCGGCTTCATCGCGTGAAGTAAACTCTCCTCCCGCCAATTTTGTTACACCATCGACTAAGTCAGCAACGACCTTACCGAATCTATCGCTAATATCAGCTTTGGTATAAGTGGTGTCTTCAATTACATCATGTAAAAGTGCAGCGCAGATGGTATCAGCATCCATGTGAAGATCGGCGAGAGTATGCGCAACTTCCAGGGGGTGAAAAATGTAGAATTCGCCCGATTTTCGTACGACGCCTTCGTGTGCTTCAGCAGCAAGAAGAAAAGCATCATAAACCCGGCTTGTATCCTCGTTACTCATGTAACGGCTAACCACCTCACTTAAATCAGTTGCGCTTATTAATGGTGGAGATGCTACCTTGGGCATAATCAATCTTGATGAAATATTCAGCTAAGAATTACCAGATGAAAAAGCGGTGCTGAATAATTACTCTATTTTAACCAATACTAATTTCGATGGGCTCCTGGGTCTGATCTTGATCCAGGGTCATTTCTTCACGGGCCTCTGCTTCTATTGCTTTTTCTACACTGACATTTTCAGCTATTTCACGCAATGCAATAACGATTGGTTTATCATTATCTTCTTCGACCAGTGGTTGAGCGCCATCTGAAATATCTCTAGCTCGTTTTGCTGCTTTTAAAACTAATTCATAGTTGGTATCTACAAATTCCAAACAATCTTCTACTGTGACGCGTGCCATAACTATTACCTAATAAATAAAATTCAATATTAGCCTAAGTATAAACTCCTATCGCCCAAAAGATAAGGGTTTGTTGGTGTTTATCTTAGTAGCCCTGTTTGTAGAAGCTTACTCAATTTGTGTTATTCTGAGCTCATCTGAATATTTGAGAAAAAACAGTGACAAAAGTTAAAAGTGACAAGACATTTTTTCATGGAAAATCTGAGTCTGCGGGTGTTCTTCTGGTGAATTTAGGGACACCAGCAGAGCCAAACGCCCCTTCAGTTAGAAAGTTTTTAAAGCAGTTTTTATCGGATGGGAGAGTCATCGAAATACCCAAGCTGATTTGGTGGCCAATTCTGTATGCGTTTATTTTGCGAAAGCGTCCGTCCGCAACTGCGGAAAATTACAAGAAAGTATGGATGGAGGAGGGTTCACCGTTAATGCATTACAGTTTGCGCCAGCAAAAATTACTGCAAAATGAAATGGATGCCCGTTTTAATGGACCTGTACATATTCAACTGGCTATGCGTTATGGCGAGCCAGGTATTGAGGCTGGACTAAAAGCATTACAGGAGAAAGGCGCGAGAAGAGTTTTGATTTTGCCTCTCTATCCGCAGTATTCGGCAACCACGACTGCAACAAGCTTTGACTCGGTCTATAAATTTTATATGGAGCGTCGCTGGATTCCGGAACTACGTTTTATCAGCCAGTATCACGATCATCCGGCCTATATCAATGCTTTGGCCAAAAGTGTCGAAACGCATTGGAAAACCAATGGCAAAAGTGAGGTTTTATTAATGTCTTTTCATGGCCTGCCTAAACGAAACCTTGAACTGGGTGATCCTTACTTTTGCCACTGCCATAAAACAGGACGATTACTTGCTGAAAAATTGGGGCTTAAAGACGATCAGTGGAGATTATCCTTCCAATCATTATTTGGCAAAGCAGAGTGGGTAAAACCCTATACAGACATAACCTTGAAATCGCTACCATCTGAGGGAGTTAAATCAGTCGACATAATTTGCCCTGGATTTCCATCAGACTGTCTGGAAACACTCGAAGAAATGAATATGGAAAACCGCGAATATTTCATGGAAGCTGGCGGTGAGAGTTATCATTATATCCCAGCATTAAATGATGACCCTGATCATATTCACGCTCTGGCTGATCTTATCCAGTTGCATACGCAAGGATGGAAAGAAACTAGTCCTGACTGGAGGGCTTCAACTGCTGAAAAACAGTGCGAAATTTCAAAACAGAATGCACTCTCTAAAGGTGCAAAGATTTGAGTGCTGTAAAGCAGGAAGTCGGTATTATCCTGATTGGTGATGAACTATTGAACGGCTCGCGTCAGGATAAGCATATGAGCACGGTTATTGCTATGTTGAAGCAACGTGGCATGTCACTCAGTTGGGTACGAATCATCGGCGACACACGGGCGGAGATTGTAACTACGCTAAAGCAAACAAGAGCAACAAATGATCTTGTTTTCAGTTTTGGTGGTATCGGTGCCACCCCGGATGATCAAACTCGAGCTGCAGCTGCAGAGGCTTTCGGAGTTGAGGTGGAAAGACATCCGCAAGCACAAAAACTACTTGAAGATAAGTTTGGTGAAAGTGCTTATCCGAATCGTATTTTGATGGCGGATTTTCCGGCTAATGCTGAATTAATTCCTAATCCGATAAATCAGGTTCCTGGTTTTAAACTCAATCACCATCATTTTGTACCCGGATTTCCCGATATGGCGTGGCCCATGGTTGAGTGGGTTCTGGATGCATACTATTCACACCTTTTTAATAAGACGCCAAATATTGAATGGCGCTGGGATATTCTCGGCGTCCCTGAAAGCAGTCTTTTGAATATGATGAATGAACTACTCGAAACATTCACTGAAGTGGGTTTATCTAGCTTGCCCAGCACAGTAAAGCGCGGCGACTTAATTGACTTCGGTTTGAAAGGCCCACAAAAAGATGTCGAAAAAGCCGCGAAATGGTTAGAAGATTATCTCAATAATCACTCTATTGCGTATAACTTCCGTCAGCAAGACTAATCGTTTTAAATATGCGCTTTGTCTCTCGATCTAAACAAAACCGTAAAAAGTGCCTAAAAGTGGGGGGGTGTCTTTTTAACTCAATAATAGTTAATTCTAGCACTTCAGTTATTATGGGTTGGGTGTAATGAGTAAAAAGTGCGGTATTGGCTTCAGCATTTCATTGTTACATCCAAAGTATATATTTACCTGGCTGGGTCTGGGTGTTTTTTTTACTATTTCATTACTTCCCACATCTAAGCGTCATGTCATAGGTAAAAAAATCGCTGGGATAATCTATAAAAAAAATAGCCATCGTTACTCGATAATAAATACCAATCTAAAAATGGCATTTCCTGGTCTTGATGATCAACTGCGAAATAAGTTGGTGCATAAACATTTACATTGGTATGGCTGTGGGCTGGTAGATTACAGTGTACTTTTTTTTGCGAGTAAAAGGCGCTTATTAAACATGCTGGAAATCCAAGGGCTGGAGCATATTGATGAAGCGCTTGAGGCTGGAAAAAGTGTAATTATCTTATTGGCTCATAGTGTGATGTTAGAATTTGCGCCAGTGATGCTTGGCTCAAAATACGATGTTTTTGGTTCATATAAAACCTCAAAAAACCCAGTGCTGGACTGGATGATTGCAAAAAGTCGATGTCGTCACGTTGAGTTTGTTGTATCTCGTGAAGAAGGGCTGCGAAAATTAGTCAAATCACTGTCACCAGGGAAAGTCATGATTTTCCTGCCTGATGAAGATTTAGGTACAGATAATGCTGTATTTGCGCCATTTTTTAATAAGTCCAAAGCGACTCTAACGACAACTTCACGAATTGCGAAAATGGCGAAAGCTGTAGCGTTACCAACATTTACTTACTACGATAACGAAAAAAATAAATACACCGTGAAAATTGGGCTACCCTTAGCAGATTATCCATCGACTGATGCTGTAAAAGATGCAGTAAACATGAATCAGGGGCTAGAACAATTGATTGAAGAAAATCTAGTGCAATATATGTGGTCAATGAAATGGTATAAAACACGCCCTGAAGGCGAACAGGACGTTTACTGATGTCAATGCTCTTCCCGGTTCTATTCCCCATTTTTGTGTTGATTCTGGTGGGTTATCTCTACGCTAAATTCCGCCATATTGACATGGATTTTGCAAATAAGATGAATCTGTCGATATTTATCCCGGCTTTATTGCTAGATGCGCTATCCAAAAAGGAATTCTCCTTAGTCGATTACCAGACACTGGCTTTAGCCGGGATTCTTGTTGTACTGCTAAGCGGTGTTCTGGCGTGGATTATTGCCAAAGTATTTGATTTATCAGTGCCTATGTTTGTGCCGTCGATGATGTTTAATAACTGTGGCAATATGGGTTTGCCTCTGGCAATTTTGGCCTTTGGGGAGAATGCCTTAAGCGCCGCTGTTGTGCTTTTCCTGATGTCGAATTTACTGCACTTTACACTCGGCACTTATATCGTTGGCGGAAGAATTTCCTGGTTTAACTTGCTCAAGATGCCGATAAATATTGCTACGATTATCGGTTTGGTGATTAGTTTTACGCAATGGCAAATTCCCGAAGTCATCCACAAACCCATCGAAATGCTGGCACAGGTTGCGATTCCGCTGATGCTGGTTTCATTGGGCGTGCGAATGACAACAGTCGACTTGAATGCTTGGAGGATTGGTGTGCTTGGTGCAATTCTTTGTCCCTTGCTAAGTGTAATCGTCGCATTTTTTATTCTACTGTTTTTACCGCTAGAACCATTCCTTCGCATGCAATTGCTGATCTTTTCGACCTTACCTCCCGCCGTATTGAACTTTATGTTGGCCGAGAAATACCAGCAAAGCCCCAAAGAAGTTGCATCAATGGTTGTGGTTGGCAATGCATTATCGATCTTTACATTGTCTTTGATGTTGCTATATTTAAACGCTAGCTAATCAGGCTTATTGCGATTGTTTGCGTGAAGCTTGATAATCACGCTTTCGATATTGTATTAAAGACACATCATGAGTAAATTCTGGAGTAAACGTGCCCACGAACTTGATCCCTATACTCCCGGGGAGCAACCACAAGACCAGCAGTACATAAAACTCAATACCAATGAAAACCCATACCCGCCTTCACCGTTAGCGATAGCAGCAATGCAACAAGCATCGGGTGAATCAATGCGTTTGTATTCTGATCCGAATGCAAAAGCTTTAAAGCAATCAATTGCTGATTTTTATGGAGTAGAGATCAAACAGGTCTTTGTCGGAAACAGCTCAGATGAGGTTTTGGCGCATGCCTTTGTGGGGATTTTAAATCACGAAAAACCACTACTCTTTCCTGATATTAGCTATAGTTTCTATCCGTCTTACTGCAAGCTATTTGATATTAAATCGAAGCAAATTCCATTGGCAGATGACTTCACAATTCGAATAGAAGATTATACAAATGCTGACGAAAATGGTGCGATTGTTTTCCCGAATCCCAATGCACCAACGGGTATAGCATTATCACTCAGTGATATCGAAATCATTCTGAAAGCCAACCCTGACGGGCCCGTTCTGATAGATGAAGCCTATGTCGATTTTGGTGCAGACACGGCAATTGCTTTAATCAATCAATATCCTAACCTTCTGGTTGTTCAAACCTTTTCAAAGGCTCGTTCTCTTGCAGGCCTGCGCGTAGGTTTTGCCGTAGGTAATGCAGATTTAATCGAAGCACTCGAGCGTGTAAAAAACTCATTTAATGCCTACCCGCTCGATCGATCAGCAATTGCAGGTGGAGCTGCAGCAATGCAGGACAAAGCGTATTTTGAAGATAACTGTGCAAAAATAATCAACACCAGAGAAAGAGTAAGCATAGCCCTGCAAGCAATGGATTTTACAGTATTACCTTCAAAAGCTAATTTTGTATTTGCAAAACCAAAACAGCATGATGCAGAAAAAATATATCTTACCTTAAAGCAACGAGGTGTCTTGGTGCGCTATTTTAATAAGCCACGAATTGCCGGGTTTTTGAGGATTACGATTGGCACTGATGATGAAATGGATCAGTTTTTAGCGGTATTAAAGACGATATTGAATTGAGACTATCTAAAAAGTGCCCAAAAGGTGGGGGGTGCCTTTTATGGAATCTGAGATTCTCTAAACTGTCGATTAATCATTTATTTCAGAATAGTCATCGTTCATGTCAAATAAGAAGTCTTCAAGTTTGCGATACAGCACAAATTGTCGAAGTTTGTATTCGATTTCTTCTATGGCAAAACTGCTTTCCGTTTCAAGTAGAAAATCCAGATCCTCGCCAGTGGCGTAATAGCTATCAGTGAGTGCCATTGCTGGAGGTACGGAAACTAATAAGCCCAGCACCATACAAAGTTGTATGAGTAAATTTTTCATTGTAAGCCCGTAATCAGAATAAAGTTATTATTTATTTTTATTTAATCCTATACGGCCGAATTTTAGACGACTTTTGATTTATTAGGAAGCAATAGCTTCATCTGGCAACAATCTTTTATTGATTGTATCCATCTAAATATTTTATCTGAGAATCCCTGCAACTGCGCTCCTCAACAATTGAAGTGCCTCTTTTTTACCCTTGAGTATTGTATCCATTCTTCCGATAGTCGTTTTCCAGGTATTCTTTTGTAAAACCTTTATTATTAGAATTCTCTTTTCGGCTTCATCAAGCAATTCATTACCAGGGAGTTTTTCGCATACTAATTTCCAGATGAGGTATAGGTTGTTTTCATAACCTCGTTGGCCAGTTGCAAAAGCCTGGAGCATTCTGCTTTCTTCGAGGCTTAATGGTGTTGAAACTTGATCTGGAAGTAGCGCTAGTGCAACGTCACATTCAAGATTTCGAAGCGGATCTGATAATAAATGGGGAAAGTTTCTTGAGAAATACTGGCGTGCCTGGCTTAATACCTTATTTCCATCTACTGACCTGGCGTGCAACATGATGACCGAATGAGTGCCGCTGCTGGCATCACGTTTAATTCCAAGGTACACAGGTATAAACCCTGATTCCTGCCAAAAACATAATAAAGGTTTGGTAACGCCATAGCTGGTGCTGAGATAATCAGCGTCTGATCTATTAACAAGTATATTTAAGAAGAGCTTGCCAAAGCCTTGTTGCTGCAAACTAGAATGTACTGCAATACGAATAATCCGCTCGCCAGACAGTTGGCTGGCAAATTCAATACCAACGTTAGTTGACAGTGATTGCGCCACGAGGTGCCCCTTAATGCGGCGTTTGCCTTCAAAAATTTCAGTTGATAACGCTTGATCAATTTCACCTTCTTGCACTATAAGAGCAACGGCAATGATGGATTTTTTGTAACTTAGGCAATATATGGTAATGCTTTCATCATCCAGTAACTGCATCAAGTCTGAAGGCTTGGTCTGATAATGGGCGCTGACCAATAAGCCAAATAGTTGCTCAAGCATCGTATTATTTTCGAGTAATTTCAGTTTATTAACCTGCGTAAAAATACAGTCAGAAATGCTGGCATTCTCAACTGCTGATGGTTTTTCAGGCTCTGCATTTAACAATAAAGCATCAAATGTGAATTTTTCTAGTGAATCATTTTCCTGCCAGCGTATCGGTGTGTTGAGGTGGCAGTTTTTCCACTCGGGTGTTTCATTATCTAAAACTTTGCGAAAGTTAATTGCAAATCCACGTCCGCTACCTTCATAGCCGTGTTGAGTGCTGGCAAATACAATGCGTGCATAGCGTTTCAGAAAAATAGTTAGCAATGCAATTGGAATGGCTGCAGCTTCATCGATCATTACTAAGTCAGCATTGGGTTGTTGTTGCTGTAATTCATCTGGCGAATAAAACTGTAAATTCTTTTTTTCGTGAGAACCTTCATAGGAGCTTATATTCAGGTCCTGATTCAAAGCAGCATGCTGGAAAACAATCGACGCAATTTTTTTGCTGGGTGCGCAAATAATAAGATTGTTAATATCCTGTTTATTCAGTTCACCCGCGGCTATGCCTAATGCCGCTGATTTACCCCTGCCACGATCTGAGGTAATCACAAGTGGCCGGCGACGATGACCCGTGGCAACTTTAAGAATGGCATCAACTGCATTTTCCTGATCTTCAGTCGCGAAAACATTTGCAAAGTTTTTTCGCGGTGGTTCAGGCAATCTCATGAGCTCAGAGTGCTTTGGATCTAAAAAATGCACATTCTCATTGCTTTTGATTAATTGATTAAAACGTTTCAGAAATAAACTATCTGCGGGATAGTTTTTGGGCTTTAATAGCAATAAAAACCCTCCACCGCGAATAGTGCCGGTGACAGCACCAAAAGCATTTGGATCAAATTTATTTCCCAGAGAAGAATGCGAATGATAAATAATCGCATCAAACTCCTGCCCTAATAGGCTACTTGCCTTTTTGGGTTCATTGATTTCAACGTAATCAAGATCAGCCACAAGTTTTTTTGCAAAATTCAGACACTCAGATTGTTTGCCTGAGATAACAAGAATGTGACGATCATCTGGATTAAAGTACATTGGTTTGTGTTGTCTCAGAAACTGACTAGGTCAGATTCCAGCGATAGTGTGAGGTAATTGGATAACGACGATCCTTGCCAAAAGCCCGTTTGGAAATTCGAATACCGGGTGCTGATTGACGGCGTTTGTATTCATTTAATAAGACTAGATTGGCGACACGCTCAACCGTTTCGCGCTCATAGCCCTGCGAAACGATTTCAGCAATACTCTGGAATTCTTCTATGAACATGCGTAAAACCGCATCAAGAATATCGTATGGTGGCAATGAATCCTGATCTAATTGATCAGGCGCCAGTTCGGCAGAAGGTGGTCGTGTAATGACCCGTTCGGGGATGATTTCTTTATACTGCGGGTGCTCAATAGTGCCATCACCGATACTGTTTCGGTAGCGCGCCAAACCATAAACCGTGGTTTTAAATACATCTTTAAGCGGTGCATAGCCACCCGCCATATCCCCATATAGGGTTGCATAACCGACTGCCATTTCGCTTTTATTACCCGTCGCCAGAACCATTTTCCCCAGTTTGTTCGACATCGCCATCAGCAAAACGCCACGAGAACGTGCCTGAATGTTTTCTTCGGTTACATCACGTGGCATCCCTTCGAATTCGCTCGACAAGGCATCCATAAAACTTTTGAAAATAGCTTCAATGGGTATTTCGCGATACTTTACGCCCTGGGTTTTAGCTTGCTGCGCTGCATCTATCTTACTGATATCGGCGGTATATTGAAACGGCATCATCACTGCATCTACGTTTTCTGCGCCTAATGCATCTACTGCAACCGCCAGAGTAAGTGCCGAATCTATGCCTCCTGAAAGACCTATCATAACCGCTGGAAAGCCATTCTTATTTACATAGTCACGAACACCAAGAACCAATGCATTGTAAATACTTTGTTCTTTATGCTGGACACGAGCCTGCACCGCTTTATTTGTTTTCACTCCGAAAAGCTCCTGGGTGAAAATTCCAGATTCAAACGTAGGAGCCTGAAAAATGAGTTCTCCAGTCCTATCGAAAATAAGTGATTCTCCATCAAAAACCAGCTCATCCTGTGCGCCGACAAGGTTGGCATAAACGATAGCGATATCATTCTTTCTGGAGCGACGCCTGAGTACTTCCAGGCGTTCTTTGGTTTTGTTGGCACGAAAAGGCGATGCATTCAACACAAACAATATTTCTGCACCTGCTTTTTTTGCCTTCTTTGCTGGTTCCCGTTCCCAGATATCTTCACAGATTAAAAGTCCTACTTTATGCCCTTTGATCTCGACAATACCGTTCTTCTTGCCTCTTCTGAAATAACGTTTCTCATCAAAAACGCGGTAATTGGGAAGGTGCTGTTTGGCATATTCAGCAATAATTTCGCCACCCTGCAATACACAAGCCATATTGTAAAGTTTGTGCTTACGCACTACAGGCGCGCCAATTATAATGGTTATTTTTTTTGCAAGTTGTGAAATAGCACGCAATAACTCTTCGACTTTCTGCAAAAATGCAGGTCTGAATAGTAAATCTTCAGGTGGGTATCCCGTCAATGCGAGTTCAGGGAACACGATCACATCAGCCTTATCTTTTTGTGCCTGCATAATTGCATCGCTAATAAGTTGAGTGTTTTGTTTGAAGCTACCAACAACAGGATTGATTTGGGCTATGGATACAGTAAGAGACATTAGACACTTCATCAGTCATTAAGACCCTTGATTTTATTAGCCTTTCACAAACATATCTACATCTATGTTTTTAAACTGAAAAATGCCCTAAAAGTAGGGGGGTGTCTAGTATATTAGGATTTAATGCGAAAGCATTTAATTAAGACATGAAGCCTAGATCATTAGTATCAAAGTTACTAAGATTGGGGAATATCTCATTCATATCGCTATCGGTCATTCCCATCCATTTCGCAAGAGTTGCGCCGTATTGATCAACGCCGTATTTTGGAACGAAACGACCAGTATCACCCGCATCATCTGGCCCATCCAGAGCTAATTCTGGTAGTTCACCATGAATTTGACCGCCTTTAACAGCACCCCCCATAACCAGATTATGCCCTGCCCAGGCATGATCGGTTCCGTCACCATTAATGCTGAGTGTTCTGCCAAACTCACTGGCTGTAAAGGTAGTTACGCTATCGGCTACACCTAATTCCTCTGTGGTTTTGTAAAAACCACTCAATGCATCGTTTACTTTTTGCAGGCGTTCGGCATGGTCAGTTAATTGATTGCCGTGAGTATCAAAACCACCCATTGCGACAAAAAATATCTGACGTTTCATTCCCAGGTTTTCACGAATTGAAATCATTTTAGCGGCCATTTTGAGCTGCGCAGCAAGTTGATTGTTTTCAGGAAAAGTAGTAGTTATTTCCTGTGCTTGTGCAATTTCATCAATCAATTTGCCGATACGTTCTTCAGTACTGGTGTAGGTGTTTGTCATGTGCTGATTAAGCAATGAAGCACTATTGTTTTGCAGGATTTTTTTCCAGGCACCAATACGACTGCTTTTGTACCTTGGCCAGCTTTTATTCTCAAAGGCTTTGATTCGTGTTACGCCGCTGTAAGGGTTTAATACGAAATCCAAAGGTTCTAAGCCCCGCTGCCAAACGCTGTTACCCGCGAGGCTAAATAAAGCAGGTTCGGTTGGATTGCTGTTTGCCGAAATCATCATATCCATCATCCTGCCGCCCCAGCCTGGAGGGTGGATGCTTGATTTTGCAGTAGTTCCGGTCTCCCAGAATTCTTGTTGGTGACTATGTGAGAATAAATCCGCAGGTAACCGTGCAGTTTCATTTTGATAGCTTGCGCGCGTAGTCGGTTCAATAAGTGTGCCGATGTTGGCTGCTACCGCTAAATTGTCATCATTATAAAGTTTTTGTACATCAGGCATTGCTGCATGAAAGCCATGTTGATTGCCTTTTAAGGGTAGCAGCGACTCTCGTGAAAGTGCCATGCCAGAGCGGGCGGTTCGGTACTGGTTATAGGAGCTTTGCTCATATGGCACAATCATATTAAACGCGTCATTCCCACCAAAAAGAAAGACGCAAACCAGCGATTTATAATCCGTGAGACTACTATAATCTGTATCTGCTGCCATCGCTGCTTGAATCAACTGTAATTTACACTGTGTCGCTAATAGCGATGTTGAACCAATTCCTAACGCTAATTTCTTCAGGAAGGTGCGGCGTGCTTGTGTATTTGCTTTGTTCATAATTCAAACCCTGATTGTTTGTTCTTATCTTTGGATCAAATATTCGGGAGAGCTGATTATCAGCATAATAGCCTCTCTGGCTTTCTGAAATTGTCCTTCACGCCCTTCGTTGTAGACATCTGCCTGATTCAAGTGCTCAGTGAGTATTATTCTGAGTGACGTACTCATTTCTTTATTCAGCAATACCAGACTGAGGTAATTGAGTAATTTTTCAGTATCCGCTGCGAGTGTAGTGACTTCCCTTAAATCAAATTTGGAATAATCACCGAGTCTGGGATTGAATGCATCACTGGTGCTGAAATTCTCGATTAACAAGTGGTATAAATTAGTTGAGCCGACCATGGTATTTTCATTAATTATCTGAAATTCCGGGGCGCTTAGGCCGTTATCATTGAGTATTCCTGTTGGAGTGAAGTCAGGGCGGAAGAAATTAAATACAGACCTTGCCTGCATTGGCCCTTGCCCTGTTTTGCTGGCAAAACTGGGGAGTGAGTCATAAAAATTATAAGAAGGATAACTATTTTGCCCACAGGTTTTTTCTGATTCCCAATAATGGCCGACTCTTAATGATGTTTGCATGTTAAAAGCGCGCCATAGATGGCTCATGCGTAGCATTGGCTCACGCAGCTTGCCAAAGTTAACAGGCTTGTTTGTAGCTAGCGCTTCATCATCAATCAGAATAGCGCCCACCACAGCTTTCATATCACCTTTAACACTGCTGCCATTGTCATTAAATTTTTCAGCGACACTTGCTACATATTCCGGTGAGGGGTTGCTGGTAACCAACCGTTTTATTAATTGCTTGCTGATAAAGGGGCCAACATTTGGGTGATTGAAAATATTATCCAGTGCAAAATCCAAATCTGCCTGAGCAGTCTGTCCTGCGGGACTTATGGCACCGTTTAAGAGAGTTTTAGCTGATTTGTCATGATATTCTTCAAAGGCTTTCAGTGGTATTGTACGGTCTGAATTGCCTGCGTATCGATCCCATTCTTTATCGGCATAACTCCATCCGGTAAATACCTTGGCAAACTCTTCGATGGTCTTTTGATCATAAGTTGGAATGGCCTTGTTATTGGAATCAAGTTTTTCTGTTCCATCAATATTCAGTTCATGAACTCCGATTGTAAATAACTGAAGTGATTCGCGGGCATAGTTTTCATCGGGACGAATGGTCCCTTCCTCATTCGCTTTTTGATTGCGACTCATGCTTAAAAAGTCACCCATGGCGGGATGTAATGTTACCTCTTCAAGTAGGTTTCGATAGTTACCGAAGGCATGTTTTACCAGAATGTCGTAATAACTTGTAACGGCTAACTGATAATCACTTAAACCAAGGCCATCTGAATCAGAAATTACTAAAATTTCACTAAGCGCGAGTGCCACGCGTTGCCTTAATTGATCTTCTGCTTTAGTCGCCGCCTCCCACCAGACATGATGCCGGGGGAACTGGATTTCCCATGAGTCAGATTTTTCGCCCTTGTCATTTTTATCTGAGCACATTTTAACGGAAAGGTTTTTGACTCTTGGTAGGTGATAAGTAGGTGAAGTATTAAATTGTTCGTTTAGCCAGTTTTCATAGGTCTCTTTAGCGACTAGATTATTGATGCTGTTTTGAGTTGGGCCAAAGGTTGAACGGGTGAGGAATCTTGCTGCATCCCTTTGGTTGGCTACTTTACTTGATCCAGTCGAGATTGTCGGAGTGCCTGTAATGGGGGTATCAGCTTTTGTTCCCTCTTCGCCAGCACCTCCGCCTCCACAAGCATTTACTAACAGTGGTATAACGCAGAGAATTGCTATTTTGATAATTCTGGACATGATATTATGCTTTTTTTTATTCTTTATTAAACAGCTACGCATTTATTGAAAAGCTAGACATAGGGCCTTCATTATTTTCTAATTTAAAGTAATTTTGAGGTTGTCCTATGTAATATTTTTTCTAGCCGCTTATATACGCTTAACATCTGATTTATTTACAAAACATTTATCCTATGACAGACATACTTCAAAAAGTTTCAAAAAAGTTACATGAACGAAATTTATTTCTAGTATCAGCTGAATCATGTACGGGTGGCTGGGTTGCCAAACAAATTACTGATCTACCGGGCAGCTCTGCAATCTTTGATCGCGGATTCGTCACTTATAGTAATGATTCTAAACAAGAGATGTTAGGTGTTCAAAAAAATACGATAGAAGGTTATGGTGCTGTAAGTGAAGAGGTCGTAAAAGCAATGGCTGAAGGGGCTTTATTAAATTCAAAAGCGCATATAGCTGTTGCAATTAGCGGTGTAGCCGGACCCGATGGTGGCACTGAGGAAAAGCCAGTTGGGATGGTTTGTTTTGCCTGGATGCTGAGAAATAAATCAGCTAGAACAAAAACTGCATATTTTGATGGTGATAGAGATTCAATCAGGGGACAAGCTGTAGATGTTGCTTTGCAAGGAATAATGACAGAATTAGACGGCAATCGTTAAAGTTTGCTTTATGTACGCTTTTGTGTTTAAAATGAAACATATGTCGAATATAGAAGTCTGAAAATTATTAAAAACCAAAGCATAATTAAAAATACAGGATGATTAAGAATGGATGAGAAAAGAAAACAGGCATTAGCAGCTGCACTGGGGCAAATTGAAAGACAATTTGGTAAAGGCACTGTGATGCGCATGGGAGACTCAGCTGCAGCACGAAACATAGATGTTATATCAACCGGTTCTATAACCCTCGATGTTGCCTTGGGAATTGGTGGTTTACCGAGGGGGAGAGTAATTGAGATATACGGCCCTGAATCATCCGGAAAAACAACCATGACATTACACGCGATTGCCGAATGTCAAAAGTTAGGTGGCACTGCAGCATTTATTGATGCTGAGCATGCACTTGATCCGGGTTATGCAAAGAAATTAGGCGTTAATATAGATGACTTGCTAGTTTCACAGCCAGATACTGGAGAGCAGGCACTAGAGGTTACTGACATGCTGGTTCGTTCGGGAGGTGTTGACCTTGTTGTAATTGACTCGGTAGCCGCACTTACACCAAAAGCAGAAATTGAAGGCGATATGGGTGATTCTCATATGGGTTTGCAAGCACGTTTAATGTCTCAAGCATTACGCAAGCTGACTGCCAATATTCAAAAATCAAATACCATGGTCATCTTCATTAACCAGATACGAATGAAGATAGGCGTTATGTTTGGCAGTCCTGAAACTACCACAGGTGGTAATGCGCTGAAGTTTTATGCATCGATACGTTTGGATATTCGTCGTATTGGTGCAGTTAAAAAAGGTGATGAGATTATTGGAAACAGTACTCGCGTCAAAGTCGTTAAAAACAAAATGGCACCTCCATTCAAACAGGCAGAATTTGAAATCAAGTATGGAGAAGGTGTCTCGCATGTGGGTGAAATACTGGATCTTGGGGTACAGGAAGGCATAGTTAATAAAGCCGGTGCCTGGTACAGCTACAACAATGAAAAAATTGGCCAAGGCAAAGAAAATTCAGGCGTGTATCTTCAGGAGCATCCAGAGATAGCAGATGAAATTGAAAAACAAATTCGCGAAAAGTTACTTCCTATTAAAACAGGAGATGTTGTTGATGTTACATCAGATAATAACGAAAAAGATGAAGTGAAAATATAAGTAATCAGTTTTAATCTAGCTTCAATAAAACTCCCCATTGGTCAATATAAAGGTGAGGGTTGTCATAATCCTCCCCTCTCTTATCTATTAGAGGACACCCCCCACCTTTTTGACCATTTTTATCGATTTAGCTTTACTGGGATAGAGATTAAATAATTAAAAGGATTTAAGCATTGAGTAAACTGGGGTTTACAAAAAAAGATAATTATACGCGCTGTAAGAATTCAGCACTTTATTCGCTTGCCATGCGCGAACATTCCCGCCTTGAAATTTATAATAAACTTAATAAAAAAGAATATGCAGAAGGGGTTGATCTGGAAGCATTACTGGATGAGTTGGAAGCTAGTAATTATCTCAATGAGGAGCGTTTTGCAGAAAGTTTTGTGCGCTACCGAATATCAAAAGGTCAAGGGTCAATAAAGATTTCAGATGAACTAAGACAGCGCGGTTTAAATTCTTTTCTTATTAAAAAAACAATACAAGAAGCTGAAGTTGATTGGTTTGAACTGGCACAACAGCAAAGATTGAAAAAATTTGGTGAGGACAAGCCTGCAGACTTTAAAGAAAAGTCTAGGCAAATGCGTTTTTTATCAGCGCGTGGCTTTAGTTTTGATGCAATTCGTCATGCAGTTGATGGATAAATGTTATAAAAATA
Source organism: uncultured Gammaproteobacteria bacterium (assembly GCA_963847495.1). Classification (GTDB taxonomy): domain Bacteria; phylum Pseudomonadota; class Gammaproteobacteria; order Thiotrichales; family Thiotrichaceae; genus Cocleimonas. The sequence continues at coordinate 14,693 of CAWJZX010000001.1, read as the reverse complement.
TACAGCTGAATCCTTTAAATAAATAATTTCACCTCGAACTTGAATCTCCCCTGTCATACATAGACAATAGCGCCTTTAATGCACATAGAGCAAAGCATGCTGTCAAACAAGCAAACAAAAATGAACACGGCTGAAATACGCCGAAGTTTCTTAGACTTTTTTGTGAGTAAAAATCACCAGGAAGTAGCGTCTAGTTCTTTGATACCTGGTAATGATAAAACCTTGTTGTTTACTAATGCAGGCATGGTTCAATTCAAAGACGTTTTTCTTGGCGAAGATAAACGTAAATATAATCGTGCAACGACTTCACAGCGCTGCGTACGTGCGGGTGGTAAACACAATGATCTGGAAAATGTCGGTTATACCGCCCGCCATCATACATTTTTTGAAATGCTGGGTAATTTTAGCTTCGGTGACTATTTCAAAGAAGATGCTATAAAGTTTGCCTGGGAGTACCTAACAGAAGTCGTTGGTTTACCGAAAGAAAAGTTATGGGTCACAGTCTATGCCGAAGATCAGGAAGCTGCGGATATATGGTTAAATGAAATCGGCGTGCCAGCTGATCGCTTAAGCCGTATCGGTGATAAGCCAGGTAAACGGTATGAGAGTGATAATTTCTGGGCCATGGGTGATACGGGTCCATGTGGTCCATGTACTGAAATTTTTTATGATCATGGTGAACATATCTGGGGTGGCCCTCCAGGAACACCAGAAGAAGATGGTGATAGATACATTGAAATCTGGAATCTGGTTTTTATGCAGTTCAATCGTGATAGCAATGGAACTATGCATCCATTACCTAAACCTTCAGTTGATACTGGCATGGGTCTTGAGAGATTAGCTGCTATTTTGCAAGGTGGTCATAGTAATTATGATATTGATCTTTTCCAGAATTTAATAAAATTTATCGCTAAACTTTCTAATGCTAAAGACCTTGGAAATGCTTCTTTAAAAGTTATCGCAGATCATATCCGTTCATGTGCATTTCTCATAGTAGATGGTGTGGTTCCTTCCAATGAAGGGCGAGGCTATGTACTTAGAAGAATCATTAGACGTGCAGCCCGTCATGGTCACAAGCTAGGCCTGAATGATCCCTTCTTCCATAAAATAGTCAAACCACTAGTTGTTGAAATGGGAGAAGCCTATCCTGAATTAGCAGATCAACAGATTAAAGTAGAAGAGGTCTTGCTCAAAGAAGAGAAGCGTTTTGCTGAAACCCTTGATCAGGGTATGAAGATACTCAGCACTGCCATTAAAGAATTAGATGGAAATACAATCTCTGGTGAAGTTGTATTCAAACTCTATGACACGTATGGATTCCCGCTGGATCTCACAGCCGATATTGCGAGAGAAAACAATCTTACTATTGATGAAGCGGGTTTTGAGCTTAAGATGCAGAAACAGCGTGAAAGAGCACGTTCTGCTGGAAAGTTTAGCACTGATTATAATGACAAATTAGATGTTGCGGGTGAAACCCAGTTTAGTGGTTATGATAAAACCAAAGATAACGTTGATGTCGAGGCTCTGTTTGTTAATGGAGAAAAAGTAAGCTCGATAATGCAAGATGATAAAGGTCAGGCCGTATTAAAAAGCACTCCGTTTTATGCAGAATCGGGTGGACCCGTAGGTGATACAGGTACACTTATTTGCAATGGTAATATCTTTGAAGTTCAGGACACGCAAAAGCAAGGCAGTGTATTTATACACCATGGCGTAATGATAAATGGATCTTTAAGTGAAGGTGATAAAGTCGTAGCTGAAATTGATGAAGAACGACGTCAAGCTATTGTTCTAAATCATTCAGGTACGCACTTAATGCACAAAGCTTTACGCCTGGTACTCGGAGATCATGTAGAACAGAAGGGATCGCTTGTGACGGCTGAGCGTCTACGTTTTGATTTCTCGCATTCTGAACCAATGACAAAGCAGCAAATTTTTGAAGTTGAGAGAATTGTTAATTATGAAATCAGACTCAACGCTGAAGCTAAAGCAGATGTGATGAGTATGGATGATGCAGTCAAACTAGGTGCAATAGCTTTGTTTGGTGAAAAATATAGCGATGAAGTTCGTGTGGTTAATATTGGTTATTCGACTGAATTATGCGGAGGTGTACATGTCAAACGCGCTGGTGATATTGGCCTGTTTAAAATCATTAGTGAGAGCGGAGTTGCCGCTGGTGTGCGTCGAGTTGAGGCAGTTACAGGTGCAGGTGCGGTTGCCTGGGTAGAAGAACGTTCTCAGCAATTGGAAAATATTGCAGCATTAGTTAAAAGCCCAAGTACTGGAGCTGAAGAAAAAGTAGTACAAATTTTGGAAAAATGTCGTGCTTTGGAAAAGGAGTTGGATCAAATAAAGTCAAAGTTGGCATCTCAAGCAGGCTCGGATATGGTATCAGAGGCGATTGAGGTTTCTGGAATCAAGGTTCTGGCAGCTAACCTGGAAGGCGTTGATCCTAAATCATTACGCGATACAGTAGACCAATTAAAGAATAAATTAGGCAAGGCCGCTGTGATTCTTGCGACGGTTACAGAGGGTAAAGTGAGTCTCGTTGCAGGTGTAACTAAGGCAGAAACAGATAAAGTCAAAGCAGGTGATTTGCTCAAGCATGTGGCAACTCAAATAGATGGAAAAGGCGGTGGTAGACCGGATATGGCACAAGGTGGCGGGAATAATCCGGATGCATTGCCAGCCGCACTGGAAACAGTAGTAAGTTGGGTAGAAGGGCAGATTAATGGTTAATACTTTAGCAGACAAGAAAAAAAGACTTGTCGTACAAAAATATGGCGGTACTTCCGTCGGTTCGGCAGAACGAATTAAAGAAGTTGCAAAACGTGTAGTCCGGTATCGTAACCGGGGTGACTCTGTGGTTGTTGTTCTCTCTGCCATGTCAGGCGAGACCAATAAGCTAGTTGATTTAATCAATGCGATAAATCCAACAGGTTCTGCACGCGAGAAAGATGTTATTTTATCCACGGGTGAGCAAGTCACTATAGGCTTGTTATGTCTGGCGCTGGAAGCGAGAAACTGCCCCGCGCGTTCATATACAGGCACACAAGCACGAGTAATGACCGATAATTCTTTTACAAAAGCTCGTATCAGTGAGATTGACGGCAGTAAAATTAAAGAAGATTTAAATGCGGGCAAAGTAGTTGTAGTTGCTGGATTCCAGGGGGTTGATAAGGAAGGAAATATCACAACACTGGGTCGTGGCGGTTCAGATACTACTGCGGTAGCACTTGCGGTCGCACTCGAGGCAGACGAGTGCCAGATTTATACCGATGTTGATGGTGTCTATACTACGGATCCTAGAATGGTACCTGAAGCACGCCATATTCCAAAGCTTGCACTGGAAGAAATGTTGGAAATGGCAAGTCAGGGTTCTAAAGTTTTACAAATCAGAGCGGTTGAATTCGCTTATAAATACAATATGCCGATTAGAGTTTTATCCAGCTTTGATGATGGCGATGACGGTAAAAGTACGCTGGTAACGCGTGAGGAAGATATAATGGAACAAGTATTGGTTCGTGGTGTGGCATTTAATAAAGATGAGGCACAGCTAACGATTACAGGCGTACCTGATCAGCCTGGAGTGGCTTATAAAATACTCGGGCCAATTTCAGCTGCGAATATCGAAGTTGATATGATTGTGCAGAATATTGGCACAGATGGAGCTACCGATTTCACTTTTACCGTGCATCGCAATGAATACCAAGAGGCGAAAGCAATTTTAGCAGAAACGGGTAAACAGCTTGGCGCTAAAAATTGGAGCGGTGATGATAAAATTGCCAAGGTATCTATCATAGGTGGCGGAATGCGCTCGCATGCAGGTGTCGCAACACAAATGTTTGAAGCGCTTGCTAAAGATAATATCAATATTCAATTGATCTCGACTTCAGAGATAAAAGTATCAGTTGTGATAGATGAGAAGTACCTTGAACTTGCAGTTCGTAGTTTGCATGAGGCATTCGAGTTAGATCGAGCTTAATTTTTACTTGGCATGTTCAAATATCTTGAAAAAACACCCCAGCCGAACGCAGTGAGACAGCATCTTTGTTGTTTAAAGCTGACCCCTAGGTCGAGTGTTTTAAAAAACGAGTCAAAAGCATGGGGGTGTCCTTTTTAATACTTTCACTTATTCTTAAAAGAACTCACCATACTAAACACTGCTACTGGTTACCTGAATAAAATAAATAGTGTTATTTTAAAAAGTTAAGTCTGTGTTCAGCACTGCCATGTAATCATTACACCGTATATCGGAAAAAGTGGTCGTAAATAAAAATAAAAACTACAACTAGTTAAGAATTATTATGAAAAGCTATAGCAATTCTTGATGACTACAGCACCACACAAAGAATAAATCGATAACAATAATAGATAGCCCCCAGGATAGTGGCTAAATAATTACAATAACGGAGAGTTAGGCAATGTTAATTTTAACAAGACGCATTGGTGAAACGCTAATGATCGGTGATGATATTAGTATCACTGTGATTGGGGTGAAAGGAAATCAAGTTCGCATTGGTATTGATGCACCTAGAGAAGTCGCGGTGCACCGTGAAGAAATCTACAATCGTATAAAAAGCGAGAAGCTTAGACTAGTAGAGCCAGAAGAAAGCACTGGCTAAGTATTTCACTTCAATTTTTAATAGAACCTTAATTATTAGCTAATAACCTTAGCACCTTCAGCTGAGCCCAATATTAATACATCTGCAGGTCGTCGTGCAAAAATTCCTACCGTTACAACACCAGCAAGACTATTGAAATCATCTTCCATTTTTACTGGTTCCATAATCTCCAAGCCATGAACGTCAATAATGATATTTCCATTATCAGTGGTGAAGCCTTCACGAAGTACTGGTCGTCCTCCCATTTTCACAATTTTACGTGCAATATAGCTGCGCGCCATTGGAATAACCTCAACAGGTAATGGAAATTTACCCAAAATATCAACCAGTTTAGTGTCATCTGCTATACAAACAAATTTATCACTGGCACCAGCAACGATTTTTTCGCGGGTTAATGCGCCACCACCACCTTTGATAAGGTTTAGATGTTTGTCTGACTCATCAGCACCATCCACATATAAAGAAAGTTGGCCAGCATTGTTTAAGTCCATTACAGGAATACCATGACTTTTAAGTCTTTCTTCGCTGGAGATTGAGCTTGCGACAGTACCATCGATTTTATGTTTGACAGTTGCTAGTAAGTCGATAAAGTGATTTGCCGTTGAGCCAGTTCCAATTCCAACCACCATGCCAGATTCAACATATTCCAGGGCGGCTTCGGCTGCTGCTTTTTTCATTTCATCTTGTGTCATAACATACTCCAGTTAAAATATTTGCCGTCATCATACCTAAATGTTTTAATTTCTTGCACCTTTTTTAATCTACTCGTACAGTTGTCCTCAATGAATAATAAACTTATCGAAAAAATACTCACTGCCAGAGTCTACGATGTGGCGATTGAAACATCACTCGACCTTGCAAAGTCTTTATCAAAACGTTGTGGCAATCAGATTTTTTTAAAGCGAGAAGACTTACAACCCGTTTTCTCATTTAAATTACGTGGCGCGTTTAACCGCATGTTTCACCTTAGCGCTGAAGAGAAGGCTAGAGGCGTTGTAGCTGCATCCGCGGGAAATCACGCACAAGGTGTCGCAATTTCTGGTGCAAAGCTTGGAATTAAAACCACGATCGTAATGCCACGCATTACACCTGATATCAAAATCAAAGGTGTTGAATCATATGGTGGAAAGGCCTTATTGGTTGGCAATACCTTTGATGATGCTTATGCACATGCGATGAAATTGGCTGAGAAAGAAGGTATGACATTTATTCACCCGTTTGATGACGTGGATGTGATTGCCGGACAGGGAACCATCGGTATGGAGCTATTGCGCCAGCATCCAGATCCGATTGATGCAATTTTTGTTTGTGTTGGTGGTGGTGGCTTGATTTCAGGCATCGCAAGTTACATAAAATATTTGAGTCCAACTACAAAGATTATTGGTGTTGAACACGAAGAGGCGCCTAGCATGACGGAAGCCCTCAAACAGGGCAAACTGGTTATGCTTGAAAGTATCGGTACCTTTGCCGATGGTGCAGCTGTTCGCCAGGCTGGCAAAAACACATTTGAAATTGCACGTGAACTGGTCGATGAGATGATCACTGTGAGTACTGATGAAACATGCGCAGCGATTAAAGACGTATTTGAAGATACTCGTACCATGCTAGAGCCGGCTGGCGCACTTGGAGTGGCCGGATTAAAAAAATACATTAGTGCGCATAATTTAAAAGATCAACAATTGATAGCTATCAGCAGCGGCGCAAATATTAATTTCGATCGCCTGCGCCACGTTGCTGAACGTGCAGAACTCGGTGAGAAAAGAGAAGCAATTTTTGCAGTAACCATTCCGGAGAGACCCAATAGTTTTAAAGAATTTTGTGGCGCCTTGGGTGATCGCGGTATTACTGAGTTTAACTATCGCTATTCAGACGCAAATGAAGCGCAGGTTTTTACCGGCGTGAAAATCAGAAATGGTGATGTTGAAAAACAAGAAATCATGGAGAAACTCACGAATCAAGGTTATGAGGTGCTGGATTTAACTGATAATGAACTGGCAAAAGTACATTTGCGTTTTATGGTTGGCGGTCACGCACAAGGCATCAAGGATGAGCTTCTGTACCGGTTTAGCTTCCCCGAACGCCCGGGTGCATTACTGCATTTCTTAACCAGTATGGGAGGTATCTGGAATATCAGTCTGTTTCATTATCGTAATCATGGCTCGGATTTCGGTCGTGTATTGACAGGAATTCAGGTTCCCGATAATGAGCGTGAAAAATTTTGCAAGTTTTTGAATGATTTAGGTTATGAGTACTGGGAAGAGACTAATAATCCTGCTTATCAAAGCTTTTTGCGTTAATGAAGTGATTAATATAAAAATTAAATGTAAATAGATGAGATTAAACTTGATGCAACTAGCATGATTCGATAGAATTATGCGCCTTTCGACCTTCAGACAAACGAAGGTCTTTGTAAACTATTTGTAAGCTTACTTACAATATTAAGAATTTTGGAGATTTATCATGGCTAAAGTTTGCCAGGTAACAGGAAAGCGTCCGGTATCAGGGAACAATGTATCTCACGCTCATAACAAAACTAAACGTCGTTTTTTACCTAACTTGCATACGCATCGTTTTTGGGTAGAAACAGAAAATCGTTTCGTCAAGTTACGTTTAACGGCTAAAGGAATGCGTATCATTGATAAAAATGGTATCGACTCTGTATTAGTTGATATTCGTGCTCGTGGCGAAAAGGTCTAAAGGGGATAAATCATGCGCGATAAAATCAAATTAGTTTCAACGGCAGGTACGGGTTACTACTACACCACAACCAAGAACAAACGCACCATGACTGAGAAGTTAGTGATGAAGAAGTACGATCCTAAGGTTCGCAAGCACGTTGAATTCAAAGAAGTTAAAATTAAGTAAGTTTCTTAAATCGAATAAAAAAGCCCGGATATCCGGGCTTTTTTATGTCTGTAATTTATTTAATTTAGCTGAAAAAATGCTTAAAAGGTGGGGGGTGTTCTATTAAATATCAATTAAACAGATATCCAGGATATAAAGATTCTTTAAGAATACCTTATGATGAAGATGATATTTTCACTAAAGAGTTATACAAAGTAGAATTCGGTATAGAAACAGTCTCATTTTCTGATAAGGAAATAATAGTATTAAGCGTGCTGACTTCCTGAATTTCCCCTTTAATTTGATCAATTTCTATTTGCTCACCGGGTTTAAAGTGTTCACGGGCGTAAACTCCAGATAGTAGATTATGTGCGACTTCTTTAGCTCCAAATCCAACCGATATTGCTAAAGCAAGCATGATACCTGCTACAACCAGTTTGATGATAGCGTGTAAGAGTTCTGTTGCGATGTCTAGCTGTTCCAGTGCTACTAACACGATGACTGTCACCATGATGCCATAGACAAGGTTGCCCAGTGACTGGGCGGAGTTTGATCCTATGGTAGAGGGTTTTTCTATAATTGAGCGACGTAGGAATTGAGCAAACATCATGCCGAATATAATTATTACGAGTGCAGTAATAATTTTAGGTAAAAAGCCGATCAAGCCCTTGAACAGGCTAACTAGCTCTGTTAATCCTAGCGTATTTGCAACGGGCACCAGAAAAACAAATAGCACCAGCCAAAAAATTATTTTACTGGCGAGTATTGAGGGTCGTTTGGCTATTCCTGCGTCTAGCATGACATCGGATACGCCTGTGTTTCTACTGACTCTATCTAAACCTATTTTACGAAGCAGTGAGGCACTTATCTTTTTAATGATGAATGCAACGATTAAACCGAAAATTAAAATCAGCAGTGCGCCTATGATGTTCGGAAGCAAGGCGATGATATCTGTCCAGATTGTGTTGATGTTATCAACTACGTTAGTTTTAATATTATTTATCTCGGTGAATACGGTTTTTTCCATGGTGAATATATCCGTTAATTATGCTTGGTTATTTATTAAGCACTGTGGGTAGTGTGTTTCATTAAGGCTTATTTAAGAATGGTCTTACAAACAGAGAGCACATTGTCAGCATGGCAAAAATCAGATGACTAGAGAATATTAATAGATCTCGTAAAGCGATTTCGTGGAGACAACTTTCAAGTATTGACCTAAGTCTTTTCTTTGCCGATATGCCTGATTTTTGGCGACTTTGCTGAAACAGATTTTTAACCAGCGCTTCTAGTTCGGCATTCCTTTCCTGGTTTTCTTTTTGGCTCATGCTTAATTCTTCTTTGTGTTTCTATTTTGATACATCATTTAATAGTAAAAACTTACAAACAATATTTCTCATACAAAATTTTAAATTTTTCTAATGCACGGTAAAAGCCCATTTTTGTTGCGCTCAATTTTTTACCTAATACTTTTGCAATGTCATCAAGTGCAAGTTCGCTGGAAAAGCGCAACAATATCATGTCTCGCTCATCACCTTTCATCTTACTAATAGCTTCCTGAATACATTCTTTATCATCTTCGGTTTCAACATCTTGAGCAATATCCTGACTTTCATCAAGATAATTTTCTTCAGCCTGCTCATTGCCATATTCATAACGTTGACTATCAAGATTTCTTTTAGCCAGTAATGTTTTGCAATGATTAATCGCAATACTGAACAACCAGGTTGTAAAGGCAGATCGATTATCAAAAGCCGACAGCGAGTGGAATACTTTTATAAAGACTTCCTGAGTTGCATCCTCCGCTTCTGTTTCAACGGACAAATAGCGTTTGCAAAGATAAAACACTTTCTTTTGATAGCGTTTAACAAGCTCCTCAAAACCCGTAGGAATATAAGGAAGCTGATCTTTGCACAATTTAATCAGTGCATTTTCATCAAGTAAATCAAGTCGGTATTGCATTGCGTAACAGTATTGAGACTAGGGCTATGAGACAAAAGTCACAAAAAATATTCTCTTTAAATGGGTTTAATTTCTGGTTGGGGGGGTAATCGTTTATTTGCGAACTTAATGGGATCCTTCATGTCCACTTTGTGTGTAAAACACATCACGACTAGTATTTATAAAGTAATTGTATCAATTTGTTCCAATAAATGTTGTTTTTTTGTAAGTCTTGTAAATAACTGGAAGACTAGATTAATAATAATTTGAAATTATATTCAATAAATTCAGTAGTTTGCTTTATTTATGAAAAATGTTGTTTTTTTACATATTATTTTGTGACTTTTGAAATACATGCTAAGTCTAAAGAATAAGTCCGATATTTTTTGCGGAATTTTTTAAGGCCCTTTTTAAGGGAAAAATTTTAATTTAATAAATAGAGGTAATACTCAATGAAAAAACAAAATGTGCTAACTGCTGCTGTAATGATGGCATTCACTGGTGCAGTAACAACTGTATCTGCTGAGCCTTCTGTTACTGATTATCAAGAAGCTACATCTTCTTATGAAGATGCTTATGTGTCTGGCCAGTTTAACCTGGACAGCGGTAACCAGGAGCAAACCAGTTATGACCTGGATTTGACACTTGATTATGAAAAGGTATTTAGCTCACCTGACCGTAATACAAAAATCGACTTTTTAGGTTCTGGTTCACGTAGCCGTGGCCCTAATAATGCTGATGATGACCAGTCTGATTATCAGGCATTGGGTTCTATCACTAGTGACAAATATTTTACGCCAGGTAGCAAAGCGGGTTTCTGGTATGGCAAAGGTGAAGTTGGTCTTAAAAAAGGTCAGGTTGACCCGTTTACAAAAATCACTGCTGGTTTAGGTTATGGCCGTGTGGTTAACGTAACTCCAATGGCTCGTGCAATACGTGTGATTCAGGAATTACGCGCGCGTGGCAGTCTAACAGGTGATCCATCTAATGCTGTATACCAGGAAGTTGCAGTAGTTATTTCTAAGGAAAATGAGTACCGCTCGAAATATGGTGGAGCTGACTATTACCAGTATTGGGTTGAAGGCATAGAAAACGCACTTAAATCATCTGGCATGGTAAAAGGCGGCGGCGATTTAGGCGCTCGTGCAGTATTGAAATCATACGATGTATTGGTAAATGAGCGAATTTCAACGCGTAAAAATGGTTGGTTGGTACGTGCTGGTGTTGGTGCCGTTCTTACAGACTTTGATGGCGAAAATGGCAAACCTGCATTAGAAGTCGGTGGTGAATATCATAAACCTATTGGCAATACTGTTCAGTTCTCTGACGAAGCGATTGTTACTGCTACTTTAGATGACAACAACAACGGCTATGTTTTAAACAATGCGATGTCATTAACCAAAGAGTTAACTGATCGTATTGACTGGGAAAACCAGTGGACCTTAAACCATAGTGAGTCTGATAAGGCGAATGACATTACGACTAATACACTTAGTTCTACATACCGTTACTATTTAACTAATCAGTTAGATTTAAATGTAACTGCCAAATTGGTAGATTTGGAAGATAACATCGACGGCAACGATAATGATGACTTGGATAAGAGTCTTAACATGGGTGTTACTTACCGTTTGAAATAATGCAGGCAGTAGTACCGTCAGGTTTTATTCTTCCTATCAATCCTGACGTTTTTTCGGGGGGATTAGTCCTTTAGCCCCCCTTTTTATTTTGGCTGGTTGAAATCCCGAAAATTTTAATCACCAAAGTGATTTAAAATCACAAAAAAGCCCGGTTTTTCCGGGCTTTTTTTATGCCTGCAACGAATGTAAACACTCGATGTGACCTAAAAAGCACTCCAACAGTAGAAACCGCCGAGCTTTGCATAAGTTCTTTTAATCATTTCAAAAAACGAAATAAGCAATAGCGAGACAACAGCATTGTTGTTTAATGCTGACCCGCAGGGAAGGCGCAGCCGCATAAAAATCACTAAGCCGAGGCGCAGCCGAGACAATGTCGGAGCCTTGCGACGATTACCTGAAGGGCGCGGTTAAAAGCCGTGTAAAAGTGGGGGGTGTCTTTTTAACTGCTTTTTAGTCATTTGAAGCGTTTTTTCTTAGGGCTTTTAGGTGCAATTTCTAGCTTTCAATATTCTAGTTATTCTGTGAATCTCATTTGGAGTCGTTGTTTATGCTCTGTAGTTTTGTTTAACTTTGACCTATGATTAGAAATATATAATTTAATCGCCGTCAGTTTATTTGTGGCGATATAACGAGGCCTTGACAATCAAATACCTAACTGAAAAAAACCATGATGGCTGCGAAATTCACAATTACGTAATTATACTAATTCTAGCCATTATCTTGTTATTGTTTCCGACGATCCTGCCAGCAGCAGAGGAGCCTGTAAAAAGCGCACTGACAACACAACCAGCAGCTGAGGAACCTAAAAAAAAACCTCCTCCAACACAACCGATATCGCTTTCAGATATACCATCTCGGGCTGCCGCTGAACGTGCTTCTCTCGATCAGGCAGAAGCCTTGATTGCACGGTCGACGATATTCGACAAAATTGAAAAAGATCTATTGAATGCGGAGCAGTCGATAACAAGAGGTATAGTTTCGCTCAGACCCTCGCTGGCAATTGCTTCTTCACGTCAGGCTATTTCAGAGATTGAGAAGAGCTGGCTTGAGCTGGCCCGAAGGATGGATAACACAGAGTCTTCACTCAGTGAGCGGACTGGTGTGATTCAGCAACAGACTAGCCGTCTGGCGGTGAGCCTTGATGTGTGGAAAAAAACGGTTAAACAGGCTCAAGATACTCAGGCACCTGCTGAATTAGTCACACTGGCTAGCGCTACTTATGATGATGTTGGCAAGATATATGGATCGCTTCAACAATTGCAGAACCGTGTGTTTGCACTGCAGGGTAAGGTTGGTCGTGCTCGCAGAGGTATACAGGAGGCGCTGGATAGTATTAAGTCTGAGGAAACTAATTTAATAAAGAACATTACACATCGAGACCGACCAGCATTATGGAGTGAGGAAGTAGCAGACGTTTCATTTCATGACTTGATAGACAGGGCAAGCAAAGAGCTTAATACATGGTGGTCTAGAATTCTAACAGTTGTTAAAAGAGAGTTTGATCGCTTAGGTTTCCAGATATTCCTACTGTTGGTTACAGCAATAGTTATGTACCGGGCACGTAAGGCAGCACGAACCTGGGTTGAGGATGATCCAGCAAAAGCATCAGATATGTTGGTTTTTGAACGACCTTATGCAATCGCACCGTTGCTGGTACTGTTGTTGACACCGTTGCTCTTTGTTTCTAATTCTCCTGCACTGACTGATGCAGTAGGGCTGCTTTTGCTATTACCCGTTCTATGGCTGGTGTTGCCATTAATAGAAGCACCGATGCGTCCTGCGTTATATTTCCTTGCTATTTTATATGTCGTAGATTGGTTGCGGGATCTCGTCGAAGCAGCTCCTTTGGTAGCACGCTATATATTAATCATTGAGATGATTGCTACGATAGTTATGATTGTCTGGTTACTACGTTCGAAAGCGTTACATAACATTGAGGATCAACCTGGTACAAGTGGATGGCATAGATATATTCTTCTGTGGCTCAATGTGGCGCTTTTTATGGTTGTTATATCGGTCCTGGCCGCAGTGTCTGGATACATTCGCCTCGCTGTTTTGATTGGTTATGGCGTATTAAATAGTGCCTATCTGGCAATATTGCTTATTGCACTTGTACGCGCAGGTGAAGCCATTATCTCACTGGCGTTGCATAGCCGCTTTGCACACTCAATGAATATTATTCATGACCGAACTCAAGCTTTACGCAGTCGTAGTAAAAAATTGCTTGTACAAATCGCTCTGTTTATTTGGATTATTGCGACGCTAGATTTATTTGCGGTGTGGGATTATATCTTTACAACTGGTAAATCTATTCTGTTCAGCGACGTTAAAATTGGCGCAATAATGATATCACTTTCTGATGTGCTGGCTTTTGGAGTGACAATTGCTGCAGCCATTTTGTTGGCGCGGTTTATCATACTGGTGCTGGATGAAGATGTTTATCCGCGTGTGGAACTTGGACGTGGTGTATCCTTTGCTATTTCTGCAGTTATAAAATACAGCATTATTGTTGTTGGCTTTCTGCTGGCTATAGGAGCAATGGGTATTGGAATGGATCGTATTACCATTCTTCTTGGGGCATTCGGTGTAGGTCTTGGTTTTGGCCTTCAGTCCATTGTGAACAATTTTGTCTCAGGCATGATCCTTATCTTTGAGCGTCCTATACAGATAGGTGACTCCGTCGAGGTCGGTTCAGTAAAGGGAAAAATTACCAAGATCGGCATTCGTTCGAGTACGGTTCGTAGCTTCGAGGGAGCGGATATTACCATTCCAAATGGAACCCTGTTATCGGACGCATTGACTAACTGGACAATGGCGGATCGAAATCGACGCATTGAAATTAACGTTGGTGTGGCTTATGGGACTGATCCTGACAAAGTTATTGAAGCCTTGCAAATTGCGCTTGACGGACAAGAAGGTTTACTTGCAAGTCCTACACCGCAGATACTATTCAATGGATTTGGTGATAATAGCCTCGACTTTATTCTGCGTGCCTGGGTAGAAGATAATGATGAATATGTTTCCATTCGGAGCAAAATTGCCTTAGCAATGAACAGGGCACTGGATCAATATGGAATTGAGATCCCGTTCCCACAGCGTGACCTGCATTTACGCTCGATTTCACCTGAAGTACGTCTGCCGGATACAGCCTAAATGATAATTAAACAATTAGAATTCACAAAGCATTCTATAATAATTCACAATTTTATTAATTGTGCTCAGAGTCAATGCTAGTAGAGTTTAATTTTGAACAACCATAATTATATCTGTAGCAGAATGTTGTTTTAAACTCATATGCTTACAATCAATTGTTGAAAACCGCCAAAACGCGGTAAACCCTATAAAGATAATTCCGTAGGTTGGATAAGGTCACGCGATCCGACATTTGTAAGAAATTGAACATGGTTGTGTCGGATGGCGCAAAGCTAATCCGAACTACATTCTGCTCCTCCCGATCCTGCGATTTTGACCAATTAAGTCAAAGGGACGATGGTTTGTGCATATAAAGAATTAGAAGATTATTTATGAAAAACCGCCGAGCTTTGCATAAGTTCTGTTGGTCATTTTTTAAAAACAAAAATGAGCCGAGATTCTATGTTAATAATCAAGAAAAAAACCTAAATAGGACGATATTCAGATTGATCTC